>JAICSS010000032.1 GCA_025936755.1 Solirubrobacterales bacterium | reverse complement strand
GCACCTCGACATCGAGATCGTCGCGGTCTTCGGCGGCGCCCCGATCCGCTCGCAGCAGTCGCAGCTGCGATCGGGGGCGCACGTCGTCGTCGCCACCGTCGGCCGCATGAAGGACCTGATGTCGCGCCGCTCGCTGGTCCTCACCGCGGCCCGCTACGTCGTCCTCGACGAGGCCGACGAGATGCTCGACCTCGGCTTCATCGAAGACGTCGAGAAGATCCTGCGGATGTGCCCGAGCGGGCGCCAGACGGCGCTCTTCTCGGCGACGATGCCGCCGCCGATCCAGAAGCTCGCCGAGGGCTACATGTACGACCCGACGACGATCAGCATCACCCCGGAAACGCTGACCGTCGACAAGATCCAGCAGGCCTACGTCGAGGTCCCGGCCAAGGAGAAGGCGGCGCGCCTGGTCGAGCTGCTGAAGACCGAAGAGCCCGAGCAGGCGATCATCTTCACCCGGACCAAAATCGGCGCCTCGAAGCTGGAGAAGACGCTGAAGGACAAAGGCCTCGACGTGAAGGCGCTGCACGGCGATCTCAGCCAGGGCGTCCGCGACGGGGTGATGATCTCCTTCAAGGACCACCGCGTGCGGCTGCTGGTGGCGACCGACATCGCCGCCCGCGGCCTCGACGTCGACCACGTCACCCACGTCATCAACTACGACGTGCCGAACTCCTCGGAGACCTACGTCCACCGAATCGGCCGTACCGGCCGGGTCGGGCGGACCGGGCGCGCGATCACCTTCGTGACGCCGGACCAGAGGGACGAGATCGCCCGCATCGAGCGCGACGTCAACACCACGATCGGCGAGTGGGAGACCCCGGAGGAGCGGCTCGAGCACGCGCCGCGGCCGCGGCGCCGCGAGCGGGCGCCGAGGCGCGAACGGGAGAAGGAGGTGCGGCCCGAGCGGGAGGATGAGCCGCAGCGCGAGCGCGAGCCGGCGGCCGAGGCCAACGGCGCCGGCGACGCCGGGAAAGCCGCCACGACCAAGCTCTTCGTCAACCGCGGCGAGCGCAGCGGCATCGACGAGGAGGCGCTGCGCTGGGCCCTGCGCGAGGGCGCCGTCCTCCCCGAGGAGGCCATCCACGACGTCCGCGTCCTCCACCGCTTCTCCTTCGTCGAGGTCGACCCCGAGGTAGCCGAGCGCACCGTCGAGTACCTCGACGGGACCAAGCTCGAGGGCAAAGAGATCCGGCTCGAGATCGCGAAGAGCTAGCGAGTCGAACCCCGGCCCGGGGGTATTTAAGGGATGTGCGGCTCGCTTTCGCCCTTGCCCTCACCTGCCTGCTGACGGCCTTGTCGCTGCCGGCGCCGGCGGTCGCCGACACCACCCCGTCCTGCGCCGAAGGGCCGACCACGGTCGGCGGCACCACCTACGGCACGCCATGCTCCGACGTGATCGTCGCCTCGCCGCGGGTCGCCACCGTGGAGGGCGGGGGTGGGGACGACACGATCGTCGCGACGGCCGCCGCCTGCCCAGCCGGTTGCCACCTCGGCGTCGGCAGTCAGACCTTCGAAGGGGGAGCAGGGGACGACGTCGTCTTCGGCGAGCGCGGCAACGACATCCTCCTCGGCGGCCCCGGCAACGACCAGCTCTTCGGCGGGATCGGCGACGACCTCCTGCGCGGCGGGCCCGGCGACGATCGCCTCGCGGGCGGCTTCGGCTTCGACTCGATCGACGGCGAAGAAGGGAACGACTACGTTCGCGGCGACTCGACGATCGACCGCATCTTCGACACCGGCGGCGATCCCGCCGACGTCCTCAGCTACTCGACCGGGGTCACGCCGGGCTTCGGCGGCAGCGTTCCCGTCAGCGGCTTCCCGGCGGCCGGTGGCGAGCGCGGGCTACGGCTGCAGCTGGCGACCGGCGGCGAAAACGCCGAGAACGGGGTGGCGGCGAACGGGGGCGGCGTCGACGAAGTCGAAGTCGGGGCCTTCGAGACGATCGTCGGCACGCCCTTCTCCGACTACGTCGTCGGCTCCAGCCGTGACGAGACGATCTACGGCGGCGGCGGCGCCGACGCCCTGGTGGGAGGCGGCGGCAGCGACACCCTCGTCGGGGGCGCCGACGGCGACAACGTCGACGCCGGCGGCATCGCCACCCGCGACACCGGCAAAGTCAGCGTCGGCTTCATGACCTCGCCGGGGGCGACGCCCTACGCCCAGCTCTACCTGGTCGGCAGCAGCGGCAGCGACGACGTCACCGCGACCTATTCAACGACGGCTGTCACCTTCACGCTGGCGGCGGGGACGTTCGACCAGAGCGCGAGCGACGCCGGCGGCTGCACGATCGAATCGGCGACGAAAGCGGTCTGCGCGCTGGCGGCGCCGCTCGACTCGCTGCTGCTGGCGGGGATGGGCGGCGCCGACACGATCGAAGCGGGCAACTTCCCCGCCACGGTGGCGGTGGTCGCGATCGGCGGCGAAGGCGGCGACGCGCTGACCGGCGGCGCCGAAAGCGAGGACATCCTCGTCGACGGTCCGGGCAGCGGCATCGACACCCTCAGCGCCCTCGGCGGCGACGACGCCCTCACCCACAACGGCGGCGCCGACGAACTGCTCGGCGGCGACGGCAACGACCTCTTCCTCTCCAACTCGGTCTGCGACGGCGAGAAGGTGATCGGCGGTCCGGGCCGCGACAACGCTTCCTGGGCGCGCTTCGGCGAAGGGGTGGAGGCGAACCTCGCCAGTGGCGCCGCCGGGCGTCCGGGGAGCGGCGAAGTGCCCGCCTGCGGGGGCGAACCGCTCGACGCGATCGCCGAAGTCGAGGACCTCGAGGGCTCCTCCTTCGGAGACGTCCTCTATGGCGACGGTGGCCCCAACCAGCTGCTCGGGCACCCCGGCCCCGACGCCTACTTCGCCGGAGCCGGCGAAGACTCGATCCTCGCCAACTCCGGCGATGCCGACAGGGTCATCGATTGCGGTCCCGACAACGACTCCGCCCTGATCGACCACCCCCAGTACGGCGACCCGCAGCCGGTCGAATGCGAGTCGGTCGCCGAAGCCGACCCGAACAACTTCCGCACCGTCACCCAGCTGCCCCCGCCGCCGCTGCCCGAACCGCCCCCGCCGCCGCCGGTGGTGGACCGCCGCGCTCCGCGCACCACGCTCGGATTCCACCCGCGTTCGCTCGTCTTCACGCAGGGCAGATGGCGCCGCGTCGCTTTTCGCTTTGCTTCGAACGAGCCGGGCTCGCGGTTCCGCTGCAAGCTCGACCGCAAGCCGTATCGCGGCTGCACCTCACCCCGCGCCTATCGGGTCAAGGCTGGCCGCCACGTCTTCCGCGTCTTCGCGGTCGACCCGGCCGGCAACCGCGACCGCACGCCTGCGCTCTTCCGCTTCCGCGTCAGTCTTCGCTAGCGCTTCCGATTTTCGCCACACCAGGGTGGGGCGAGAATCGGCTAGGGGGTCAGCTCGTCGATCGTTTCCAGCAGGCGATCGAAGTCGATCGGCTTGGTGATGTAGCCGTCGATCGCGAGGTCGGTGGGAGCGTCGGCGTCGCCGGGGTTCTGGTGGGCGCTGACGATCAGGACCGGGACCTCGCTGCCGGAGCCGCGGATCTCCCGCAGGGCGTCGATGCCGGACTTGCGGGGCATCATCGCGTCGAGCAGGAGCACGTCCGGCGCGACGCCGCCGGCGATGTGGTCGAGCACCTCCTGGCCGTCGGCCGCGGTGGCGACCGCGTGGCCGGCCATCTCCAGCCGCGTCCGCATCAGCAGCAGGATCGTCTCCGAGTCGTCGGCGACGAGGATCGTCGCCATCAGCTCGTCTCCGCCGTCGGCTGGCCCTGGCCGCTGGCGGCGCCGTCGCCGCTCCGCGCTCCGCCGGCCGCGACCGGCAGCCGCAGCCGGAAGGTCGAGCCCTGGCCCACGGTCGACTCGGCGCTGATGCTGCCGCCGTGCGCCTCGGCCAGCGATTTCGAGATCGCCAGCCCGAGGCCGGTGCCGCCGACGCGCTGGGTAAGCCCTGCGTCGCCGCGGGTGAAGCGGTCGAAGATCCGCTGCAGCTGTTCCTCCGGGATGCCCGGTCCGTCGTCGCTCACGCTGATCTCCACCTCGGCACCGAGGACCCGGGCCGCGACCCCGATGGACGCACCTTCGGGCGCGTACTCATGTGCATTCGTAAGCAGATTCACCAGTATTTGTCTGATTCGGTCGGGCTCGACGTCGATCGGCGGCAGTCCGGGCGGGAGGTCCTGGCGCAGGTGCTGGCCCTCCGCCTCGGTTTGGGCGCGCATCGTACGCACGACGTCCTCGACGAGCGGCGCGACCGCGGTCGGCCGCGGCTGGATCGAGAGCCGGCCGGCGTCGGAGCGGGCGAGATCGAGCAGGTCGTTCAGCAGCCGCACCAGGTGACGGCAGTTGTCGAGGATCACCTCCACCGTCTCGGCCTGCCGCGACGTCAGCGAATCGCGTTCCAGCATCAGCAGCTCGGCGAACCCCTGGACCGAGGTCAGCGGGCTGCGCAGCTCGTGCGAAGCGGTGAGGACGAACTCGTCTTTGAGGCGGTCGAGCTGTTCGCGGCGGCTCTCCTCCTGCTCGAGCTCCTCGGCCATCTCGTTGAAGGCGGTGCCGAGGGTGGCGGTCTCCGCCAGGCCGCCGACCTCGACCCGGGCGCTGCGGTCGCCGGACGCCAGCCGCCCGGCCGCGTCGACCAGCTCCTCGAGCGGCCGGCGCATCGAGGAGATCAGGCCGCTGAAGAGGAGCAGCGCCCCGGTCAGTCCCGCCAGCAGCCCGGCGGCGACCAGCAGCGCCGTGTCGCGGGTGTCGCCGGAGATCTCGTCGCGCAGCTCGCTGCGGTGCTGCGCCTGCTGGGAGACGACAGCCCGCCCCGCCACGCCGCCGTCGCCGCGGGCGATCCTTTCCCGCGCCGCCATCTCCACCTGGTAGGACCGGGCGATCGAGTCCTCGAAGTCCTGGCGCTGCTGGATGAAGCGGCCGACGCCGATCACCGCCATCGCCGTCAGCACGGCGAAGCCGATCGCGAACCCGATCCGCAGCCGGTTGGCAAGCGACGGACTCAGCCGCCCATTGGATCGTGAATATGCTTGCGCCGCTATGGCTGACGAGGCTACCGAGCAGGACGGAACCGTCGCCGCCCCCGACGGGATCGACGCGAAGGCGGTCGAAGCCTGGTTCGGGGAGAACGTCGCGGGGGTGGACTTCCCGCTCCGCTTCGAGCGGATCGCCGGCGGCCACTCGAACCTGACCTACGGCGTCACCGACGCCGCCGGGCAGAAGTGGGCGCTGCGGCGGCCGCCACTCGGTAAGCGGCTCGGCTCCGCCCACGACATGGGCCGCGAGTTCAAGGTCGTCTCCGCCCTCGGCAAGACGGAGGTGCCGGTGGCGCCGGTGGTCGGCCTCTGCGAGGACGAGAGCGTCAACGAGGCGCCCTTCTACGTGATGGAGTTCGTCGAGGGCCCGATCCTGCGCGGCCTCGCCGAGGCGGAGGTCTTCCCCGGCGAGGGCGACCGCCGGGCGATCGGCGAGCGCGTCGCCGACACCCTGGTCGAGATCCACGCCGTCGACCCCGACGCGGTCGGCCTCGGCGACCTCGGCCGCAAGGAGGACTACGTCGCCCGCCAGCTGCGCCGCTGGCAGGGACAGTGGGAGAAGTCGAAGACGCGCGAGCTGGAGCCGATCGACCGTGTCCACGAGGCGCTTGCGGCGCGAATCCCCGAGCAGGGGCCGGCGACGATCGTCCACGGCGACTACCGCCTCGACAACATGATCCTCACCGATTCCGGCGAGGTCGCCGCCGTGGTCGACTGGGAGCTCTGCACCCTCGGCGACCCCCTCGCCGACGTCGGCCTGCTGATGGTCTACTGGCCCGACCGCGGCGAGGACACCCTCGCCCTCGGCATGCCCGCCAACCTCGCCCCCGGCTTCCCGACCCGGGAGGAGATAACGGCGCGCTACACCGAGCGCTCCGGCCGCGACCTCTCCGAGCTCGACTTCTACGTCGCCCTCGGCTACTGGAAGCTGGCGATCATCCTCGAGGGCGTCTACGCCCGCTACACCGCCGGCGGCTACGGCAAGGTCAACGAGGGCGTCGAGGCCTTCGCCCGCCTGGTCGAGCGGCTGGCCGAAGAGGCCGAGCGGGTTTCTTCTATTTGAAGCTGTGGTGAGGCGGAGGGACCCCGTCCCGGGGCCCCTCCAGTCGGGCTATTTGATCTTGAACTTCTTGACCACCGGCGAGGAGTCGGTTCCGCCGGGGCCGTAGGCACGCACCTTGAAGGTGTATTTGCCCGGTTTCAGGTGCTGGAACTTCTTCGGGGATTTGCAGGACTTGTAGACCGCTTTCTTCCCCTTTTTGGCGAACGCGCATTCGAATCCGGTTGCCGTACCGATGGCCTGGAACGAGAACTTGGCGAAGCCCTTGTCGGCTTTGATCGTCGCCCGCTTCAGCTTCGTGCCCGGAGCCGCCGGAGTGGCCGGGGGTGCGGGCGGCGCCGGTGGCGCCGGAGCCGCTGAGACGGTCGCGAAGTTGTCCAAGAACGGATGTCCGTATGCCCCGAGGCCGATCGCATTGCCGAAATCGAACGGCGCGTTGTAGGTCTTCGAGATGGTTTCCTCCGGCACGTTGTCGAAGTTCGTGTCGATGTCGAGGACGACTTCGCCACTGGCCGGATTCAGCGTCGCGTGGAGGCGTGCGGCATGAAAGGGGGTGATCGCGAAGTTGCAGCCGCCGATTATCTGACATTCCCCGTTGTTGCCGTAATACATGTAGGCAACGTCGAACCCAACCGAGGAGTTGTGCTGGACCTTCACGAAGGCGTTGTTCGAAAGGTCCCTGTAGCCCAGGTCGATCGCTGCGTACTGGGTGCCGGTGCCGTTGTCGCTGACGTCGACACAGGCCTGCTGAGACGAAACCGTACCGTTCCAGGTCGCCAAGCCGGGGGTGGTGTTCGGATTCGTTGCGCTGTTGGTTTCGATGTTCATCGACGCTTCCTGGCCCGTCCATCCAGGTCCGAGGCCGACGCCGTCGGGCCGGTTGAAGTTGTCGAGCGGGACATCGCAGTTGAACGAGGCTGCCGAGGCGGTCGAAACAGACAACGCCATGAGTCCGATCGCGGCGACGGACGCCGCTAGGAGGAGAGCCTTACCTCTGGTAATCAATGCAGACCTTCTTCCGGGTAGCGAGACGGTTGGAATTTATCGACCCTTTCACAGGGCGGCCCGCCCTGCAATCCGATGTCCCCGCCCTCGCCTAGACCATCCGCGTCGTGTGTCGCGGCTCCAGGTTGCCTTCGGCTTCGGCCTCGGCGCGCTTGGCCCAGCGGTTCAGCTCGCGGCGGGCGAGGACCATCTTGTGGACCTCGTCGGGGCCGTCGGCGAGGCGGAGCATGCGGCTGAAGCGCCACATGATCGCCAGCGGGGTGTCGTCGGTCATGCCGAGGGAGCCGTGGATCTGGATCGCGCGGTCGAGGACGTCCATCACCATGTTGGCGGCGACGATCTTGATCGCCGAGATCGCCTGGCGGGCGGCGCGCTTGCCCTCGGTGTCCATCTTCCAGGCGGCGTAGAGGGTGAGGAGGCGGGCCTGGTCGATCTCCATCCGCGAGGCGGCGATCGACTCCTGGACGAACTGCTTATCGCCGAGCGGGCCGCCGAAGGCGCTGCGTTCGTTGGCGCGGCGGCACATCATCTCGTGCGCCCGCTCGGCGGTCCCGATCGCCCGCATGCAGTGGTGGATCCGGCCCGGGCCGAGGCGGTCCTGGGCGATCGCGAAGCCGGCGCCGCGCTCGCCGAGCAGGAACCCCTTCGGCACCCGGCAGTCTTCGTAGCGGATCTCGCAGTGGCCGGGGCCGCCGTCGTGGCCCATCACCGAGATCGGCCGCACCAGGTCGAACCCGGGCGTGTCGGTGGGGACGCAGATCATCGAGGCGCGCGAGTAGGGCGGCGCGTCGGGGTCGGTGACGACCATCGCGATCGCCAGCTCGGCGCCCATCGCGCCGCTGGTGAACCACTTGTGGCCGGTGACCACCCACTCCTCGCCGTCGAGCTCGGCCCGGGCCTGCAGCAGCGTGGGATCCGAGCCCGAGACCTCGGGCTCGGTCATCGAGAAGCAGGAGCGGATCTTCCCCTCGAGCAGCGGCTCCAGCCAGCGCTCGCGCTGCTCGGGCGTGCCGTGCTCGGCGAGGATCTCCATGTTGCCGGTGTCCGGGGCCGAGCAGTTGAAGGCCATCGGCGCCGCCATCGGGCTGCGGCCCATCTCCTCGCAGAGCAGCCCGTACTCCCAGTTCTTCAGCCCCGGGCCGAAGCGCTCGTCGGGCATGAAGAGGTTCCAGAGCCCTTCGCCCTTCGCCTTCTCGCGGACGGCGGCGAGGTTCTGCGGGTAGGGGACGCCGGGCGCCACCTCGGCGTCGAGCGCTTCCATGATCTCCCGCTCCTGCGGGTAGACCTGCTCGTCCATGAAGTCGAGCACGCGCTCGCGCAGGCTCGCCACCTCGGGGCTGGGGTTGAAGTCCATCTCCGTCCTCTCTCCTCGTCCGCTTCGGAGGTGGAACGGTATTTGATCGGCGCCTCAGGGCCGCCGGTAGCGGGCGAAGAGCTCGCCGTCCTCCTCCAGCAGCCAGGCCAGCTCCAGGCCGGCCACCCCCGGCAGCGACCCCTCGACGATCCGCGGCGCCCCGCCGCCGGAGAGCTTCGGGGCGATCGTCAGGAAGAGGTCGTCGACGAGCCCGTCGGCCTGCATCTGCGCGTGCAGGTGCGGGCCGCCCTCGGAGAGCAGGGCGCGGATGCCGCGCTCCCGGCGCAGGTAGCCCAGCGCCTCGCGCAGGTTGACCGCCCCCTCGTGCCGCACCACCTCCACCGTCGCCGCGGTCTCCGGCGGCTCGGCCTCCGAGGCGGTGAAGACCACGACCTCTTCGCCGGCCTTCGAGAAGAGCGGCGCGTCCCACGGCAGGTCGAGCCGGCCGCTGACCAGGACCATCAGCGGCTCCATCGGCCCGTAGCGCTCGACCCGCATCGTCCCGGCGCCGATCATCACCGCCTCGAACCGCTTCCGCAGGCCGACCAGCATCTCGGTGTCGGTCTTCGACCCGATCGGCCCCGAGCGCCCGTCGATCGTCGCCCGGCCGTCGACCGTGGCCGCGAAGTTCATCCCCACCAGCGGCCGCTCCCCGCGCGCTTCCTCCCAGGGCCGGTAGGCCTCCAGCTGCTCGGAGACCGTGGTCTGGCCCGGGTCGGGGATCAGGCGCCGCATCGAGTCAGAACCTACCCGCGCATCCGACTTTCACCACAGCGGGGTGTGTCGAGAACCGGAAGCGCGCTTCAGCTGTAGTCGTGCCAGCCGGCGAACTCGCGGCCGGCGAACTTCTGCAGCTCGGCGACGTCCTCGGTGAAGCGGCTGCGGATCGTCTCGAAGAGGTCGTCGGGCAGCTTCGGCTTCGGCGCCGGCGGCTTGTCCGGGTCGTGGACGACCTTCTCGACCAGCCAGCGCATCGACTCCGGCAGGCGGTCGAAGTTGCGGTCGAGCGAGCGCAGGCCGGGGAGTTTCACCAGCTTCTCCATCAGCTGGTATTTGTCGCCCTCCTTGGCGCTCGACTTCTCCCACTCGCGGTCGAACTGCTCGGAGGTGAAGGTCTCGTCGACGCCGGCGAAGGCGAAGGCCCTGCGCATCGTCTCCTCGCGTTCGGTCTGCAGCTCCTCCTGGGTGACGATCGCGATCTGGTCGCGGCCGAAGCGCTCGAGGTAGGGCTGCAGCTGCATCCAGTACTTGGAGCGGTTCATGTACTGGCTGTCGGGCCGGGAGAGGACCTCGACCAGCTCGCCGGTCTCGTAGCCGGCGCCGGTGGCGTGGACCCAGTGGGAGAGGATGCGCTTGATCGGGTCGCGGACCATGTAGAGGAGCCTCGCGTCGGGGCAGTTCTGCTTGATCCGCTCGGCGGCCCCGTCGAAGCGCGGCAGGTTCGTGTAGTGCGGGGAGGACTCGCCGCGCACGGCGAAGCGGTCGTCGAAGCGGCTCGCGTACCAGTCGAGGCCGAGGTCCCAGTTCAGCTCCTCGACGAAGAAGTTCAGCTCCTTCGGCTTCGACATCTGGATTTCGGGATGGAGGCCGAGGTAGTGGTGGATGCTCGTCGTCCCGCACTTGAGCCCGCCGACGATGATCAGGTTCGGCAGCTGGGCGTGGCGCTTGCGGCGCCTGCGCCAGCGGCTCCTGCGATCGGCGGCGTAGCGCTCGCGGGCGCGCGAGCACATCGCTTCGTCAGCGGGGTCTCGGGTAGGGGCGGGCGGCAAGGTGTGCGTGTCGGTGTCCGGCACGAGCGTGGCTAGTCTAGCTGCGATGCCCGCGGCCGATCTCCACGACAGCTTCCGGCGCTTCTTCGACGCCTCGACCGAATTCTTCCGCCATCTCTCGGAAGTCGACTGGGCGACGTTCGGGGTCGCCCTGCTCTTCCTGCTGGCCATGCAGCTGGCCCGCGCCTGGGCCTGGCGCAACGTGCTGCGGGCCGCCTATCCCGACAAGAAGATCCCCTTCCTCCCTCTAGCCGCCGCCTACCTGGCCGGGGCCGGGATCAACGCGATCGTCCCCGCCCACGCCGGCGACGCGACCAAAGTCTTCCTCGTCAAACGGCAGATCCCCGATTCCTCCTACCCGGCGGTGACCTCCTCCTTCCTGGTCCAGACGGTCTTCGACACCTCGGTCGGGGTCCTCGTCCTCCTCTACGCGATCAGCCAGGGGCTGCTGCCGCCGCTGCCCCAGATCCCGGACCTGCCCGCCTTCGAGATCTCCTTCTGGGCCGACCACCTGAACCTCTTCTTCATCGCGGTGGCGGTGACCGTGCTGGCGATCGTCATCGCGATCTACCTGCTCGCCCACCGGGTGCGGCGGTTCTGGGCGCGCGTCCGCCAGGGCCTCGTCATCCTCACCGAGCCGCGCCGCTACATGCGCGAGGTCTTCGCCTGGCAGGGAGTCGGCTGGCTCTGTCGCTTCGCCGCCTTCTGGTTCTTCCTCGAAGCGTTCGGGATCAGCGGCTCGATCGGCAACGTGATGCTGGTGATGAGCGTGCAGGCGATCGCCAACATCGTTCCCTTCACGCCCGGAGGCGCCGGCGCCCAGCAGGCGCTGCTGGTGGCCACCCTGCACGGCCCGACCCGGACCGCGGTCCTCTCCTTCTCGGTCGGCACCCAGATCGCGATGGCGGCCTGGTCGGTGGTGCTCGGCTTCCTCTCGATCCTGCTCGTCTTCAAAACGACCGACTGGCGCGGCCTGATCCAGCAGGCGCAGGAGGAAGCCGAGGGCGAGAAAGCCGCCGAGGCGGCAAGCGCGCCCTAGCTCGACCAGCCCGGGTAGCGGCCGCCGACGCCCCACTGCCAGGGCGGTCGTTCGGAGGCCGGGAACTCGTAGTGGTTGCGCCCGGGGAGGGTCTCCAGCGGGACGAGGGCTGGATCGTCCTCGGCGCGGACCTCGACTCCGGCCGCCGCTTCGACGTCGGCCCGGGTAGCGCGTCGCGCCTGCCGTTCCCAGCCGAGGCCGGGCCGGTAGAGCCAGTAGACGATTTCCACCAGGCCGGTGGATCGGCGGCGGTCGACCAGCTCGGTGAAGACGGTGGGGCGGCGGCCGGAGGCGGTGAGGCGGGGGCCGGCGGCCACAGCACAGCTCTCGCGGCGGCAGCGGCGGAAGTCGACCGGCGCCAGCGGCAGCCCGGACGGGCCGGGCAGGGCCGTCGGCGCCGGGGCCAGCGCCCGCGCCAGCCGCGCCAGGGGCCAGCCGTAGGCGGGGACCAGCGGGTGATGGCTGCAGCCGTCGGGAAGGTGGGGTGCGCAGCGCATCTTCCTGCCGATCGCGCCGGCAAGCGCCCGGCCCGCGTCGACCTCGCCACCGGAGGCGATCGCGGCGATGCCGGCGAGCAGGAGCAGCGCCACCAGAGCGGCCAGCCCCGCCTGCTCGACGCTGGCCGAACCCCGCTCTCGATCTCCCCGCTGCCTCACCCCGATGACGCTAGGACAGCTCGGCGCACGGGTGGCGCGCAGAAGGCGACGAATGGCTCCCGCCAGTGAGTCGCTTCTGCTTACATGCAGGGCGATGGAGGGCTTCAACCTTTTCGGCGACCCGGAGGAGTTCCGCGCTCGCATGGAGGAGCTCCAGGAGCAGATGCAGTCCTCGCAGCGCGTCGCCTGGGCCGACAACGCGATCAAGCTGGCGGTTGAGATGACCGTCGCCTCGATCGGCCGCCTCGACCTCACCGGCAGCGCCGACGAGCAGGCGATGCAGGTCCGCGACGCGATCCGCGTCCTCTTTCCCGAGGCCGTCACCCTGGTCCGTGAGGCTCGGGAAGGCTTGAGCTAGCTCAGAACAGCTCCACTCGCACCGAGATCACGCTGCCGTGGCCGCTGAGGCCGCCGGCGAGCTCGACCGGGAGCGCGATCAGCAGGGCCGGGAGCGCGAGGACGATGCTGGCGAGGCCGTCGATCCGGCGTTGCCAGGGCTGGGCCGCCGGCCGCGACGGCGCCTCGCGCAGGGCGCCCAGGGCGACGTCGTGGCCGAAGGTGACGCTGTTGAGCAGGGTCTGCCAGGTGGCGGCGAGGCTGGCCAGCGGCCGCCAGCGGCGGGACCTGACGACCTGGTCGCGGCGGGCGACGAGGCGGCGGACCGCCTCCACGGTGAAGAGGTGGCGGGCCTGTGGGTGCAGGCCGGACCAGCCGGCGCCGCCGAGCGAGCAGGCGAAGCTGGCCCGGTTCTCGATCCGGATCGTCTCGCCCTCGCGGCGGGCGTCGAGCCCGCCCAGGGCCTCCTCGGCTCCCGCCGGCTCGCCGACGACGCCGAGCCCGCAGCTCTCGCAGCGCCGCACCGCCCCGGCCAGGCCCGGCTTCTGGGCGATCCAGCCGAAGAGCGGCTCGCCGCAGGCGGGGCAGGGCGGGTTCTCGGGGCCGGCTCCGGCCTCGAGGGGGACGACCGCGTGGGGGCTCTCGACCTGGTCCATGCTCGGGTAGCGTACGCCTCGTGCCGATCGAGGACAGCAAGGCCCAGACGCGGGCCCGGGAGACGCGCTGGGCGGTTCCGGTGGGGATCGCGAGCATCGCCGGCGTCGTCCTCCTGCTGGTCTCCAGGGCGCTGGAAGTCAACGGGGACGGCCAGGCCGACGTCCTCCGCGAAGTCGACGCCCACGGCGGTGCGCTCGTCCTCTCCGGGCTCGCGCGCCTGCTCGGCCTCCTCCTGCTGGCGCTGCCGCTCGCCTACCTGTTCCGGGCGGTGCAGGCGCGCGGCGACCGGGTGCGCGGGCAGCTGATCGGGCTCGTCGTCGCGGCGCCGCTGTTCCTCGCCATCTCCTCCGGGCTGGCGATCGGGGTAACGAGCAGCGCCGCCGACCGTTTCGTCGCGGGAGACGCGGAACCGTCCCTGACCAAGCGGGAAGCGAAGGAGGAATGCGTCGAAGAGCGCCAGAGCGAAGGGGGCGACTTCCTCGTGAAGGAATACGACCCGGCCAGGGGCGAAAGCCCGCTGCGGGCCTGCGAAGGCCGCAAGCTGGAAGACGACGCCGCCTCCCAGGCGATCGGCGAAACGACGCTGGCGCCGCTGGCGACCGGGGTCGGCCTCGCCGGCGCCTTCGGCCTCCTCGCTGCCCTCTTCTACGTCGGGCTCTGGTCGCTGCGGACCGGGCTCCTCTCGCGCTTCTGGGGATCGCTGGCGATGGTCGCCGGCATCGCCTTCCTGCTCGGGCCGCTCTCCTTCGTGACGATGGTCTTCTTCGTCTACTTCGGCCTGCTCGTCCTCGGCTTCGTCCCCGGCGGGCGCCCGCCAGCCTGGGAGGCCGGCGAAGCGGTCCCCTGGCCGACGCCGGGGGAGAGAGCCGCCGCCGAAATGGAACCGGGGGGCGGCTGGGACGAGGAGGAGACGGGCGAGGGCGAGGGGGCTCCCCCGCGCAAGCGCAAGCAGCGCGAGTAGCCGCGAGCGCTACTCGGAGTGACCGGCGCTGACCCGCTTGCGGTGGGTGCGGATCTCGCTCATGATCCGCTCCAATCGCGGCTCGACCGAGCTGTCGACGTGGGACATCGCCGCCGCCACGCCGGGGTGCTCGGCGGCGATCCGCTCGTGCATCGCCTGCGCCACGGCGCGGTAGGTCGGGTGCCCCTCGCGGCCCGAGCGCAGCTCGATCAGGTGCATCGCCTCGCGGGCGTTGAGGTCGAGGGTGTAGCGGATCCGGTAGGCGAGGCTGAGAGCGTAGGGGGCCTGCTCGGCGAGGCCGGCCTCGGCCAGCCGCTCGAACTCGCCGCGCGAGACCTCCAGCGCCCGCTCGAACTCCCCGCCGACGCCGGCTTCCCGCACCTCCTCGGGAATCCCGGCGCCGAGGTCGGGGCTCAGTCGCTGCCACTGGCAGGTCAGCATCCGGTGCCGCTGCAGGTCGCGGAAGGCGCCGTAGTCGGAGACGATCTCGAAGCGGTAGCGCAGGGCCTCGAAGCCGCGCCCCGGCCGGTAGCGGCGGTTGGCGCGCCCGCCGACGACCGCCGCCAGCAGCTGCGCCCGCTCCTCGCGGTCGAGGACGTCGATGCGGGCGAGGACCTCGGTCTCCGGCGCGCTCGCCGACTCGAACAGGGAGGAGGCGAGCAGGTCCTCTTCGGAGCCCTCGACGTGGAGCAGCTCGACCGAGGGGGCGCCGTCGCCGGCGCCGCGGCGGTCGAGGCCGAGCCGCGCCACCCAGCTCTCGGTCTGCTCGCGCCGCCGCTCCAGGTAGGAGATCCACTCGCCGCCGCGTTCGGGCCGGTCGACGCGGGAGACGAAGCTCGGCATCACCTGCTTCAGCTCGGCCAGGATCATGCCGCCGTACTCGCGCGCCTCCGGCAGCGGCGAGGCCAGCAGCCGCATGATCAGCTGCTCGTAGGCCTGGCCGCTGGCGTAGATGCCGACGTGGCTGAGGGTCGCCGCCGGCAGCAGCCCGCGCAGCAGGTCGAGCGCCTTGGCCCGGATCGAGCGCCGCCAGGCGCCCTCCGGTTCCTCGCCCCGCGGCCAGCGCGCCGCCGCCCACTCCTCGACCTCGGCCAGGGAGCGGGAGTAGATCGCGAAGATCTCGTCCATCGCCGCCGCGAACTCCGGGCCGAGCTCCTCGTCGCGGTAGAAGCGGTAGCCGCCGCCGGGCAGCGGCTTGTCGTAGGGGATGTAGCGGGTCGACTGCTCCAGGTAGGCGGCGAGGCGGCCGCGCTGCAGTACCTTGGTGAGGATGTTGGAGACCCACTCGCAGGCGACGTGGGCGCCGCCGAGCTGGGCGATCGAGTCGTCGCCGTAGCCGGCGAAGACGCGCTCGTAGAGCTGCGCCGCCCGGGCTCCCTCGTCCTCGTCGAAGGGACGGCCGCCGCCCGGCGCATCGGCGGCGAACTCCTCCAGGTAGAGCCGCCGCACGGTCCCGGAATAACGCGAATAGCGGGCAAAAAGCGCTCCCTTGACGGTCTCCGGCAGGTTGACGAGGGCGAAGACGGGCCGCTCCAGGTTGGTGAAATGAGGGGCGAGAAGCGCCCGCTCCTCAGCGGTGAAGTCTTCGACCGGGTAGCGCACCGGCGCATCGTAGTGGGCGCTGCGGTTGGCAGCCGCCGGCGCCGCCGGGGCTCAGGTCCGAGGCGCCGGCGGGGCGGCCATCAGCTCGACCCGGTGGCCGCCGGGAGCGTGCGCCAGCGCCCGCGGGACGCCCCAGTGTTCGCGTTTGGGCTCGACCTCGAAGCCGCGCTCGCGCAGCCGCGCGACGGTCGCCTCGAAGTCCTCGACGACCACCGCCAGGTGACCGGGCGAGGGCACCGTCGGCTCGTCCTCCGGCATCAGGTGCACCTGCGTCCCGTCCCGCTCGAGCCAGGTGAACTCGCGCAGCGCCGGCGGCGGCTCGACCCGCGCGAACCCGAGTAGCTCGAAGAAGCCGACGGCGGCCTCGACGTCAGCCGGCGCAACCTCGATCCCGCCGTGATGGAGCACGGCTGAGAATTTACAGAAACGTTCCAGTCTCGTATGCTTTTGTCTGCTACGGTCATTGGCATGGAGGCAGCGGTTGCAGAGAGGGAGGCAGGGATGACGGAATGGAACGACGACCGACTCGACGAATTCAGAGATCGGGTCGACGACGGCTTCGTGAAAGTCGATCGGCGGTTCGAGCGAGTCGAACAGAAGATGGATGAGGGATTCAGCCGGGTCAGTGCAGACATACGTGAACTGAGTGGCAGGTTCGACAAGCTCCAGCACACGTTGATGCAGGTTTCTATTGGCTTGGCCGGTGGCCTAATTACTACCTGGCTGTTCTTTATCGTGAAGTCGATCTAGACCTGATCACAGCAACAGCGATCCCAGCGCCGCCAGCACGACGATCGCGGTCGACCAGGTGACGGCCTCGGCGGTGACCTCCATGTCGAGGCCGTAGGCGTGGGCGATGACGAGGGAGTTGAGGCCCGAGGGCATGGCCGAGAGGAGGCGGTAGGCGGCGGGGAGGTCGATCAGAGGGGCGGCGAGGAGCATCAGGAGGCCGGGGACGACGGCGAGGCGGGTGGCGATCACCAGCAGGACGGGGCGGGTGAGCGGGGGCGGCATCGGCAGCTCGCCGTGCTCGGCGTTCTCGGCCAGGGTGGCGCCGACGGCGAAGAAGCCGATCGGGAGGATGGCGACGATCAGGACCTGCGAGAGGTCGACGAGAACGTTCGGGGCGAGGGCGTTCGGCGCGAGGAGGCCGGCGACCGCGGCGTAGAGCGGCGGGTTGCGGGTGAAAAAGGCGCGGACCCGCTGGCGCGGCGTTTCCCCGGCTTTGGTGCCGAAGGCGGCGCCGACGGCGAAGGCGCCGAGCAGGAGGCAGGGACCGGTGACGAGGACGTCGTAGAGGACCGCGGTCGAGAGCTGGTCGCGGCCGAGCAGCGCCACCGCCAGCGGGTAGCCGAGGTAGCCGGTGTTGACGCTGAGGACGGTGCAGATCACCGCTCCCACCTGGGGGCGGGTGAGGGTGAGGAATCGGGTCGCGACCGTCCAGGCGAAGAGGGCCCCGAGCGAGGAGGCGACGATCCCCAGCAGCAGCCCGACCCCGTGGCTGACGTCGATCTCGCTGGCGGCGATGTTGAAGAAGATCACCGGCGGCAGCAGCACGTAGAGCAGCAGCGTCAGGGCGCTGCGCGAGGCGCGCGCCGCGCCGGCCGGCCAGCGGGCCTCGGACCAGACGCCGACGGCGACGGCCGCGACGATCGCGCCGGTGGTGAGGAGAACGCCCATGCCAGGCCCGGCAGTCTGACGGTGCCGGACCAAGCGGGGCTAGGACGTAGGGAGCGTGGCGTGCTTTGCACGCGAGCGACCGAGGACGACGCCCCGCGCCGTGTCCGGTGCCGCCAGGCGGGCGGTTCTACCCGAAGAGGGACCGACCGGCGTGTTCGGCGAAGTCCACGAGCGGCTGGGGGACGATGCCGAAGAAGACCGTCGCCGCGGCGGCGAGGAGCGCCGGGCCGGCGAGGGACCAGCGGCGGCCGGCCTCGGGATCGACCGGATCGGCCTCCGGCGAGGCCCCGGCGATCGCCGGCCGCGCCCCCGCCGCCCGCTCGCCTTCCGGCCGCATCCACATCGCCGCCACCACCCGCAGGTAGTAGGCGAGGGAGATCATCGTCCCGACCGCGATGAAGACCGCGAGCCAGGTGTAGTCGCCTTCGACCAGGGCCTCGATCAGGTAGAGCTTGCCGATGAACCCCGTCGTCGCCGGCAGCCCGGCCAGGGCCAGCATCGAGATCGTCAGCGGCCAGGCCAGCAGCGGCCGCTCGGCCCCGAGCCCGCGCACCCCGCGGATGTCGTCGCCGAAGACCGTTTCCCGCTCGCGGGCGACGATCACCGCGAAGGCGGCGAGGTTCATGAAGGCGTAGGCGGCGAGGTAGAAGACGAGCGCGCTGGTCCCCGCCTCGGAGGCGACGACCACGCTGCCGAGCATGTAGCCGGCCTGGGCGACCCCCGACCAGCCCATCAGCCGCTTCAGCGAGTCCTGGCCGAGGGCGCCGACGTTGCCGACGAGGATCGAGATCGCCGCCAGCGCCGCCAGCGCCGGCTGCCAGGAGTCGAGCTGGGAGCCGAGGGCGACGTCGAAGAAGCGGAGGAAGACGGCGAAGGCCGCGGCCTTGGTCGCCACCGCCATGAAGCTGGTGATCGGGGTGGGGGCCCCCTGGTAGACGTCCGGCGTCCACTGGTGGAAAGGAGCGATCGAGGTCTTGAAGGCGAGCCCGACCGCCGCCATCGCGATCCCGATCAGGATCAGCGGATCGCCGTCGAGGCCGCTGCGGGCGATCCCGTGGGCGATCCCCGCGAAGTTGGTCGAGCCGGTGCCGCCGTAGAGGAAGGCCATCCCGTAGAGCAGCGTCGCCGAGCCGATCGAGCCGACGATCAGGTACTTCAGCCCCGACTCGAGCGAGCCCTCGCGACGCAGGTTGGTGGCGCAGAGGATGTAGAGCGGAATCGAGAGCGTCTCCAGGGCGACGAAGAAGGTGACGAGGTTGGTCGCCTGCGCCAGCATCGTCATCCCCAGGACCGAGCCGAGCAGGAGCGCGTGGTACTCGCCGGAGCCGGCTTCCTCGGTCGCCCGCTCGCGGAGCGAGAGCAGGACGCAGAAGGCGGCGGTGAGGATCGCGATCAGGGAGATCGAGATCGCCAGGTCGTCGAGGCGCAGGGCGCCCGTGATCAGCGTCTTCGGGTCGTCCCACTGCCAGACCAGGAGACCGGCGGTGGCGCCGAGCGCGACCATCGTCAGCAGCGGCGCGGTCCGGCGCAGCGGCCTGAAGACGGCGCTGAGGAGGACGACGCAGAGGCCGACCGTGAGCGCGATCAGCGGCGAGATGCCGGCGTAGTCGATGTGGGGCTCGTTGAAGCTCATCTCTTCGCCAGCGTCGCTTCCCAGTCGTGCGCCTTCCTGTCCGCCAGCTGGGCTTCCGGCGCTTCGCCGCCGCCCACCTTCGCGACGGTCTGGGCGACGGTCGGCGCCGTCCGCTCGAGGATCAGCTGCGGGTAGAGGGCGAGGCTGACGATGCAGAGCACCAGCGGCACCAGGACGAGCGCATCGCGGACCCCGATCTCGCGGGAGAGCAGCCCTTCGGGCTGGCGGTTGTGCATCGTCCCCTGGTAGAGGCGCAGCGCATAGTAGGCCGACATCGCGACGCCGCTGATCGCGACGAAGGCGAAGACGATCTTCGCCTGGAAGAGGCCGTTGAGGATGTAGAACTCGCCGACGAAGTTGGCCGAGCCCGGCATCGCCAGGGTCGCCAGGGCGACGATCAGGAAGAGCGCCGCCAGCACCGGCGCCCGCAGCGCCAGCCCGCCCATCTCACGGATGTCTTCGGTCCCCGTCCGCTCCAGCAGCAGGGCGACGATGACGAAGGTGGGAGCGACGACGAGGCCGTGGTTGACCATCTGCAGGACCGCCCCGTCGGAGCCGTCGGCCCGCAGGGCGAAGATCCCGGCGGTGATGAAGCCGAGCTGGGCGACCGACGAGTACCCGGCGATCAGCCGCACGTTGGTCTGGGTGAAGGCCATCACCGAGCCGTAGAGGATCGAGGCCAGGGCGATCAGCAGGATCACCTCCTGGAATTCGACCGTGGCGTCGGGGAAGAGCGGCAGCACCACCCGCAGGAAGCCGTAGGCGCCGACCTTGGCGAGGACGCCGGAGAAGACCGCCAGCGCTGGCAGCGGCGCCGCCCGGTAGGCGTCGGGCATCCAGCCGTGGAGCAGGAAGGCCGGCATCTTGACCAGGAAGGCGGCGGCGAAGAACCAGAAGATCCACTGCTGGCTGCCGTGGCTGAGGCCCTGTTCCTGCAGGGCGGCGATCGAGAAGGTGAGGTGGCCGCCGTCGGCGGCGATGATCGCGGTCGCGATCGCCGCGACCAGCATCAGCAGCGAGCCGATCAGGGTGTAGACGATCATCTTCAGCGTCGCCGCCGAGGCGGTGAGCCCGCCCTCGGCGGTGCGGTCATGCCCCCAGGCGCCGAAGAGGAAGTAGAACGGGACCAGCATCAGGTCGAAGAAGAGGACGAAGAGCAGCAGGTCCTGGGCGAGGAAGGACCCGAGCGTCGCCGTCTCGGCGACCAGCATCAGGAAGTAGAAGGTCTTCGGCCGCTCCTGCTCGCGGAAGGCGGCGAAGGCGACGCCGCCGACCCAGAGCACCGCCGTCAGCAGGATCAGGAAGAGGTTGAGGCCGTCGACGCCGAGGCTGTAGTCGACCCCGAGGCCGGAGATCCAGGGCTCGTCGACGGCGTACTGCAGGGCGGAGCTGCCGCTGTCGAAGCCGAGCACGGCGGCGATCGCCAGCCCGAGCGTGACGACGGCCCCCAGCGTCGCCCACCAGCCCACCGCCCGACTGGGGAGGAAGAGGCCGACGAGGCCGAAGGCGAGCGGAGCCCAGAGGATCGCGCTGCTCATGAGCTGCTCAACAGGAAGTAGAGGGCGAGCCCGGCGAAGCCGGCGATCAGGAGCAGCGCGTAGCTGCGGACGAACCCGTTCTGGACGGCGCGGACGACGCCGCCGGCGCCGCGCACCGTCCCCTCGGTGCCGCTGACGAGCCCGTCGACGACGAAGCGCTCGAAGACCCTGCTGGCGAAGCGCCCGATTGCCAGGGCGGGGCGGACGACGAGGAAGTCGATCGCCTCGTCGAAGTACCACTTGTCGGCGAAGAGGGTGTGGAGGGGGCGCAGGCGCCGTTCGAGCTGACGGGGGCGCCCGGGCTCCTTGACGTAGAGGAGGTAGGCGATCCCGATCCCGGCCAGGGCGATGAGGCCGCCGATCCCGAGCCCGGCGTAGTCCTCGCCGAGCGATGGGTGGATCCGGGCCAGGGCCGAGCCGGCGAAGACCGGGTCGAGGAACTTGGTGACGACGTCGTCGACGCCGGGGACCTGGACCAGGCCGCCGGCCAGGGCGAGGAAGGCGAGCGTCCCCATCGCCACCCGCATCGGCAGCGACTGCTCGGCGATGTGGTGCTCGGGCCCGGGGAAGCCGACGTCGGTGTCCTCGGGCTCGCCGGTCGCGGGGTTCCTCGGCACCTCGTGGGCGACGTGGCCGGTGTCGATCAGCTCCTGCGCCTCGGCGCACGGCCTCCCGGGCAGGACCCGGAAGACGAGCCGGAAGCTGTAGACGGCGGTCATCAGGGCGCCGACGTAGCCGAGCACGGTGAAGATCAGGTACATCCCCCCGCGCGCCTCGGCGAAGGCGAGGATCTCGTCCTTGGAGAAGAAGCCGGAGGTGCCGGGGAAGGCGGCGAGCGCGAGGGCCCCGCAGACGAAGGTGATCGAGGTGAACCGCATCGCCTTGCCGAAGCCGGACATCCGGTCGATGTTCTGGTCGTTGGCCATCGCGGCGATGATCGAGCCGGCGGCCATGAACAGCAGCGCCTTGAAGAAGGCGTGGGTCATCAGGTGGAACATGCCGGCGCTGTAGGCGCCGATCGAGACGCCCATGATCATGTAGCCGATCTGGCTCATCGTCGAGTAGGCGATCGCCCGCTTCAGGTCGGTCATCACCAGCGCCATCGTCGCCGCGACCAGCAGCGTCGCCAGGCCGGTGAAGGCGGCGATGTCGGCGGCGGTCGGGGCGAGTTCGAAGAGGATGTGGGTGCGGGCGATCAGGTAGACGCCGGCGGTGACCATCGTCGCCGCGTGGATCAGCGAGGAGACCGGGGTCGGGCCCTCCATCGCGTCCGGCAGCCAGGTGTGGAGCGGCAGCTGGGCGGACTTGGCGAAGGCGCCGAGGAGGAGCAGCAGGCAGATCGCCGTGACCGACCACTGGTTGGTGGTGAAGGCTTCCGGCGCCCGCTCGAAGACCGTGCCGTAGTCGAAGCTCCCCAGTTCGCGGAAGATCAGGAAGGCGGCGAGGACGAGGCCGATGTCGCCGACGACGTTGATCACGAAGGCCTTCATCCCCGCCCGCGTCGCCGTCTCGCGCCGGTACCAGAAGCTGATCAGGGCGTAGGAGGCGAAGCCGACGAAGGCCCAGCCAACGATCAGCAGCACGAAGTTGCCGGCGAGGACCAGCAGCAGCATCGAGAAGACGAAGAAGTTGAGGTAGCTGAAGAAGCGGTGGTAGCCCGCGTCGGACTGCATGTAGCCGTAGGAGTAGAGGTGGATCAGGGTGGAGACGCCGGTGACGACGAGGACCATGAAGACCGAGAGCGGGTCGACGAAGATCCCGAGCTTGACGTCGAGGCCGGCGACGCTGGCGTAGTCCCAGAGCGAGGAGGCGTGGTGGCGCGCCTCCGGGGCGTCGCCGAGCAGGGACAGCAACGCGGCGACACCGCAGGCGAAGGCGAGGCCGATCGAGATCGTCCCGATCGCCCCCGCGACCTTCTGCGGCAGCGCCCGGAAGCCGAGGCCGATCACGATCGAGCCGAGCAGCGGGAAGAGCAGGACCAGCCAGGCCCAAAATGAAACGCTCACGCTGTCCTCCTGGCGCTCATCCGCGCAGCTCCCGCAGGTCGTCGACGTCGAGCGGCAGGCGGCGGCGGAAGATGGCGACGATCAGGCCGAGGCCGACGACCACCTCGCAGGCGGCGATCACCATCACGATCACGGCGAAGACCTGTCCCTGGGCGTTGCCGACCATGCGGCTGAAGGCGACGAGGGCGAGGTTGCCGGCGTTCAGCATCAGCTCGAGGCAGAGCAGGATCACCATCGGGCTGCGGCGCAGGAGGATGCCGAGGGCGCCGGTGCTGAAGAGCAGGGCGGAGAGGACGACGAACCAGTCGGTATTCACGAGATGGCCCCGGCGGTGGGGGAGGGGGAAGGGGACATCCCCTCCTCACGATTTGGGGAGGGTTCGTCGGGGATATCCCCTTCCCCCTGACGACGGTTGCTGGCAAGGACGATCGCTCCTACCGCAGCCAGTAGGAGGAGGATCGAGCTGGCCTCGAAGGGGAGGAGGAACTTTTCCAGCAGCAGGCGGCCGATCGCGGCGGGGTTGCCGAAGCCGGCCGGGACGTCGGGGCCGTCGGCGCCGAGGGCGAGGAGGGAGGAGCTGAGGACCGCGACCGAGAGCTCGACGAAGAGGGCGACGGCGAGGAGGGGGGCGAGGAAGCGCTGGCCGGGGATCGGCTCCCAGGCCGACTCGCCGCCGCCGCCGACGTAGGCGACGACGAAGACGTAGAGGACCATCACCGCGCCGGCGTAGACGACCACCTGGGCGGCGGCGACGAAGGCCGCGGTCAGCAGCAGGAAGAGCGCCGCCAGGGAGAAGAGGTGGACGATCAGCGCCAGCACCGAGTAGAACGGGTTCCGCATCGCGATCACGCCGAAGGCGCCGCCGAGGGCGCCGATCGCCGCGAGGAAGAAGAGCACCTCTTCCACGGCTATTCGCCCTCGCTTTTCAGCGGCGTCCGCTCGACCGGCTCGGCCAGGAGCATCTCCTTGGTGAAGATCAGGTCGCGGCGGTCGTAGTCGGCCATCTCGTAGTCGTGGCCCATCGTGATCGCGTCGAAGGGGCAGGCGATCTCGCAGTAGCCGCAGAAGATGCAGCGGGCGAGGTTGATCTCGTAGACGGCGGCGTAGCGCTCGCCGGCCGAGACCCGGTCGCCGGGGGCGTTCTCCGCCGCGACGACGCGGATGCAGTCGGCCGGGCAGGCGGCGGCGCAGAGCGAGCAGCCGACGCATTTCTCCAGGCCGGTGTCCTCGAAGCGGTGCAGCTTGTGGCGGCCGCGGAAGCGGGGGTAGACCGGCGTCTTCTCCTCGGGGTACTCGATCGTCATCGGCCCCTCGATCAGCCGCGCCATCGTCGTCTTCAGCCCCCGCAGGGTCTCGCCGAAGGCGCGGTAGGCGCCGCCGACGCCGCCCGGCTCGGGGCCGCGCTGGACCTCGACGACCTCGATCGAGTCGAGGTAGGAGGCCGCCTTGGGGTCATAGCTCACGCGACCACCACCAGGACGGCGGTGACGAGGACGTTGAGGGTGGCGAGCGGCAGCAGCACTTTCCAGCCGAGGCTCATCAGCTGGTCATATCGAAGACGCGGCAGCGTCGCCCGCACCCAGATGAAGAGGAGGACGAGGCCGAGCATCTTCGCCAGCATCCAGATCGGGTCGAGGAAGCTGGGGCCGGGGCCCATCCAGCCGCCGAGGAACATCGCCGCGGCGATCCCGGAGACGACGAGGATCTCCATGTATTCGACCAGGAGGAAGGAGCCGAAGCGCATGCCGCCGTACTCGGTCATGAAGCCCTGGACCAGCTCGGCG
>JAICSS010000040.1 GCA_025936755.1 Solirubrobacterales bacterium | reverse complement strand
GGGATCGAAAAGTCCTGCGAGGACAAGAGCTACTGGAAGGTCATCCCCTTCGTCGAGCGGATGGACTACGTCTCCTACTTCTTCCAGATGGAGGCCTACTGCGGCGCGGTCGAGCGGCTGATCGGTCTCGAGATCCCGCCCCGCGCCAGGTACCTGCGGACGCTCTTCCTCGAGCTCAACCGGATCCACTCCCACCTCGTCTGGCTCGGCACCACCGCCCTCGACCTCGGCGCGATCTCGATGCTCTGGTACTGCTTCCGCGAGCGCGACAAGATCCTCGACCTCTTCGAGATGGCGACCGGCCAGCGGATGCACACGCGCTACTTCCAGGTCGGCGGCGTGATCGAGGACATCCCCGTCGGCTTCGAGGCCAAGTGCAGCGCCTTCGCCGAGGAAATGCCGGTCCGGGTCGGCCAGTACCAGGACCTGCTCGACCGCAACGAGGTCTTCCTCTCACGGACCAAAGGCGTCGGCGCCGTCTCCCGCGAGCGGCTCCTGGAGCTGGGCGTTACCGGGCCGCTGCTGCGCGCCGCCGGCGATCCCTGGGACCTGCGCAAAGCCTTCGACTACCTCGCCTATCCGGAGATGGACTTCAAGATCCCGGTCGGGACGGTCGGCGACAACTACGACCGCTACCGGGTGCGGGTGGCGGAGATGGTCGAGTCGGCGAGCATCGTCCGCCAGTGCCTGAAGGCGCTCCCCGACGGCCCCTTCATCGCCGACGACCGCAAGTACGTGCTGCCGCCGCGCTCGGAGCTCTCGACCTCGATGGAGTCGCTGATCCACCACTTCAAGCTCGTCACCGAGGGCTTCCGGGTCGACCCGGGCGAGGTCTACTACTCGATCGAGTCGCCGCGCGGGGAGCTCGGCTGCTTCGTCCTCGCCGACGGCTCGGCGAAGCCGGCGCGGGTCCACTTCCGCGACCCCTCCTTCGTCAACCTGCAGGCCTTCCGCGAGATGGCGGTCGGAACCTACGTCGCCGACATGATCGCCAGCCTCGGCATGCTCGACCCGATCCTCGGAGGCGTGGACCGATGAGCCCCGTCGACGGAGCCGGGATCAGCAACCCGAACCTGCCGGTCGATCCCGCGGTCAGCGAAGGCCGCATTCCCGGCCGGGCCGAGGAGGAGATCCCGGAGCTGCACGAGGTCGGCTGCCCGCCGGAGCTGCAGGAGCGGATCGAGACCCTGATGGGTCGCTACCCCGACCGCCGCTCGGCCTCGATCCCGGCGCTGTGGGCGGTGCAGGAGCGCTACGGCTGGTGCACCCCGGAGGGGATCCGCCAGGCCGCCGCGGTGATGCGGGTGACGCCGGCCTACCTGGAGTCGGTGGCGAGCTTCTACGACCTCCTGCACACGCAGCCGGTCGGGACCCACCGGATCGAGGTCTGCACCAACATCAGCTGCTGGATGCGCGGCGGCGACCGCCTGCTCGACGCCTTCGAAGCGGCCGCCGATGGCGACGACGAGAACTTCTACGTGACCGGTTTCGAGTGCCTCGGCGCCTGCGACATCGCCCCGATGGCCTCGATCGACCAGCGCTACTACGGCCCCCTGGAGGCGGCCGAGACCGGCGTCGCGATCGAGCAGCTCCGTGCCGGCGACGAGGTCCTCCCCGAGAAGGCGCTGGCCAGGCGCGGGCTGGCGGGGGACGGCTGATGCCCCACCGGCTGGAGAAGCGCGTCCTGCTCGAGCACGCCTCCGAGCCGGCGCTGCGCACGCTCGACGGCTACCGGCGGCTGGCCGGCGGCTACGCGACGCTCGAGCGCTCCTACAAGGAGATGGAGCAGGACGAGGTCCTCAAGGAGCTCGAAGACTCCGGGCTGCGCGGCCGCGGCGGCGCCGGCTTCGCGATGGGCAAAAAGGCCTCCTTCCTGCCCCGCGGCGACATGCCCAAGTACCTCTGCTGCAACGCCGACGAGTCCGAGCCCGGCGCCTTCAAGGACCGCGAGCTGATGCAGCGCAACCCCCACCAGCTGATCGAGGGGATCGCGATCGCCGCCCTCGCCGCCGACGCCGGCCACGCCTTCATCTTCATCCGCGGCGAGTACGACGAGCAGGCCGACATCCTCGACCAGGCGGTGGCCGAAGCCTATGAGGCCGGCTACCTGGGGACGAACATCCTCGGCTGCCACCGCGACCTCGAGCTGGTCGTCCACCGCGGCGCCGGCGCCTACATCTGCGGCGAGGAGACCGCCCTGCTCGACGCGCTCGAGGGCAAGCGCGGCAACCCGCGCCTGAAGCCGCCCTTCCCGGCCGTCCAGGGCCTCTACGGCGGGCCGACGCTGATCAACAACGTCGAGACCCTCTCCAACGTCCCCCACATCGTCCGCCGCGGCGCCGAGTGGTTCAGGGGCTTCGGCACCGAGCAGTCGCCCGGGACCAAGGTCGTCTCGATCTCCGGCGGCGTCAAGCGCCCCGGCAACTACGAGGTCGAGCTGGGGATCCCGACCCGCGAGCTGGTCTACGAGCTCGCCGGCGGTCCCGAGGACGGCCACGAGATCAAGGCCTTCTTCCCCGGCGGCTCGTCCTCGCCGGTCCTCACCGCCGAGGAGGGGCTCGACCTCCCCTACAGCTTCGAGGCGATGGCCGAGGCGGGCTCGATGCTCGGCTCCGGCTCGATCATCGTCTGCGACGACCGCGTCTCGATCCCGCACCTGGCGCTGCGGACGGCGCGCTTCTACCACCACGAGTCCTGCGGCAAGTGCGTCCCCTGCCGCGAGGGCACCAACTGGACCGTGAAGATGCTGGAGCGGATGGTCCGCGGCGAAGCCACGCCGATGGACCTAGACGTCGTCAGCTCGGTCCAGCAGAACATCATCGGCCACTGCCTCTGCGTGCTCGGCGACTCGATGGCGATGCCGGTCGGGGCGATGGTCCGCAAGTTCCGGGAGGAGTTCGAGCAAGTGATGGAAGACCCCGATTTGGTCCTCGATCCGCACGCCGTCGTCCGCGGCGCCCCGGAGACCCTGGGAGCCTCGACGTGAGCCCCGGCGGCCGCGAGGTGACGATCACGATCGACGGGCGCGAGGTGCCCGCGGTCGAGGGCGAGATGCTCCACGACGCCGCCCGCAAGGGCGACGTCGAGATCCCCTACTTCTGTTACGAACCGAAACTCGGCGACCCGGTCGGCGCCTGCCGGATGTGCCTGGTCGAGATCGAGGGGATCCCGAAACTGCAGACCTCCTGCTCGACGCCGGTGCGCGAGGGGATGGTCGTCCACACCCGCACCGAGCAGGTCAAGGAGGCGCAGAACTCCGTCGTCGAGTTCCTCCTCGTCAACCACCCGCTCGACTGCCCGGTCTGTGACAAGGGCGGCGAATGCCCGCTGCAGGACATCTCCTACGGCTGGGGCCCCGGCAAGAGCCGCGTGATCGACGAAAAGCGCCACTTCGAGAAGCCGATCGAGCTCTCGCCGCTGGTCGCGATCGACCGCGAGCGCTGCATCCTCTGCTACCGCTGCGTCCGCTTCAGCCAGGAGGTCTCCGAAGACGATCAGCTGCAGCTGATCGCGCGCGGCGACCGCACCTACGTCGGCACCTTCGACGACCGCCCCTACGTCGCCCCCTTCCACGGCAACATCACCGACATCTGCCCGGTCGGGGCGCTGACCAGCTACACCTACCGCTTCCGCGCCCGGCCCTGGGACATCGAGCACGCCGGCTCGGTCTGCACGCTCTGCCCGAGCCAGTGCAACGTCAGCTTCACCGTCCGCGACGAGAAGGTGAAACGGGTCGTCGCCCGCGACAACCACGACGTCGACGACGGCTGGCTCTGCGACCGCGGCCGCTACGGCTTCGAGATGTTCGACACGCCCGAGCGGGTCACCGGGCCGCGGCTGAAGGGCGGCGAGGCCGACTGGGAGCAGGCGCTCGAGGCGGTCGCGACGGGCCTTCGCGCCGCAGCCGGCATAGACCACACCCAGGTGGGGTCGAACTCCGATGCGCCGAGCCGCGTGGCGGCGATCGTCGGCGACGCCTCCAACGAGGAGGGCTTCCTGGTCCAGCGCATCCTCCGCGACGCCCTCGCCTCCCCCAATATCGACTCGCGCCCCTCCCGCGGGCCAAGGGCGGCGGTGCTGCGCCGCCTCGCCGAGCCGGACGTCTCGGCCAAGGTGCCCGACATCGACGAGGCCGACGCGATCCTCGTCCTCGGCACCGATCCGCTGCACAGCAGCCCGATCCTCGACCTGCGGGTGCGCAAGGCGATCCGCCGCAACGGCGCCAAGCTGGTCGTCGCCACCGAGCGCCCGACCGCGCTCGACGGCGGCGCCGCGGCAACGGCGCGCTACTTCCCAGGCGAAGCGGGGCTCGTTCTCTCGGAGCTGGGCAAATGCCTCAGGGGCGAGGGCCACGAGGTCGACCTGATGGCCCCGCTCGCGGACGTGCTCCGCGAGGCCAGCCGCGTCGTGATCCTCTGGGGCGAGCGGGTCGCCCGCGAGGACGGCGCCGCCGAGGCGCTGCTCGAGGTCGCCGCCGCCCTCGGCCTCGCCGCAGAGGACGGCTCCGGCCTGCTGGAGGTCCCCGACACCGCCAACGCCCGCGGCCTGCGCGAGGCCGGCTGCCTCCCCGACGCCGGCCCCGGCCTGGTCGAGACGGCCGCCGGCCGCTCCACCGAGGAGATCCGCCAGGGCCTGATCGACGGCGAGGTCACGCACCTGGTCCTCTTCGGCGCCGACCCCCTGCGCGACTTCCCCGACACCCCCGCCTGGGAAGAGGCCCTCACCGCGGCCGACTTCCTCGTCAGCTTCTCGATGCACGAGAACGCAACCACCGCCAAGGCCGACGTCGTCCTCCCGCTCGAGACCCACGCCGAGAAAGACGGCACCGTCACCCACCCCGACGGCCGCCTGCAGCGCGTCCGCCCCTCGGCTTCCCGCCCCGGCGACATCCGCCCCAACATCCAGGTCCTCGCCGAGCTCGCTTCCCAGCTGGGACTGGACACCGGCATCGACTCGCAGCCGACCGCCTTCGCCGCCCTCACCGCCGCGGTCCCCTTCTACAACGGCATCGGCGAGACCGACATCGGCGGCCGCGGCATCCGCTGGCAGGAGACCTCGTCTGCAACCAACCTGCCCGAGGCGGGACCGGCATCCGGGCCTGGGTCGCCGGACCCTCCCCGCAGTTTGTCCGCCGACCCAGGCCCGGATGCCCCCCTCACCCTGGGCACCTACAGAGACCTCTGGGCCGGCCCCGTCACCGAGCTCAACCCGCCGCTGAAGTTCCTCACCCCCCACCAGCGCCTGGAGATCTCCTCCCAGGACGCCCAGCGCCTCGACCTGAAGAACGGCGAGGCCGTCCGCGTCAGCCAGAACGGCAGCAGCGTCGACGCCGCCGTCCTGATCAAGGAGCGGATCAGCCCCGGCACCGTCTTCATGGCCGAGGGCGTCGCCGGGGCGAACGCGAATGCGCTGCTGAACGGCGGCCCCGTACAAGTGAAGATCGAGAAGCTGAACGAGGCCCGCGCCTGATGCTGCTCCTCGCCGACACGACCCTGGCCGAAGCGACCTGGGTGATGATCGTCAAGTCGATCGTCATCTTCGCCGTCATCTTCGGCATCCTGCCGCTGCTGACCGTCCTCGAGCGCAAGCTGATCGGCCGCTTCCAGCACCGCTACGGGCCCAACCGGGTCGGCCCCTTCGGCCTTCTGCAGCCGCTCGCCGACGTCGGCAAGCTCGTCTCCAAGGAGTCCTTCCGGCCCGAGAACGCGACCAGGACGCTGTTCATCCTCGGGCCGCTGCTGCCGGTCCTCGCCGGGGTGCTCTCGCTGGCGATCATCCCCTGGGGCGACGTCCAGGGCGGGGTCGGCTTCTACGGGATCGACGTCCCGATCGGCATCCTCTACTTCTTCGCCGTCGGCTCGATCGCCTTCTACGGCCTCCTGCTCGGCGGCTGGTCCTCGGGCTCGAAATACAGCCTCCTCGGAGCGATGCGCTCGGCCGCGCAGCTGATCTCCTACGAGGTCTCGATGGGGCTGGCGCTGCTCGGCGTGGTGATGATGAGCGGCTCGCTCTCGCTGGTCTCGATCGTCCACTCCCAGGGCGGTCTCTGGTTCGTGGTTCCGCAGTTCGTCGGCTTCCTCATCTTCATGCTCGCCGGCTTCGCCGAGACCAACCGCACCCCGTTTGACATGCCCGAGGCCGACGCCGAGCTGGTCCAGGGCTTCATGACCGAGTACGGCGGCATGCGCTTCGGCTCCTTCCTCCTGGTCGAATACATGGAGATCCTCGTCGTCTCCGGGATCGCCGCGGCGATGTTCCTCGGCGGC
>JAICSS010000043.1 GCA_025936755.1 Solirubrobacterales bacterium | reverse complement strand
CCAAAATCCTGGGGCGTGGGGGGGGGGGGGCCCCTCCCCCCCCCACCCACCATCCCGCCTTCGCTTTTGTGGGTGGGGGTGGGCCCCCCGCCCCGCCCCTACCACTACGCAGCCTGGTTCTTGAAGTAGTTCGCGTTGATCTCGGCGTATTTGGCCCACTCCGCCGGAAGCTGGTCCTCGGCGAAGCAGGCGTCCACCGGGCAGGCCTCGACGCAGGCGTCGCAGTCGATGCACTCGTCGGGATCGATGTAGAGCTGCTCGACGTTGTCGTAATCGGCCTCGTCAGGCGTCGGGTGGATGCAGTCGACGGGACAAACCTCGACGCACGAGTTGTCCTTCTGGCCTATGCACGGCTCGGCGATGACGTAGGTCATTCGGGCAAGTTCTCCTAGCTCGTATTTCCGGTGCCTGCCGGGAGCCCCGGCCAAGCGCGAGCGCACATTTTAGGGATGATGCGGCCATGCTGCTGTTGACGGGGGCCACGGGAAGCATCGGGTCGCGGTTGCTGCCGCTGCTGCTGGAGCAGGGCGAGGAGGTCCGCTGCCTGGTGCGGGAGCCGCGGCGGCTGGGGGCGCGGCGGGTCGACGTGCAGATTGCGCTCGGGGATCTCGGTGAGATGTCGGACCCCTACCTGGTGCGGCAGGCGCTGCGCGGGGTCGACCGGGTGATCCATCTGGCGGCCTCGATCCGCGACCAGCCGCCGAAGCGGATCGAGGAGCTGAACGGGCTGGCGACGGTGCGGCTGCTGCGGGCGGCGGAGCGGAGCGGCGTCGAGAGCTTCCACTTCTTCAGCGCCCTGGACGCACAGGCGGCGCAGCGGACGCGGTTCTTTCGCGCCAAGTGGCTGGCCGAGCAGGCGGTCCTCTCCTCGCCGCTGCCCTCGACCGTCTTCGCCCCCTCGATCGTCTACGACCGCAGCGACCCCTGGATCACGCTGCTGCGGCGCTTCTCCTTCCTGCCGGTGCTGCCGGTCTCGGGCGCGGGGCAGGCCAGCTTCCAGCCGATCTGGGCCGCCGACGTGGCGCGCTGCGTGACGGGCGCGCTGGCGCTCGAGCGCCGCGAGGGAGAGCGGACGCGCCGCTACGAGCTGGCCGGGCCGGAAACCATCACCTACGACCAGATGTCCGACCTGGTCGGCCGCGTCGCCGGGCGGCCGCGGCCATTGGTCCACCTGCCGCTGCCCTTCGTGCGGCTGGGCCTGATCGCCCTGCGCAACCTCTTCGGCGAGGCCGTGTTCGCTACCTGGGAGGAGGCCGAGCTGATGGAGGTCTCGATGGTGAGCGAGCGGGGGCCGGCCGACGCGCAGGCTCTCGGCGTCGAACCGCGAAGGATGGACGATGTTCTGGAGAGCGCTTAGGAGGTTCCGAGGGTCAGGCTTCGCGGCCGCGGTCGTGGCGCTGGCCGCTCTCGCTCCCGGCCAGGCCGCGGCGGTCTCGCTGGTCCCGCCGAAGCCGAACGTCTTCCTCGGCGTCAGCGACCGCGGCACGACGACCGAGTTCGACCAGTTCGCGGAACTGAGCGGAAAGCACCCGGCGCTGCTGCAGACCTTCCACCCCTGGGGCAACAGCCTCAACGCGGCCTACGAACGCTGGCGCGAAACGGCGACGCGGCCGATCCTGGCCATCTCCACTGCCGACGACCAGACGCTGGCGGAGCTGATCACCCCGCAGCAGATCGCCCTCGGCTACGGCGACGACTACCTGCTGCAGCTGAACGACTTCTTCGCCAGCAAGGGCCTGCCGGCCTACATCAGGCCGCTGGGGGAGCCGAACCGCTGCCTCAACGCCTGGTCGGCGGTCGAATGCGACGGCTCCCAGAAAGGCGGCGAACACACCACCGGCTGGTACAAGCAGGCCTTCCGCCGCATCGTCGCGATCGTCCGCGGCGGCCAGAGCCTGGAAGGCGTCGACGCGACCCTGGCCGAAATCGGCCTGCCGCCGGTCAACCGCACCAAGGGCCCGCCGCCGACGGAGCTGCCGGCGGCCCCGGTGAGCATCGTCTGGAGCCCCCTGCCCGGCGGCTCCCCCCGGGTCAAGGGCAACTTCCCCGGCAACTACTGGCCGGGGCGGCGCTGGGTCGACTGGGTCGGGACCGACTTCTACTCCCGGTATCCCGTCTGGAGGGACCTCAACCGCTTCTACGCCGGCAAGCAGTGGCGGGGGATGCCGGTGGCGATGACCGAGTGGGCCGTCTCCGCCGAAGACGACCCCCGCTGGGTCAAGCAGACGATCGCCTGGACCGTCCACCACCCCCGCGTGCGGATGCTCGTCTACTACCAGGGCTTCGACGCCGGAAACCCCTACGACCTCAACCTCTACCCCCGCACCCTCAACACCCTCCGCAAGAAGATCCGCCGCCCCAACTTCCTCGAAACCGCCGACTACAACGCCAGCCTCTACCCCCCGCTGCCGCCGAAGCCGCGGAAGAAGTAGGGGCCGACCCGCGGACCTGTCTCGCGAGATCCGGGGTGTGCGACTGGCGAGCGCCGGACCAAGCAGGGCTAGGACGCAAGAGGCCCGGATAGCAGAGCTATCCGGGCCTCTGAGGACAACGCCCTGAGCCGGTCCGCCGCCGCCAGGCGTGCGCATCCGGGCTCGCGAGCCAGGTCCGCGGGTCGTTACATCATGCCGCCCATGTCGGGCATGCCGCCGGGCATGCCGCCGCCGGCGCCGTTTTCCTCCGGCGGTTCGGCGATGATCGCCTCGGTCACGAGGATGTTCTTCGCGATCGAGGCGGCGTTCTCCAGGGCGGAGCGGGTGACCTTGGTCGGGTCGATGACGCCGGCCTTGATCAGGTCGCCGTACTCGCCGTTCGCCGCGTTCAGGCCTTCGCCCGCCTTCAGCTCCCGGACCTTATTGACGACGACCGAGCCCTCCAGGCCGGAGTTCTCGGCGATCTGCCGGACCGGCTCCTCCAGCGAGCGGTGGATGATCCGGGCGCCGGTGACCTCGTCGGGCTCGCCGAGCTTCTCCGGGTCGAGGCCGGCCTGCGCGTTCAGCAGGGCGACGCCGCCGCCCGGCACGACGCCCTCCTCGAGGGCCGCGCGGGTTGCCTGCAGCGCGTCCTCGACGCGGTGCTTTTTCTCCTTCATCTCGGTCTCGGTGGCGGCGCCGACCTTGACCACGGCAACGCCTCCGGCGAGCTTGGCCAAACGCTCCTGGAGCTTCTCGCGATCGAAGTCGGAGTCGGTGTTCTCCGCCTCCTGTTTGATCTGCTTGATCCGGCCCTTGATGTCGTCGGCCTCGCCGCCGCCGTCGATGATCGTCGTGTTGTCTTTGGCGACGACGATGCGGCGGGCCTTGCCGAGCTGGGTGAGCTGGGTGTTCTCCAGTTTCAGGCCCATCTCCTCGGTGATCACCTCGCCGCCGGTGAGGATCGCGATGTCCTCGAGCATCCGCTTGCGACGGTCGCCGAAGCCCGGGGCTTTGACGGCGACGCCGGTGAAGGTGCCGCGGAGCTTGTTCACGACCAGGGTCGCGAGGCACTCGCCCTCGACGTCCTCGGCCACGATCAGCAGCGGTTTGCCCCCCTGCATCACCTGCTCGAGCACCGGCAGGATGTCCCGCACGGAGCCGATTTTCTGGTTGGCGATGAGGATGTAGGGATCGTCCAGCACCGCCTCCATGCGGTCCTGGTCGGTGACCATGTAGGGCGAGATGTAGCCCTTGTCGAACTGCATCCCCTCGGTGAACTCGAGCTCCATCCCGAAGGTCTGGCCCTCCTCGACGTTGACGACGCCGTCTTTGCCGACTTTCTCGATCGCGTCGGCGAT
>JAICSS010000038.1 GCA_025936755.1 Solirubrobacterales bacterium | reverse complement strand
GGTCAGGACCGGCAGCAGGTTGAAGAACTGGAAGACGAAGCCGAGCTTGTCGCGGCGCAGCTGAGTCAGCTTCGTGTCGTCGAGGCCGGTGATGTCGACGCCGTCGAGCTCGACCGTCCCCGAGGTCGGCTTGTCGAGCCCGGCGAGGATGTGCATCAGGGTCGACTTGCCGGAGCCGGAAGGTCCCATGATCGCGGTGAAGCGGTCGCGCTCGAAGCTGGTGCTGACCCCGTCGAGGGCATCGACGGCGGTCTCCCCCTCGCCGAAGCGGCGGTGGAGGTCGGTGGCGAGGACGACTGGTCCGTTGGCGCTCACTGACGGCACGGTATCGAGCCGGGCAGGACGATCGGTTGTCTAGGGTGCGGACGTGCCCCTCGCCGACCGCTTCGACGGATTCCTGGTCGACCTCGACGGCGTCGTCTGGATCGGACGCGAGCCGGTGCCGGGCGCAGCGGAGGCGCTGCGGGCGCTGCGCGAGGCCGGCAAGCCGATCGTCTTCGTCACCAACAACCCGGGGAAACACCCGGCGGCCTACGCGAAGCGGTTGAGCCGGATGGGCGTGGGAGTCGTCCCGGAGCAGATCGTCACCGCCGGCATGGTGGCGGCGCGGCTCGCGAGCGAAGCCGACGTCGCGGCGGGCAGGACCGTCGGCGCCTTCGTGATCGGGATGCCGGCGCTGGAAGAGATGGTCACCGAGGCCGGGGCGCGCCTGCTCGAGCGCGACGTGGCGCAGGAGGCGGACGTGGTCGTCGTCTCCGGGCACCGCGGTTTCGACTACCGGGAGCTGCTGGCGGCGAAGCGGGCGCTCGACCGCGGCGCCGCGCTGGTCGCGACCAGCCGCGACCCGACGATGCCCTATCCCGGCGGAGAGCTGCCGGGCACCGGCGCGGTCCTGGCCGCGGTCGAGACCGCCTCGGGGCGGCGGGCCGAGATCGCCGGCAAGCCGGAGCGCCACCTGTTCGAGATCGCCACCCAGGCGCTCGCCCGTTCCTTTTCGGGGAATGGCGACGAAAAGGAACAGGCGAATTGGCGGGTGGCGATGGTCGGGGACCGGATCTCCTCGGACATCGCCGGCGGGCGGGCCGCGGGGCTGGAGACGATCCTGGTCCTCAGCGGCACCACCTCGCCCGAGCAGGCCGCGGCAGCCGACCCGGCGCCCGACTTCGTGCTCGAGGACCTCAGCGGCCTGCTCGCGTGAGCGCGACCGCGGCTCCGCATCGCGAGCTGCGGGAGCACCGGCCGGGCGTCAGCTTCGCCGCCGTCTTCGCCGCCACCTTCTGCGGCCTCGTCGCCGTCGGCTCGGTGCTGCCTGTCCTCCCCCGCTACATCCACGGCCCGCTCGGCTCCGGCGACCTCGCGGTCGGAATCGTGATCGGCGCCTACGCGGTGACCGGCCTGCTGCTGCGGCCGGTCGCCGGGCGCCTCGCCGACACCCGTGGCCGCAAGCCGACGGTCGTGGTCGGGACCGCGCTGGTGGCGTTGAGCGGCTTCCTCTACCTGCCGGGCCTGGGCCTGGCCGGGCTCGTCTTCGCCCGCCTCGTCCTCGGCGCCGGCGAGGGCGCCGTCTACACGGCCGGCTCGGCCTGGATCGTCGACCTGGCGCCGGAGGAGAGGCGGGGCCGGGTGCTCGGCCTCTACGGCCTCGCCGTCTGGGGCGGGCTCGGCGTCGGGCCCCTGGTCGGCGAGCTGCTGCTGAACCTCGGCGGCTACACCGCCGTTTGGATCTGCGCCGGGACGCTGCCGATCCTCGGCGGCCTGATCGCGCTCGGCGCCCGTGACCCCTTCGCCCCCCTCGCCCACGCCGAGCCGCACCCGCTGATCGCCCCGGAGGCGGTCGGCCCGGGGATCGCGATCGGCCTCGCCTCCTTCGGCTACGCCGCCGTCGCCACCTTCATCGTCCTCCACCTGGAAGCGCGCGGCGTCGGCCACGGCGCCACCGTCTTCGCCGCCTTCGCGGCGATGATCATCCTCACCCGGCTCGTCTTCGGCGACCTGCCCGACCGCATGGGCGCGGCGAGCGTCGCGATCGCCGCCACCGTCGGCGAGGCGCTGGGGCTGGGGCTGATCGCGGTCGCCCACAGCCTTCCCGTCGCCCTCGCGGGCGGGATGGCGATGGGGACCGCCTTCTCGCTGCTCAACCCCTCGCTGATGCTGATCGCCCTCGGTCGCGTCAACCGGCAGGCGCGGGGCGCGGCGATGGGCACCTACACCGCCTTCTTCGACGCCGGGGTCGGCCTCGGCGCCCCGATCGCGGGGGCCGTCGCGGCGCTCACCAGCTACGAGGGATCCTTCTTCTTCGCCGCCGCCGTCTGCCTCGCCTCGGCGGCGATGATCTTCGCCCGCCTCAGCGCTCGCTGATCAGCAGGGTCTGCAGCGCGCGGCCGACCCGGCCGTCGCCGTCGAACAGCGTCGACTCGGCGGTGCCGACGCCCTTCGGCCGCGGCAGGGTCGCCGCGTCGACCCCGATCCACTCCCCCTTCGGCATCCGCTCGAGGTGGACGGTGAGGTCGACGTTGATGAAGAGGTAGCGGCGGAAGTCCAGAGCGGCGCTGATGCCGTTGCCGACGTCGGCGGCGACGAGGGTGCGCTGCAGCGGCGTCGGTTCCTCTCCCGCGACCAGCGGCTGGCGCATCCGCAGCCAGGCGGTCGCCGGCCCCGGCTCGAGGAAGCCGCCGGCGACGAAGCGGATCTCCATCGCCGAGTGGTAGCCGTGCTCCTGCGCGGTCGGGAAGAACTCGGCGGGGGCGCCCTCCCCGGGCGGCGCCGGCGGCTGGCTCGCGACCAGCGCCTCCCCCGGCAACTCGAGCTTCGTCTTGCGGATTCGCCAGCCCCGCGCCAGCATCAGCACTTCGCCGTCGACGTCGGTCAGCTCGGCCTCGACCATCTGCACGCGCCGGCCCGGGCGGGCCACCCGCTGGCGCAGCCGCATCGGCTCGATCGGCAGCGGGCGGAGGATCTCGAAGGTGACCCGGCCGACCTGGAACTCCTCGGCCTCGGGCAGCCGCTCGATCGCGTAGCCGAGCAGCGCCGCCGGCGGCCCCGCGTGCTGGGCCCCGGGGTCCCAGGGCCCGCGGGTCAGCTCGGTGGCGCGGAAGAGGTCGCCGTCGGGCTCGTAGAAGGCGTCGGGCACGCCGCCATCCTAGGTTGCCTCACCGCATCGGAGTTTCGGCACAGCCGAGTGTGTCGAAACTCGGATGGGCGTTCAGCGCTCGCGGCTGCCGAACTCCTGGGATTTGACCCGCTGCTTCATCTGGCTCGTATTACCCGAGGCGTACTCTTTTGGGAGACGCGAAAGGAGAAAGATGGCGACGAAAGTTCAGAAGTCCGAGCAGGAGTGGCGCGAGCAGCTGACGCCGGAGCAGTTCGAGGTCACCCGCAAGGCCGGCACCGAGCGCGCCTTCACCGGCCCTTACTGGGACGAGAAGGCGGAGGGGATGTACCGCTGCGTCTGCTGCGGCACCGAGCTCTTCTCCTCCGACACCAAGTTCGACTCCGGCACCGGCTGGCCCAGCTTCACCGAGCCGGCCAACCTCGAGCACGTCGAGCTGCGGCCCGACAACAGCCTCTTCATGCGCCGCACCGAGGTCGTCTGCAAGCACTGCGACGCCCACCTCGGCCACGTCTTCGACGACGGCCCGGCGGACAGGGGCGGCCAGCGCTACTGCATCAACGGCTGCGCGCTGACCCTGGAGCAGAAGGGCTAGAGCGAGCCGCCGCCGGCGCCGAGGTAGCTGAACCGGACGGCCAGCGCCACCGCCTCGGTGCGGGTGTCGACCTCGAGCTTGGCGATCGCGTTGCGCACGTGGGTGTGCACGGTCGCCGGGCTCAACTGCAGGCGGTCGGCGATTTCTTTCACCCGCAGGCCCTCGGCCAGGAGCTCGAGGATCTGCCGCTCCCGCGGCGAGAGCTCGAGCAGTTTCTCCACCTCGGAGGGCTTGCCGCCGGCGAAGTCGCCGCCAAGGAAGGTGCCGCCGCCGGTCACCGCTTTCACCGCCTTGGCGATGTCCTCGGCCGGCGCCGACTTGAGGACGTAGCCGGAGGCCCCGGCGCGCAGGGCCAGCGCCAGCAGGTCCGGCTGGGCGTGGGCGGTGAAGATGATCACCTTCGTCCGCGGCCGGACTTTGAGGACCTCCTTGGTCGCCTCGATGCCGTCGCGCTTGGGCAGCTCGACGTCGATGATGAGGACGTCGGGTTCCAGCTCTTTGACGACGTTGACGACGTCGCGGCCGTTGCCCGCCTCGCCGACGATTTCGACGATGGGGGAATTGGCCATGCGCGACTTGATCGCCTCGCGGACGATCTCGTGGTCGTCGCAGAGCACCACTCGCTTGGCGTCGCGGACGCTCGTACTCATGCGGCCGCGATTCTGTCAGGCGCTCCGTACGGATGCAAAGTTTTGGGTAGCGTGAAACTCCCGTCGCTCTCCTGCCGGTTCTCGATCAGGGCGATGATCGTGCGGCCGACGGCGCAGGCGGTGCCGTTGAGGGTGTGGACCGTTTGCGGCGCCTCCCCCTCGGCGGGGCGGTAACGCGCCCCGAGGCGGCGCGCCTGGTAGTCGGTCGTGTTCGAGCAGGAGGTCAGCTCGCGGAAGCGGCCCTGGCTCGGGATCCAGGCCTCGCAGTCGTACTTCTTCGCCGCCGGGGCGCCGAGGTCGCCGACGGCGACGTTGACGACGCGGTAGGGGATCTCGAGCTCGCCGAGGATCCGCTCCTCGATCGCCAGCAGCCGCTCGTGCTCCTCGCCCGAGGCGTCAGGCGCGACGAACGAGAACATCTCGACCTTGTCGAACTGGTGGACGCGGAAGATGCCGCGGGTGTCGCGGCCGGCGGCGCCGGCCTCGCGGCGGAAGCAGGTCGAGAAGGCGCAGTAGCGGAGCGGCAGCGCCGCGGCGTCGAGGATCTCGTCGGCGTGGAGGCCGGCGAGGGCGACCTCGGAGGTGCCGGTGAGGAAGAGCTCGTCCTTGGGGACCTCGTAGATCTGGTCGCGGTCCCCGGGGAGGAAGCCGGTCCCCTCCAGCGCCTCCTCGCGGACCAGGACCGGAGGGACCACCGGCTCGTGGCCCTCGCCGCGGACCAGCTCGATCGCGAAGCGCACCAGCGCCAGCTCGAGCAGGACGAGGTCGCCCTTCAGGTAGGCGAAGCGCGAGCCGGAGAGCTTCGCCCCGGCCTCCATGTCGATCAGGCCCAGCTCGGTGCCGATCTCGAGGTGGTCGCGCGGCTCGAAGTCGAAATCCGGGCGCTCGCCGACCTCGCGGACGACGACCGCGTCCTCCTCGGTCTCCCCAGCCGGCGCCTCGGGGTCGGGCAGGTTGGGCAGGGTGAGGGCGAGCTCGCCGAGCTTGGCCTCGACCCCCTCCAGCTCCTCCTTGCCCGACTCGATCCGCTCCTTCAGTCCCTGCACCGTCGCCATCAGCTGCTCGGCCCCGGCCTCTTCGCCGGCCTGCTTCTTCTCCCCGATCTGCTTCGAGAGGGTCTTGCGCTCGGCCTGGGCGTTCTCGACCTCGGGCAGCAGCTCCCGCCGCCGCGCGTCGAGCGCCAGCAGCTCGTCGACCTGCTCGGCGGCGCCGCGGCGCGCCAACGCCTCTCGGAACCGCTCGGGGTCGGAGCGGATCGCCTTCAGGTCCAGCATGGGAGGCCCCGCTCTAGGGAGCTTTGGTTTCGCCGGGCCGCGGCGACTGTTCGGCTTCGGAGCCCGCGTACTTGGCGACGAATTTGGCGACGGCCTTGGCTTCTTCGCCGACGACGATGTTCTGGGGCATGATCGCCCCGGAGAAGCCGCCGTTCTGGATCGCGAAGAGGGCGTCGTCGAAGGACTCTTCCCGCTGGTTCAGGTTCGGCCCCTGGGTCCGCTCGCCGCGGTTGCCGCTGCCCTGGGTGCCGGCGGCGCTGAGGGTGTGGCAGCCGGAGCAGTGGGTGGCGAAGAGGACGGCCCCGCTGTGGTTGGGGTCGCTTTCGGAGACCGCGAGCTTTTCTTCGCCGAACCCGCAGGCCGAGAGACCGAGGGCGGCGGCGGCGAAGATTCCGATGATCAGCGCGAGACGCATGCGGCGGGCATCATATTGTCTGGAGCCGATCCAGCTCCTTGACGATGCCCGCTCCCGATCCAGACGCCTTCCGCGCCGCCATGTCGGGTCTTCCGACCGGGGTCACGATCGTCACCGCCAGCGGCCCCGAGGGACCGGCCGGGGCGACCGCCAACGCGGTCTGCTCGCTCTCGATCGAGCCGATGCTGATGCTCGCCTGCCTCGACCGCGGCTCCCGCACCCTGCTCGCCGTCCAGGCCGCCGACAGCTTCGGCGTCAGCGTCCTCCACTCCGGCCAGGAACCGATCGCCCGCGCCTTCGCCACCAAGGCCCCCGTCGCCGAGAAGTGGTCCGGCGTCGCCTGGAGCGAGCGCGACAGCCTCCCCGCGATCGACGAGGCCCTGATCTGGATCGCCTGCGACCTCCGCGACGTCATCTCCGCCGGCGACCACGTGATCGTCACCGGCGAAGTCCGCGCCCTGGAGGCCCGAGAGGGCGACCCGCTCGTCTTCCACGCCGGCGAATACCGCCCGCTCCAATAGACAAAGAACTCAGTGGGGAGTTGAGCACCTATACGGTGCTCAATCGACCTCTCGGTGGGCCCGGAAGTCGCGGCTCGGACCTTACCGCGGCATTCCCGCCTACAGCCCGCTCGTCCCCGCCGCGCGCAAGGCCAGGAAGAAGATGACGCCGCAGCTGACGGCCATGATGCCCATCTCGCGGCGGACGATGGCGAGGGCAAGGGATTCCTGCTCCTCGGGGGTTAGGGACTCGGGGTCGAGGTCGCCGACCTCGCGCTGGGCGGCGTCGAGGCGGGCGCCCTCGGCGATGAAGGAGACGAAGAGGGGGAGGATTCCGTAGAGGTAGTGGAGGCCTTCCCTCGGTTCGTGGTCGGTGACGATCAGGAGGCCGCCGAGGAGGGCCTGGATGAAGACGGCGACCTGGGCCCCCCGGAGCAGGTACCAGAAGGGGATCGAGGGCCGGTTGCGGTACCAGGCGATGCCGCCGAGGAGGCCGGCCGCGGCGTTGAGGAGGATGAGGAGGACGCCGACGGCGATGTGGAGCCCGACCACGATCTAAATCCGCCTAAAGGGGTCGGGATTCGGCTTGCTGATGCGGAAAGACACTATGTAGCAAGTTGTCACAATGTCGGTGTATAACAGCGCTGACGGACCCTTCCTCCCCGTGCTCAAGACCTACCTCCCGATCCTCGTCTTCGCCTTCCTCGGCCTCACGGTCGGCGGCGTCTTCGCGATGCTGAATCACCTGCTCGGGCCGAAGAAGCCGGCGCGCGAGACCGCCGCCAGCCGCCGCCAGGGCGAGGCCTACGAGTCCGGGATCCCGGTCGAACCGGCCACGGGCCTGCGCTTCGGCGTCAGCTTCTACCTGATCGCGATGCTCTTCATCCTCTTCGACATCGAGGTCGTCTTCCTCTATCCCATCGGCGTCATCCTCAAGGGCGCCGACAGCCTCCTCGTCCTCGGCGAGATGGTCAGCTTCGTCGTCCTCCTGCTCGTCGCCTTCGTCTACGTCTGGCGGAAGGGGGCCCTGGATTGGAGGTAGAGCGCCGCTCCCTGCGCGAGAAGCAAGTGGCCGCCCGCGACATGCTCCGCGGCGACCTCGAGGGCGAGGACCTAGAGCGCTACGTCGAAGAGCGGGTCGTCACCACCACCTTCGAGAAAGTCCAGAACTGGGCCCGCGCCAACTCGATCTTCCCGCTCACCTTCGGCCTTGCCTGCTGCGCAATCGAGGCGCCGATCTCGATCGTCACCGCCCGCTACGACCTCGCCCGCTTCGGCGCCGAGGCGCTGCGCGCCTCCCCGCGGCAGGCCGACCTGATCATCCTCTCGGGCCGGGTCAGCATCAAAATGGCGCCGGTCGTCCGCCGCCTCTACGACCAGATGCTGGAGCCGAAGTGGGTGATGGCAATGGGCGCCTGCTCCTCCTCGGCGGGCATGTTCTCCAACTACGCCGTGGTCCAGGGCGCCGACAAGTTCATGCCGGTCGACATCTACGTGCCGGGCTGCCCGCCGCGTCCCGAGGCCGTCCTCTACGGCTTCACCAAGCTCCAGCGCAAGATCATGGGCAGCCCCGACCAGAGCTGGCGGCGGCGCTACGACGCCTACGGCACCGAGGAGTGGGCGCGGGGCGGGCCGCGCTCGGAGCCCAGCCCGGAGGCGGCGCGGGCCTACGAGGAAGCGCGGAGCTCGGTGGAAGCGCTGCGCGAAGAGACCGGGGAGCCCTCCCTTGCCTGACGCTCCCGGACTCGAGCTGATCCGGGGGGAAATCGATCGCGACTGCCCCGGCGCCGTGCTCGCCACCTCCTTCGACCGTGCCCAGGCGGCGCTTGTCGTCGACCCCGAGCGGGTGCTCGAGGTGCTGCGCTGGCTCGC
>JAICSS010000033.1 GCA_025936755.1 Solirubrobacterales bacterium | reverse complement strand
CCCTGGGGGCGCTAGTTGGTTTCCCCTGTCTTGCGCTCAGCCTTTCCCCCCCCCCCTCTCTCCCTGCGGGGGGGCGTTTTGTTGCCCCCCACTCCTCCAAAAATCCCCGAACGCCGCTAGAGGGGGATCGGGTCGGCGGCGCCGGTGCCGAAGCGGCGGTGGGCGGCGTCGAGGAGCGGGCCGAGGGCGGGGTCGGCGAGGGAGCCGTGCAGGCGCAGCAGCTCCAGCACCTCCTGCCGCGCCTCCAGCAGCAGGGCGCCGTCCTCGGGCAGCCTGGCGACGGCGAAGCGGGGCAGGCCCGACTGGCGGGTGCCGAGGATCTCCCCCTCGCCGCGCAGTTCGAGGTCGACCTCGGCGAGCCTGAACCCGTCGCTCTCGCTCGCCACCGCCGCCAGCCGCTTCTGCGCCAGCTCCCCGGCCTCTGCGGCGAAGAGCAGGCACTGGCTCGGGTGCTCGCCGCGGCCGACGCGGCCGCGCAGCTGGTGCAGCTGGGAGACGCCGAAGCGCTCGGCGCCCTCGATGACCATCACGGTCGCGTTGCCGACGTCGATCCCGACCTCGATCACGGTCGTCGAGACGAGGACGTCGGTCTCCCTGGCGGCGAAGGCGCGCATCGCCTCCGCCTTCTCGGCCGAGGGCATCTGCCCGTGCAGGAGGCCGACGCGGAACTCGCGCAGCTCGCCGTGGCGCAGCCGCTCGGCCTCGACCGCCGCCGCTTTGCCGGCGACTTTCTCCGACTCGGCGACCAGCGGGCAGACGACGAAGGCCTGGCGGCCCTCGCGCAGGCGCCGCCGCAGGAACTCGAAGGCTTCGCCGCGCTGGTGCTCCTCCACGAGCTTGGTCGTCACCGGCTGGCGCCCCGCCGGCAGCTCGTGCAGGGCGGTGGTGTCGAGATCGCCGTAGGCGGTCAGCGAGAGCGTGCGCGGGATCGGCGTCGCGGTCATGTGGAGGACGTGCGGCGCCATCCCCTCCACCCCCTTCTCGTCCAGCGCCCGCCGCTGGGAGACGCCGAAGCGGTGCTGCTCGTCGACGACGACGAGGCCGAGGCGGGCGAAGCGGACGGCCGGCTCGATCAGCGCGTGGGTGCCCAAGATCAGTCCCAGCTCGCCGCTGGCGAGCTGGTTCAGGGCCTGGCGGCGGATCGGCGCCGGAGTGGAACCGGTGAGGAGCGCCAGCGGAATCGGCTCCCCGGCCAGCAGCTTGCCGAGGGTGATCGCGTGCTGCTCCGCCAGGGTCTCGGTCGGCGCCATCAGCGCCGCCTGGTAGCCGGCTTCCAGCGCCCGCAGCATCGAGTAGACCGCGACGACGGTCTTGCCGGAGCCGACCTCCCCCATCAGCAGTCGCTGCATCGGCTCGCCCGAGTCGAGGTCGGCCTCGATCTCGTCGAAGGCCTTCAGCTGGTCGCCGGTCGGCTCGAAGGGGAGCGAGTCGAGCCAGCGGGCGACGAGGTCGCCGGGCTCGCCGAAGCGGGGGGCGGGGCGCGCCGTGCGGTGGCTGCGCTTGCGGGTGGCGAGCAGGGCCTGGTGGAGGAACAGCTCTTCGAAGCCGAGTCGGGCGCGGGCTTCTCCGAGGTCTTTCTCTTCTTTTGGGAAGTGGACGGTCTCGAGGGTGTCTCCGATCGCGGCCAGGTGGCGGCGGCTGCGGAGGTTGGACGGGAGGCCCTCGATGGCGTTCTGGGCAAGTGCGATCGCTTGCTCGGCCCAGTCGCGGATCTGCGATGGACGGACCGCCTCGGTTGCCTGGTGAAGAGGGACCATCGTCTCCGGCCGCGGGTCCTGTCGGGGGCTGTCCGGGGTCCCCTGCGCTGGATGCTCGGGGTCCCCGGCGCCCTCGCCATCCGCGGAAGCCACGAGCTCCCATTCTCTTATCGCGAAGCCCTTCCCGGAGTATTTGCCGGTGAGCAGGAGCTCGGTGCCGGGGAGGAGCTTCGACGCTATCCAGGGCTGGTTGAACCAGGTGGCGCGTACGTGCCCGGTGGCGTCGCCGACTTTGACGGAGACCATGCGGAGGCGGCCTTTGCGGAACGGCCGTGGCTGGGGTCCCTGGACTTCGACCGCGACGGTTGCGGTCTCGCCGGGCTGGAGGTCGCCCAGCTGACGGATCCGGAGGTCGCGGTGGCGTCTCGGGATGTGGAAGAGGAGGTCGCCGACGGTGCGAAGGCCGGCCGCGGCGGCGGCTTCGGCGGTTTTGGGGCCGATGCCCTCGAGGGCGCCCAGGCCCTGGTCGAGGACGCTGGGTCGGGGCCAGTGGACGGGGGCGTCGAGCAGCTCGGCGCGCCCGAGCTCCCGCTCGCCGCCGAAGGAGCGCACTACTGGGCGGCCAGCAGCCACCACCAGCTCGGCTGTCCCCCCTCGTGGCTCTCGACCTCGACGCCGGCGGGCATGTGGGTGTCGAGCTCGGCGAGGGGGATCGGGGCGCCCTCGCCGGCGATCAGGGTGACGATCTCCGCCTCCGCGGCGAGGTGCTCGAGGGTCCTGGCGAGAGTCGAGCCCGCCCCGCCCCAGGCGACGATCTCCCCGGCGACGAAGCCCACCGCGTCGCCCTTCCTGAAGCGGCCCTGGGCGTCGTCGCGGGCGGCCGGGGCGACGCCGCCGGTGGCGAGGCTCGCCAGCGCCTCCCCCAGCCGCTCGGCGTTCTCCCCCATCGGCTCCTCGGGATCGAGCTCGACCAGGGCCAGCAGGCTCGCCTGCTGCGAGGTCGCCGGCACCACCCGCGCCGGCTTCTCGGAGAGCTCGCAGGCGCGCTCGGCGGCCATCACCACGTTCGAGGAGCTGGGCAGGACGATGACCTCCTCGGCGGCGACGCTGTGGATCCCGGCGAGCAGCTCGTAGGTGGAGGGGTTGAGCGTCTCGCCGCCGGGGACGACGTGGGCGCCGAGCTCGCCGAAGAGCCGTTGCAGGCCCTCGCCGGCGGCGACCGCGACGACGCCGGTGCGGCCGCCGAGGCGGGCGTCGCGCTGGGCCATCTGCTCGCGCATGTCGGCGACGTCGAGGTTGGTCACCGCGCCGGCCCCGTCGAAGACCGCGACCGCGGCCTCGGGCTCGTCGGTGTGGACGTGGACCTTGAGGGTGACGTCGTCGCCGACGACGAGGACCGAGTCCCCGAGCCCCTCCAGCCGCGGCAGGAACCGGCGGTTCTGCAGCCCGCTGCCGGAGACGATGAAGTTGGTGCAGTAGCGGTAGCGGCTGTCCTCGTGGTGGGGCAGGCTCCGGCGCGGCGCTTCGTAGTGCTGGACCTCCGGCACCTCGGCCCCGTCGCCGCGCAGCCCGGCGACGACGCCGGCGAGGATGAGGACGAGGCCGTGGCCGCCGGCGTCGACGACTCCGGACTCGCGCAGGACCTCGAGCTGCTCGGGCGTCTTGGCGACCGCCCGCTCCCCGTCGGCGATCGCCCGCTCCAGGACCTCGGCCAAGACCGCGTCCTGCTCCTCTTCGGAGACGTCGCGGCCGAGCCGCTGCTTCTCCTGGTCGAGGTGGGCGAGCTGGCGGGCGAGCGAGTGCGCCATCTCGCGGAAGACGGTCAGCATCGTCCCCTCGGCCGGGTCGCGGACCGAGTCGTAGGCGGCGTCGGCGGCGCTGGCGAAGGCGGCGGCGACGAGGGTCGGGTCGATCAGCTCGCCGGGGCGGGAGGCGAGCTCCTCGGCGGCGCCGCGGACGATCTGGCTGAGGATGACGCCGGAGTTGCCGCGCGCCCCCATCAGCGCCGCCCGGGCCAGGGCCTGGACCAGCTCGGTGCGGCCGACCTCGTCGACTTCCTGGCCGTCGAGGCGGTCGAGCTCTTCCATCACCGCGCGCATGGTCATCGCCATGTTGTCGCCGGTGTCGCCGTCGGCGACCGGGAAGACGTTGAGGGCGTTGACCTCCTCGCGGCGGGCCTCGAGCGAGGCGTAGGCGGAGCTGACCACCCGGCGGAAGCGGGCGATTTGGGGTTCGGGCATCGGCGCAGAATCTATTCCCCGGGCGCGACGGGAGCACGTTCGGGCGCGATCGCCGCCGCCATTGGTACGTTCCCCGCTCCAATGCGTCGATTCGCCACCTGGATCACCGGTCACCGGGCGCTCGTCATCGTCGGCTGGATCGTCACCCTCGTCGCGATGGGGGCGATCGCCGCCTCCGCGGGCTCGGACTTCTCCGAAGAATTCAGCCTGCCGAGCTCCGACTCCAAGGACGCCCTCGACCTGCTCGAAACCCGCTTCCCCGCGCAGGCGGGCGACGTGGCGCAGATCGTCTACAAGGCCGAATCGGGGGTCGAGGCGCCGGCGGTCAAGCGGAAGATGGAAGGCGTCTTCGCCGCGGTCGAGGAGCTGCCCCACGTCAGCGAAGTCTCCAGCCCCTACGAAAAGGGCGGCGCCGGCGCGATCAGCGACGACGGCAAGATCGCCTACGCGACGGCCCAGTTCAACGTCACCACCGACAAGCTGGGCGACGGCGAAGTCAAGAAGATCATCGACACGGCGCGGGCGGCCGGCGGCGGGGGGCTGCGGGTCGAGGTCGGCGGCAGCCCCGCCGAGGAAGTCCGCAGCGAAGAAGAAGAAGGCGGCTCGGAGATGATCGGCGTGCTCGCGGCGGTGGTCATCCTCCTGATCAGCTTCGGCTCCGTCGTGGCGATGGGGCTGCCGATCCTGACGGCGCTGTTCGCCCTCGGCGTCGGGATCTGCGTGATCACCCTCTTCACCCACGTCTTCAACACCGCCGAGTTCGCACCGCAGCTGGCGTTCATGATCGGGCTGGGAGTCGGCGTCGACTACGCGCTGTTCATCCTCACCCGCTTCCGCAACGGCCTCGACGAGGGGCTCGACAAGCGCGAGGCGACGGTCGCGGCGGTCGACACGGCCGGCCGGGCGGTGCTCTTCGCCGGGATCACGGTGATCATCTCGCTGATGGGGATGATGCTGCTCGGGCTCCCCTTCCTCTACGGGGTGGCGACGGCGGCGGCGATCGCGGTCCTGTTCACGATGATCGCGGCGCTGACCCTGCTGCCCGCCCTGCTGGCGATCGCCGGCGGCTGGGTCAACCGGCTGCGCATCCCCGGCCTCGGCAGCGGCGCCCGCAGCATCGACGAGAACGGCTGGTGGTTCCGCTGGAGCAGGCGCATCCAGCGGCGCCCGTGGCTCGCGGCGCTGATCTCGGGCGGGCTGCTGCTCGCGCTCTGCATCCCCACCCTCTCGCTGCGGCTCGGCACCAACGACGCCGGCACCGACCCGGCCGGGACGACCACGCGCGAAGCGTACGACCTGCTCGCCGAAGGCTTCGGGCCGGGTTTCAACGGGCCCTTCGTGATCGCTGCCGAACTGCCCGAAAAGGGCAACGACGAAGCGCTGGAGCGGTTGCGGACGAACCTGAAAGACGAAGATGGGGTCGAAGCGGTCACCGACGTCACCCTCAACCCCGACAAGACCGTCGGCGTCTTCCAGCTCTACCCGACGACCTCGCCGCAGAGCGCCGAAACCACCGACCTGCTCGACCGCATCCGCGCCGACTCGATCCCGCCGGTCGAGGAAGCGACCGGGGCGCAGATCCACGTCGGCGGCATCAACGCGATCTTCGAGGACTTCGGCAACGCGATCGCCAAGAAGCTGCCGCTCTTCATCGGCGTCGTCGTCCTGCTCTCGGCCCTGCTGCTGATGATCGTCTTCCGCTCGCTCTGGGTGCCGCTGAAGGCGGTGGTGATGAACCTGCTCTCGATCGGCGCCGCCTTCGGCCTGATCGTCGCCGTCTTCCAGTGGGGATGGGGCGCGAGCCTGATCGGCGTCGACGCCACCGGCCCGATCATCTCCTTCTTCCCGATCTTCCTCTTCTCGATCGTCTTCGGGCTCTCGATGGACTACGAGGTCTTCCTGATGTCGCGGATCCACGAGGAGTGGGAGCACCGCAGGGACGCCAGCCTCGCGGTCACCCGCGGCCTCGCCCTCACCGGGCGGGTGATCACCGCCGCGGCGGCGATCATGGTCGCCGTCTTCGCCTCCTTCATGCTCGGCGAAGACCGGATCATCAAGCTCTTCGGCCTCGGCCTCGCCTCGGCCGTCTTCATCGACGCCGTGATCATCCGCTCCGTCCTCGTCCCGGCGATCATGCAGCTGCTCGGCAGGCGGGCCTGGGCCTTCCCCGCCGGCCTCGACCGCCTCCTCCCCCGCCTCCACGTCGAGCCCGCCGAGGGCGACCCCTCGCCGACGGGCGAGCATCCGGTGGTCGCGGCGCAGTCCGACGGCTAGCGCCTACCGCGCTCCAGTTCGCGTTCGATATCCCCGATCACCCGCCCGGGCTCGTTTTCCAGCTGCAGGTCGGTGAAGCGCAGAACCGTGTAACCGGCGCTGCGCAGATCGAGATCGCGGGCGTGGTCGTCCTGCCATGCCACCGAGCCGCGGTGGTAGGTCCAGAAGTCGGTCTCGACGACCACGCGCTCCCGGCGCCAGAGGAAGTCGACGGTCCAGCGCCCGAGCCCGACGTTGACCTCGGGGCGCGGGATGCGGTCGCCGTGAGGACGGATCAGGTCGAGGAAGAGGGACTCGAGGTCCGAGCGCGTGCGGTCGCTCTCGACGCCGCCGAGGCGGTGGCCTTTGAGCTCGGCTTGGCGGATGGCGCGGCGGAGGAGGCGCGGCGGGAGCAACTGGGTGCGACGGAGGTCCTCGATCGTCCTCGGGATCGTGGTGACGGGGATGTTGTGGCGGCGGGTGGTCATGTCGGGGGTGGTGAGCCGTCTCCCTCGCCTTCCTTCTCGATGCAGGTAGGAGGGCGAGGGAGACGGCTCTCGGGGCGTTTGGAGGGAGGGGCAGCGGTGGAGGTGGATGCCTCGGCGGGAGCGGCGGCCGGAGGTAGAGGAAATTGAGATGTGGACGGGACCATCGAGGGGACGAAGAAGCTCCCAAAGCACAGCGGCGGAGGAGTGGCTCACCACCGCTCCTTCGCCACAAGCGAGGACAGCGGCCGTGAAGCGTCCGTGGAGGCTCGGTGCGCGATGTCCCACTGCATAGACACCTTGGTGGATGCGGTGCAATCGCCCACTCTCGGCCCTTTCGGAGATCGCGGCCCTACTAAGCCCTAGGGCCGTCAGTTGCTTCGCCGCCACGACCCCATGCTGCAAATCGGCGATTTGAGCGATCCGCAAATCGAGCGTGTCGATTTTGTTCGGCATATCCGAACAAAGGCGACAGGGCTCTCGACTCTCCCCCCTACCCCGCTGGTTTTTGCGCTCTTTGGAGCGCGTGAAGGACTACTAAGCGGCCTTGGTGACCTTGCCCGCCTTGAGGCAGCGGGTGCACACGTAGGCGCGAAGGGGGCGGCCGTTCTCCTGGATCCGGACCTTCTGCAGGTTCGGGTCGAAGCGGCGCTTGGTGGCGACCATCGAGTGGCTTCGGGACTGGCCGAACGCGGGTCCCTTGCCGCAGCTGTGACAGATCTTCGCCATGAGTCGCGGGATGGTATCGGAGTTGCTGCCCTGGGTCAGCCGAGCTGGCGTTTGAGCAGGGCCATGCGGGCGACGGTGAGGGCGGCGTTGCGGCCCTGGTCGCGCTTGTCGCCGCCGGCGCGGGCCAGCGCCTGCTCCATGTCGTCGCAGGTGATCACCCCAAAAGCGCAGGGGACGCCGGTGGCGAGCTGGACGTCCTGGATCCCGCGCGCCGCCTCGGCGCAGACGAAGTCGTAGTGGTCGGTCTCGCCGCGGATGACGACGCCGAGGCAGGCGACGCCGCCGATCTCCATGCCGCCGGTTTGCCTGGCGTTGCGGCGGCGGACCCCGTCGATGATCGCGTTGGCGGCGAAGGGCAGCTCGTAGGCGCCGGGGACCGAGTGGTGGGTGACGTTGCCGAGAGGGACGCCCGCCGTCTCGAAGCCGTGGTCGGCGCCGTCGAGGAGGCGCAGCGCCAGGTCCTCGTAGAAGCGGCCGACGACGACCGCGAACTCGAGCTGCCCCAGCTTCGCCTTCTCCTCGTCGGAGAACTCCTCGAGGAACGCCCCCGCCTCAGCCATCGCCGTCCCGGGCGTCCCGCTCGGCCTCGTCGTGGATCATCTCCTCGTCGAGGGCGAGGCCCTGATGGTGCAGGGAGTGGCCCATCTTCTCGCGCTTGGTCCGCAGGTAGGCCTCGTTGTGGGCGTTGGGGACCGATTCGATCGGCACCTGCTCGGAGACCGAGAGGCCGTAGCCCTCGAGGCCGACGATCTTTTTCGGGTTGTTGGTGAGGATGCGGATGCTGGTCAGCCCGAGGTCGCCGAGGATCTGGGCGCCGATCCCGTAGTCGCGCAGGTCGGCCGGCAACCCCAGTTTGAGGTTGGCCTCGACGGTGTCGGCGCCTTCCTCCTGCAGCTTGTAGGCCTTGAGCTTGTTCAGGAGGCCGATCCCGCGGCCCTCCTGGGAGAGGTAGAGGAGGACGCCGCGGCCCTCGCGCTCGATCATCGAGAGCGCCGCTTCCAGCTGTTCGCCGCAGTCGCAGCGCATGCTGTGGAAGACGTCGCCGGTCAGGCACTCGCTGTGGACGCGGACCAGCACGTCCTCGGCCCCGTCGACCTCGCCTTTGACCATCGCCACGTGGTGTTTGTCGTCCACGAGCGAGCGGTAGCCGACGGCCTTGAACTCGCCGAAGGCGGTCGGCAGGCCGGTGTCGACGACCCGTTCGACCAGCTTCTCGGTCCGCCGCCGGTAGGCGATCAGCTCGGCGACCGTGATCATCTTCAAGTCGTGCTTCTCGCAGTAGGGGACGAGGTCGGGGACCCGGGCCATCGTCCCGTCGTCGTTCATCACCTCGCAGATCACCCCGGCGGGGGTGAGGCCGGCGAGCCGGGCGAGGTCGACGCTGGCCTCGGTGTGGCCGGTGCGCTCCAGCACGCCGCCCTCCTTGGCCCGCAGCGGGAACATGTGGCCGGGGACGACGATGTCGCGCGGGCCCGAGTCGGGGTCGATCGCCACCTGGATCGTGTGGGCGCGGTCGTGGGCGGAGATCCCGGTGCTGACGCCGCCGGCGGCCTCGATCGAGACCGTGAAGGCGGTCTCCAGCGGCGCCTCGTTCTTCGCCGTCATCAGGTTCAGGCCCAGCCGTTCGCAGCGCTTGGCGGTCAGCGCCAGGCAGATCAGCCCGCGCGCCTCCTTGGCCATGAAGTTGATCGCCTCCGGCGTCGCGAACTGCGCCGCCATCACCAGGTCGCCCTCGTTCTCGCGGTCTTCGCCGTCGCAGACGACGACCATCCGGCCGGCGCGGATCTCCTCGATCGCCTCCTCGATGGTCGCGAACGGGCCCCTGCCCGCCGCCGCCGCATCCTCTTGTCGCTGGGTCTCCGCCATCTTGCTCACGCTTGCTCCTTTCGCGCGAATGGTGACATCAATCGCTCCACGTACTTGGCGACGACGTCGCACTCGACGTTCAATCGGCTCCCCGCCTGCACTTCCCCCAGGTTCGTCCGCTCCAGGGTCTCCGGGATGAGGGAAACCTCAGCCCAAGAATCGCCCAAATTCGCGACCGTGAGGCTGACCCCGCTGAGGGTGATCGAGCCCTTGTCGACGACGAACCGAAGGAGCTGGGGAAGGAGGTCGACCCGGACGCGCCTGGCGAAACCGTCGTCCTCGACCGCCGCAACGGTTCCGACCCCGTCGACATGCCCCTGGACGATGTGGCCGCCGAGGCGGCCTCCCGCCTTCATCGCCAGCTCGAGGTTGACCTTCGAGCCCTCTTCGACCCCGTCGAGGGCGGTCACCTCGAGCGTCTGGTTCATCGCCTCGGTCTCGAAACCGCTGTCGGTGACCGCGGCGGCGGTGAGGCAGCAGCCGTCGACGGCGACCGAGTCCCCCTCGGCGATTTCGGGGGCGAGCTGGGTGGAGATGCGTAGACGGGCGCCATCGTCGTCTCGATCGACCGTCGTCACGGCGCCCACGTCTTCGATCAGCCCCGTGAACACCTCACCACTCCCTGAATCGGGCCGTGATCAATACGTCGTCGCCAACCCGCTTCGAGGTCGAGTCCAACGCGGTCACTCGCGCGGGTGGCACGGTAGGGGGGACCATGTCTGAGGAAGCTTCGGCTACCGGAAGACATGGAGGGTCCCCTGCCGTGACAGGACCCGCGCGCCAGCCACCCTTGTCCCGACCTAGAAGCACTGGGGCGACGAAGGTACGGGATTCATCAACCTGCTCGGCTGCAAGAAAAGAAGAAGCGAGGGTTCTACCGCCCTCCACAAACAAGCTCGTGACTTCGCGGCGGCCGAGCTCTCTCAATGCTGACTCGACGTCGGCGGCGGGGACGATCTCTGCGCCCGCTGCTTTGAGGGAGCCGGTGCGGTCGGTCGGGGCGTCGGGGGAGGTGACTACGAGGACGGGAGCCTGGTCGAGGGTTTGGAGGAGCTGGGAGTCGAGGGGGAGGCGGGCTTGGGAGTCGAAGATCACCCGCTTGGGCTGGCGGGCGCCGTCGATGCGGGCGGTGAGCAGGGGGTCGTCGGCGAGAACCGTGCCGATGCCGACGGCGATCGCGTCGGATTCGGCGCGCCAGCGGTGGACCAGCTCGCGGCTCGCGGGGCCGGAGATCCAGGGGCTGTCGCCGGGCGCGGTCGCGGTCTGGCCGTCGAGGGACATCGCCATCTTTAGGATCACCAGCGGCAGGCCGGTGCGGGCGTGCTTGCGGAAGGGCTGGTTGAGGCGGCGGGCGGCGGTGGCCTCGGCCCCGGAGGCGAAGGCGACCTCGACGCCGCCGTCGCGGAGGATGCCGGGGCCGCGGCCGGCGGCCTTCTCGCTGGGGTCCTCGGAGGCGATCGCCACCCGGCCGATCCCCGCCTCGAGGATCGCCTCCACGCAGGGCGGCTGCCGCCCCTGGTGCGCGCACGGCTCCAGCGTCACGTACATCGTCGCCCCCGCCGGCTCCTCGCCCCGCTCCCGGCAGTCCCCCAGCGCCGCCCGCTCGGCGTGCAGCTCACCCAACCCGGCGTGGAACCCCTCGCCGATGACCTGACCATCTCGGACGACCACAGCTCCAACAAGGGGATTGGGACTGACGCGCCCGCGCCCGCCCTCCGCCAGTTCGAGAGCCCGCTGCAAGTGAGCCCGATCCATAGAAGTAAGCGAAGAATTCATGGTTGATTGACTCGTCAATCAGTCTACTCTCCTCGCGCGGGTGGCACGGTAGGGGGGACCATGTCTGAGGAAGCTTCAGCTACCGGAAGACATGGGGGTCCCCTGCCGTGACAGGACCCGCGCGCCGCGAGGCAGGCACCGCGGCTGCGAGCCCGAATACGCTGATGTCGTGAAGTTGATCATCCAAATCCCCTGCTTAAACGAGGAAGCCACGCTTCCGGCCACGATCGCCGACCTCCCCCGCTCGCTGCCCGGAATCGACCGGGTCGAGCTGCTGGTGGTCGACGACGGCAGCAGCGACCGCACGGTCGAGGTGGCGCGGGAGTGCGGGGTCGACCACGTCGTCCGCCTGACCAACAACAAGGGGCTCGCCGCCGGCTTCCAGGCCGGGCTGGACGCCTGCCTGAAGCTCGGCGCCGACGTCGTCGTCAACACCGACGCCGACAACCAGTACCGGGGCGCCGACGTCGCCAAGCTGGTGGCGCCGATCGTCGCCGGCGCGGCCGACATGGTCGTCGGCGACCGCCGCGTCGCCGAGATCGACCACTTCTCCGGCTCGAAGAAGGGCCTGCAGCGCCTCGGCAGCTGGGTCGTGCGGCGGCTCTCCGGGACCGCGGTCACCGACGCCACCTCCGGCTTCCGCGCCTACAACCGCGAGGCCGCCCTGCAGCTGCTCGTCGTCGACAACTTCACCTACACGCTGGAGAGCCTGATCCAGGCGGGGAAGATGCTCGTCGCCGTCGACGAGGTCGAGGTCGGGACCAACCCGAAGACCCGCGAGTCCCGCCTCTTCGCCTCGACCGGCGGCTACGTGCGCCGCAACGCGCCGGCGATCCTCCGCATCTACGCCCGCTACGAGCCGCTGCGGGCCTTCGCCACCGCCGGCGCCGTCGTCCTCCTCCTCGCCCTCTGCGCCTGGCTGCCGTTCCTGCTCGACTGGATCCTCAACGGCGACAGCACCGGCCACGTGCAGTCGCTGATCCTCGGCGCCGTCCTCTTCATCGCCGCGATCCAGCTCTTCGCCCTCGGCGTCATCGGCGACCTCCTCGCCGGCCAGCGGGTGATGACCCAGCGCGTCTTCGAGCGTGTGCGGCGGGTCGAGCTGGCGCTCGGGGTCGAGCCCTCCCACTACGAGCCCGGCGCCCAGCCGGCCGGCCGCGAGAGCGCCGAGTGAGCGAGCCGAAGCGCGGCGACTCGGCCTCCAGCGCCGAGTACGGGAAAACCGCGAGCTTCCTCGCGATCGGGGTCGGCCTCACCGGCGTCATCACCTACGCCTACTTCCTGATCGCCTCGCACACGCTCTCCAAGCTCGACTACGGGCAGATCACCATCCTCTGGTCGGCGGTCTTCATCACGATCTCGACCCTCTACCGGCCGGTCGAACAGCTACTCAGCCGCCACGTCTCCGAGCGCCTGGCGAAGGGCGAACCGCTGCGGCAGGAGCTGCGCGTCGCCGCGACGATCCAGATCGGGCTGGCGCTCTTCTTCGCCGTCGTCGCCCTGGTCCTGCGCGGCCCGATCCAGGACGACCTGCTGGAAGGCAACGAAACCCTCTACTGGGTCTTCTTCGGCGCCGTCCTCTTCTACGCCGCCAGCTACTTCGCCCGCGGCTTCCTCGCCGGCCAGCGCAGCTTCGGCCTGTTCACGGCGCTGATCCTCTCCGAGTCCTGCTTCCGCACCCTCTTCGCGGTCCTCGTCGCGGTCAGCCTGCTCGACGGCCAGTCCTGGGTCGCGGTCGGGATCGTCGCCGCCCCCAGCCTCTCGCTGATGGTGGTCCCCTTCGCCTTTGCGCGACGGGCGAAGAAACAGGCCCGACCGGCGCCCACCGCCCCCGAAGCCGAGAAAGCGGCGGCTGAGTCCGAGTTCACGATCAAAGAGGGGTCGGGGTTCGCCGCGGCCGTGCTGGTGATCATGTTCAGCGAACAGGCCTTCCTCAACGCCGGGCCGCTGATCACCCGCGGGCTCCAGGGGGCCGAGGCCGCCGGCTTCATCTTCAACGTGCTGATGCTGGCGCGGGCGCCGCTGCAGCTCTTCCAGGCGGTCTCGACCAGCATCCTCCCCCACCTCACCAACCTCCACACCTCGACCGCACCCGAGAGCGAGCGCGAATTCCACCGCTCGGTCCGCGGCGTCCTCCTCGGCGTCGGCGCCTTCGCCGCCTTCACCGCGCTGGTCGTCCTCGCCACCGGCCCGCACCTGATGCAGGTCGCCTTCAGCAAGAAGTTCGAATACGACCGGGCGGGACTGCTGCTGATCACCCTCGGGATGGGGCTCTACCTGGGCTCGGTCACCCTCAACCAGGCCTGCGTAGCGCAGGGGCAGGTGCGCCGCGCCGCCGCCCGCTGGATCGGCTGCGCCGCCTTCTTCATCCTCTGGAACTTCCTGCCGATCGTCGGCGACGAGTTCCGCCGGGTCGAGATCGGCTTCGCTTTGACCGCAGGCGCTCTCTTCTCCCTCCTCTACCTCGTCTACCGCCGCCCGCACGGGCGGGTCGAGGACATCCCGCGGGAGGGCTCGACCGAGGAGCTCGAGCTGCGGCTCGCCTCGATCGACGAGAACACCTGAGGCGCTTCCTCTAGGTTCCCTCGATGGGTGCCCATGACGCCGAGCTGATCCTCGCCGCGGGCGCGCTGCTGGCCGCCGGGATCGTCGGCGCACTGCTCGCCGACCGCATCCGCGTTCCCGGCCTGCTGCTCTTCCTCGCCCTGGGGATGCTCGCCGGCTCCCAGGGCATCGGCGGAATCGACTTCTCCAACGCAGAGCTGGCGCGGACCCTGGGGACGATCGCGCTGATCCTGATCCTCTTCGAGGGCGGCCTCACCTCCGGCTGGTCGGAGATCCGGCCGGTGCTGGGAACCGCCGCCTCCCTGGCCACGGTCGGCACCGTCGTCACCGCGCTCGTCGCCGGCTTCGCGGCGAAGCTGATCTTCGGCCTGGAGCCGCTGGAAGGGCTGATCGTCGGCGCCGCCGTCGCCGCCACCGATTCGGCCGCGATCTTCGCGGTGCTGCGCCGCTCGAACCTGGAGAAGCGGCTGGCGCGCTCGCTCGAGGGGGAGTCGGGGATGAACGACCCGGTGGCGCTGCTGCTGATGATCGGTTTCATCGAATGGATCCAGCAGCCCGGCTTCGGCCTGGCCGACATGGCCGGCCTGCTGGCGCTGAAACTGGCGGTCGGAATCGCCGTCGGCTACGCCATCGGCCGCCTCGCGGTGGCGGCGCTGGACCGGGTGCGGCTGCCGACCGACGGGATCTACCCGGTGGCGACGATCGCGATCGCCGCCCTCGCCTACGGCCTCGCCGAGGTCGCCCACGGCTCCGGCCTGCTCGCCACCTACCTCGCCGCCCTGGCCCTGGGCGGCGCCAACATCCCGGCCCGCCGCACCGTCGTCGCCTTCCACGAGGGGCTCGGCTGGGTCGCCCAGATCGCCCTCTTCATCCTCCTCGGGCTGCTCGTCTTCCCCAGCCGGCTCGACGACGTGGCGCTGAAGGGGCTCGCACTCTCGGCGGTGCTGATCCTCGTCGCCCGCCCGCTGGCGACCTTCGCCGCCACCGCGCTGGCGCCGCTGAACGCGAGGGAGCGGCTGATGCTGGGCTGGGCCGGACTGCGCGGCGCGACCCCGATCTGGCTCGCCACCTTCCCCGTCGTCGCCGGCATTGCCGGTGGCGAGACCGAGTTCGCGATCGTCTTCTTCGTCGTCGTCACCTCCACCCTGGTCCAGGGCGCCAGCTTCGAGCCGCTGGCGGCGCGCCTGGGACTGACGACCGACGAACCGGCGCTGCCGCGGCGGCTGCTGGAGTCGGGCCGGATCCGCCGCATGGGCGGCGACGTGATCGCCTACCGCCTGCCCGAGGGGGCGGCGGCCGCCGGCCACCCCGTCCGCGACCTCGAACTCCCGCGCGAGGCGCTGGTCAACGTGATCGTCCGCGACGGAGACGCCCTGCCCCCACGCGGCTCGACCGAGCTGCAGGAGGGCGACGAGCTCCACGTCCTCGTTCGCAGCGAGCTGCGCGACGAGGTCGAGGCCCTGACCCGCAAATGGACCCAGGGCCCAATCGGCAAACCGGCACCCCCGCCCCTGCCTCGGCGCGGAGCCTCCCAGGTCTTCACGGTCCGTCCGGCCCACGGGGACGGGGAGCTGGGAGACGACATAGATGGCGTCCCAATCGCTTCAGTCCTCCGCGACCGCAGCGAGCGCGGGACCTATCTCGTTGCCCTGGCCGACGGCCGCTACGCCGTGATCGGCGCCGGCCTCGTCGCAATCGGAGGCCGCCGAGTCCTAGCCGACTGGTGCTCCCGCCGGGCCGAACGAGCCGACGTGACCTCTTCCGAGCGCGCTTGGTGGCAGGAGGTAACCGGAGCACTCATCGCCCGCGGTTAGAGGATCCGGGGGCACCCCTCCTGGGAGCACCTCCGCCGCGAGGATCGTGGATGGGCTGGCGCCGCAGGAGCTGCTGGCGCGGCTCCATGCTGAGTACCCAGGAGGGGTGCCCCCGGATCCTCTTCCTAGCGCTCAGGAAGCGCCAGCTGCTGCTGCGATCTCGGCATAAGCAGACGCCGGATCGCCGGTGCCGAAGATCGCCGAACCGGCGACGAAGAGGTGAACGCCAGCGGCGGCGAGGGGCGCGGCAGTGTTTTTATCGACCCCACCGTCGACCTCGACCCGGGCCTCGCCGACGAGCGGCAGGAGACGCTCCAGCTTGTCGTACGAGGACTCGAGCAGCTTCTGGCCACCCCAGCCTGGGTTGATCGTCATGCAGAGGACCAGGTCGGCGTAGCCGCGCAACTCAGCCACTGCCTCTACAGGGGTCGCCGGGTTGATGGCGACGCCGGCGCCGCAGCCGAGCTCGCGGATCGAGTGGAGGAGGCGGTTAGCGTGGGGCGTGGCCTCGGCGTGAAAAGTGATCGAGTCCGCTCCGGCTTCGGCAAATTCCGCGAATTGCTGTTCCGGATTCTCGATCATCAGGTGGACGTCGACGGCGCCGCCGGCGTCGTGAACCTGGTCGGCGATGCCACCGAGGACCAGCGGCCCGATCGTGATCGGCGGCACGAAATGGCCGTCCATCACGTCGAAGTGGATGATCCGGGCGCCGGCGTCGATCACCTCTTCGACCTGGGCTCCTAACTTGCCCATGTCCGCCGAGAGGATCGACGGCAGGACGCGAGGCTCGGCCATCAACTGCTGCATCCGCTCGCTCACGGGCCGCAGCCTACTGAGCGCCTGCGGACATGCTTACGCCGCGCGAAGCATGCTGCTGCCGCACGACTGGCATTCCATGTCGGCGGTGTTCGTCATCCGGGCGATCGTCTGGTGCTCGCCGCAGTTGGGGCACTGGGAGACGAGTTCGAAGCGGCTGAGGCAGTTGACGCAGCGCAGGCGGCCCGGCAGCTGGGTGGGCCGCAGCCACGGCTCGCCGCAGTTCGGGCAGGGCGCCCGGCCCAGGGGATTCGACTCCCCCTGGTCTGACTGGTTGGGGTGGCTCATGCCCCAATCATTGCGGGTCAGGCGTCCGCCCTGACCGCTCGGGCGATGAAGAAACCGGTGGTGCGGTCGCGGTCGGGGCGCAGCTGCAGGCAGCGGGGCTCGGCCGCGGAGGCGAGCGCCGGGGCCGCGGCGCCGAGGTCGTCGAGGCGCAGCGGCGGCGCCTCCCCCGCCTCGGCCGCGCGCAGCAGGCTCGCGATCCGCTCCTCGTTCTCGCGCCGGGAGATCGTGCAGGTCGAGTAGACGAGGACGCCGCCGGGACGCAGCAGGCCGGCGGCGCGCAGCAGCAGCTCGTCCTGGATCTCGCTCAGGCGGCCGATCGCCTTCGGCGACTTGCGCCAGCGGGCGTCGGGGCGGGAGGCGAGGGCGCCGAGGTCCGAGCAGGGCGCGTCGAGGAGGACGCGGTCGAAGCCGGACCCGGCCTCGGCCTCCCTGGCGTCGGCCTCGATCACGGTGACGCCGTGGAGGCCGAGGCGGCTCGCCTGCGCGGCGACCTCGCCGGCCCGGGCCGGGTCGAGCTCGACCGAGATCACGGTGCCGCGGTCGCCCGTCCGCTCGGCGATCTGCCCGGTCTTGATCCCGGGGCCGGCGCAGAGGTCGAGGATCTGCTCGTCGGGTTGCGGGTCGAGGACCTCGACCACGGCCGCCGAGCCGCGGCTCTGCGGCGTCAGCTCGCCGGCGGCGATCGCCGCCGGCACCGCCTCCCCGGTCCGCCCCTCGACCACGACCGAGTCGGGCGCCGCCAGCGGCCATTCGTCCTCGGGGAGGCGCGCGTCCACCCCAGCGTCGCGCAGGCGCTCGACCATCGAGTCGCGGTCGGTGCGGAGGAGGTTGACCCGCATCGCAACCTCGCCGGGTCGATTGCAGGCGGCGAGCAGGCCGCGCGCCGCCGCCTCCCCCAGCTCCTGCCACCACATCTCCGCCAGCCACTGCGGAGCCGAGTCGGCGACTGCTGCGGCGGCGGGGGTCGAGTCGTCCTCGAGCAGGGAGGCGGTCAGCCGGTCGCGCTCGCGGCCGGCGCGGCGGAGGATCGCGTTGGCGAAGCCGGCGGCATGGGCGGCCCCGGCGGCCTTGACCAGCTCGACGGCCTGGTCGACGGCGGCGTGGTCGGGGGTCGCGTCGGCGAAGAGCAGCTCGTAGAGGCCGAGGCGGAGGGCCGCCAGCACCGGCGGGTCGAGCAGCCGGGTCGAGCGGCCCGCCAGCCGTTCGATCGCGACGTCGCTGGTGCCGCGCCGCTGCACGGCCCCGTAGGCGAGCCGCTGCGCCTGGGCGCGGTCGCGGCCCGAGAGACCGAGGCGGTCGGCCTCGGCGCGGAAGGCGCGCTCGGTGAAGGCGCCGTCCTCGAAGGTGGCGCGGACGGTCGCGTAGGCGAGCGCCCGCGGCGGCGAGACGCGCCCCGGTGCCGCCCTGCCATCGCCGCTCACGATCCCGGCAGCGGGTGGCCGCGCAGGTAGGCGTCGGCCGCCATCGGCTTGCCGCCGGCCGACTGCACGACCTCGAGCTGCAGCGAGCCCTCGCCGCAGCCGAGCAGGAGGGCCCCGTCGACGACCGCCAGCCTGCCCGGTCCCACCTTCTCCTCAACGGCCTTGGCGCGGCGGACCCCCAGCCGCTCGCCGTCGGGAAGATCGAGGTAGGCGCCGACGTGCGGGGTCAGCGCCCGCACCTTCGCCGCCAGCTCGGGCGCCGGCCGCTCGGGGTCGAGGCGCCGCTCCGCCGGCTCGATCTTCTCCGCGTAGGTGACGCCGGCCTCGTCCTGCTCGGCGAGCTCCAGGGCCCCCGCCGCCTGGAGGTCGAGCGCCCGCACCAGGAGGTCGCCGCCGGCCGCCGCCAGCCGCGCCGAGAGCGCCGCGAAGTCCTCGTCGGGGTCGATCGGCACCTCCTCGACCAGGGCGACCGGGCCGGAATCGAGCCCGGCGGTCAGCTGCATCACGCAGACCCCCGTCACCTCGTCTCCCGCCATCACCGCCCGCTCGATCGGGGCGGCGCCGCGCCAGCGCGGCAGCAGCGAGGGGTGCACGTTCAGCATCGGGAACTCGGAGAGGAGCGGCTCGCGGATCAGCTGCCCGAAGGCGCAGACCAGGACCGCCGCCGGCGCCGCGGCGCGGATCCGCTCCAGGGCCGCCTCGTCGTTGACGTTCTCGGCCTGCAGCAGCTCCAGGCCCAGCTCCCGAGCCGCCGCCGCGGCCGGGGGCGGCTTCACCTTGCGGCCGCGGCCCTGGCGCCGGTCGGGCGGGGTGACGACGAGGGCCGGGCGGTGGGGCGAGTCGGCGAGGCGGCGCAGGACCGTCGCGGCGAACTCGGAGGTGCCGAGATAGGCGGTCCTCACGCGTCGGTACGGGGCTCGCGCAGCTCGTCGCCCTCGTCGATCTCTTCCTCGGAGGAGGGGCTGTAGCTGCCGCCCTCGCGCAGGGCCCGCAGCGCCGCCTTGCGCTGTTCGCGGACCGTGCGATCGAGGATCAGGACTCCGTCCAGGTGGTCGACCTCGTGCTGGAGGACGCGCGCCTCGAGGCCCGCCGCCTCGATCACGATCGGCTCGCCCTCGACGTCGCGGCCGCTGAAGCGCGCGTAGAGCGGCCGCTCGACGTCCATCGAGACCCGCGGCAGGCTGAGGCAGCCCTCCTCGGCGACCGCCAGCTCGTGCGAGAGCCACTCGACCTCGGGGTTGACCAGCGCGGCCGGCTCGCTCTCCGGGCCGGCCTGGAAGACCAGAAGCCGGCGGAGGACGCCGAGCTGGGTCGCCGCCAGCCCGATCCCGAGCCCGTCGCGCATGATCTCGATCATCCGCTCGACCTCCGAGCGCAGATCGGGGCCGAAGTTGGCGACCGGCGAGGCCTTGCTCTTGAGGACCGGGTCGCCGAACTTGACGACGTGGGCGAGGGCGGCTTCGCGGCGCTCCAGCAGCTCGACTTCGAGCTGGCGCTCCTCGGCCTCCCGCTCCTCCGTCTTCGCCTCGTCGCTCATCCGGGCCTGAGTCTAAATCTCCGCTCCGTTCCGATACTTCCTGCGCGGGGGCGCTATTGCGGGTCGACGTCGACGCCGATCGCGACGTCCTTCAGCGAGCGGTCGGCGGCGCGGCGCTCGACCGCCTCCCGCACCGCGGTCGCCGTTCCCGCGCGGTCGTCGGACTTGACCAGGATCCGCCGCCGGTGGCGGTTGCGGACGCGGAACATCGGCGCCGGGCCGAGCAGTTCGGAACCGTCGGGCAGCTCGCGGTCGAGCTCGCGGGCGAGCGAGGTCGCCACCTCGTCCAGCTTCGGCTCGCCCTCGGCGGAGAGGTTGACCCGGACCAGGTGCGAGTAGGGCGGGTAGTGGAGGATCCGCCGCCGCCCCAGCTCGACCTCGAGGAAGCCGGCGGAGTCGTGGCGCGAGGCGTGCTCGATGCTGGACGCGTTCGGCGCCAGGGTCTGGACGATCACCTCTCCCCCGGCCTCGCCGCGGCCGGAGCGGCCGGCGAGCTGGGCGACCATCGCGAAGGTGCGCTCCTCGGCGCGGAAGTCGGGGAAGCGCAGGGTCGCGTCGGCGTCGAGGATCGCGCTGAGGGTCACCTCGGGGAAGTCGTGGCCCTTGGCGACCATCTGGGTGCCGACGAGGACGGCGCTGGGCGATTCGTCGAAGCGGGCGAGGATGCGGGCGTGGGCGCCGCGCGCGGCGGCGGTGTCGGAGTCGAGGCGCAGCACCGGCATCGGGTCGAGGCGCTCGGCCAGCAGCGCCTCGATCCGCTCGGTGCCGGCGCCGGCGCGCGAGAGCGTGGTCGAGCCGCACTCGACGCAGGCGCGGGGCTGGGCCTCGGAGTGGGCGCAGTGGTGGCAGACGAGGCGGCCGCTGTGGCGGTGGACGATCAGCGAGACGTCGCAGTTGGGGCAGCTCCAGTGGTGGCCGCAGGAGCGGCAGGTGAGCCAGGGGGCGAAGCCGCGGCGGTTGATCATCACGATCGCCTTGGCGCCGGCGGCGCGGACGCCCTCCAGCGCCTCCCAGGTCTCGGCGTGGAGCGGCCCCGAGCGCGGGTCGGCGCCGCGCATGTCGACGCGGTGGACGGGCGGCATCCGCCGGCCGTCGACCCGGCGCGGCAGCTCCAGCCGCGGCAGCTCCAGCCAGCTCTCCGGCCGCGGCGTCGCGGTCCCGGCGACGAGGACGGCGCCGTTGTCCTCGGCCCGTTTGCGGGCGACGGCGCGGGCGTCGTAGGTGGGGTCGCCCTCCTGCTTGTAGGAGGGGTCGTGCTCCTCGTCGACGACGATCAGGCCGAGGTCGCGGACCGGGGCGAAGACGGCGGAGCGGGGACCCACGCAGACGCTGGCCTCGCCGCTGCGCAGGCGGCGCCACTCGTCGTAGCGCTGCCCGGCGGAGAGGGCCGAGTGCAGCACGGCGAAGCGGTCGCCGAGCCGGGCCCGGAAGCGGGCGACGGCCTGCGGCGCGAGGCCGATCTCGGGGACGAGGACGATCGCCCCCTTGCCCCGCTCCAGGGCGGCCTCGACGGCGGCGAGGTAGACCTCGGTCTTGCCCGAGCCGGTGACGCCGTGGAGGAGGAGCTGGCGCGGGGCGCCGACCTCGCCGTCGAGGGCGGCGAGGAGAGCCTCGACCGCGTCCGCCTGCTCGGGCAGCAGCTCGGGGGGGGCGGCGGTCCCGCTCAGGCCCGGCTCGCCGGGGATGCGGCGCACCGTCTTGGTGCTGGTCGAGATCAGCCCCCGCTCCTCGAGCCGCCGCAGGGTGCCCCGGCCCGAGCCGACCGCCGTCGCCAGCTCCCCGGACGACATCTCCCCCGCCCGCAGAGCCTCCAGGACCGCCCGCTGCCTGGCGCCGAGGCGCTCGCCGCCGTCGAGCGCGGCCTCGCCGGCGGCGAGGATCGCGGCCCGCAGCTCGGTCTTGGCCCGGGTCGTCCGCCCCGCGCTCCCGGCCCCCGTACCCGGTGGCAGCACCAGCTGCAGCCCGCGCGAGGGGGTCGAGCAGTACTCGCGGGCGACCCAGAGGCCGAGCCGGACCAGCTCCGGGGTGGCGCCGGCCTCGAGCGCCTCGATCGGCTCGGCGAGGCGCTCGGGCGGCAGCTCGGAGGCCTCGGCGACCTCGACCACGACCCCGAGCAGGCGCCGCGGCCCGAAGGGGACGCGGACGACGCTGCCGACGCCGAGGTCCGCCATCGCCTCCGGCCGGCGGTAGTCGAACGGCCCGCGCAGGGCACGCGCGGTGGTCAGCGGCTCGACGCGGAGGATCGCCATCGGGTCGAGGTTATGGGTGGGCGGGGATGGCCTGGCCAGCGGTCGCGGGAGGCCATATGCTGGCGCCCGTGAGCCTCAACCTCCACCCCGGCGAGCAGGTGATCTTCGAAGGTCACCCCTCCTGGCGGGCGATTCTCGGCTTCTACCTGAAAGGGCTGCTGATCGCCGTCGTCCTCGGCGTGATCGCGAAGCTGATCTGGGACGACGGCACCGCCTTCCTGGTGATCCTCGTCGTCCTCGCCCTCACGGTGCTGATCGGCTTCGTCAAGCGGGTGGCGACGACCTACACGATCACCAACCGCCGCCTCAACATCAAGCGCGGGATCGTCTCCAAAGAGGTCCAGGAGACGCGCCTGGAGCGGGTCCAGAACGTCAACTACCGCCAGTCCGTCTACCAGCGCCTGATGCAGATCGGCGACGTCGACTTCGACACCGCGGCGAGCGACGACTACAACTTCGTCTTCAACGGGGTGGCGGATCCCGGCGAGGTCGTGGAAGCGGTCGACAAAGCGACCGGGGCCTCCGCGGCCGGCTCGCACGGCCTGGGCGAGGCCCAGCCGCCGGGGACCCCCCGCTAGCCCTTCCGCACTTTGGTCCCCCATAGGGGCCCAAAGCTCGGAGTCGTAGTGCGGCCGGCTTCCGGAGCGCGCCCGACCTGCACCCTTACCTGCTTAGTGAGGGTGCAGGTCGGGCGCGCAGGTTCGCGGCCGTTCGGGCTAGGACGTCCTTTACATGAGCCGGTTCGTACCTCACTTGGCGGTGCGAGAAGCGGAGCGGGGTAAGCCCATGCGCGACGTGCAGCTGAAAGCGCAGCGCATCCCGACTCTGCGCCGAAGGCGTGCGGTGGTACCGCCAGCCGTCGGTCTCGACGACTAGACCGAGGTCGGGCCAGTAGAAGTCGACCTCGAATTCGTTGACCACGTATTTGGTCAGCGGCACCGGGAGACCGGCCGCAGCCGCGAGCGGTCGGAAGAGCCGTTCCAGCTCGTCGTCGGAGAGCCGGAAGGTGTCCTTGTCGAGGACGTGCCGCAGGAGCCGGATCCCCGCCTGTCCCGGATGATCATCAAGGGCCTCGCGCAGAGAGTCGGCGTCGATCACATCGAGCTTGTCCGCCTCGTTGATCGCCCGCTCGACCGTCTTCGGCCCAGTCACCGTCGCCAAGTCGAGGAAGGTCCGAACCGGCCCGGTAACCGGGATCCCGAAGCGGGAACTGAGGTCACGGTTCCACAACCCTGCTCGGTCATGCACCCGTATCCCCGGGCGGCGCAGCGTGGAATGGCGACGCACGCTTACCTCGAAGTAGTCCGGGTGCTCCGTGCCGAATCCCCACAAGGCGGCGGCGCTGCGGTGACTGAGCATCGCTTCTTCACCGCAAGCGAGCACCGCCGCCATCCACCGCCCCTGGCGAGAGATTTGCGGACGCCCCACGGCGTAGACGCCAGTCCAGAGCGGGTAGAGACGTCCGACCTTCACCCTGTGGCGAATCGCCATCGTGGAGAAACCAAGCGCTAGCAGTTGCCTGCGAGCAACAACCCCGTGCTGCCTCCGCACCAAACCCCACGCATCCTGTCGATGCATCGTTTCCATCCTTTTGGTTCCCATAGGAACTCAAAGGCTGGAAACGACCTAACTCGCCCCCCTGCGGCCGGCCCTATTCGGCCGGTTCGCTCTGGTTCGGCGCGTTTTGCGGGCTACGCCGCGGCGGTCTCGGCGCCCGCTGCGTCGCGCAGGGCGTCGGCGCGGTCGGTCTGCTCCCAGGTGAAGTCGGCGTCGCCGCGGCCGAAGTGGCCGTAGGCGGCGGTCTTCTGGAAGATCGGGCGGTGGAGGTCGAGGTACTCGCGGAAGGCGCCGGGGCGCATGTCGAACTCCGCTTCGACCAGCTGGGAGATCCTCGCGTCGGGGAGCTTGCCGGTGCCGAAGGTCTCGACCATGAGGCTGACCGGGTGGGCGACGCCGATCGCGTAGGCGACCTGGACCTCGCAGCGCTGCGCGAGGCCGGCGGCGACGACGTTCTTCGCCACGTGGCGGGCGGCGTAGGCGGCCGAGCGGTCGACCTTGGACGGATCCTTGCCGGAGAAGGCGCCGCCGCCGTGGCGGGCCATGCCGCCGTAGGTGTCGACGATGATCTTGCGGCCGGTGAGGCCGGCGTCGCCGACCGGG
>JAICSS010000012.1 GCA_025936755.1 Solirubrobacterales bacterium | reverse complement strand
TCTCGGCCTCGGTCAGTTTGAAGACCGGGATGCCGGTCCACATCGAGACGATGTCGGCAATCTCTTCTTCGCCGACTTCCGGCCGGTCGCCGTTCTCGCCCTCCGCCCACTCGTCTTCGAGCTGGCGCTTGCGGGTGGTCAGCTGGCGCTCGGTGTCACGCAGGTTGGCGGCCTTTTCGAACTCCTGGGCCTCGATCGCGGTCTCCTTCTCGCGCCGCGTCTTCTCGATTTCCTCCTCGAGATCGCGGTACACGGGAGGCGTCGACATCGACTTGATCCGCATCCGCGAACCGGCCTCGTCGATCAGGTCGATCGCCTTGTCGGGCAGGAAGCGGTCGGAGATGTAGCGGTCGGCGAGCTCGGCGGCGGCTTCGAGGGCGTCGTCGCGGATCGTCACCCGGTGGTGCTGTTCGTAGCGCTCGCGCAGCCCCTCGAGGATCTTCACCGTGTCCTCGGGCGAGGGCTGGTCGACCTTGATCTGGGCGAAGCGGCGCTCCAGCGCCGAGTCCCGCTCCAAGTACTTGCGGTACTCGTCGAGGGTGGTGGCGCCGATCGTCTGCAGCTCGCCGCGGGCCAGGGCCGGCTTCAGGATCGAGGCGGCGTCGATCGCGCCCTCGGCGGCGCCGGCGCCGACCAGGTTGTGGAGCTCGTCGATGAAGAGGATGATGTCGCCGCGCTGGGTGATCTCTTTCATCACCTTCTTGAGGCGCTCCTCGAACTCGCCGCGGTACGTGGAGCCGGCGACGAGGGCGGCCAGGTCGAGGGTGTAGATCTGCGTGTTCTTCAGCAGCTCCGGCACCTCGCCTTTGTTGATCCGGGCGGCGAGGCCCTCGACGACGGCGGTCTTGCCGACGCCCGGCTCGCCCAGCAGCACCGGGTTGTTCTTGGTCCGGCGGGAGAGGATCTGCATGATCCGCTCGATCTCGGTTTCGCGGCCGATCACCGGGTCGAGCTTGCCCTCCTCGGCGAGGCGAGTGAGGTTGCGCCCGAACTGGTCGAGCAGTTTCGAAGACTTCTTGCCCTCGCCGGCGCCGCCACCGCCGCCGCCCTGGCGACGGCCGCCGGGGCCGGAGAGCATGCGGATGACCTCGTTGCGGATCTTGTCGGAGTCGGCGTCGAAGTCGAGCAGGATGCGGGCGGCGACACCCTCGTTCTCACGCACGAGGCCGAGCAGGATGTGCTCGGTGCCGATGTAGTTGTGGCCGAGCGAGAGCGCCTCGCGCAGCGCCAGCTCCAAAACCTTCTTCGCCCGCGGGGTGAACGGGATCTGGCCGGAGGTGACCTCCTCGCCCGAACCGACGATGCGGACGACCTGCGAGCGGACCCGTTCGACCGTGATGTCGAGCGACTCGAGCACGCGGGCGGCCAGCCCCTCCTCCTCGCGGAGAAGACCGAGCAGGATGTGCTCGGTGCCGATGTAGTTGTGCTTGAGCGTCCGGGCCTCCTCCTGCGCTAGGACGACGACCTGGCGAGCCCTCTCAGTGAATCGCTCGAACAATGAAGACCTCTTCCTGGTTCCCAAACCCGGAACACCCGGGTTTGTACCGCCGGACCCCTGTACCCGTTATCGGGAGGGCTCCATTCGTCCCTTAACTCTACCGGGGTCGGATGTCCGGCTTCTGAGCGCTTGAGCACGCTAAGAGCGAACTTTCAGCGTTAAGAAGGCACGAAGTCGCCCATCAGCTGCGCATCGCCGGGAAGAGCAGGACTTCCCGCAGGCTCTGGGATCCGGTGAACATCATCACCAGGCGGTCGATCCCGAGGCCGACGCCGCCGGTCGGGGGCATGCCCTGTTCGAGCGCTTCGACGAAGGCCTCGTCGAACGGCTGGGCCTCCTCGTCGCCGCGGGCGACCTCGGCCGCCTGCTGCTCGAAGCGGCGGCGCTGCTCGTCGGGGTCGTTCAGCTCGGTGAAGGAGTTGGCGATCTCGACGCCGCCGGCGAAGGCCTCCCAGCGCTCGACCACGCCCTCGGTGGAGCGGTGGGCCTTGGCGAAGGGCGAGAGCTCGGTGGGGTAGTCGAGGATGAAGGTCGGCTGGATCAGCCCCGGCTCGACCTCGCGCGAGAGCAGGCCGTCGACCAGCTTCCCCCACCCCTCTTTCGGGTCGGGCTCGGTCCCCATCGCCTGGGCGAGCGCCTCGCGGGTCGGATGCTCGGCGATGTCGATCCCGGCCCGCTCGAGGATCGCCTCGCGCAGGGTGATCCGCCGCCAGGGCGGGGCGAAGTCGATCTCCGTCTCGCCGCGGGACACCTTCGTCGTCCCCAGCACCCGCTCGGCGACGTCGGCGACCAGCATCTCGAGGTCGTGGGCGGTCTTCTCGTAGTCGGCGTAGGCCTCGTACCACTCCAGCATCGTGAACTCGGGGTTGTGCTTGTGGGAGACGCCCTCGTTGCGGAAGTCCTTGCCGAGCTCGTAGACGCGGTCGATGCCGCCGACCACGAGGCGCTTGAGGTAGAGCTCGGTCGCGATCCGCAGGTAGAAGTCGCGGTCGAGCGCGTTGTGGTGGGTGGTGAACGGCCGTGCCAGGGCACCGCCGTAGAGCGGCTGCAGGACCGGGGTCTCGACCTCGACGTATCCCTGCTCGTCGAGCCGGCGGCGGATCTCGGTGATCGTGCGGGCACGGAGGCGGAAGGTGCGGCGGCTCTCCTCGTTGGCGATCAGGTCGAGCTCGCGGCGGCGGAAGCGGGTCTCGGTGTCCTCGAGGCCGTGGAACTTGTCGGGCGGCGGCCGCAGGCTCTTGGCGAGCAGGCGCCAGTGGTCGATCGCCAGCGAGAGCTCGCCGCCGCGGCGGGTCGCCATCGCCGTCCCCTCGGCGCCGACGATGTCGCCGAGGTCGAGGTCGACCAGCAGCTCGTAGGCCTCCTGGCCGAGCACGTCCTCGCGCGCGTGCAGCTGGATCTGGCCGCTGCCGTCGCGGAGGTCGAGGAAGCAGGCCCTGCCGTGGCCGCGGCGGGCGACGATCCGCCCCGCGACCCGGTGACGCGAGTCGGTCTCCGCCCCCGCCGCCAGCCCCTGGTGGGCCGCCCGCACCTCGGCGATGTCCTCGCGCCCGGAGAACTCGTGCGGAAACGGCTCGATCCCCGCCGCCCGGATCCGCTCCAGCTTCTCGCGCCGGTCCTCGAGGACCTGGGAGAGATCCTGCTGCTGCTCAGGAGTTGGCTCGCTCATCGGGGCGCGAGCCTAACGAGCTTCAGCTGGCTTTCTCAATCTTCGTGATTTTGAGTTTTTTCTTCGGCCCGCGCGGGACCTCGACGGTGACGATGTCGTTGCGCTTCTTCCCCAGCAGCGCTTTGCCGATCGGGGACTCGTTCGAGAGCTTGTGCTCGACCGGGTTCGCCTCGGTCGAGCCGACGATCTGGAATTTCTGCGAGTCGCCGGTCTTCTGGTCTTTGACGTGGACGATCGAGCCGAAGCCGACCTCGTCGGTGTTGATCGCCTTCTCGTCGATCACCTGGGCCCGGCGCAGTTTCTCCTCCAGCTGCGCGATCCGGCCCTCGAGCAGGGCCTGTTCGTTCTTGGCGTCGTCGTATTCGGCGTTCTCGGAGATGTCGCCGAATTCGCGCGCTTCCTTGATCCGGGCCGCGACCTCCCGGCGTTTGGTCGTCGAGAGGAACTCGATTTCCTCTTTGAGTTTTTCCAGCCCCTCGGGGGTTATGACGGCCTGACGCACTTCGGGACCTCGCTTTTGGATTGGATAAGGGATCCTGGCCGGTCTCCCAGACCTAAAAAAACGCCCCGATGCGCCTAGTGAAAGGCGGCACACCCGGGCAGGGAGCGCGCGATTATAGCGCCACCGGCTGGCCGGCCAAAGGGGCTGCGAGAGAGGCCACCAGCTGCCGCGCCCGGGGCAGATCGGCGCTGCGCTGGAGCTCGTCGGCGACCTCCTTCGGCGCCTCCAGCCGCTCCACGTACCAGGGGTGGAATTTGCGCAGGTAGCGCTGGGCCCGCTCCTCGCCGAGGTGCTCCTCGGCGCGGTCGATCACCCAAAGCCACTCGGCCACCATCTCCTCGCGGCCCGGCGGCTCGACACGCCGCCCGGTCAGTTCCTCGAAGACCCAGGGGTTGCCGAAGGAGCCGCGGGCGATCATCACCGCGTCGGCGCCCGAATCCTCGTAGGCGCGGCGGGCGGCCGCGGCGCCGGAGAGGCCGCCGGAGACGATCACCGGCACCCCGACCCGCCCGACCAGCTCGCGGGTGAGGGCGTAGTCGGGCTTGCCCTTGTGCCCTTTGGTCGCGGCGCGCGGGTGGAAGGCGATCGCCGCCACCCCGGCCTCCTCGGCGAGCCGGATCGCCAGCTCGAAGCCGGAGCGGTCGCCGGCCTCGATCCCCGAGCGCAGCTTCACCGTCACCGGCAGGCCGCTGCCCTCGGCGGCGCCGCGGGCCAGCGCCAGCGCCAGCTCGGGGTCGCGCAGGAGCTGGGCCCCCGCCCCGGTCTTCCGCACCTTCGGCACCGGGCAGCCCATGTTGATGTCGATCAGGTCGGCGCCCGCCTCGGCGGCGATCCCGGCGCCGGAGCGCATCACCTCCGGGTCGTGGCCGAAGAGCTGCACCGAGACCGGGTGCTCGTCGGGATGGATCCGCATCAGCTCCCGCAGGGTGCGCTCGTTGCGGTAGTGGAGGGCGAAGCTGGAGACCATCTCCGAGATCGCGAGGCCGGCGCCGTGGCGTTTGGCCTGGAGGCGGACGAACCAGTTTCCGATCCCGGCCAGCGGCGCCAGCAGGACCCGGTTGGCGATCGGCACCCCGCCGATCTCGAAGGGGTCGGTCAGCGCCGGGCGCTCGGCTCCATTGTCAGCGGTTCCGTTCATGGATCAGTCGCAGTCCCCTCAAGGTCAGCAGATCGTCGACCTCGTCGATCGTCTCGGTGAAGGGGACGACGGTCGCGGCGTAGCCGCCGGTGGCGAGCAGCCGCGGGTTCGGCAGCTCCTCTTCCATGCGGCGGACGATGCCGTCGATCAGGCCGGCGAAGCCGTAGACGAAGCCGGACTGGATCGCCGCCCGGGTCGAGCGGCCGATCGCCTCGGTCGGCTGGTCGAGGTCGAGGCGGGTGATCCGGGCGGCGCGTTCGATCAGGGCGCTGAGCGAGGTCGCGAGGCCGGGACCGATCGCGCCACCGAGGTACTCGCCCTCGGCGGAGACGGCGTCGATGTTGATCCCGGTGCCGAAGTCGACGACGACGCAGGCCTCGCCGAAGCGCGCGTAGCCGGCGATCGCGTTGACGAGGCGGTCGGCGCCGACCTCGAGCGGGTTATCGATCCGGATCGGCATCCCCGTCTTCACCCCGGGGCCGATCGTCAGGCACTCGGCGCCGAGGTAGCGCCGCGAGAGCTCTTCGAACTGGCTGCCGAGCGGCGGCACGACCGAGGAGACGCAGACCGCGTCGATCTCGCCGAAGGACATCCCGGAGAGGGAGAAGAGGCCGGCGATCCGCTCGGCCAGCTCGTCGCCGGTCGCGCCCGAGCGGGTCTGGAAGCGCCAGTGCTCGACCAGCTCCTCGCCCTCGAAGGCGCCGAGGTGGGTCTGGGTGTTGCCGACGTCGGCCGCGAGCAGCATGCGGCGGATTATCCCCGCGACCGACTGGCTGGGTAGCCAAACGGGTGCGGTTGTGCATAGGATCGCCCGCGATGGATACGCGCCTCTACGTCATTCCGGGCTCCCACCCGAGCATCGCCGTCCAGCTGATGCTCGAGCACAAGGGCATCCCCTACCAGCGCAAAGACCTGATGCCGGTGGTCTCCAAGGGCGTGCTTCGCCTCGTCGGCTTCCCCGGCATCACCGTGCCGGCCCTGAAGATCGAGGGGGGCAAGGTCCAGGGCTCGCGCCAGATCGCCCGGGAGCTGGAGCGCCTGCGCCCCGAGCCGCCGCTCTTCCCAGCCGACCCCGAGCGGCGGACCGCGGTGGAAGAGGCCGAGCGCTTCGGCGACGAGGAGCTGCAGCACCCGATCCGGCAGCTGCTCTGGTGGGGGTTCAAGCACGACCGCTACCCGATGGCGAGCTACTCGGAGGGCGCCAAGCTCGGCGTCCCGATCGGCCTCGCGGTGAAGACCGGCGGCCCCCTCGTCGCCCTCTCGGCGCGCTTCAACGAAGCGAGCGACGAGAACGCCCGCGCCGCCCTCGCCAAGCTTCCCGCCCTGCTCGACCGCGTCGATGCCTACGTCGAAAGCGGCATCATCGGTGGCGAGCGCCCCAACGTCGCCGACTTCCAGATCGCCCCCAGCATCGGCCTCGCGATGACCCTCGACGACCTCCGCCCGGCGATCGAGAACCGCCCCGCCGGCGCCCTGGCGAGGCGCTTCGTCCCGAACTACCCGGGGAAGACGCCGCCGGTCCTACCGGCCGAGTGGCTCGACCCGCTGGCCGGGACCCAGGCGCTCTAGCGCCGCCGCCAGGCGGGTTCCGTCCGGCAGCGCCAGCTCCGGGTCGAGCTCCAGCAGCGGCACTAGGACGAAGCGGCGAGTGGTGACCTCGCGGTGGGGCAGGGTAAGGCGGTCGGTGCTCAACTCCAGGTCGCCGAGGAGGAGCAGGTCGACGTCGAGCGGGCGGGGGCTGTGGCGGGGAGCGTCGAAGGAGCGGCCGCGCTCGGCCTCGACGCGCTTGCAGGCGTCGAGCAGCTCTTCGGGCTCCAGGGCGGTGCGGATGCGGACGGCGGCGTTGAGGAAGTCGGGCTGGTCGAGGATCTCGCCGACCGGCTCGGTCGCGTAGGTGGAGGAGACGGCGTCGACCTCGATCCCCTCGGCTTCCAGCAGCGCGACCGCCTCCCGCAGGTGGCCGGCGGCGTCGCCGACGTTGGAGCCGAGGCCGAGGTAGCCGGTCCGCTCGGCCGGAGCCACTTCAGCCCTCGTTTTCGTCTTCTTCGACCGCGCGCTCCTGGGTGACCTCGACCGCCACCTCCTGGATCGCCAGCGGCAGCGGCGGCTCGGGCTTCGCAGCGCGGACGCGGACCGATTCGCAGCCGTACTGCGCCATCAGCCGCTCCCCCACCACCTGCGCCAAGCGCTCCAGCGTCTTGTAGCTGCGCTCGGTGGCGGCGAGGGTGACGATGTCGCAGACCGCGCCGTAGTCGACCGTGTCCTCGAGCCGGTCGGTCAGGACCGCGTCGCAGTCCGGGACGTCGAAGGAGATGTCGAACTCGAGCCGCTGCCCCACCTCCTGCTCGGCTTCGGAGACGCCGTGGTGGGTGTAGATCGAGAGCCCGCGCAGCTCGATTTCGGCGCTCGACTCGATCCCGTTGCCGTGGCTCTCCATGCCGTGGAAACTACCCGAGGATCGCCGTCGCCACGGTCAGCGCCTGGCGCACCTCGGCGACGTCGTGGACGCGCAGGACCTCGGCGCCCTCGGCGGCGGCGAGGACCGAGGAGGCGATCGTGCCGCCGAGACGCTCGTCGGCGGCGGAGCCGTCGACCTTGCCGATGAAGCTCTTGCGCGAGGTGCCGACCGCCAGGGGCCGGCCGAGCTCGCGCAGCTCGCCGAGCCGGCGCAGCAGCTCCATGTTGTGGGCGGCGGTCTTGCCGAAGCCGATCCCCGGGTCGAGCCAGATCCGCTCCGCGGCGATCCCGGCGGCGACCGCTGCCTCGAGGCGCTCGGCGAGGAAGGCCCTCACCTCGGCGACCACGTCCTCGTAGCGCGGATCGTCCTGCATCGTCCGCGGCTCGCCGAGCATGTGCATGAGGACGACGGTGGCGCCGCGCCCGGCGCAGAGCGCCGCCATCCCGGCGTCGCCGCGCATGGCGGTGACGTCGTTGACGATCGTCGCGCCGGCGTCGAGGGCCGACGCGGCGACCGGGGCCTTGGAGGTGTCCACGGAGATGTCGCAGTCGAGGTCCCGAAGCCCCCGGATGACGGGGACGACCCGCCGCAGCTCCTCCTCCTCGCTCACGGCCGCCGCCCCCGGCCGGGTCGATTCGCCGCCGACGTCGAGGATCTCCGCCCCGGCCGCGGCCAGCTCGCGCCCGTGCGCGATCGCCGCCTCCGGGTCGAGGAAGAGGCCGCCGTCGGAGAACGAGTCGGGGGTCACGTTGACGACCCCCATGAGTTTCGCCATGAGCGTCTCGCTAGCTGGCGTCGCCGCCGGCGAGGCCGGGGCGGGGGCGCGGAATCGGGCGACTGCCCTCGCGGGCGGCCTTTTCCGGCTTGGGCTCAGGCTCGGCCGGCGCCGCGGGAGGCTCGTCGTCGTCGGCGAAGACCTCCGCCGCCGGCTTGCCTTCGAGCAGGGCGACGAACTGCTTGGCGTCGATCGTCTCCCGCTCCAGCAGCAGCTTCGAGACCCGCTCGAGGTCGTCGCGGCGATCGCTCAACAGGCTCTTCGCCGTCTGGTGGGCGCTCTCGACGATGCGGCGGATCTCGTCGTCGATCTCGCGGGCGATCTCGTCGGAGTAGTCGGGCTCGGAGCTGAACTCGCGGCCGAGGAACGGCTGGCCGCGGTCGTGGCCGAAGACGCGGGGGCCGAGGCGCTCGGACATGCCGAAGCGCATCACCATCTGCTTCGCCGTCTCGGTCACCTTTTCGAGGTCGTTCGAGGCGCCGGTGGTGATCTCGCCGAAGACGATCTCCTCGGCGGCGCGGCCGCCCAGGGTCATCGCCATCGTGTCGGTCAGCTCCGCGCGCGTGGTCAGGAACTTGTCCTCGGTCGGGAGGCTGATCGTGTAGCCGAGGGCCTGGCCGCGGCTGATGATCGAGATCTTGTGGACCGGGTCGGTGTTCTCGAGCAGCTGGCCGACGATCGCGTGGCCGACCTCGTGGTAGGCGGTGACGAGGCGCTCCTTCTCGCTCATCACCCGGGTCTTCTTCTCGGGGCCGGCGATCACCCGCATGATCCCCTCCTCGAGCTCCTTCATCGTGATCTCGCGGTTGCCCGAGCGGGCGGTCAGCAGGGCCGCCTCGTTGATCAGGTTGGCGAGGTCGGCGCCGGTGAAGCCGGGGGTCTGGCCGGCGAGCGTGTCGAGGTCGATCTCGCGGCCCAGCGGCTTGCCGCGGGTGTGGACCTCGAGGATCTTCTTGCGGCCCTTGCGGTCGGGGCGGTCGACGACGACCTGGCGGTCGAAGCGGCCCGGCCGCAGCAGCGCCGGGTCGAGGATGTCGGGCCGGTTGGTGGCCGCGATCAGGATGATGTTGTCCTTCATCTCGAAGCCGTCCATCTCGACCAGCAGCTGGTTCAGGGTCTGCTCGCGCTCGTCGTGACCGCCGCCCATGCCGGCGCCGCGGTGGCGGCCGACGGCGTCGATCTCGTCCATGAAGATGATGCAGGGCGAGTTCTGTTTCGCCTGCTCGAAGAGGTCGCGGACGCGGCTGGCGCCGACGCCGACGAACATCTCGACGAAGTCCGAGCCGGAGATCGAGAAGAACGGGACGCCGGCCTCGCCGGCGACGGCGCGGGCGAGGAGCGTCTTGCCGGTCCCCGGCGGTCCATATAAGAGGACGCCCTTGGGGATCCGCGCTCCGAGGGCCTGGAACTTCTTCGGGTTCTCGAGGAATTCCTTGATCTCCTCCAGCTCCTGAACCGCCTCGTCAACCCCGGCGACGTCGCGGAAGGTGATCTTCGGGGCGTCGACGGACATCCGCTTGGCTTTCGATTTGCCGAAGTTCATCACCCGGCTGCCGCCGCCCTGCATCTGGTTCATCAGGAAGATCCAGAAGCCGAAGAAGACGACGAAGGGCAGGATCAGGGTCAGCAGCGAGAGCAGGCTGGAGCTGCCGGAGCCGTGGACCTTGGTGTCCACTTCCGCTTTCTCGAGCTGGCCGAGCAGGGTCTGCTCGGTGTTGGGCGGGTAGCCGGTGGAGAAGCTTTCGCCGTTGGTCCGCTTGACGTCGAGCGTGTTGTCCTTGGTGTTGACCGAGACTTCTTCGATCTCGCCCTTGGCGATCAGCCCGCTCTGCGGCTGGACCAGTTCGTTGTACGGGGGCGCCTCGGAGCCGCCGCCGCCGGTGATGATCTTCGAGGCGACGAACGCCAGGATTACGACGAGCAGGATCGGAAATGCCGCGCTTTTGAAAAACCGCCTCAAGAGTGAGAATCAGCGTACCAGGGCGGAATTTCCGAGCTACTCGGACAGCGCAGCGACGAAATCCAGGTTTCGGTACTTCTGCGCGTGGTCGAGCCCGTAGCCGATCGCGAACCGGTTGGCGATCTCGAAACCGACGTATTTCGGCGAGAGGTCGACCCGCAGGCGCTCCGGCTTGGTCAGCAGCGCGCAGGCCTGCAGCGAGGCCGGGCGGCGGGCGTTGAGGTTGCGCATCAGGTACTGCAGGGTGAGGCCGGAGTCGATGATGTCCTCGACGATGAGGACGTCGCGGTCTTCGATCGGCGCGTCGAGGTCCTTGAGGATGCGGACGACGCCGGAGGAGTCGGTCTGCGAGCCGTAGCTGGAGACCGCCATGAAATCGATCTCGCAGGGGACCTCGATGTGGCGCATCAGATCGGCGAGGAAGAGGACGGCGCCCTTCAGCACCCCGACCATGATCAGCTCCCGTCCCTCGTAGTCGCGGCTGATCTCCTCCCCCAGCTCCGCGATGCGGCGCTGCAGGTCCTCTCTGGCGACGAGGGTCTCGCCGATCGCGGGGTCCGACACGGCGCGCAGTCTAGATATAGAGGCGTGCGCGGAGGACGCCGCCTTCGAGCACGGCGCGGACTCCGGAGCCGAGGTCGAGGGTCGAGCCGCCGCGACTGAGGCCGGCGACCTGGTCGGCGAAGCGGGCGGCGCCGGCGACGGGGCGCCCGGCGGCCTCGTCGGCGAGGCGCTGGAGGACGAGGCGGCGCAGGGCCGGGTGCAGCTCGGCGAAGCGCCGGTGGGAGATCGAGCCCTCCCCCGCCGCCAGCTCCGCGTCGACGAGCGAGTCGAGCAGCGCCGCCTCCTCGCGCAGCAGCGCCGCCGTCCGCAGCACGTTCTCCCTGGCGGCGGGGTGGATCTTCTCCAGCGCCGGGACCAGCTCGCGGCGCAGGAGGTTGCGCTTGTAGTCGCCCTCCTCGTTCGTCGCGTCGTCGCGCCAGGCCAGCCCCCGCTCCTCGCAGTAGGCGGTCGTCTCGGCGCGGGTGGCGCCCAGCAGCGGGCGGGCGAGGCGGCCGTCGCGCGGCCGCATCCCCAGCAGGGCCCGGCGGCTCGGCGAGGAGGCGAGCCGGTAGAGGATCGTCTCGACCTGGTCGTCGGCGGTGTGGCCGGTGACGATCGTCGAACCGGCCTCCTCGGCCAGCCGCGCCGCCGCCGCGTAGCGCTCGTCCCGCGCCCAGGCCTGGAGGTTGCCGCCGTTCCGGCGCCGTGGCCGCTCCACCTCGAGCGCGACGCCGAGCCGTCCGCAGAGCTCCTTGCAGTGGCGCTCGTCCCCGTCGGCCTCCTCGCGCAGCCCGTAGTTGACGTGCAGCGCCCGCACCGCCGCCGCCCCTCGCGCCCGCACCGCGAGGTCGAGCATGCAGACCGAGTCCCGTCCGCCGGAGAGCATCGCCAGGAGAGGTGAGGGCCCGGCGACCAGGCCGCCCGCTTCGACTCGCTCCAGCAGCTCGGCGGCGCTCATCTCGCCCGCACGACGAAGAGCTCGGTGGGCGTCGGGAACCCCTTGAGGCTGACCTCGCCGATCGGCTCCAGCTCGAGGCTCTCGTTGCCGGCGATCGCACCGCAGACGGCGTCGGTGACCAGCACCTCGCCGGCCAGCGCCCGGTTGACGACGCGGTGGACGAGGTTGACCTGGCTGCCGAAGTAGTCGCCGTCGCGGTAGACGGCGTCGCCGTAATGGATCCCCACCCGCGGCTGCGGCCGCTGCGGGAAGCGGGAGAGGAAGTCGACCGCCCAGCGGGTCAGCGAGGCGGCGTCCGGCGAGACCACCATCACCTCGTCCCCGATCGTCTTCACGATCGTCGCCTCCCGCGGCAGCGTCCCCTCGACGCCGGCGACGAAGTTCTCGACCACGTCCAGGGCCTCGATGTCCCCCTCCTCCTCGGTGTAGCGGGTGAAGCCGGTGAGGTCGATGAAGCAGAGGGCGACGTGGACGTGCCCGAGCTCGATTTCGGCGGTGTCCATCGCCGAGTCGGCCTCCATGTGGCCGACCACGTCCTGTTCGACGAAGAAGCGCAGGTAGCGCTCGTGCAGGTACTCGGTAAGCGGCGCCGCCAGCGGCAGGATGTCGGCGACGAGATCCCCCATCTCCTCCGCCATTTCCAGCTCCGGCACCGCGTCGCGGATCAGCGGTTCGTGGACGTAGAGGTGGAAGAGCCGCACCTCGGCGTCGGCGATTCGCCGCATCGACTGCGCGTAGACGCGGACCAGCTGCAGGAAGGCGACGAGCGGGAAGCCGGCGGCGAGGACGCGGGCGCAATGGCGCAGCGCCGCCAGGTCCTCCTTGCTCAACTCGCGCTGGCCCTTCGGCGTCCCGAGGATGACGAGGATCCGCTCGACCAGCTCCGGCTCCAGCCCGGTCTCCGCCGCCGCCTGCTCGAGCGTGATCGCCTCCTCGGAGCCGGTGAAGAGCTCCTCGGCGAAGCCGAAGGCGAGCCGCCCCTCCTGGCCGGCGCTCCTCAGATCCTCCAGCGAGTATCCGCGCTCGCGCATCCGCGCCACCACCCGCGCCTGCGCCGCCGCCGCCACCGTCCAGCGCCCCCGCCGCACCGGCACGATCTTCTCCTCCGCCCACCGTTTCAGCGTCGAGGCCGGCACCCCCGACCGCCGCGCCGCCTCGGAGAGGGAGATGCGTCGATCGGCCATGGAGAGCGAGGCTAGCCGCCCGCGAAAAACAGGGCGGTCCGGCGGCCGCCCTGCTCATGCCTCCCAGGACGTGCGACGCGGTGCCCGGGCGGCTAGATTCGGCAGCCGATGCCGGCTCGCCTGCGACCGACCGCCGCGATCGCCAGCGACGCGATCCTCGTCGGCGACCCCGGCCGGGCGCTGATGCTGGCCCAGGAGCTGCTCGGGCAGCCGAAGATGAGCAACCACGCGCGCGGGCTCTGGGGCTACACGGGCACGACCCCGGCGGGGCACGAGTTGACGGTCCAGGCGACCGGGATGGGCGGCCCGAGCGCCTCCGTCGTCCTCGCCGACCTCGCCGAGCTGGGGGTCCGGCGGGCGATCCGGCTCGGCACCTGCGCCTCCCTGGGGGATCTGGAGCTGGGAGACCTCCTCCTGGTCACGGAGGCGAACGCAGAGAAGCCGGACCCGGGTCTGACCGCAGCCCTGCGCGAGCGGCTGCCGAAGTCGAATCCGGGGCGCGCCGTCAGCCTCGACAGCATCTACCGCCCCGAGCGGGACCTTCCATCGGTCCTCGCCGAGGGGGCGGACATGCAGACGGCCGCCCTCTTCGCCACCGCAGAGCGCGTCGGCGTCGCCATCGCCGCCCTCCTCATCGTCGTCGAGAAGAGCGGGATGGGAGAACTCCGAGACGAGGACCTGCAGGAAGCGGCGAAACGCGCCGGCCGCGCCGCCGCGGGCTTATTCTCACCCTAAGGTTGAGGGTTAGCCTTAGCCTTTTTCGGTTCTTTCTTCGCCTTCTCTCGCCGCAGCGCCCCGAGCTCACGGCTGAGGTCGTCGATCGCCTCCTCGACGTCCTCCAGCCGCTGCGAGAACGAGCGCAGCCGCCGCTCCAGCCGTTCGACGTCGGTCGCCGAGGGCAGGTTGAGCGCGCTCATCGCCGCCTGCTGGGCCTCCAGCGCCTTCTCGCGGGCGCCGAGGGCGGCGGTCACGGCGTCGTGGAGGGTGGGATTGTCGATCAGGGCCTGCGCCAGCTCGCCGAGCGCCTGCTCGGCCCGCGCCCGCAGCCCGTCCTGCTCGTAATCCTCGTAGGCCAAGGCCCAGCAGCTTAACGAGCGCATCCGGCTCGACTGAAATCCTGCCGCTGAAACGATGCTTCAAACGATGATTAAGGCCATGTTGGGAGGCGCTCCGCGCGTTGCGGACGCAAGTAGTAGTGGGTAGCTTCCAACGACTTGCCCAGGGAGGGGAATCCGAGCGTGGGCAGGGCCGCACCGGGATGAGAACCAAGTTCGCACTAATCCTCGCTTTCACCGGCTTCCTGCTGGTTGCCGCGCTGGGCGCTGCCCTGGCCGGCGGCGAGCCGCTCTCCGACAGCTCGGCGGTCGACCCCGCCACGACCACGGCGGTGCCCTCGCTCTCGGCCCCGGCCTGCGCCAACGGCATCGACGACGACGGCGACGGCCTCGTCGACGAAGCCGACCCCGACTGCGAAACCCCGGCCGACAACGACGAGGCGCCGAGCGCGCCGGCCGCCGGAGGGGCGACCGAATCCGATCCCGTCCCCGCCCCCGAAGAAGCGCCCGCCCCGGCCCCCGGTAAGAAGGGCGCCCTCGAGCAAGGGTCGAGCATCGGCGGCAGCGGATCCGGCCCCGGCGTCACCCCCAACGACAGCCTCGGCAATCCCGGCGGCGGCGGCGGCAACGGCGCGGTGACCGCGCCGAGCGCCAACGGCGGCGGCGACCCGCCCGCCCCGAAGGCCTCCGACGGCGGCTCCCAGTACTCGGCCGGCGGCGCCCCCACCGCCGCCAACCCGACGACGACGATCGCCCCCTTCGGGCCGGCGCCGATCGGCGTCCCCAACTTCGTCATCGACAGCTTCGAAATCCCGCCCTTCCTGCTGCCGATCTACCAGGCCTGCGGCACCGAATACGGGATCCCCTGGGAGGTGCTCGCCTCGATCAACAAAATCGAGACCGACTTCGGCACCAACACCAACGTCTCCAGCGCCGGCGCCGTCGGCTGGATGCAGTTCCTGCCCTCGAGCTGGGAACAGTTCGGGCTCGACGCCAACGGCGACGGCAGAAAGGACCCCTACAACCCCGTCGACGCGATCTGCGCCGCCGCCCACTACCTGAAGCTGGCCGGCGGCAACCGCGACCTCTACCAGGCGATCTTCTCCTACAACCACGCCGACTGGTACGTCCAGGAGGTCCTCCTCTACGCCCGCGCCTACGGCCGCCTCCCCTCCGACCTCGTCGGCTCCCTGACCGGCCTCACCGAGGGCGCCCACTTCCCGATCGCCGCCAACGCCCGCTACGCCGACGACGTCGCCGCCCGCGCTTCCCTGAAGCAGGGCGAAAGCCCCGACTACGGCAACGCCGCCGAAGTCATCTCCTCCTCCCCCACCCCGCGCGGGATCAACATCTTCGCCAAGCAGGGGGCCCCGGTCGTCGCCGTCAACGACGGGATCGTCCGCAAGCTCGGCCACTCCGAGCGGCTCGGCAACTTCGCCGTCCTCGAAGACACCTACGGCAACCGCTACACCTACGCCGAGCTCGGCAGGCTCGTCCGCGACCGGCGCCTGGTGGTGATGCCGACCGGCCGGGAGAAGCGGGTCCCGGTCGAAAGCCAGAACCTGCGGCCGCGGCTGCGCGCCTACCCCGAGCGCACCGGCAGCGGCAAGGGCACCGCCAGCGACGCGGTCGAAGCGGCGATCGCCGCCAGCGGCAAGGGCTCGCTCAAGGTCGGCTCGAAGGTGATCGCCGGCACCGTCCTCGCCCGCGTCGCCGGCAGCGAGGAAGGGATCGACCCCCACATCAACTTCTCGATTCGCCCGGCTGGCAAGGGCGCACCGCGAATCGACCCGAAGCCGATCCTCGACGGCTGGAAGCTGCTCGAGGCGACCGCGATCTACCGCGCCAAGGGCAAGAGCCCGTTCGCGAAGTTGAGCGGCGCCGGCGTCCTCCTCCTCTCCAAGGATGCCCTGATCAAGCGGGTCCTCGCCGACGAAGACCTCGACATCTACGAATGCGGGCGCGAAGACATCGCCAGCGGCCGCATCGACCGCCGCATCCTGGCGATGCTCGAGTACCTGAGCACCCGGGGCTACAAGCTGACGATCACCTCGCTGGAGTGCGGCCACGGCTACCTCACCAGCTCCGGCAACGTCTCCGAGCACAGCACCGGCACCGCCGTCGACATCGCCGTGATCAACGGCGTCCCGGTCACCGGGCACCAGGGCCCGGGCACGCCGACCGACGAACTGATCCACGAAGTGCTGCGGCTGCAGGGCACGATGCACCCCCACCAGGTGATCTCGCTCGAGGACCTGCCGGGTGAAACCAGCTTCGCGCTGCCCGACCACTACGACCACGTCCACGTCGGCTACCGCCCGACCGCCGGCTCGATGGAAACCCGGTTCGCCGCCCTGCTGAAACCGGACCAGTGGAGCCGCCTGATCACCCGCCTCGGCGAAATCGAAAACCCGGACGTGCCGGTCCACCCCTCGAAGTACGCGGTGCCGGACCGCACCAACGGCGGCATCTCGGCCGGCAACGGCGACTGACCCTGTTCGGATTCGTCCAACTCGACTTCGCCGGGCCGCTGCCCCTCGCCGACGGCCGCTACCTGGTGCGCGGGCTCGACCCGGAGGCCTCCGAGAGCGTCCTCGTCCTGCAGGGGGTGGGGGCCCCGGCGGCCGGCCGGCGGCGGCGGAAGCCGCGCAAGCCCGACGGCGAGGCGGCGCCGCTGAGGCTGACGCGGGTCACCGCGATCCGCGCCTTCGCCCGCTTCGAGGGCGAGGAGGCGGCGGCGCGCTGGCTCGACGAGGCCGTCGAGGCCGAGGACACCGTCGAGGTCCTCGTCGACGAAGCCCTGGAGCTGCTCAACCGCGCCCTGCACGCGCAGGCGCTCGCCAGCGCCAACCCATCCTCCCGAAGCGAGCTCTCCGTCGAGGACGCCGAGCGGATCCTGCTCGGCTTCGGCAGCGGCGAGGAGACGGCCGCCGGCCGCTTCCGCGACGCCCGCAAGGTCGACGTCGGCCCCCGCTCCTCGCGCCGGCGCCGCCGCGACGAGGAGCTGCGGCCGCAGGAACGGGTGGCGGCGATCCTCGGCGGCCGCGAGCGCGCCGACGCCTGCGAGACCCTCCTCCTCCGCGCCCGCGCCGACCTCGACGCCGGCCGCGACCGCGAGGCGGCGCTGCAGCTGCGCGTCGGGCTCGAGGCGCTTCTGGTCGAGCTGAAGGACGCGCTGGCGGATCCAGGGCACGAGGAGGACATGGCGGCACTGCAGGCGCGGCGGAGCGAAGCCGGCGAGGCGGCGAACGAGGTGCTCTCAGGTCCGCTGTCGCCTGAGCGGCGCGACCGGGTGGAGGAGCTGCTGAAGCTGTGCGAGCGCGTCCTGCGACGCCGCCGCGTGCTCAAAGGCTAAATCTAAAGTCGAGCCTTAGACATTGAGGTGATGCGAGACGATCTCGTCGAGCAGCGTCTCGGCGAGGTGGTGAGCCTCCTCGAGCTCCACCCCCTCGACCGAAGGGACGCCGATCACGGTCAGCCCAGCCGCCCGGGCGGCCGCCACCCCGGTCGGCGAATCCTCCAGCGCGACCACCGCGGGCCCGGCCTCCACGCCCAGCCGGCGGCAGGCCTCCAGGTAGGGGTCGGGCGCCGGCTTCGGCGCCGCCACCTCGTGGGCGCTGAGGACGACGTCGAAGTGGGCCTCGAAGCCGACGATCTCGATCGAGCGCCGGACGAAGCGCAGCGGGGAGTTGGAGACGAGGCCGATCGGAACGCCCTGCTCGCGCAGGCGCTCGAGCAGCTCCCGGGCGCCGACCATCGCCTCCACCCCGCGCTCGAGCTCGGCGACGACGAGCGCGTTCAGCTCCTCGATCAGCTCCGCCGCCCGCCCGGGCTCGCCGAGCCGCCGCTCGAGGATGGCGCCGGCGATCTCCGCCGAGGTGCCGACCAGCTCGCGCTTGTCGGCCGGGGTGAACCGGAGCCGCCGGCGCTCGAAGAGGTCTTCCTCGGCCCGGGTCCAGACCGACTCGGTGTCCAGCAGGAGCCCGTCGTTGTCGAAAACGACGGCATCGGGGAGGGAGGGCGGCATCGGTCGGATCATCCCAACTCTTCGCCCGTGAAACCGCTAGCGTCGCCGGGGATGCCGTTCCACATCGAGGTCAGCTCCGGGCTGCAGCGCGCCCGCTCCTTCAACCTCGGCGCCGAGGAGCTGCGGCACACGGTGCTCGAGCCGTGGCTCTCGGGCCGGCCGGTCCTCCTCGGCGACCGTAAATGGGATGCGGAGGAGAGCGAGCTGCGGATCCTCGAGGGATCGGAGTTGAGCAATCCCGAGCTCTCCTTCGGCCAAGGCTGGGCCAACGCCGAGCGTGTCTCCGAGGACGTCACCCGGCCGCTCCTCGAGGCCGCCCGCGACCGCCACGGCGGCAGCGGGCCGGCGGCGCTGGTGATCGAAACCGAATCAGCCGTGCAGACCGTCGCCGAGCTGGCTTCGACCCATCATGCCCGCAGGGTCGACCTCGGGGGCCTGGCGAAGCGGATCGACGGCCGCGACCCGGAGGTCGCAGCCGTGATCGTCGTCATCCAGCGGTAGCCGCCGGGGCAGCTTCGAAGTCCACCGGGACACCGCGCGGGATCACCAGCACCGGGTGGGTGGCCGCCTCGACGGCGTAATCGCTGGCGGCGCTGAGGACGACCCTGCCGTCGAGTGCCTCTGGGCGGGAACCGACGACCAAGAGGTCGACCGGCCCCGAACCATGCTCGGCGACCTCGGCGCCGAGCGCCCCGGCGAGGCTGGCGGCGGTGTCGCGAGCGGCAGGGTCCCCCTCGTCGAGGACCCCGAGGACGTCGACGCCGGGGCCGGGGTCGGCGTGGAAGCCGGCCGGCGCGACGGCGATCGCCGAGGGGCCGCCCAGGAGCAGTTTGTGAGCCGATATCCCCGGCTTGACCAAGCCCGCGGCGGTCCGGTATTCGGAGCCGAAGACGATCACGTCGGCCTTCTCCTGCTCGGCCAGTTCGGTGAGGCCGACGCTGGTGGCGGGATTGACCACCACGTACTGCTGCATCTCCGGAGCACCGATCGAGGCGGCGCCGCGAGCCAGCAGTTGCTCGGCCTGCTCCTGCTCCAGCGATGCGCCGGAGGAGTGGCGGACATAGGCGAGCGAGAGATCGGCCCCCGAGGAAGCGAGGAGACGGCCGAGCGCCAGCGCGTCGCGGTCGTTGTCGGTGTCGTCGTAGGAAACGATGATCTTCAATGCCATTGGAGCTGCCTCCGTTCGAACATGGGTCAGGCCAGGTTGGCAGACCGGAACCGCCCTGGAGAGAGGAGGGCGGTTCCAGTCCACGTTTGGCAACGGCTCCCTAAGCGGCGCCGCCGGCCGGCGCGGGTCGACTCGTCGCCTGACTCGCGGGGATGCCGTCCGGATAGCCCAGCGACGGCACGTCCGACGGGTACACCTCGTGCCCGTGGACGGCGATGTCGCCCGTCTCCATGTCCTCCTCGGTCATCCTCAGGGGGACCACCAGGCCGACCAGCTTGAGGAGGATGAACGTCCCGATCGCCGAGAAGGCGATCACCCAGGCCGCCGTGTAGGCCTGAACCCAGAGCAGGTGCAGCCCGCCGCCGGAGATCAGCCCTTCGTGTTCGCCGGCCATCAGGTTGTTGGCGAAGACGCCGACCAGGAGACCGCCCGCCACCCCGGCGAAGCCGTGGGTGTAGACGACGCCGAGGGTGTCGTCGACGTTGCGGAAGGGCCGCATGCGGCTGAGGTAGTTGAGCGCCAGGTAGACAAGCACCGAGGCGACGACGCCGATCGCGATCGCCCCCCAGCCGTTGACGAAGCCGGCGCCCGGGGTGATCGCGACGAGGCCGACGATCATCCCGTTGACGCTGCCGATCAGGCTCGGCTTGCGTCCCGTCAGGTAGTCCATCCCGACCCAGACGAGGAAAGCGACGGCGACGCAGATGTTGGTGTTGAGCAGCGAGGCGGAGGCGACTTCGCCGGCGCTGTACCAGTCGCCGCCGTTGAACCCGTTCCAGCCCATCCACAGCAGCCCGGCCCCGATCGCGACCATCGCCAGGTTGTTCGGTGCGTCCACCTCTCGGTCGCGCTGCAGCCGCGGCCCGATCACCCAGGCGGCGACGAAGCCGGAGACGCCGGCGGCGAGATGGATCACGTAGCCGCCGGAGTAGTCGATCGCGCCCTGCTGGGCGAAGAAGCCGCCGCCCCAGATCATGAAAGCGTTGATCGTGTAGACGAGCAGGGTCCAGAGGGCGACGAACGGGATCCAGGCCTTGAAGTTGAAGCGGCCGAGGACGGACCCGAGCATCAGCAGCGGCGTGATTCCCGCGAAGACGATCTGGAAGTAGGCCAGGGTCGACATCGGGAAGAGGAATTCTTCTTCCGGCAGGTCGCCGATGTGCGCCTGTTCCAGCAGGCTGTGGCTATTGAGGATCGAGCCCGGCCTGCCCCACATGTTGCCGAAGAAGCCGCTGGTCGCGCCGAAGATGTGCATCGGGTCTCCGAAAGCCATCTTGAAGCCGACCAGCACCCAGAGGACGAGCACGATCGCGAAGGCGACGAACGCCATCATCATCGAGTTGACGGACCAGCGTTTCTGCATGACGCCGCCGTAGAGGACGACCAACCCCGGGACGCTCATCAGCCCCACCAGCGTGGCGGCCGTCATCTGCCACGAGTTGGCCCCTTCGCTCAGATATTCCATTGAACTGGCGCTTCCTTTCTTTGACCCGGATGGACCGCCCCACCCTGTCGCCGCTGCCCCGGAGTCGCTAGGTACAACTGTCCAAAGATCGCCGCCCGGGCTTCGCCCCGATGGCGAAATTCCGCTCTCCGCAGAGCGATATGGTGGCCTCGCGATGCCACTGGAAGGCCATTACGAGCGGCAGACGACCCCGCTCTACAAGCTCAACACCCGCGAGCGGCGAGCCGCGATGGCCGCCCTCCTCCTCACCCTCGCCACGATGCTGGGGGTGGTCTTCTTCACCGTCGGCGACAGCAACCCCGGCCCGGCCAAGGGCTGCATTCGCTCCCAGGTCGCCGGCATCGTCGGCGCGGAAACGATCAGCGCCTGCGGACAGGAAGCCGTCAGGGTCTGCACCCGCGCGGCGCGGTTCGACGGTGCCCGGGCCGAAACGATCGTCGGCGACTGCCGGGCGCAGCGCGTCAGGTTCTAGGGGCTCCGCCCGGGTTCAGCTCAGGGCCTCGACGAGAGCGCCCAGCTCCTCGTCGACCTCGCCGCCGAGCTTCAGCACGGCATCGGCGTCGTAGGGCGTCTCGCCCTTGGTGACGATCGCCAGCCGCCCGCCCCCGTCCAGGGTCAGCTGGGGCAGCCCCGCGACGGGGTGCACGGCCAGCGAGGAGCCGACGCAGAGCATCAGGTCCGCCGCTGCCGCCAGCTCGGTCGCCCGCTCGAGCGCCGCTGCCGGCAGCATCTCGCCGAAGAGGACGACGTCGGGTTTGACCGCATCGCCGCAGGCGGCGCAGATCGCGACGCCGCCCTCGTCGAAGAGATCGTCGACCTCCTCCAGTCCGAACGAAGTCCCGCAAGCGGTGCAGGAGGAGGTCTCGATCGAGCCGTGGACCTCGATCACGTTCTCCGAGCCCGCTGCGCGGTGCAGGCGGTCGACGTTCTGGGTGATCACGCCCTCGATCAGCCCCCGCCGCTCCAGCTCCGCCAGAGCCTCGTGCGCCCGGTTCGGCTCCTTGTCCCCCAGGGCTTGGAAGCGCGGCCGGTAGTAGGACCAGAACCGCTCCGGCTCCCGTTCGAAGACGCCGATGTGGGCGACCTCCATCGGGTCCACCTTCGCCCACAGCCCCGTCTCCGGCGTGCGGAAGTCCGGGATCCCCGAGGGGACCGAGACGCCGGCGCCGGTGAGGGCGACGGCGCGGCGCGACCGGCCGAGCAGCTCGGCCAGTCGCTCCACCTGCGGCGTCGTTACCTGCCGCTCCACTTCGGGGTGCGCTTGCCGAGGAAGGCGCCGATGCCCTCCTTGGCGTCCTCGCTGCCGAAGGCGGTGGCGAAGCCCTGCTTCTCGGCCTCGATGCCGGCGTCGATGTCGCCCTGGTGGGAGACGGTCTTGATCTGCTCGACCGCGACCGGCGCCCGCGCCGCCAGCTTGCGGCCCCACATCAGCGCCGTCTCGAACAGCTCGTGGTCGGGGACGACGCGGTTGACGAGGCCCAGCTCCAGCGCCTCCTCGGAGAGGATCGCGTCGCCGACCAGGTTCAGCTCCAGCGCCTTGTTCGGCCCGACCAGGCGGGCCAGGCGCTGGGTGCCGCCGAAGCCGGGGATGATCCCCAGCTTCACCTCGGGCTGGCCGAAGACCGCGGCCTCGGCGGCGATCCGCACGTCGCAGGCCATCGCCAGCTCGCAGCCGCCGCCGAAGGCGATCGAGTTGACCGCGGCGATCGTCGCGACCCGCGCCTTGCCGAAGTCGCGGAAGAGCGCGTGGGCGCGGTTGATCAGGTCCGCCCCGCTGGCCTCGTCGAGCGTCGTGAAGGCCTTGATGTCGGCGCCGGCGGAGAAGACGACCGGGACCGCGGAGGCGATCACCATCGCCCCGACCTCGCCGCCCTCCTTGAGACGGTTCCAGACCGTCTCCAGGTCGGCGATCACCTGCGGGGAGAGCGAGTTCATCGGCAGGTTGGCGAGCCAGGCGATCGCGACGCCGCCGCGGGTCTCCAGCTTCACCGTCTCGGTCTGCTCGCCCTCGTCGGCCTGCGGGTAGGGGTAGAAGCCCTGCCCCGTGCCGAGGCCGTGGCGGCCCTGGGCGACCAGGCGCTTCAGGGTGACGGGTGGGCTGAAGCGCTCGCCGTAGCGCTCCTCCAGCCCCTCCATCGTCTCCAGCACCTGGTCGAGCCCGGTGACGTCGGCTTTCCAGAACGGCGGCAGCAGGCCTTTGCGCGGGTCGAGGCCGGCCCCGGCCATCATCCCGAGGTCGATGTCGCGGACCGAGCAGACGCCCTCCTCGACCAGCAGGCAGGCCTCGATCAGGGCACGGCTGGAGAACATCGCCACCAGCTCCTCGGCGTCGGGCTCGACGTCGCCGGGGACGTTCTGCTCGCCGTCCTTGAAGAAGCCCTCGCCGCCGGTCTTGGCGCCGAGCTTGCCCTCGGAGACCAGCCCCCGCAGGCCCTCGTGGACGTAGAAGCTCTCGCCGTAGGACTCGTGCAGGTGCTCGGCGACGTGGAAGACGGTGTCGAGGCCGAGCAGGTCGGTGAGGAAGAACGGGCCCATCGGCGCCAGCTGGGCGCCGGCGATCGCCTCGTCGATCGCCTTCAGCGACAGCCCCTGCTCCTCCTGGGCGCGCCAGATCTCCCCCATCGTCGCCATCAGGATCCGGTTGACGACGAAGCCGGGGACCTCGCCGCAGACGATCGGCTGCTTCTTGATCGCCTGGGCGAAGTTGTAGGCGGCGGTGGCGGTCTCCTGCGAGGAGTCCTCGCCGACGATCACCTCGACCAGCGGCATGATCGACGCCGGGTAGAAGAAGTGGAAGCCGACGACCTTGTCGGGGCGCAGCGTCGCCTCGCCGATCTCGGTGATCGAGAGCGAGGAGGTGTTGGACGTGAGAATCGCGTGCCCCGGGGTCGCCGCGTCGATCTCGCGGAAGACCGCCTGCTTGATCTCCATCTTCTCCGGCACCGCCTCGATCACGAAGTCGACGTCGCCGAACTCCTCGTAGGTGGTGGCGCCGGTGATGTTCCCCATCACCTCGGCCAGCCGCGCGTCGGCCTGCTCCTGGGTCAGCTTCTCCTTCTTGACCAGCCGGGCGAGCTGCCCCTCGGTGACGCCGCGGGCTTTGTCGAGGGCGGCGTCGACGAACTTCTGGTCGATGTCCTTGACGACGACGGGGATGTCGGAGGCGGCGATCGCCTGCGCGATCTCGCCGCCCATGGTGCCGCCGCCGACGACGGCGGCCTTGGAGACGAACATGAAGAGTGAACCCTCTCTTTTTCGGCTTTGTGGAGCGGCGCGGGCCGCGGGAACCGCAGGCTATACAGATGCCCGGGGCTCCCGCTCGCCCGCCTATGGGAAGAGCTGCGGCTCCCCCTCCGCCACCTCTTCGACGGGCTCCTCTTCCTCCTCCGGCTTGAAGCGCTGGTAGGCGAAGGCGCCGGCCAGCAGCAGCAGGCCGAGGGCGACGAAGGAGAGCGCCCGGGCCAGCTCTTCCAGCTCGGAGAGGTCGTAGGTCCAGACCTTGACGATCGCCACCGCCAGCAGGGCGAGGCCGCCGAGGCGGGCCTGCGGCGAGCGCCGGACCATGCCCCAGACGACCGCGCCGAGGCCGGTCGCCGTCCAGAAGGCCGAGAGCCAGGACTGGCCGATCTGGCGTGCTTCGCCGCCGGCGTTGTCGCCGATCACCTCGATGATCGCGATCGAGCCCAGGTAGACGAAGCCGGCGGCGCTGAGGTAGCCGACCACCGTCGCCCTGGGCCGAGCGGCTCTGGGAGCGGACCGCCCCCGACCCCGAGCTGCCTCCGGTCGAGCAGCTGACCAAGAGCCTCGACGGGTTCCTCTCCCTGGTCGAGGAGAACGCGGTCGCTACCGCAACCTGATGCAGAGCGCGACCGGCGTCGCCGCGATCCGCGACCTGATCGAAGAGGTGCGGCGGGAGACGGCGCAGCGAATCCTCGACGGCCTCTACCCCGACGGCGCGCCGCCGAAAGCGCGGACCGCGGTCAGCGGCTGGCTCTGGTTCATGGACGGCGCCTGCCTCAACTGGATCGAGCACGGCGACGTCGGGCGCGAAGAGATGCGCGACCTCCTGCTGGGTGTCCTGACGGGCGCCCTGATCGCCGCCGGCTCGCCGCCGGACCCCGCTCAAGTCTCCTGAGCACCCGGTCGATACAGCACCTTCATGCGAAGGTGGGGGAAGTTCCTGACGATCGTCTGCGCGCTGCTCTGCTGCGGCGCTCTGCTCGGCTCGGCGTCGCCGGCCTCGGCCGCGGTGCCGCAGGCGAAGCTGGTCGGCGACGGCCGCGCCGTCGCCCCGCCCTCGGCGCCGCCGGCGGTGAAGGCGATGATCGAAGCCGCCAACCGGATCCGCCACCGACCCTACGTCTGGGGCGGCGGCCACCGCAGCTGGAGCTCGCGCGGCTACGACTGCTCGGGCTCGGTCAGCTACGTGATGCACGCCGCCGGCCTGCTCGAATCGCCGCTCGACTCGACCGGCTTCATGCGCTGGGGCGGCGGCGGCGCCGGCTCCTGGGTCCGCATCTACGCCAACGAGGAACACGTCTTCGCCGTGATCGCCGGCCTCCGCTGGGACACCTCCTACAGCGAAGACGGCGACCGCAGCGGCCCCGGCTGGAGCGAGCAGATGCGTCCCACCGGCGGCTTCCGCCTGCGCCACCCGCTCGGGCTGCTGCAGGCGACCCCCCTCCAGTAACCGCATCCGACTTTCGGCACAGCCGGGTGGGGTCGATCTCGGCTGCGGCGACAGCGGGGATAAGTCCCTCCGCCCGAGCTTTGTACGGCGGTACAAAAGCGCGATACCGCAGCCGCTATTAGGCTCTGTGGCGCTCTTTTTCGAGGGACCGAGACTTTCAATCAATCGCGCCGGGACAACCGAGCGCGCGCTAGTGGGGGAGAAACCCGACCGATGACTCGCATTCGCCAGCAAAACGTGACCGCGGCCCAGTGGAGCTCCAACGGAGGGGCCCTCGGCGCGCAGGACCTGACCATCCCGGAGAACAACCCGTTCGGGCAGAACGTGTTCTCGGCAGCGGCGCAGAAGGACCGGCTGCCGAAGGACGTCTTCGAGAAGCTGCAGACGACGCTCGAGGGCGGCGAGGCGCTGGATCCGAGCCTGGCCGACGCGGTCGCCGAGGCGATGAAGGAATGGGCGCTGGAGAACGGCGCCACCCACTACACCCACATGTTCCAGCCGCTGACCGGCTCGACCGCGGAGAAGCACGACTCCTTCTTCGAGCCGGCCGACGAAGGCAAGGCGCTGGCCGGCTTCTCCGGCAAGGAGCTGATCCAGGGCGAGCCCGACGCCTCCTCGTTCCCGACCGGCGGCGTCCGCGCCACCTTCGAGGCCCGCGGCTACACCGCCTGGGACCCGACCAGCCCCGCCTTCATCCTCGAGAACCCGAACGGGGCGCTGCTCTGCATCCCCACCGCCTTCGCCTCCTGGACCGGCGAGGCGCTCGACGCGAAGATCCCGCTGCTGCGCTCGATGGACGCCCTCAGTCGCTCGGCGATCAAGGCGCTGCGGCTGCTCGGCGACGAGGAGAGCCAGCGCGTCTTCACCACCGTCGGCCCCGAGCAGGAGTACTTCCTGATCGACGAGCAGTACTTCTTCGAGCGGCCCGACCTGATCGCCACCGGCCGCACCCTCTTCGGCGCCAAGCCGCCGAAGGGCCACGAGCTAGACGACCACTACTTCGGCTCGATCCCGGAGCGGGTGCTCGCCTTCATGCTCGAGTCGGAGCTGGAGATGCGCAAGCTCGGGATCCCGGTCAAGACCCGCCACAACGAGGTGGCGCCGGCCCAGTACGAGATCGCCCCGATCTTCGAGAACTCCAACGTCGGCTCCGACCATCAGCAGCTGCTGATGCAGACGCTGGAAAACGTCGCCCGCCGCTACGGCCTCGTCTGCCTCCTGCACGAGAAGCCGTTCGCCGGGGTCAACGGCTCCGGCAAGCACAACAACTGGTCGATGGGGACCGACACCGGCGCCAACCTGCTCAACCCGGGCGAGACGCCGGCGGACAACATCCACTTCCTGTTCTTCTGCACGGCGGTGATCCAGGCGGTCAACAAGCACCAGGGGCTGCTGCGCGCCTCGGTCGCGAACATCGGCCAGGACCACCGCCTCGGCGCCAACGAGGCGCCGCCGGCGATCATCTCGATCTTCCTCGGCGGTGAGCTGGAAAAAGCGTTCGAGGCGATCGCGACCGGCGAAGGCGACCCGAACACGCCGGCCTCCTTCCTCGACCTCGGGGCGCAGGTGCTGCCGCCGCTGCCGCTGCACGGCGGCGACCGCAACCGCACCTCGCCGTTCGCCTTCACCGGCAACAAATTCGAGTTCCGGGCGCTGGGGTCGAGCATGTCGCTCGGCTTCCCGAACACGGTCCTGAACACGATCGCGGCCGAGGCGATCGACGAGCTCGCCGGCAAGCTGGAGGCGAGGCTGAACGGCGGCGAGCAGATGCCGCAGGCCGTGATCGAGATCGTCAAAGAGAGCTACCTGGCCAACAAGGAGATCTGCTTCGGCGGCGACAACTACTCCGAGGAGTGGCACCGGGAGGCCGAGCGGCGCGGGCTGAAGAACCTGAAAACGACCCCGGACGCGCTGCCGGAGGTGCTGGCCGACAGCACCGTCGCGGCGTTCGAGAACTACCACGTCCTCTCCAAAGGGGAGCTGGAGTCCCGCTACGAGGTCTGGGTCGAGCAGTACTGGCTGCGGGCCAACATCGAGGCGGAGACGGCCTTCTCGATCGCGAAGACGATGATCCTGCCGGCGGCGCTGCGCTATCTGGCGCTGATCGGCGAGTCCGGCGTCTCGGCCATCGAGGGCGAGGTCCGCGGCCTCGTCGACGAGCTGGTCGCCGGCCTGGGAGAGCTGGAAGCGGCCAACGCCGACCCCGGCCTCGAGGGCCTGGAGATGGCCAAGCACGCCCGCGACAAGCAGCTCGGCGCGATGGACAGCGTCCGCGACGCCGCCGACAAGCTCGAGCGCGTCGTCGCCGACGACCTCTGGCCGCTGCCGAAGTACGAGGAGATGCTGTTCATCAAGTAGCGCTCGAGGGACGGCTCTCGGTAGGGGTCTCTCTCAACTTTTTTACTCGCGCCGCCGGCTGGCGCCGGCTGCGCGCCCAAAAAAGTACAAGCCGTTCAACCCCTACCGAGAGCCGTCTTCCCCATCGTCACCTTTCTTCACGGCTAGATAGATGATGTAGCTGAGGAGGGCGAGGCCGATGATCGGGATCAGGCCGCCGAGGACGGCCCACCAGGTCTCAGCTGCTGCGAGAGGAATCACCGCGGGGAATCATGACGTCCGATCCTCAACGCGCATCCGCAGGCCCCCGCGCGGCGAGAGCGTCGGCATCTGGCGGATCGTCATCGTGCGGCCGGGAAGGGACTCGAGGCGGAGGCGCTGCAGCAGCTTCGTCGCCACCAGCTTCACCTCGGTCTGGCCGAAGCGCTTGCCGATGCAGATGCGGGAGCCGCCGCCGAAGGGGACGTAGGCGCCGCGCGGCAGCGCCGCCTTGCGCTCGCGGGCGAAGCGCTCGGGGATGAAGGCCTCGGGCTGGGGGAAGACCTCGGGCAGGCGGTGGCTGGCCCAGGAGCAGTAGTTGAGATAGGCGCCCCTCGGCACCGTGCAGCCGCCGAACTCGAATTCGCGGATCACCCGGCGGGGGCCGATCCAGGCCGGCGGGTAGAGGCGGAGGACCTCGTCGAGGACCGTCTCCAGGTAGGGCATCTCCCTTTCGAGCTGCTGCGGCGTCGGCGTCTCCCCTCCCAGCACCCGGTCCTGCTCCTCGTGGAGGCGCCGGGTCGCCTCCGGGTGGCGGCCCAGCTCGTGCAGCATGAAGGTCAGGGTCGAGGTCGAGGTGTCGTGGCCGGCGAACATCAGGGTCATCACCTGGTCGCGGATCTCGCGGTCGCTGAATTCCTCGCCGGCGGCGCCGCGGGCGCCGCAGAGCAGGCTGAGGATGTCGCGGCGGCCGGGGTCGGGCTGGGCCCGGCGGCGGGCGATCTCGGCGAAGACGATCTCGTCGAGGACCTCGCGCGAGGCGACCAGCCGGCGCCAGGGAGAGCCGGGGCCGCGCAGCAGCCGCAGGCCGAAGTCGATCCCGTAATAGCCGAGGGCGCGCTCGAAGTGGTGGGCTGCGGCGGCGCCCTTGCCGGCCTCGTCGGGGTCGAGGCCGAGCAGCGCCCGCATCGCGATCCGCATCGCCAGGTTGCGCATCCACTCGTAGACGTCGACGACCTCGCCGGCCGGGAGGGCGGCGATCGCGCGGTCGGCCTCGATCGTCATCGCCTCGGCGGCGACGGCGACCTGCTCGCGGTGGAAGGCGGGCATCATGATCGCCCGGGCGCGGTCGTGGTAGTCCTCGTCGACCGTCAGCAGCCCGTCGCCGAGCAAGGGGATCAGGTCGCCGAAGCTCGACTCGCGCCAGTGGAAGTTCTCCGGGTGGCCGACGGTGACGAAGTGGTTCGCCTCCGGGCCGAGCATGAAGACGACCCGCGAGTGCAGCAGCCGCAGGCTGAAGACCGGGCCGTAGCGTTCGTAGGCGTCGAGCAGGAGCGGCAGCGGGTCGTGGGCGATCTGGTGGGTGCGCGCCCAGCTGAAGTCGGTGTCGCCGGGCGGGAACCTCCCCCTCCCCCGCCACTCGTCCCAGAGGTCGCCGCCGACCCGCCGCAGCGGGTTTCCGGAGCGCTCCGGCGGCCGCGCGACCGGCGCCGTGGTGTCGACCGTGGCCATGCCGTGATCGTAACTGGCTGAACAGCCAGTTCGGTCGTTTCCAGCATTTTGGTTCCTATGGGAGCCAAAAGGATGGAAACGATCCGGGGTTAGGCGGCGGAGGCGGCGAGCTGGCCGCAGGCGGCGTCGATGTCGCGGCCGCGGGTGAGGCGGACGGTGGCGGTGATCCGGTGCTCGGCGAGGATCGCCCGGAAGCGCTCGATCCGCTCCGGCGAGGAGCCGTCGTAGCTTCCGGTCGGGTTGTAGGGGATGAGGTTGACCTTGTAGCCGCGCGGATCGAGCAGCTCGGCGAGCTCGCGGGCGTGCTCGGGAAGGTCGTTGACGCCGTCGAGCATCACGTACTCGACGAAGACCTTGCGGCGGCGGGCGGCGCGGTAGCGCTCGCAGGCGGCGAGCACCGCGGCGATCGGGTAGCGCTCGTTCACCGGCATGATCTGCGAGCGCAGGCCGTCGTTGGGGGCGTGCAGCGAGAGGGCGAGGCTGACCGGCATCTCGCACTCGGCGAGGCGGTCGATCCCCGGCACCCAGCCGACCGTGGAGATCGCGGTGCGGCGGTGGGTGACGCCGAGGTCGGGCAGCGCTTCGCAGGCGCCGAGGACGTTGGCGACGTTCATCGTCGGCTCTCCCATCCCCATGAAGACGACGTGGTCGATCTCCTCCATGCGGCGGAAGTGCAGGGCCTGGTCGAGGATCTCGTCGACCGTGAGGTTGCGGCCGAACTTCATCTGCCCGGTTGCGCAGAAGGTGCAGGTCAGCGGGCAGCCCGACTGCGAGGAGAGGCAGACCGAGCGCCTGCCGTCGCGGTAGCGCATCAGCACCGCCTCGATCGGCCGCCCGTCGCCGGTGTGGAAGAGGGTCTTGACGGTGCCGTCGTCGGACTTCGCCTCGGTCGCGACGGTCAGAGTCGAGAGCGGCACGGTCTCCGCCAGCCGCTGCCGCAGCCCCGCCGGCAGGTTCGTCATCGCCTCGTAGGAGCGCGCCCCGCGCGCCACCCACTCCCACACCTGCCCGGCGCGGTAGGAGGGCTCGCCGGTCTCGGCAAGGGTGGTGGCCAGGAGCTCGCGGTCCACGAGCCGAGTCTAGGGACCGTGGACCTTTTCCCCGCGCTCGAGCATGGCGACGAACTTCCGCAGCCGCCGCTGCCGCGTCTCCGGCTTCTTCGCCTCGTCAAGGCGGTAGAGGATCGCGTAGCGGTTGGCGCTGTCGAGGGAGGCAAAGGACTCGGCGGCGGCGGCGCTGGCGTCGAGCTCGCGCTGGAGGTCGGGTGGAACCTTCGCGGTCCGCTGACCCTCATACGCAGCCTCCCAGCGCCCGTCTGCTTTCGCGGCCTCGACCTCGGCCATGCCTGCCTGCCGCATCCGCCCAGCGACGATCAGAGCTTCGACCTTCCCGCGGTTGATCCGCGACCAGCGGCCGCGAGGACGCCGCGGCGTGAACCGCTGCAGGAAGTGCTTCTCGTCGAACGATCGCTTCTGGCTGTCGATCCAGCCGAAGCAGAGGGACAGCTCCAGCGCCTCGGCATAGGTGACGCTGCGCTGCTTCGATCCCTTCTTGGCGATCTTCAGCCAGAGACCGTCGGAGGAGCCGTGGTTCTCCTCCAGCCACGCCTCGAGGTCTTTCGGCTCCGCGAAGAGATGGATGGGCAGCTCGTCGGCCATCGCCGTCGATCTTCCCGGATCCGCGCTACATCCCGGCGGCGTCGGCGAGGAGGTCGACCTGCCGGGGGTCGCTGGAACTGGGGAAGAGGAAGAGCTCCTGGCAGCCCGCCCCCTCGAAGGCCTCGACGTACTGCCTGACGGTCTCGGGGTCCTTGGCGGCGGAGCCGGCGATGAAGTTGGCGGTGTCCTCGCCGAGCCAGGCGTAGTAGTCGGTCAGGTAGGCGCGGGCGTCCTCCTCGGCGCGGTCGCCGAGGGAGTAGTAGGCGAGGGAGGCGTTCTGGGGCTGCTCGCCGCGGCCGGCCTGCGACCAGGCGGCCTCGAAGCCCTGGCGCCATTCGGCGAACTGGTCCGGCGGCGCACCCGCCGCGATCCAGCCCTCGCCGAAGCGGGCGGCGCGCTCGAAGGAGGCCTCGACCGAGCCGCCGACGAGGACGCGCGGGCGCGAATCGTGGTTGGGACCCATCTCCCCTCCCTCCCAGACCTCCCTGATCCGGGCCAGCATCGCGTCGAGGTCGCGGCCGCGGCTGCCGGTGTCGACGCCGGCGAGCTCGTAGTCGTCCTCGCGGCCGCCGAGGCCGATGCCCAGGGTCATCCGCCCGCCGGAGATTGCGTGCAGGCTCGCCACCTGCTTCGCCAGCGCCACCGGATTGACCCGCAGCGGCCCCAGCAGGACCGTGGTCGCGAGCCCGATCCGCTCGGTCACCGCCGCCGCGGCGGCCAGCGAGGTCAGCGGCTCGAGGTTCGGGTAGGCGAGGCGGTCGATCGTCCCGAGGCTGGAGAAGCCGCGCGCCTCGGCTCGCCGGGCCCACTCCGTCAGCTGCGCGCCCGTGGTTCCGGGGACGGCGTTGGGGAGGCCGATCGCGAGGTCCATCTGAAGCTCCTTCCGGCGGGGTCTGGGGTCCCCGGAACGGTACTTACCCGCCTTCGCCGGCCAAATCGCCCAGCAGGCGGTCGATCGCCTCGCGGGCGTGGGCGAAGACCTCGCGGTCGCCGCTGAGTCGGGAGCGGGCATTCGCCCCCATCACCAGCGAGAAGAGCTCGAAGGCGAAGCGCTCGGGGTTGTCGATCCCCGCGATCCGGGCCTGGCGCTCCAGCTCCCGCAGCCAGGCGTCGAGCGCGGCGGCGATCGCGTCGCGCACCGGGCCGGGCCGGTCGTCGTACTCGGCCGAGGTCGCCGCCCAGAAGCAGCCGCCCGAATAGTCCTGCAACTGGTCGAGGTAGCGCTCGGCCATCGCCCGCAGGCGCGGGGCGCCGTCCGGGAGCTCCAGGGCGGGGTCGATCACCGCGGCGCGAAAGCGCTCGCCGGCGGCCCCGATCGTCGCCAGCTGCAGCTCCTGCTTGGAGCCGAAGTGGGCGAAGAGGCCGCTCTTGCTCATCCGCAGCTCGGCCGCCAGCCGTCCGATCGTCAGGCCCTCCAGGCCCTCGACCGAGGCGAGGTCGACGGCGCGGTCGAGGATCGAGGCCCGGGTCTCCGATCCCTTCTGGGTGACGGGAGTCACAGACACAGGATAGAGAAAAGCACGAACGTTCGTACAGGTCCGCTGGAAGAGCCGGCGGCTGACGGGAGGAATGAAGATGAGCGAGTACGCGGTGAAGAAGATCGACGAGATGGAGGCCGTCTACCTCGGCGCCTTCAAGCGCGCCCGGGCCGAGCTCGGCGTCGAGTCGTTCGGGCTGCAGGTGATCGACCTGCCGCCGAGCTTCGAGGACTACCCCGAGCACGACCACGCCGAGGACGGCCAGGAGGAGGTCTTCATGGCGATCCGGGGCGGTGGCGAGATCGAGATCGACGGCCAGCGCTTCCCGCTCGACCCCGACCACATGGCTCGGGTGGCCTCGGGTACCAAGCGAAAGGTCTGGCCCGGGCCGGAGGGGCTGCGGATGGTGATCGTCGGCGGCGTCCCGGGCGGCCCCTACGAGGCTCCTGCGATCAGCAAGCTGGGCGAGCCGGACCCGATGCGGAGCTGAACATCCACGGGATAGGCTGGGGACCTGATGCGGCGCCTCTCGTCCCTGGCCGTCCTCGGCTTCCTCGTCGCCCTGGCGCTGCCGGCGGCGGCGCCGGCGCAGACCTCCGGCCACGGCGAAGACGCGATCGTCGTCGTCTCCGGCGACGTCACCGTCCCCCACGGCCACACGGTCGACGGGGTCGTGGTCTTCAACGGCGACGCGCGGGTGGCGGGGCACGTCGACGGCGACGTGGTGCTGTTCTCCGGCGACGCCCTCGTCTCGGGCAGGATCGACGGCGACCTGATCACCTTCGGCGGCCAGGCGCGGCTGCTGCCGCGGGCCTTCGTCGGCGGCGACGTCCGCTACGCCGACGAGCGGCCCGACGTCGCCGGCAGCGCGATCGTCCACGGCGACGTCAGCAGGCAGAACGGCTTCGACTCCTTCGGCCTCCTCCCCTTCTTCGGCGCCTTCGCCCTCTGGCTCGCGGTGGGGATCTCGATGGCGGCGCTCGGGGGGCTGCTCCTGCTCCTCGCCCCCGGCGCCGCCGAGGCCGTCTACGAGCGCTCCCGGCGCGGGCTCGGCCGGCTCGTCGCGATCGGGGTCGGGGTCGTGATCGCCCTCCCCGTCGCCGGCGCGATCGCCGCGGTGACGCTGGTCGGGCTACCGCTGGCATTCGTCATCCTGCTGGCGCTGCTGCCGCTGGCGGCGCTCGCCTACTGCGCCTCGGCCTGGGCGCTGGGACGGCGGCTGGTGGGACCGCCGCGCAAGCGCATCCTCGGCTTCCTCGCCGGGCTGGCGATCCTGAGGGCGCTGGCGCTGGTGCCCGTCCTCGGCTTCCTCTCCGGCCTCGCGGCGGTCGTCTTCGGCCTCGGCCTGATCGCCGCTGCTATCGGCGCGGCCCGGAGCCGGGACCGCCAGCCTGGTCCCGTCCCGGCCTGGCGTCAAAGCCCGGACAGGTGAGCACCGGCAGCCGCGGATAGCGCGGGTAGGCCGGGTCCTCGCGCGAGCGCTCGCAGAGCGAGAAGACCGAGCCGCGGGTATTCGGCACCAGACGCTGGTGACGGCAGCGGTCGCAGAGGCCGGCGGGAGGGCGAGCAGGGGCCATCGTCCGAACCTAGACGATCGCCGCGACCGCAAACTGCGGCCTCGGCCGGGGCCGGTCGCGCCTTGCCGGCGCCTAGCCTTTGTCGAGCTATGCGAACAGCCACCCTCTTCGACTCCGACGCCGCCTCCTACAGCGGCACGGTCGAAGTCGTCGGCGTCATCTACAAGGCCGACGACGACGGCTACGCGGTGCTCGAGGTGCAGGAGGCCGACTCCGGCGAGGGATTCGCCCTGGTCGGGCCGGTGGCCCACCTCGACGCCGGCGACCGGGCCGAAGTCAGCGGCGAGTGGCAGACCCACAGCCGCTACGGACGCCAGCTGCGGGCGCAGGGGGCGCTGCCGCTCGACCCCGCCGATCGCGAGGGTCAGGTCGCCTACCTGACCTCGCTGCGCCATATCGGACAGAAGCGCGCGGAGGCGCTCTGCGACGAGCACGGCGAGGGCGTGCTGCAGGCGATCGCCGCCGACCCGCAGCGGGTCTTCGGCTCCCTGCGCGGTGTCAACCCCGACCAGGCCGCGGCGGCAACTCAGTCCTGGTTCGCCAGCCGGGCGATCCGCGACCTCCACGTGCAGCTGGCGCCGCACGGGCTGGCGCACCTGGCGGCGCCGATCCACGCCCGCTACGGCGAGAAGTCGACGACGATCCTGCACGAGGACCCCTACCGGCTGACCGAGGTCCCCGGCGTCGGCTTCGCCCGCGCCGACAAGATCGCCCTCGCCGCCGACGTCCCGCCCGAATCGAGCCGGCGGGCGCAGGCCGCCGCCCTCTACGCGCTGATCGAGGCGGAGGCGCAGGGGAACAGCTACCTGCCGCTGGAGGAGTTGAGCCGCCGCACCGGACGGCTGATCGGCCTCGCCCCCGACCCCGACGTGCTCGCCCGGGCCCCGGGGGCGGTCGAGGAGGAGGGGCGGATCTACCGCGCCGGGACGCTGGAGAGCGAGCGGGCGGTGGCGGCGACCCTGGCGGCCCGCGTCGCCGCTCCCCCCCACCTCGACCACGACCCCGGGGAAGAGCCCCGCGACGACCTCACCGACGAGCAGTGGGCGGCGGTGCGGGCGGCGTTCGGGACGCGGATCTCGGTCCTCACCGGGGGGCCCGGCGTCGGCAAGACCAAGTGCACGAAGGAGATCGTCGCCGAGGCCGAAGCGGCCAACGCGACGATCGCCCTCTGCGCCCCGACCGGGCGGGCGGCGCGGCGGCTGGAGGAAGCGACCGGCCACGAGGCGATGACGATCCACCGCCTGCTCGAGTGGATGCCGGGGCGGGAACCGGCCTTCCGGCCGGGTCGGCCGCTCCCGGCCGAGCTGGTGATCGTCGACGAGTCCTCGATGCTGAACCTGCGCCTGATCCAGGTGCTGCTCGAGGGCCTCGCCGAGAGCACCCACGTCGTCTTCGTCGGCGACGCCGACCAGCTGCCGCCGATCGGCGCCGGCAAGCCGTTCGAGGACCTGATCGCCTCCGGGGCGGCGCCGGCGGTGCGGCTGACCCAGATCTTCCGCCAGGCGGCGCGCTCGATGATCACCACCGCCGCCCACGAGATCAACCACGGCCGTCCCCCCCACCTCGACCCCGGCCCCGACCAGGACCACGACTTCTTCTTCATCGAGCGGGGCACGGCGGAGCGGGCGCTGGAGACGGTGGTCGAGGTGGTCGCCGAGCGGGCTCCCGGCAAATTCGCCGTCGACCCGATCCGCGAGGTGCAGGTGCTGGCGCCGATGTACCGGGGGGCGGTCGGGATCGACGCCCTCAACGAGCGGCTGCAGGCGGAGCTGAACCCGGACGGGAAACCGGCTCTGAACGAGCGCTTCCGGATCGGCGATCGCCTGATCCAGACCCGCAACTCGCATGAGCTGGGGCTGATGAACGGCTCGATCGTCTTCCTCCGCGCCGACGACCCCGACGAGGAAGCGATCGTCGTCGACGCCGACGACGGCGGCAGCCTCGTCATCCCCTACGGCGAGACCGCGACCCTGCGGCTCGCCTACGCGATCTCGGTGCACAAGGCGCAGGGGTGCGAGGTGCCGGTCGTCGTCGGCGTCTGCCACCGCTCGCACGCGCGGATGCTGACCCGGCCGCTGCTCTACACCGCGATCACCCGCGCCCGCAACAGCTGCGTACTCGTCGGCGACCGGGCCTCCCTGGCCGCGGCGGTGCGACGCGACGACGGCGGCGGCCGCCACTCCGGCCTCGCCGAGCGGCTGCGCGCGAGCCGTTGAGCGACATCTAGCCTAGGCGCGTGGAGAGGAACCGCCTGCCGTGGGCAGAGATCGGGGTGACGCTGCTGGGGCTCGTCCTGATGGCGCTCGTCGTCGTCCTCGTCGACCCCCTGCGGGATTCGGTGACGGCGGTCCTCCAGGGCGACCACGACGAGGTTCGCAACCAGATCGACGAGCTCGGCGCCTGGGGGCCGCTGCTGATCCTCGCCCTCGCCGCCCTCCACGCGATCGTCTTCTACCCGGCCGAGATCGTCGACGCCGCCGCCGGCTTCGCCTACGGGTTCCTCCCGGCGCTGCTGCTGGTGATGCTCGGCTGGCTGCTGAACGGGCTCGTCTGCTGGGCGATCGGGCAGTCGATCGCGCGGCCGCTGCTGGACCGCTGGTTCGGCGCCGAGCGCTTCGAGCGGGTCGAGAAGGGGATCGAGCGCGGCGGCGCGACGCTGCTGATCGCGATGCGGCTGATCCCGATCCTCCCCTTCAGCATCGTCTCCTACGCGGCCGGGGCGGCGCGGGTGCCGCTGCCGCGCTTCCTCTGGACGACGGTGGTCGGCTACCTGCCGATCACCGCGATCTCGGTCTACTTCGGCACCCGCCTGGAAGACCTCTCCCTCACCGACCCGCTGGTGATCGGCAGCGGTCTCGCCCTGCTGGCGCTGCTGGGGGCCGGGCACTGGACGATGCGGCGGCAGGGCCGCAGCTCGGCCTGAGCGTCAGCCGGCGGGCCTGACCCGGAAGCGGGAGACGGCCGGGGTCGGGTCGAGCGCACCCGTCCGGCTCTTCGCTCGCACCTTCAGCACGTGGCGGCCGAGCCGGTAACGGCGCGCGAAGCGGGCGGCGCAGTCGCGGTAGGGGCGGCGGTCGACCTTGCAGAGGAAGGTGGCGCCGGCCTGGTCGGAGCCGAAGCGGAAGACGAGGCGGGCGCTGCGGGCGCCGGTGCGGACCAGCGCCGGCGGGCGCTCGAGGATCGTCGTGCTCGGGAGCGCCGGCCTGGGCGTGGGCAGGGGGCCGGTGGGCGCCGGGGCCGATTGCGGCGCCGGCGGGACCCCCGCCGACCCGCTCGTCGTTTCCAGCGCCGGCGCCGGTTCGCTCGGACCGTCGCCCCCTTCGACCGGGCCCGGCAGGCTGGCGATCGCGGCGTCGGCGTCGACCAGGCCCGCCCCGGCCGCGTCGGCCGGGAAGGCGCCGACCGGCGCCGCGGTTTCTTCGAGCGCGCCCCGCACCTGCTGCGGCGGCAGGGTCGGTTTCGCCTGCCGCACCAGCGCCGCCACGGCTGCCGCGTGGGGCGCCGCCGCCGAGGTGCCGCAGAAGCGCCACTTCCCGGCCTGGAGGAAGGCGAAGAAGGTGGTGGCGCCGCAGTCCGTGGCGGCGAGGTCGGGCTTCGGGATCACCTGCGGCACCCCGAAGGGCAGCGCCGGCACCGGCCCTTCGACCGGGCCGAAGAGGTGGGTGACGGGACCGCGGGAGGAGTAGCGCTCGACCCTGGTGCTGTCGTCGTAGGGAGCGGCGGCGACGGCGATCGCGCTCTCGGCGCCGGCGTGGCCGAAGACGGCCGGGCCGACGACGTCGCCCCCGCTCGATTTCGGGTACTCGGTCGCGCTCACCCCGCCGCCGTTCTCCAGGAGGATGAACTTCAGCCGCGGGCTGGCGCCGATGCGGCGGTTGATCGCCAGCTGCCCGGTCCGGGCGCTGGCCGAGCTGTTCACCCACTGGACGATCTCGACCGGCCGCTGGGTGCCGCTGACGTTGGCTTCGGTCGATTTCGCCAGCAGCTGCCCGGTGCTGGAGAGGAGGTAGGCGTCGAGGTTGGTGGCGACGCCGTTCCACGGTTCGGCCCACTGCAGGTCGAGGGTCAGCGTTTCGTGCGGTTCGACGGCGATGCCGAAGGTGTCGTCGCTGCCCGCCCCCGGGTCGAAGTCCATGCAGTGGGAGCCGCTCGCGATCGCCGCCGGGCAGCCGCCCGAGTCGCGGAAGGAGGGCGCTTCCCAGGAGGCGATCCGGTTGCCGGAGCTGTCGAAGAGGTTGTCGTTGCCGGCGGCGCTGAGGTAGGTGACGCCGTCGGCGGTGACGTTGTCGACCGCCGCCGCGATCGGCCCGTCCTGGAAGAAGGGCTCTTCGAACCAGGCGACGTCGTCGACGATCACGCCGGCGCCGGCGCCGCCTTCGGAGACCGGCCGCGCCAGCGCTTCGATGTTCTGGGCGAAGGATTCTTCGCTTTCGAAGGCGGTGGCGAAGGCGAGGTTCGCGTGGGGGGCGAGGTCGTGGACGACCTGCAGCATCGCCCGGCCCTCGTCGGTGCCGTCGGCTGGGCCCTCGGCGAGGACGTTCACCGGCAGCTGCTGCCCGGAGCAGGTTCCCGCCGGCCCGGGAAGGTCGCCGGAGAGGACGTCGCCCTGGGCGGTCGTCGCCGCTTCGGCGCTGTCGAAGGAGTCGGAGAGGACGCCGATCGTCTCTCCCTTTCCGCGCAGATCGAAGGCCGTGCGGGCGTCGTCGACCTGAAGCTGGGACAGCCCCTCCGAGATTGCGGCGCCGCCTTCGCACTGTCCTTCCGGGGTGAAGACGACCGGCGCCCGCACCTGCCAGACGGCGCCGACGCCGGGGGCGGCGGCCACCTCGAGCAGGCTCCTCGGGGCGACCGCGAGCGTCGCCGTCCCGCTCTCGGCGCCGACGCTGACGATCCGCGCCCCGGCCTGCCGCAGCCCGGCGACGGCGGCGGCGATGCCGCCGGTGAGGCGAGCGGTGACGAGCACGCGCCCGCCGTCCCGCACGAGGCTGCCGGGCCCGTCGGCCGGGAGACCGAGCCGGTGGGCCTGGGCGGCGAGGGGCTTGGCGGCGACGGCCGGCTCCGCCAGCTCTTGCAGCGGCGGCGAAAGCGGGCTCGGGGCGGCGACGGCGGCGGCGGGCAGGGCCGCGGAGGCGACTGCGAAGACCAGGGCCAGGCGGCCGACTGCGGAACCAGAGATGGTCACTCCTCTGTATATCGGCACGAGCGGAAGCAAGTAAAGCCCTCATTTGGCGCGGCAGCGGAGGGTGATCCTGCTACGGTGCCCTGCGTTAGGGCCGGTGATTACCGGCGAAAGTTGTGCGTAGCGCTCGCAGTCGTTGCTTCATCGCATCCTCCGCGTTCGCAGCACATGAAGTGGAGGCAATGCATGCCGACTGGAACTGTCAAGTGGTTCAGCGACGACAAGGGCTACGGGTTCATCACGCCCGACGACGGCTCGAAGGACGTCTTCGTTCATCACAGCGCCATCCTGGGCGAGGGCTTCAAGTCCCTGACCGAGGGCGCCAAAGTGAGCTACGAGTCCGAAGAAGGCCCCAAAGGCCCGGCCGCCGCGAGCGTTCAGCAGCAGTAGCTTCGGCGTACTCGCTTTAATGACGGGACCCAGCCGGGTCCCGTTTTTTTTGCCTCTGTGGGCTTTTCGGTGGTTCAGGGCCGAGCAGTCCAAGGACGCAGGAGCGAGTGTGCTCTGCACATGAGCGACGAGGACGCAGGAATGCGAAGTGCCATGAGCCTCCGAAAAGACCTCAGAAACATCGCGATCATCGCCCACGTGGACCACGGGAAGACGACGCTGGTCGACGCGATGCTGTGGCAGACCGGGACCTTCCGCAAGGGCCAGGACGTCGCCGAGCGGGTGATGGACTCGATGGACCTCGAGCGCGAGAAGGGGATCACGATCCTCGCCAAGAACACCGCGGTCACCTACGGCGAGGTGAAGCTGAACATCGTCGACACGCCGGGCCACGCCGACTTCGGCGGCGAGGTCGAGCGGGCGCTGACGATGGTGGACGGGGCGCTGCTGCTGGTCGACGCCAGCGAGGGGCCGCTGCCGCAGACGCGGTTCGTGCTGCGCAAGGCGCTGGAGCGGAAGCTGCCGATCGTCCTCGTCGTCAACAAGGTCGACCGCCCGGACGCGCGGATCGCCGAGGTGGTCGACGAGGTCTACGAGCTCTTCATCGACCTCGACGCCGACTCCGAGCAGATCGACTTCCCGATCGTCTACACGAACGCCAGGGACGGCTGGGCGGCGCTGGAGGAGGGCGTCGAGGGAGAGGACCTCACCCCGCTGCTCGACCTGATGCTGGAGAAGATCCCGGCCCCCCGGTACGACGAGGGAACGCCGCTGCAGGCGCACGTGACCAATCTCGACGCCTCCCCTTACGTGGGGCGCCTGGCGATCTGCCGCGTCCACCAGGGGACGATCCGCTCGGGGCAGCAGATCACCTGGTGCCGCGCCGACGGCAGCGTCCAGCGCGCCGCGGTCTCCGAGCTCTACGTCACGCAGGGCCTGGAGCGGGTCGTCGCCGAGGAGGCCGGGCCGGGGGAAATCATCGCCGTCGCCGGGATCGAAGAGGTGACGATCGGCGAGACGCTGGCCGATCCGGAGGATCCGCGGCCGCTGCCGGTGATCACCGTCGACGAGCCCTCGCTCTCGGTCGTGATCGGGATCAACACCTCGCCGCTGGCCGGAACCCAGGGGGGCGACAAGCTGACCGCGCGCCAGATCCTCTCGCGCCTGGACGCCGAGCTGGTCGGCAACGTCTCGCTGCGGGTCAGGGAGACCGAACGGCCCGACGCCTGGGAGGTGCAGGGGCGCGGCGAGCTGCAGCTGGTGGTGCTGCTGGAGATCATGCGGCGCGAGGGCTACGAGCTGACCGCCGGGCAGCCGCAGGTGGTGACGCGCGAGATCGAAGGCAAGACGCACGAGCCGGTCGAGCGCCTGGCGATCGACGTCCCCGAGGAGCACGTCGGCGACGTCACCCAGATGCTGGCCGGGCGCAAAGGGCGGATGGAGCAGATGGTCAACCACTCGACCGGCTGGGTGCGGATGGAGTACCTGGTGCCGGCCCGCGGCCTGATCGGCTTCCGCACCGAGTTCCTCACCGTCACCCGCGGCAGCGGCCTCCTCCACCATGTCTTCGACCGCTGGGAGCCCTGGGCGGGCGAGCTGCGCACGCGGCAGACCGGGTCGCTGGTCTCCGATCGCCGCGGCCAGACCGCCGGCTACTCGCTGCAGAGCCTGCAGGACCGCGGCAAGCTCTTCGTCGGCTCCGGCGAGGAGGTCTACGAAGGGATGATCGTCGGCGAGAACTCCCGCTCAGACGACCTCGACGTCAACCCGACCAAGGCCAAACAGCAGACCAACATGCGCGCGGCCAGCGCCGACGTGCTGGTCCGCCTCGCGCCGCCGACCCGGCTCTCGCTGGAAGGCGCGCTGGAGTTCGTGCGCGAGGACGAGTGCGTCGAAATCGCCCCCGACGCGGTCCGCCTGCGCAAGGTCGAGCTCGACAAAACGGCGCGGCTCAAGGCCTCGAAGCGCCGCGATACGGCCCCCGCTCGCTGAGTAGCCGGGCGACCCGCCGGACCACCTCCTCCGGTTCGCGCTGCAGCCGCGGCCCGGTCACCCGGATCATCTCGATCCCCACCAGCAGCAGGTCCTCCTGCCGCTTGCGGTCCCGCTCGAAGGCGGCGCGGGTCCCGTGCGTCTCGAAGACGTCGAGTTCGACCACGAACCGGTGCTCGGGCCAGTAGCAGTCGAGCTCGAACCCGTGCTCGAAGTAGTTCGTGTGCGGCCGTGGCAGGCCCGCGGCGATGACGAGCTCCAGGAACCGCTTCTCCAGCCCGGAGCGCGTGAAGCCGGTGGGCATGTAGAGCGCAATTGCCCGTCGCAGCCGCTTGTGCCCATGGTGGCCGACGGTGCGAGCGAGTAGCTCCTCGACTGCCCGCAGGTCGAAGAGACCGCGTTCTTCGCTGCGCTCCACGAGCTTCTCCAACTGCTCGTACCTCAATACGGCGCCCAGGTCCAGCAGCATCCGCGGCACCGCCGTGGTCGGGATTCCTTCGATCGACGCCCGATCGACCTCCATCAGCCGCCGCGCCCGGTGGATTCGCACCGGCAATCGCGGCCGCCGCGCCACGGGCCCGGTGACGTGAAACGGAGCCGGCTTCCACCGAGCCAGCCCGTGCAGCCAAGCTGCCGAATAATGGCTCAGGACCGCTCCCGGCCCACAAGCGAACACCGCCCCGAAGCACTGCGCGTGGGCCGACAAATTCGTATGTCCCACCGCATACACACTGCGATCGATTGCATGGAGATATCCGGTTCGCACTGACCATCTGACCCGGTCCCTCGAATATCCCAACTCCTTCAACTGCCCCACCGAAACGACGCCGTGCTGGCGCTCCGCCAGCGCCGCGAGCGCCTGATGCCGCCCCGCCGCCCGCAGGTGTGGTTGAGCTTTGGCGTGCATACCACGTCAAAGCTCAACCACACCCTGATTTCTCCCCCCTACGCCGCCGTTGGTCGCCTTGCGACCTCGCTCTGAGCGCAAAAAAGCCGCCGGCCGTGGGGCCGGCGGCTTGGTGAAGCGGTGAGGCCTCGGGGCTAGACCGTCGCGGCGGCCTGCTCGGACTGGCTCTGCTCGGAGGCCTGGGCCTTGGCGTCGGGGGCCGGGGCGGCCTCGGCCTGGCGCGGGAGCAGGACTTCTTTGGCGATGACGAGGCGCTGGATCTGGCTGGTCCCCTCGTAGAGCTGCATGATCTTCGCGTCGCGCATCAGTTTCTCGACCGGGTACTCCTTGATGAAGCCGTAGCCGCCGTAGACCTGGACGGCGTCGGTGGTCACCTCCATCGCCGAGTCGGCGGCGAACCGCTTGGCCATCGAGGAGATCTTCGAGTTGCGGACGCCCTGGTCGAGCAGGAACGCGGAGTTCCAGGTCAGCAGCCGGGCGGCCTCGACCTTGGTCGCCATGTCGGCGATCATGAACTGGATCGCCTGGTGCATCGCGATCGGGACGCCGAACTGGACCCTTTCTTTGGAGTAGTCCGTGGCGTATTCGAGCGCCGCGCGGGCGATGCCGACGGCCATCGCCGAGACGCCGGGGCGGGTCCGGTCGAGCGTCATCATCGCCAGTTTGAAGCCCTTGTTTTCCTCGGCCAGGAGGTTCTCGGCCGGGATCTCGACTTCGTCGAAGGAGATGGTCGCGGTGTTGGAGGCCCGCTGACCCATCTTGTCCTCCTTCTTGTCGACGGAGACCCCGGGGAGGTCGGCGTCGACGACGAAGGCGCTGATGCCGCGGTGACCGGCCTCGGGATCGGTCTTGGCGAAGACCGTGAAGTAGTCGGCGTAGGTGCCGTTGGTGATGAAGCACTTGGAGCCGCTGACGACGTACTTGTCGCCCTTCTTCACGGCCTTGGTCTTCATCCCGCTGACGTCGGAGCCGGCGTCGGGCTCGGTCAGGCCGAAGGAGCAGAGCTTGGGAGCTTCGGTCAGCATCCCCAGGTACTTCTTCTTCGTCTCCTCGGAGCCGCCGAGGGTGATCGGCGCCGAGGCGAGGCCGTTGGCCGCCAGCGAGGTGCCGATGCCCGAGCAGCCCCAGCCGAACTCCTCCTCGATCAGGCAGCCGGAGAGGTAGTCGAGGCCGGCGCCGCCGTAGGCCTCGGGGACGTGGGTGTTCATCAACCCGACCTCCCAGGCCTTCTCGATCACGTCCTGCGGCCAGGTGCCGTCGACGTCGTACTCCCATGCGACCTTGCGCATGTCTTTCTCGGCGAAGCTGTGGGCCAGCTCGCGCAGGTCCTTCTGCTCATCGGTGAGGGTGAAGTCGACCACCGGTCGGTGCTCCTTTTCTTCGCGGTTCTTGGAAGTTTGCGGGAGCGCCGCCGGAGGGCTGACGTTCCTACCGATTGACTGGTCAGTCAACCGGTCCTCAAGGTTAGCGGACGGAGGAGGACGTGAGGCGCGTTTCGCCGCGACAAGCCAGTTCCGAATGCGCCCTCTACCCTTGCCCGATGTCCCTCCCGCTGGCTCTTTCGGCTCTGCAGAAGGGTGTCGCGCTGCTCGTCTTCACCGGCGTGGCGGCGCCGCTGATCGGGCTGCTGCTGAAGCGGGTCGGCGGCGGCTGGGAGACGATGGGCGGCGGCCCGTTCGCGATCCTCGACGAGCGCCCGCAGCGGCGGGCGGGCGGCGGCGCCCCGCAGGCGGTCGATCCCGCGATCCAGGCGGCCGAGGTGCGGCAGATGCTGGAGGCGAAATCGGAGCGCCGGCGGCAGCGCGGCGAGACGCCGCTCGACGTCGAGGCGGAGACCGAGCGCCTGCTCGCGGCGGCCGGGCAGCCCCGCGGCGAGGAGGCGATGGACGCCGAGCTGCGGGCCGAGGTGCGGCAGCTCGTCGTCGCCCGCAACGAGCGGCGACTGCGCGAAGGATTGGATCCGCTCGACGTCGAGGCGGAGACCGAACGGCAGCTGGCGGATCTCATAGGATCGCCCTGATGGCCGGGCCGCAGGAGAACGTCTACGAGGTCGAGGAGATGCTCGTCCAGCCGGGGACCTACTTCAACCCGCAGACCGAGGTGGTCGTGATCGTCGACGACTCGGCCTCCGTCGACCAGGAGGTCTTCGACGACCTCGAGGGCGAAGGGGCCGAGTGGGTCCGCGTCTCCGACGACGTCCCCGTCGACGAAGAGAGCCGCGACCGCGCGCTCGAGGCCTTCGAGACGAGCAGCCAGGGCGACTCGCTCGGCGCCGAGGCCCTCGAAGCGAGCGACGACGACCTCGAAGAAGAAGAGGAACGGCCCGAACCGGACCCCGAGCCGGAGGGGTAGCGATGCTCGCCGAGGGGGACAAAGCACCGAGCTTCACCCTGCCCGACCAGAACGGCGAGAAGGTGAAGCTCTCCGATCTGCGGGGACAGACCGTCGTCCTCTACTTCTACCCGAAGGCCGATACCTCCGGCTGCACCACCCAGGCCTGCGGGGTCCGCGACCGCCGCGCCGACTACGAGGCCGCCGGGGCGCGGGTGATCGGGGTCTCGCCCGACGAGGTGAAGGACGTCGACGGATTCGCCGGCAAATACGGCCTCGACTTCACCCTGCTCGCCGACGCCGACCACGCGGTGGCGGAGAAGTACGGCGCCTGGGTCGAGAAGTCGATGTACGGGCGCAAGTACATGGGCGTCGCCCGCGCCACCTTCATCATCGACCCGAAGGGCAAGATCGCCAGGGTCTTTCCGAAAGTCCAGCCGAAAAAGCACGACGAGCTGGTCCTGAAGGCGCTCGCCGAGCTCGCCGCCGCCTGATCAGGCGCTGGCGACAACGGTTGCGAGGAACGCGCCGTAGAGCGCGAACCAGCCGATCACGGCGGGCAGCTTGAACCGCCGCGCCCGGTGCAGGCTCTCGTAGGCGAGGAGGCCGCCGGCGAGGCCGAGGGCGATCGAGAGGATCGCGGTCCAGCTGAGGTCCCATTCGGTGAAGATCAGGCCGATCCCGACCGGGATCGTCGACTGGAAGACCATGGCGCCGCTGATGTTGCCCAACGCCAGGGCGTCCTTGCCTTCCCGCACCCAGAAGAAGCTGTTCACCTTCTCCGGCAGCTCGGTCGCCAGCGGCGCCAGGATCAGCGCCAGGATGAGGGGCTCGACCCCGATGCTCTCGGCGATGTGGAGGAGCTCCTCGACGAAGAGGTGGGCGCCGCCGACCATCGCCCCGAGGCCGACCAGGAGCTGGATCACGCAGAGGGCCAGGGCGGGCTCTTCCCGCCGCTCGGGCCGGCGCTCGAAGATCAGCGGGTTGAGCGACTCCTCGCTCTGCACGTCCCCCCCGCCCTTCAGGGTCAGGCGGATGTAGAGGACGTAGGCGGCGAGGAAGGCGATGCCGACCGGGATCCGCACCTCCGCCGGAGGTCCCCAGGCGAGCATGCCGCCGAGGGCGAACAGCGAGAGGAAGAAGAGCAGGTCGCGCTCGAGCGTCGGCCGGTGGACGTTCAGCTCCAGGCCCTGGTCGCGTTTGTCGCGGTAGAGGTAGGCGAAGAGCCCGACCAGCCCCATCGCCAGGGTGCCGAGCAGGAAGGGGGCGCCGACGATCGCGCCGATCGCGACGCCTTCGGAGCGCTCGTTGGCGTCGACCAGGGCGACGATCGCGATCAGCGTCTCCGGCATCGCCGTCCCGACCGCGGCGAGAATGCTCCCCACCGCCCCCACCCCGACCTCGAGCCGGTGGCCGATCCACTCCACCGCGTTGGTGAAGATCAGCGCGCCCGTGAGGACGATCGCGAAGCTGACGAGCAGGAGCAGGACTTCCATCCGCCGAGCCTACTGAGCGTGGTTAGGCGAAATAGAAGGCGAGGCCGAAGACGAAGTAGACGGCCAGGAGCTGTGCTCCCTCGAACCAGGTCGACTCGCCGTCGGCGGTGACGTGGTTGCCGACCAGGATCGCCAGCAGGATCGCCCCCAGCTCGAAGCCGTTGAAGACCAGCGCCAGCGGATAGGGGCCGATGAAGAAGGAGGCGATCACCAGCACCGGCGCGACGAAGAGGGCGATCTGGGCGCTGGAGCCGATCGCGATGTTGACCGCGAGGTCCATCTTGTCTTTCATCGCGACGAGGACCGCGACCCAGTGCTCGGCGGCGTTGCCGACGATCGCGACGACGATGACGCCGATGAAGAACTCGGAGAGGCCGACCGATTCCGAGGCCTCGGTGATCGAGCCGACCAGCACCTCGGACATCACCCCGACGAGGACGCCGGCGATCGCCAGCGCGATCACCGAGGTGCGGGTCGACCAGCCCCAGGTGTCTTCCTCCTCGTACTCGGGGTTGAAGAGGTCGCGGTGGGTCTTCAGGGAGAAGAAGAGCCCGGCCACGTAGGTGGCGATGAGGACGATCGCGACCGCCAGCGAGAGCTGCTCGACCGTGCCGCCGTAGTGGATCGCTTCGGCGCCGGGATCGGGCAGGCCCTTGCCCTCGACCAGCTCGAAGATCGCCGGCATGATCAGCGCCGCCCCGGCCAGCATCAGCATCGTCGTCTGGATGCTGGCGCTGGTGCGGCTGAAGCGCTGTTTTTCGCGCCCGATGCCGCCGGCCAGCATCGCCGCCCCGAGGACGAGCAGCATGTTGCCGACGATCGAGCCGACGATCGAGGCCTTGACCACCTCCTGCAGACCCTGGGCGAGGGCGAAGAGGGCGATGATCAGCTCCGGCGCGTTGCCGAAGGTGACGTTGAGGAGGCCGCCGATCCCCGGCCCCGAGCGCGCCGCCAGCTCCTCGGTCGCGCGCCCCATCAGCGCCGCGGTGGGGATGATCCCCAGCGCCGAGGCGGCGAAGACGACCGTCGCCGGGGCGTGCGCCAGCTCGAGGACGACCGCGACCGGGATCAGCGGCGTCAGCAGGTAGGGCCAGCCCATCGGCGTCCTCAAAAAGGACGCGTCGAGGCGAGGCCCTCCCTGGTTCACCTGGTTGCTACTTGCGGAGGTCGGCGCACTTCTGCAGGTCGGCCGAGGTCTGGACTTCCTGCAGGCACTGCGCGTATTCCTTCGCCTTCGCCGCCGACCCGCCCGCAGAGGACCCGCCGGAGGATCCACCCGAGAGGCCGCCGCTCAGGCCTTCGAGCAGGCCGCCGAGTCCCTCTTCGGTGCCTTTCAGCAGTTCGAGCGGGTTGATCTTGAGCTTTTTGAACAGCCCTTCCAGCGGCTTCGCGTCGGAGGGTTCGGAGAAGCTCTGTTCTTCGTTCACGCCGGACAGCGTCAGTTCCATTTCCAGTTCGACCTTTTCGTCGCTCGCTTCCGGCGGCTGGATCGTCAGTTCCAGCGCCATCTTGCGGACGATGTCGTCGTCGCCGACGTAGAGCTCGACGTGCGCGTTCTTGATCGCCTTCGAGAGTTCGCCCTTGGCTTCTTCGAGTTCGCCGATCGGCAGCGGCCCGGCGGCTTCGAGCTGGGAGCTGCAGGCCGGGTCTTCGGTCAGCTGGATCAGCGCGTCGACGGCGCCGCCGGGGTTGAGGTCGCCGCTGATCTTGGTCGTCGAGGCGCCGTCGACGTCGGCGCCGCCTTCGTTGACGAGTTCCTCGGCGAACTGGCTGAACTTGATCCCTTCCGCCGCCTTCTGACAGGCGGTGACGTCCGCTTCGCCTTCCTGCTGCTGCGCCTGTTCCAGCGCCGACTTGAGGAAGCCGAAGGTGGTCGGGTCGACTTCGTAGGCTTCGCCTTCGTATTCGACGAAGCCGTGGTCGGTGAGGAGCGTCAGGCCGCCTTCGAAGTCGAGGTCTTCGCCGCCGGCCGAGCCGCTCGCTTCGGCGCTCAGTTCGACCTGGGGCAGTTCGCCTTTGGCGCCGGCTTCGAACGGTCCGGAGAGGTCGACTTCGACGTCGCCGCCTTCGTCGCCTTCGGCGGTGACGTTCAGCGCCAGCTCGAATTCGCCGCTCTTGACGCCTTCGAGGCTGGCGTTTTCGAGGACCTTCTGCGGGTCTTCGCCGCTGCTGCCAGTGCTGTCGCTGCTGCTCCCGCAGGCGGCGAAGACGGCCGCGACCGCGGTCAGGACAGCGAACAGCGCAAGAATTCGGAAACGGGTCAAGAGATGTGACTCCTCGTGCTCGAAGACAGGACCGGAGCGGGAGTTTAGGGCGGGGGCGGCGGTTCCTGCCCCGCGCGCCTCATTCCCCGCTCGATTTCCTCGTTGACGACGCGGATCACCTCGACCCGGGCGAACCGCTTCGACTCCGCCGCGATCACCCGCCAGGGCGCGTTCTCGCGGTCGGTCCGCTCCAGCATCTCCTCCACCGCCTCCTCGTACCGCGGCCGCCGCTCGCGGTTGCGCCAGTCCTCGTCGGTCAGCTTCCACGATTTCAGCGGGTCCGCGGCGCGGGCTTCGAACCGCTTCAGCTGCTCCTCGGACGAGATGTGGAGCCAGAGCTTGACGATGATCGCGCCCTCGTCGGCGAGCGTGCGCTCGAAGTCGTCGATCTCCCGGTAGGCGCGGCTCCACTGCTGCTCGGTGGCGAAGCCCTCGACCCGCTCGACCAGCACCCGGCCGTACCAGGAGCGGTCGAAGACGGTCATCCCGCCCCAGCCCGGCAGCGCCGGCCAGAAGCGGCCGAGGAAGTGATGGCGCTTCTCGTCGGGAGTGGGAGCCGCGAACCGGGCGACGCGGACGTGGCGGGGGTCGAGCGGCGCGACCAGGCGCTTGATCGCCCCTCCCTTGCCGGAGGCGTCCCAGCCCTCGAAGACGACGAGCAGCGGCGGCCCGGCCCGGCACTCCCCGATCAGGCCGCCGAGGGTCAGCCGCAGCTGCGCCAGCCGCTCCCCCTCGCGGTTCAGCCTCTCCTGCGCCTGCTGCCTGTCCAGGTCCCGGGTGAGGTCGACTTCGCCGAGACGGCCCATGGATCGAACCTACCCGGCTCTATTCGCCGCTATCCCCGCGGGATTCTTCGATCGGCGGCGGGCGGTCTTCGCTGGTGACGTTGGCGAGCAGGGGGAACAGCAGGGCCCCGAGGAAGATCAGGATGACGCCGGCGGCGACCAGCCAGCGGGCGCGGGCGAGGTGGCCGAGGATCCCGATCGCGAACCCCGCCAGCATCAGCGCGATGTAGGGCGCGGGGCTGTGCGGGAGGAAAGCCAGGGGCGGCAGAAGGTCGAGCACCGGGCGGGATTATCATCGCCGGCATGGCCGAAGGCTCCGTCGCAGAGGTGAAGCAGTCCCTGGCCGCGGTCGGCTACCTCGCCGACGAGCCGGCCGCGCTCGTCTCCTTCCTCGCCCAGAAGCTCGGCAAGCCGGTCCTCGTCGAGGGCCCGGCCGGCGTCGGCAAGACCGAGCTGGCGAAGGCGCTCTCCCGCGCCAGCGGCCGCGAGCTGGTGCGGCTGCAGTGCTACGAGGGCCTCGACGAGGCGAAGGCGATGTACGAGTGGAACTACCGCAAGCAGCTGCTGCGGATCCAGGCCGGCGGCGAGGCGGGCTGGGAAGACGTCCAGGACGACATCTTCAGCACCGACTTCCTGCTCGAGCGGCCGCTGATGCAGGCGATCGCCAGCCGCGAGCCCGTCGTCCTGCTGATCGACGAGATCGACAAGACCGACCAGGAGTTCGAGGCGATGCTGCTCGAGCTGCTCTCCGACTTCCAGATCACGATCCCCGAGCTGGGGCGGATCGAGGCGACGACGATGCCGATCGTCGTCCTCACCTCGAACGACTCGCGCGAGCTGACCGAGGCGCTGAAGCGCCGCTGCCTCTACCTCTGGCTCGACTACCCCGAGCTCGAGCGGGAGATGGAAATCGTCCGCCTGCACACGCCGGAGATCTCCGAGACGCTGGCGCGGAAGCTGGTCGAGGTGATCCGCATGGTCCGCGGCCTCGACCTGAAGAAGCCGCCCTCGATCGCCGAGTCGATCGACTGGGCGCGGACGCTGCTGCTGCTGGGCGCCGAGGACATCGACCGCGAGACCTTCACCCAGTCGATGTCGATCATCGTCAAGCACCGCACCGACATCGACCTCGTCGCCGAGCGGGTCGGGGTGAAGCTCGCCGAGCCCTCCAGCCCAGCCGCGGGCTAGCCGGAGAGCGCCGCGTCGAAGAAGCCGGCGATCTCCTCCCCGTCGGGAGGGCCATCGTAGGCGAGGGCGCCTTCGCGGATGCCGACACAGCGGCTCGCGGCGGCGATCACGTCCGGGCGGTGCGTCGAGACGACCACGGCGGCGCCCCCGGCGCGGGCCTCGGCCAGCAGGTCGAACAGGACAGAACGGCTGGGCGGGTCGAGGCCGTCGAAGGGCTCGTCGGCGAGCAGCACCGAGAAAGGGCGAACGAAGGCAAGCGCGATCGAGGCCTTCTGGCGCATCCCGTGGCTGAGTTCGGCAGGCAGGCTGTCGCTCCGCTCGGCCAGGCCGAGCCGGCCCAGCAGCGACTCGATCCGCGGCCCGGGGCGATCCACCCCGTGCAGGCCGGCCACGTAGCCGAGGTGCTCGGCGACGCTCAGGTCTTCGTAGAAGACGGGGGTGTCGGGAAGGTAGGAGAGCGCGCGGCGGGCCTCGACCGAGCCGGCGGCCGCCCCCCCGATCTCGATCCGCCCGGAGGTCGGTTCGAGCAGGCCGGCGGCGAGGTTGAGGAAGGTGGTCTTGCCGGCGCCGTTGGGGCCGACAAGCCCGAGAAGCTCTGCCGCGGCCAGCTCGAGCGAGAGGCCGTCGAGGGCGGTGAAGCCCTCGTACTCGCGGCCGAGATCCTCGGCGCGCAGGAGCGCTCGCGGGGGGCTCATGCAGCCACCGCATCCCGCTTGCGGAAGCGCTGGGAGAGGACCGCTACTAGCACGCCGCCGACGATGGCGAGGGTGAAGACGATTCCCCCGGCCGCGGCCGCCGCCCCGCCTCCACGGCCGGCTTCCCGCTCGGCCAGCAGCGGCACCGCGACGATCAGCGAGCTGCCGAGGAGCGGCGCCGCAGTCACCGCGTAGCCGAGCTGGGGACTGAACATGTACGCGTAGGGATCGGCGGTGGCGCTGAGGGCCGCGCAGCAGGTGAGGACGAGGGCGAGCGGAAGCGCGAGCAGGGCGCCCAGCCCGAGCGCGGTCGCGGCGTTCGCCCCGGCGGCGACGGCGCCGAGCGAGCCGCCGAGGATGACGACTGCAACCGCCAGCGTGGACGCGGCGAGATGGCGCGGGATCAACGACCCCGGCGCGAGCGGCAGCAGTTGGCGTCGAGAGGGGTGGTCGGACTCCTGGGCCAGGGGCTCGGCGAAGTCGAGCGCGACGACGAAGAGCATCAAGCCGGGCAGGAAGAGGGCGAGCGTGGCGCCGGCCCAGGCGCCCGCCGCCAGCGCCCCCGCGCCGACGCCGATCAGCAGGACACGGGCGATTCGGGCCGCCGGCCAGCGCAGGAAGCTCTGCCAGTCGCGGCGCCAGACGGGGTAGCCGCGCCCCGGCGCCAGCGCCAGCCAGGGATGCCGCCGCGGTCGCTCCGCGGCGAGCTGGCGTCGCAGGAGGACGACCGTGCGCAGATCCTGGACGGCGGCGGAGAAGCGCAGCTCGGCCACGAGGGTGGCCCGTCGCCGCGCCGCCTCGAGCAGGATGCCGCCGATCCCTCCCAGGCCGGCGGCGGCGAGCGCCAATGCGAAAACCGCTCCGCCTACCACGAGCCAGAGCCGCGCCCCATGCTGGAAGGGCAGCGTTGCCAGCTCCCCCAGCGCCGTGCCGGGCGAGGTGGTCCAGCCAAAGGCGACGTCGAGACCGGACCAGACGAGCAGCAGGAGGCCGGTGGCATTCGCGACCCGCGGCTGCAGCCGGCGGCCGCTGGCGAGCAGCGCGGCCCCGAGGACGGAGACCGGGACCAGGGCCCCGAACAACGCCAGGCAGCCGATCCACTCGACCGGCGAACCGGGCAGGCGCCGGAATACGAAGTTGCCGAGGACGGCCCCGAGGACCGCGCCGACGAGAGCCGCCGCCCGCAGCTGTCGTACCGCAGCCGGCCGCAGGGCGGCGCCCCGGTCGATCGGGGCCAGCAGGACGTACTGCACCTCGGCGGCCTCGATCGCCAGCGGCCCGCCGCGGGCGCCGGCACGGAGCCCGGCCAGAACCAGGACGGCGACGCCCGCCCCGAGCAGCGCCGGCCCGTGCAGCCGCAGCGACTCGACGGCGCCGGCGGTCGCCGGGGCTTCGGCGACGGCGCCGGCGACGACGCCGAGGCCGATCGCGCCGAAGATCGCGCCGACGTAGACGCGGTAGAGCAGCTCCATCACGTCCAGTTCCTCGACGTAGTGGCGCCGCCGAGCTGCCCGCAGCTCCCGCAGCGCCTCCGTTCCCGACCCTTCGAAGCCGGCCCGCCCGCTCTCCATCGCTCCTATTATCGGCCCGATGGACGCGCGATCGCCCTACGGGCCGAAAGCCGAGGCCGGGCCGCCGGGGATGGCGGCGAAGCTGCTCGGGTTCTGCGAGGAGCTGCGCGGCGAGGGGGTGGCGGTCGGCACCTCGGAGATCCTCGACGCCTTCGCCGCCCTCGGCGAGGTCGGCTGGACCTCGCGGGCGGACTTCCGCGAGGCGCTGGCGGCGACGATCGCCAAGTCCCAGGACGACCGCCGCGTCTTCGAGCTGCTCTTCGACCGCTACTTCTTCCGCACCGCCGAGGCCGAGGCGGTGCAGCGCGGCGTCACCGAGCACGCCGAGGGCGGGCCGCCGGCCGGCGACGGCGAGCGCTTCGACATGGACGAGCTCTCCGAGGCGATCCGCGAGGCGATCGCCGCCGGCGACGAGGACGCGATGCGCGACCTGGCGCGGCTGGCGATCGCCGCCTTCGGCCGCGCCGAGGGCTCGGGCGTGGTCGGGGTCGACGTGCAGCGGATCCGCCGCACCCTCGGGCTCACCGCCGGCTCGCAGCCGCCGGGCGAGGACGGCGGCGAGCGGCCGCCGATCGACCGCGACCAGCTGACCGGGTTCGAGCGCCACCTGCGGCGCGAGCTCGAGCGCGACCTGATCGAGCGGACCGAGACGCTGCCCCCCTCCCGCCCCCTCGCCGAGCTCGACCGGGCGCTGCCGACCAGCCCGACCCAGGACCTCGCCGCCGTCCACCGCGCCGTCTCGCAGATGAAGCGGCGGCTGGCGACGCTGGGGCACGAGCAGCGGGGGCGGAAGAAGGGCCGGCACGTCGACGTGCGGCGGACGATGCGGGCCTCCCTGGAGACCGGCGGCGTGCCGCTGCGGCTGCGCTACCGGCCGAAGCGGCCGCGGCGGCCGGAGATCTACGTCCTCTGCGACGTCTCCACCTCGGTCACCTCGGCCAGCGTCTTCTTCCTCTCGGTCCTCCACGCCCTCCACGACTCGTTCCGCAAGCTCCGCAGCTTCGTCTTCATCGAGCGGATCTCCGAGGTGACCGAGGTCTTCGAGCACGAGCGCGACTTCGCCGCGATAGCGCAGAAGATCTCCTCCGAGGGCGGCGTCGCCGACGTCTCCGGCTACACCGACTACGGCCGCGTCTGGCTCGAGTTCCTGACCGAGATCTCCGAAGAGCTCGACCCGCGCTCGACCGTGATCGTCCTCGGCGACGCCCGCACCAACGGCCGCGAGCCCCACGCCGAGGTCTTCGCCCAGATCGCCGAGCGCGCCGGGCGCCTGTTCTGGCTCAACCCCGAGCCGAAGCTCTACTGGAACTACGGCGACTCGGTGATGGCCGCCTACGAGCGCCACTGCGACGGCGCCTTCGAGTGCTGGACGACGAAACACCTGGAGAACTTCGTCGACGTCGTCGCCGGCGCCGCCCCCGCCGCCGAATGAGGGCGCTCTTCCTCCGCCACGGCGAGTCGGTCCACAACGCCGCCCGCAGCGGCGAGCCGGCGGCGCACTCCGAGAGCGACAAACTCACCGGGAAGGGCGTCGAGCAGGCGCATGCGGCCGGCGCCGGCCTCGCCGGGCACGGGGTCAGCCGCCTCTTCACGAGCCCCCTGCGCCGCGCCCGCGAAACCGCCGAGGCGGTGGCCGCGCCGCTCGGGCTCGAGCCGGAGGAGATCGAGTACGCGGGCGAGCTGACCTCGGGCGAGACCTTCGAGCAGGCCCTCGCCCGGGTACGGCGGCTGAAGGCGGAGCTGGAGCGCGGCGAGGCCGGGGAGCTGCCGCTGCTCGTCAGCCACGGGATCTTCACCCGCTTCTTCCTCCTCGACTCGGTCCTCGGCGAGAGCTTCGCGGCGCCGATGGCGGCCGGGCTCTGGAACCTCGGCTCCCACAACTGCGGCCTCAGCACCTTCGCCCACGGCGAGAGCCGCGACCCGCTCGGGGAGCCGATCCCCGGCTGGACCTGCCTCACCTGGATGGAGCGTCCGTGGAGCCGGCCGTGACGCTGCGGTTGCTTTGAGTACGAACCAGTTCTATGGTCGTCAGTGCACTCAGTGAGTTGTCGGTAGGGGCGCTGTCTGCGAACCAATCGCAAACCACATACGAGGAGAAGCAAATGGAGACCAGCGGCGCCGCCGGTGCAGACCGGCGCAGAGTCGAGGAAAGGCAGCCGACGGGATGGACCGTCTTCGCCGGCGTCCTCCTGTTCATAGTCGGATCGCTCGACGCCCTCTGGGGTCTGGCGGGGATCCTCAACAACGAAATCGTCTTCGTCGGCGGCCAGGGCGTGATCATCGCCGACGTCACCACCTGGGGATGGATACACCTGATCCTCGGCTCGCTCGTCGCCAGCACCGGCCTCGGCCTCTTCGCCGGCGCCGAGTGGGCTCGCATGGCGGCGATCTTCTTCGTCGCGATCAACGCCGTCGCCCAGATCGTCTGGTTCCCCGCCGCACCGCTGTGGGCGTTCCTGATGATCATCCTCGACGTCACGATCATCTACCAGCTGACCGCGCGATGGGAGGAATAGACGATGCCGATCGCGGACATCAGCTTCGGGGAAGCGCTCCTGCTCGTCCTCGAGTTCTTCCTCTTCGTCGCCTGGCTCTGGATTCTCTTCGCGATCATCTCCGATCTCTTCGGCGATCACGAGACCTCCGGCTGGGCGAAGGCGGCGTGGGTGTTCTTCCTGCTCGTCCTGCCGTTCCTCGGGGCGCTGATCTATCTGGTCGCCCGCGGAGACGGGATGCGCAAGCGAACGATCGACGCGCAGGCGGACGCCAAAGGCCAGCTCGACTCCTACATCCGCCAGCAGGCCCGCAGCTCGCCCGCCGATGAGCTGCACAAGCTCAGCGAGCTGAAGGCGAAGGGCGACCTGTCGAACGAGGAGTTCGAGCGGGCGAAGGCCAAGCTATTGGCCTGAAGGCCGAGGCGCCTCCGCCTCTCCCCCTGCGGCCGCGGTGAGATCGGCGGCGATCTTCACCGCGGCCGAGAGGAGCGGCGCCGCCAGGACCAGCCCCACCGTCCCGAACAGGCAACCGCCGGCGATCGTCGCGATCAGCACCGCCAGCGGGTGCAGCTGCAGGGCCGCGCCGTAGGCGATCGGCTGGACGAGCTGCTGGAGCACCCCGTTCGCCAGCAGGACGATCACGGCCATCGCCCCCGCCGCCTCCGGACCCGAGCCGCCGAGGGCGATGAGGACGGCGAAGCCGCCCGCGGTCCAGGCGCCGACGTAGGGCACGTATCCGCCGAGGAAGGTGACCACGGCGATCGTGCCGGCGAGCGGGACGCCGAGGACCAGCGACCCGATCCCGACCAGCAGGGCGCTCCAAGCGGCGACGATCGTCACCCCGAGGAAGTATCCGCGCATGCTGCTCGCGACCCGGCCGAGGATCGAGTGCGCAACCGGGATGGGGACGCCGAGGTGGCGCTCGACGAAGCCACCGATCTCCGGGCCGTCCTTGAGCAGGAAGAACAGGCTGAGGGCGGTGAAGGAGAGGAAGACGGCGAGGCCCGCGAGCTTGTCGATTCCGCCCAGCACGCCATGGGTCAGGGCCTGGAAGCCGCCGCTGATCGAGGCGCTGGCCTGCGAGTTGGCGTCTGCCGCCGTCGGGGCCTTGACCCCGAGCCCCTTCGCCCACGACTCGATTTCGCTTGCCCCCTCGTGCAGGCGAGCCGAGAGGCTGTCGGCCTGGCTGGCGATGCCGGTGAGGACGATGAAGCCCACCCCGAGGGCGATGAGGACGATCGCCAGCAGGACGAGGCCGGCGCCGGCGGCGCGGGGAACGCCGACGCCACGCAGCCGATCGACGAGCGGCCCGGCGACGGAGGCGACGATCCCCGCCGTGATCACCGGCATCACGATCGTCTCCGTCAGCGAGAGCAGCCAGATCGCCGCCACCAGGGCGGCGCCGACGCCGACCAGCAGCCAGGAGGAGAAGCCGAGGTCACGCAGCCACTGGGGGGCGGAGAAGAGCCCGCTCAACTCACCGGGCGCGAGGGCGAGGACTTCGTCCTCGGCCGTGTCTTTCTCGCGACGGAGCCATACTCGGCGGGGCATGAGCAATCCGGACGATTTCACCTACGTCGGACACGCCACGGTCCTGATCGAGATCGACGGGACCCGCCTGCTCACCGACCCGGTCCTGCGCCCGCGGATCGGGCCGCTGGTCCGGCACGGGCCCCTGCCCGCCCCGCATCTCAGCGCCGGCATCGACGCGGTCCTGATCTCCCACCTCCACCGCGACCACGCCGACCTCGCCTCGCTGCGGCGGCTCGGCCCCGGGGTGCGGCTGCTGGTCCCGCCGGGATCCCGGCGCTTCTTCGAGCGCCACGGCTTCGCGGACGTCGAGGAGCTGGCCCCCGGGGACTCGAGCGCGGTCGGCGCCCTGACCGTGACCGCGGTCGAGGCCGACCACGACGGCGGCCGGCGCCGGGGCGCGCCCGCGGTCGAGGCGGTGGGCTTCACGATCGCCGGCAGCCGCAGCGTCTACTTCGCCGGCGACACCGACCTCTTCGACGGGATGAGGGACCTGGCGCCGGGACTCGACCTGGCGCTGCTGCCGGTCTGGGGCTGGGGCCCGACGCTCGGTCCCGGCCACCTCGACCCGGAGCGGGCGGCGCAGGCGGCGGCGCTGCTCTCCCCCCGCCTCGCCGTGCCGATCCACTGGGGCACGCTCTACCCGCTCGGGCTCGGCCGCCTCCGCCCGGGGCGCCTGCTGCTGCCGGCCGGGGAATTCGCCTCGCGAACGCGCGAGCTGGCGCCTCAGGTGGCGACGCGCGTGCTCTCGCCGGGCGAGTCGACCGCCTTCGCGTAGGCCGTCTGCCCCAGCCCGGCGAGCCAGCCGCGGAAGACGCGGTGGACCCGCTCGGGCCCCACCACCTCCTCCGCCGGCCACTCCAGCTCGCTCGGGTGCAGCACGAACGGAAAGCTCTGGGTCCCGCCCATGCCGCCGTGCGAGCCGACCAGCTCCTCGAAGGCGGCGACCTCGCCGAACTCGGGCCAGTAGGTGCTGTTGAGCATCAGGTCGGCGCAGTGGGGAAAGCCGTCGGTCCGGCGCAGGTGGCCGGCGGCGTTGGGGCCGAAGGGCGCCAGCGGGTCCTCTCCCTCCACCCGGTCCTGGTCGAGGAAATGCGTGCCGCCGGCGCCGATCGCCAGCGCCCCCTGCCGCTCGGAGCGGACCAGCAGGAAACCGATGCCGGGGTGCTCGCGCAGGGCGGGGACGAGCCGGGGATAGAGCGCCTCGATCCGCTCCAGGCTGACGCGCCCCGGCTGACGGGGGAAGCTGATCAGCCCGAGGCACCCCGACGCCATCACCGAGAGCTCGGGCAGCTCGCCTCCGTCGTGCGTCTCCTCGACCTCGCGACGGCTGGCGGGATCGAGGGCGACGGCGCCGTCGGCGAGCCGGTCGCGCGTGGCGGCGCGCACGGTGCGGGCGGCCATCGTGTCGTCCCGCGCCACCTCGGTCAGGCCGGCGCTCAGATACGAGAGGGCGTCGTCGTCGCCCGCTTCGGCGGCGATCACGCTCTCGGCGTCGCAGGCCTCGCGGACCAGCTCCTCGAGGGTCTGGCCGTAGCGGTCGCGGAAGGTTTCGCCCTGCGACTGGCCGTGGTCGGAGAGGACGACCAGCCGGTAGGGTCGCGGCGCCTCGTCGCAGGCTGCCGCGATCCGGGCGATCTGGCGGTCGAGGTCGCGGAGGACGGCCAGGGCGTCGTGGCGCTCGATGCCCGAGTGGTGGGCGACCTCGTCGTAGGCGAGGAAGGTCGTGTAGACGACCGGGCGCCCGGCAAGGACGTCGCCGATCACGGTCGCGACCTGGAGGTCCCGCTGGACCACCGTCCCCCAGGCGCGGGCGAATACGTAGCTGCGGCCGCGGTGGATGCGGGGGCGGACGTCGTCGCGGACCTGGCTCCGCGCCGCGCGTCGCTCGCGGACGACGTCGGCGATCACCAGGGCAAGGGTCCGCGCCGCTGCGTAGGGGCGGGCGAAGTAGGCAGCGTAGTCGCTGCCGATCGGGCGCCGGCGCCGCAGCGCCGTGCTCATCGTCAGCATCGAGTGCGGCGCGTCGCCGGAGAGGATGTTGGCGCGGCTGGCCCCGTCGGCGTGCAGCAGGCCGCGCCCGTCCGAGTGCCGGCGCTCGATCTCTTCGGCGTCGCGGGGGTGGTTGGTGACGATCGCCGCGCCCCGCTCCTTCTCCCACCAGCGAAAGGCCGGCATGTCCTCGTTGGAGCCGTGCAGGAGGCCCGCCTGGCAGGCGCCGGTCTGGGAGGACCAGTCGGTCTCCCAGCGCCGCAGGCGGTGCGAGCCGCCGCGGACCCAGGCCGCCAGGGTCGGCGCGCTGCCGTCCTGCAGCGCCCGCAGCAGGACGTCGTGGGCGAGGCCGTCGATCTCGAGGAAGAGGACCGCGGGGACGTCGCTCTCGACCACCTGCTTGCGGCGGCGCGCCTGGCGGCGGACGACGTTGCGGTGCCAGGCTTCGTCCTCGTCGATCGCCAGCAGCGAGTAGATCGCGGCGGTGAGGCCCGCGAGCAGCACCGTGACCACGATCCCCTCCCAGACCGTGGCCACCTCGGCCCCCGGCAGGAGGTCGATCGCGAAGGTGACGAAGACGCCGTTGAGGACGAGCCCCGCGAGGCCGAGGGTCAGCACCGTCAGCGGCAGGGCGAGCCGGGCGAGCGCCGGCCAGACCAGGGCGTTCAGCAGGCCGATCAAGGCGGCCGCGCCGAGCGCGGTGGCGGCGCCGTCGAGGACGAACCCGTTCAGCAGCTCCGAGAGCAGGAGGAGGATGACGGCGTCGAGCAGGAGGACGAAGACGCTCCGCCGCAGGGTCGCCAGGCTCATGCCGGCGACTCCGCGACGGCGATCTCGCCGCTGCGGGCGGCCTCGCGCAGCCGCTCGAAGTCACTTTCGCTCTGGTCGGCGTAGGCCTCGGCGAAGCGGGCGAGGGCCTTCTCGAAGGCATCGCCCTTGCCGAGGTAGGAGGCGATGGCGACGCGCTCGCCCGAGCGGGCGTGGGCGCGCGCCAGGGCTTCCCCGCAGAGCCCGCCGTAGATGGCGAGGCCCGGCGCCGACATGCGCTCGACCTCCGCCGACCCCTTCCCGTCCCAGAGCTGGCGCACGTAGAAGCAGCGCTCCTCGCCGTCGACCCCCCTGGCCGTGACCCAGCCGAGGAAGGCGTCGCCCGCCGCCTGCATCAGCCGCTGCCCTTCGACGACGCGGCGGCCGTGGTCGGAGGGAGCGCCCCCTTCCAGGTAGGGCTCCAGCACCGAGGCCTGCGCTTCCTTGGCCTGCAGGAAGAGCGGGTCGCCCGCGTCCCTGCCTAGCAGCAGCACGATCCAGGCGCGGGTGCCGACGCTGCCGACCCCGACGACTTTCCGCGCGGCGTCGGCGTAGCGGTAGGAGCCGACGAGGCGCTGGAGGTCCGGGCTCAACGTCTCGCGGTAGGCGGCCAGGACCGCCTGCAGCTGCTGCTCGGCGTCGGCGGCGTCGGTCAGCTCCGCCAGCGGCGTGATCAGGGGCGGGTCGCTGAGGATCCTGACCTCGCCGTCGCGCTCGCGGGTGAGCTTGCCGAGGGCGCGGAGGCTGTCCTTTGCCTGGGCCCTGGCGAGATTGCGCTCGAGCCGGCGCAGGCGGCGGTCGTCGAGCTGGCCTCGCAGCGCCTCGACCGCCGGCTCGACGTCGAGCCGCGAGTACCAGACGTCGAGATTGCGCATCGCCGCGAACTTCCGCATCGAGCGGCGGTAGGCGCCAACGGCGGCGAGCGTCGTCCGCCGCCGCTCCGCCTTGCCGAAGCCGCGCTCCCTGCCGGCGAGGACGATGCTGGCGGCGAGCCGCTTCAGGTCCCACTCGAACGGGCCGCGGCAGGTCTCGTCGAAGTCGTTGCAGTCGAAGACGAGGCGACGGTCGGGGGCCGCGAAGACCCCGAAGTTCGACAGGTGCGCGTCGCCGCACAACTGCGCCTCCAGCCCGACCGCCGGCGCCTGCGCCAGGTCGGCGGCCATCACCGCCGCGGCCCCCCGGAAGAAGGCGAAGGGCGAGGCGAGCATCCGCTCGTAGCGGATCGGGACCAGCTCGGCGACGCGGCTCTCGTCCTGCCCCCCGAGGATCCGCACCGGGTCCCGCGACCCGACCGTCAGCTCCCCGTGCGCGCTTCGGGGCACGGAACCGCGAGCATCCCGGCCCTTGGCCGCTTCCTCAGCTGCGTCAGATCCCACGCCGGCGCTCGACACGAGCCCGAGTCTCCACCCGCACCGACCGCAAAGCAACCGAGAGGCGGCCGGCTCGCTAGCGGGCGACCCAGGCGTCGGGCGAGGCGGTGAGGTCGCCGACGACGCTGGGAAGCTCGCCGGAGACGAGGTCGGCGAGGGTGACCTCCTCGAGCACGGTGCGGAGGCTGGCGCGGACCGCGATCCAGACCGCCTGCAGGTGCTCGGCGTTGCCGCGGTACTCGATGTCCTCCGGCGGGGTCGACTGCACGTGGGCGATCGGGCCCTCGACGGCGCGGACGATCTCGGCGACCGTCACCTCGTCGGCGGGGCGGGCGAGCCAGTAGCCGCCCTTGGCGCCGCGGCGGGCGCGGACGATGCCGTGGTGCTTGAGCTCCAGCAGGATGTGCTCGAGGACCTGCAGGGGGATGTCCTGGGCGTCGGCCAGGCGCTCGCCCTTGACCGGCGCCTCCTCCTTCTGGGCGGCGGCGAGCTCGGCGGCCGCCCGCACCGCGTAGTCGGCCTTCGCGGAAACTCGCATTTATCTAGTAAATCAGTCGGCGGGCAGGGTGCGGCCGAGCGCCCCTGCCTGATCAGGCTCTTGTCGCTCCAGGTCCTCTTCTTCGAGGCGCTGGGCCTCGCGGCGGCGGTTGAGCCAGTGCGGCGCGTAGAGGACCAGGCCGAGCCCGATCGCGGCGACGCCGGCCGCGATCGGCCAGACCGACGGGTCGCCCTTCTGGACCGTGACGATGCCCGAGCCGACGAGGACGAGGCCGAGGGCGGTGCGGATGAAGCCCTGCGGCGCCCTGTCGGACAGCGCGGCGCCGATGATCACGCCCGGCACCGATCCCAGGAGGATGTTGCCGGCGAGGACGAAGTCGACGTTGCCGCCGATCCAGTGGGCGATCCCGGCGGCCCAGAGCAGGATCGCGGCGTGGAAGACGTCGGTGCCGACGACCTTTTTCGGCGCCAGCCGGTAGACGGCGATCAGCAGGATCGCGATCACCGTGCCCGAGCCGGCCGAGGTGACGCCGATCACGAAACCGGTCGTGGCGCCGATCGCGACCGCGGCGACCTTGTGGCGGCGCTCGACGTCGAAGCGGTCGCGCTCGTCGATCAGGCTGCGCAGGATCAGGGCCCGGGCGAGGGTGATGACCCCGACCATCAGCAGGGTGCCGCCGAGGACCGCGTAGACGAGTTCGTCGAGCCGGTCTTCCCCGACCTGCGTCTGCAGCCAGGAGACGAGAGCGACGCCGGCGACGGCGGAGGGGACGCTGCCGAGCGCCAGCCATTTGACCAGCTCCATGTTCACCGTCTTCATCCGGAAGTGGCGCCAGCCGCCGACGGTCTTGGTCACGGCCGAGTAGAAGATGTCGGTGCCGATCGCGGTCGTCGGCTGGATGCCGAAGATGAGGATCAGCAGCGGGGTCATCAGCGAGCCTCCGCCCATGCCGGTCATGCCGACGAGTACGCCGATGCCCAATCCGAAGAGGACGATTGCCGGGTCCATTGATTGCTCCTGGTTCCGCGTCCGCGGGAACTTCCCTGGATTTCGACTTTCCTGACCTTCTTGGTCAGGAGTGCGGAGTGCGCCAGGATACCAGGATGCGGCTCGAAATTGCGGGGGTGTCGCACTCCTACGGCGACCTGCGCACCCTCGACTCGCTTTCCCTGGCAGGGGAGGCGCACGGGGTGCTCGGCCTCGTCGGCCCCTCCGGCTGCGGTAAGTCGACCCTGCTGGAGCTGATCTGCGGCCTCCAGGATCCGGGCGCCGGGACGATCTCGATCGGCGGCGCCAGCGACGGCGAGGGGCGGCTCGGCCGCTGCGCCTTCATGCCCCAGAGCGACCTGCTGCTGCCCTGGTACTCGGCGATCGACAACGCCGCCCTGGCGCTGCGCAACCGGGGGATGGGGCGGCGCCAGGCGCGAGGCACCGCCGCCGGTCTCTTCGAGCGCTTCGGCCTCGCCGGCTTCGAAGCCTCCCGCCCGGACGAGCTGTCGGGCGGGATGCGGCAGCGCGTCGCCTTCCTCCGCACCCTGATCGCCGGCAAGCCGGTGCTGGCCCTGGACGAGCCCTTCGCCGCCCTCGACGCGATCACCCGGGCCGAGATGCAGGAGTGGCTGGCGGCGGCCCTGCGCACCGACCCCCGCACCGTCGTCCTCGTCACCCACGACGTCGAGGAGGCGCTCTACCTCTGCGACCGGGTCGCCGTGCTCTCGGCCCGGCCCGCCCGGATCGTCGCCGAGCTGGCCGCCCCCCACCCCCGCGCCCCCGAGCGCGACGCCGCCGTCACCGCCCCCGAGTTCGTCGCCGCCCGCGAGGAGGCGATGCGGGCGCTGCGGGATGGATCGCGATGAGGCGCTGGCTGCTGCCGCTGGGGCTGATCGCGCTGCTGCTCGGCGCCTGGCAGATCGCCGCCTCGACCGGCGCGATCGCCAACGCGCTCAACCTCGAGGACTTCCTCGTCCCCTCGCCGTCCGAAATCGCCGCCGCGCTCTGGGAGAACCGCGGGCTGCTGGCCGAAAACGCCTGGGTCACCCTGCGCGAGATCCTGCTCGGGATCCTCTGCGCACTGATCGCCGGAGTCGGGATGGCGGTCCTGATGCATCGCTGGCGGCTGCTGCGCGACGCGGCTTTCCCGCTGATAGTCGCCTCGCAGACGATCCCGATCGTCGTCATCTCGCCGATCCTCCTCGTCTGGTTCGGCTACGGGATCGGCCCCAAGATCCTCATCATCGCCCTCTTCTGCTTCTTCCCGATCACCGTGAACGCGCTCGACGGCCTGCGCTCGACCGACCCGGAGGCGGTGAAGATGATGCGCAGCCTCGATGCCTCCCGCTGGCAGCGGTTCCGGCGGGTGGAAGCCCCGGCGGCGCTCCCCAGCCTCTTCAGCGGGATCAAGATCGCCGTCGTCTTCGCTCCCCTCGCCGCCGTCTTCGCCGAGTGGGTCGGCGCCGACGCCGGCCTCGGCCGCCTGATCCAGTCCGACCTCGCCAATTACCAGGTCGCCCGACAGTTCGCCGCGGTGTTCGTCCTCGCGGCGATGGCGCTGATCCTGATCGGCCTCGCCGCCCTCGCGGAGCGGCGCGTCGTCACTTGGCGATAGAACTCCTGGCGATGACGCGCCACCGGATCTGGGCGATCGCCCTCGCCGCCCTCGCCCTCGCGCTGGCCCTGGCCGCCTGCGGCGAGAAGTCCGAGGACACCAGCGGCGCCAGCGAAGGCTTCAGCCTGACGCTCGACTTCTACCCCAACCCGGACCACGCCGGGATCTACATGGCGCAGAAGCTCGGCTACTTCGAAGAAGCCGGCCTCGACCTCAGCATCGAGACCCCTTCCGATCCCGCGGCGCCGATCAAGCAGGTCGCCGCCGGCCGCTCCGACCTGGCGATCTCCTACGAGCCCGAGGTGGCGCTGGCCCGGGAAGAGGGCCTCGACGTGGTCGCCGTCGCCGCCCTGGTCGACCGGCCGCTGACCTCGATGATCTGGCTGAAGAGCTCGGGGATAAAAGGGATCGGCAGCCTCGAGGGCAAGACGATCGCCACCGCCGGGATCCCCTACCAGGACGCCTTCCTGAAGACGATCCTCGCCCGGGTGAAGCTGACCCCCGACGACGTCAAGGCGGTCAACGTCGGCTTCGGCCTCCTCCCCGCCCTGCTCGGCGGCTCGGCCCAGGCGATGCTCGGCGGCTTCAGCAACGTCGAGGGGGTCGATCTGCGCGAACGCGGCAAAGCCCCGGTGGTGACCCCGGTCGACCGGCTCGGCGTCCCCACCTACGACGAGCTGGTGCTGGTGGCCCGGCGGCAGAGCCTGGAAGAAGACCCGGAGAAGTTCCGCCTCTTCCTCGCGGCGCTGGAGCGCGGCACCAAAGCGGCGGTGGCGCAGCCCGGCGCGGCGACGCAGGCGATCACCGAAGCCAACCCCGACCTCGAACCGAAACTGACCGCGGCGGAGGTGAAGGCGACGCTGCCGCTGCTCGGCGGCGAAGGCGGCAAGCGGCCCTACGGCTACATGGACCCCGGGGAGTGGGCGACCTTCGCCGGCTGGATGCGGGACAACGGCCTGATCGAATCGCTGCCGGACCCGAGCGAGCTGCTCGACAACGGCTACCTGCCCTCGGGCGAAATCCCCGAATAGCCGAGCGCCCCTTCGGCGATCAGGCGGCTGACCTCGCGCGCGGGCATCGCCGCGTGGAAGAGGTGGCCCTGCGCGTAGTCGCAGTCGAGGCGGCGCAGCTCCGAGAGCTGCACCTCGGTTTCGACCCCCTCGGCGATCACCTCCAGCGAGAGCGCCCGCGCCATCCCGATGATCGCCTCGACGATCGCGGTCGCCTCCTGCTCGATCCCCAGCGCCTCGACGAAGGAGCAGTCGATCTTCAGCGCGTGGAAGGGGAAGCGGTTCAGATAGGCGAGTGAGGAGTAGCCGGTGCCGAAGTCGTCGAGGACGAGGCGGACGCCGAGCTCGTTCAGCCGCTGCAGCGAGGAGATCGCCGTCGCCGACTCCTCGACCAGGACCCCCTCGGTGATCTCCAGCCGCAGGTGGATCGGGTCGAGGCCGGTGCGGGCGATCACCTCCTCGACGACGTCGGGCAGGTCGCGGTGGGCGACCTGCCGCGCCGAGAGGTTGACGGCGACGTCGAGCGGCCGCGCGTCGGGCCGCAGCTGGTGCCACTCCAGAGCCTGGCGGCAGGCGTGCTCCTGGACCCAGCGCCCGATCGGCTCGATCAGGCCGCTGTCCTCGGCGATCGAGACGAATTCGGCGGGATCGAGCATCCCCCGCTCGGGGTGGCGCCAGCGGACCAGCGCCTCCAGACCGGTCATCTCTCCCGAGCGCAGGTTGACCACGGGCTGGTAGTGAAGGGTCAGCTCGTCCCGCTCCACCGCGTGGCGCAGCTCCCGTTCGACCTCCAGCCGCCGCATCGCCCCCGCCCGCATCTCGGCGTCGAAGAGGACGCAGCGGGCGCGGCCGCCTTCCTTGGCCCGGTACATCGCCGCGTCGGCGTCGCGGATCAGCAGCTCGGCGTTGACCGTGCGCTCTTCGGAGGCGCGGGAGACGGCGACGCCGATGCTGGCGCTGACGAAGTGGTCGACGCCGTCGAGCGAGAAGGGCTGGGCGAAGGCGCTGGCGACGCGGTCGGCGATCGCCAGCGCCTCGCCTTCGTCGGCGAGGCGGTCGATCAGGATCCCGAACTCGTCGCCGCCGAAGCGGGCGACGACGTCGCCGGGGCGCAGGTGCGCGCGGAGCCGCGGCGCCACCGCCCGCAGCAGGGCGTCGCCGGCATGGTGGCCGAGGCTGTCGTTGATCAGCTTGAAGTGGTCGAGGTCGAGGAAGAGGATCCCGACCGGGGAGCCCGAGACCGCCGCCTTGTCCAGCGACTCGCCGAGGGCGTCGACGAAGCTGAGTCGGTTCGGCAGGCCCGTCAGCGAGTCGTGGAGGACGCGGTAGCGCAGCGCCTGGTCGGCGGCGTGGCGCTCGATCGCGTCGGCGAGGACGTTGGCGGCGGCCTGGACGAAGGGGACGTCCTTGGCGCTGAAGCGGTGCGGCTCGGTGGCGTGGACGTCGAGCACGCCGAAGGGGCTGTTCTTGCCGTCGATGACGACGGCGAGGCTGCTGGCGGCGCCGAAGACGCGCAGCACCGGCGGCATCGTGTGGCGGGTCTCCCGGTTCCAGTCGCCGACGATCGCGTGGGTGCCGGAATCCAGCGCGGCGCCGGCGTGGGAGTCGCGGGAGGCCGAGACCCGGCGCCCGGCCCCGACCACGGCGCCCTCGAGCCCGGCGCGGAGGTTGAGCCGGCGGCCGTCGCGGGCGAGCTCCCAGATGCAGGCGCTGTGGACGCCGTCGACCTTGCCGATCAGCTCGGTCGCCGCCTCCATCATCTCCTGCGGGTCGCTGTTCTGCATCGCCCGCTCGCCGAGCCGGGCGACCACCGCCTGCTGGGAGAGCGCCCGCTGCAGCTCCCCCTCGGTCTCCTTGCGCTCGCTGACGTCGTAGATGACCCCGTGCCAGACCGGGACGCCGTCCTCGTCGGCTTCCAGCACCGCCTCGTCGTGGATCCAGACGACCGTGGCGTCGCGGGTGTGGATCCGGTATTCGAGCGGCGTCGTGTCGCGGCTGCCGAGGTGCTCCTCGGTTTCGATCGCCAGCACCCGCTCCCGGTCCTGCGGGTGCAGGAGGCTGACCCAGAGTCCCGGGTCGCGGACGAAGTCCTCCGGCCGGTAGCCGAGGATCTCCTCGACCTGCGGGCTGACGTAGCGCCAGCGACCGCGCTCGCCGAGCTCGGCGGTGTAGACGATCACCGGCAGGCGCTCGATCAGGCGCCGGAAGTCGTGCCCGCCCGCGGCGAGCTGGTCGAGAAAGCCCCTGACCTCGTCTTCGGACCAGTTCCTGTCGGCGGGTTCGCGCATCCACCTCGCTCATCGGCGACCGGAGCAGAGGTCTTGAGGAATGGCGGGGGCGGGGCCGTCTCAGGCGGCGAGGCGCATCGGCGGCCCGGCCGCCACCAGCCTGTGGAGCCCCGCCAGCGTCAGCGTCCCGACCAGGCCGCGGTAGGGCTCGTACGGCGCGTAGAAGGCTTCCACCTCGGGGATCGTCGCCCGCCGGCCGCCGCCGCCCAGGCGCCCGACCAGCTTGATGTAGCCGAGGTCGCCGGCCGGCAGCGAGTCGAGCTCGTTGCGGCCGAAGAGGCCGAGGCACTGGACCGTCCAGGGGCCGATCTGCGGCAGCGCCAGCAGGCGCCGGTCCCCCTCCGGGCTCTCGATCCGGCAGCGCCCGGCGGCGACGTCGCGGGCCAGCCGCCGCAGCGCCAGCGCCCGTTTGCCGACCAGCTCCATCTGCTCGATTTCGGCCGGGGCGCGGCCGGCGATCGCGCTCGGGCCGGGGACGTCGCGCAGGGCCCCGGGCCCCTCCCCCAGCCGGGCTCCCCAGCGGCCGGCGATGCGGCGCTCGATCGAGGCCGCCAGCCTGGCCTCGATCAGCTGTCCCACCACCGCCGCCGCCAGCGCCTCCCAGGGCCAGGGCCGGCCCGGCGGGCGGAAGTCAGGGCGGCGCCGGATCAGCGGCCCGACCAGGGGGTCACGGCGGAAGCGCCGGTGGAAGTCGCCGAGGTCGACGTCGACCCAGAGGGCGCGGCGCATCGCCGCGATCGCCTCCTCGAGCTGCTCCCGGCCCGCCGGCCCCGGGCACGGCGGCATCGCAATCCGCGGGCGCTTCACCTGGCCCGGATCGACCGCCTCGGCGCGGAACCGCACCCGCTCGCGCGCCGGCTGCCAGGCGCGGACGAGGACCGGGCTGCCGCCGACGTGGAGCAGCCGCGTCGCCACCCCGCCCCGCACCCGCAGCGTCCTGTCAGCGCTGCCCCGCGGCAGCCGGTAGGGCGAAGGGGGCCGGACCTCGGCCTCAGCGACCGAGCAGGTGAACATCGACCAGGAACGACCGGCTTGCGACGACGTTCTGACGCTCGCGGCGGCGGCCGGCGAGGCGACGCGGCGCCCGCGCCTTGGCGGCGGCGGCGGTCACCGCCCGCACGGCGGCGACGGTGGCGGCGCCGGCGAGGACACCTCCGGCGGTCGCCAGGACGGCGGTCTTCACCTCGGGCCGCAGCGCCGGCAGCGCCGGGCCCCCGGCGGGCTCGTAGCCGACCGGAAGCGGGCGGACGGGGTCGGTCGCCTCGGCCGGGCCGGCGTCTTCCTCGGCCACGACCTCGGCGTCTACGTGCAGCTCGCTCACCCGGGCGACTCTAGCGGGGCGAGGGGTCGCCCCCCTCAATCGATCGCTCGTAAAGACGGTACTTCTTGACGACCTTGCCGCCCATCCCCTCCATCGCCCGGTTCATCGGCTCGTTCGTCTCCAGGATCCACCCCATCTCGCCCCAGTGGATCTTGTCCGGCAGCGCCGCCATCTTGATGTGCTCGAGGTAGAGGCCGGCGGCGACGCCGGTGTGGCGGTAGTCGTGCTTGACCCCGAGGGCGAAGACGCGGAGGCGGTCGATCCTGCGCTTCCCGAGCAGGAACTTTGCCCAGCCGAAGGGCAGCAGCCGCCCGCCCATCCCCGCCAGGACCTGGTTGATGTCGGGCAGGGTGAGGGCGGCGCCGACCACCTCGCCGTCCTTTTCGGCCATGAAGGTCCACTCCTCGTCGATCACCTGCTTCAGGTTCTTGGCCTGGAACTCGACCTCGGCGTCGGTGATCGGGACGAAGCCCCAGTTGTCGCCCCAGGCCTCGTTGTAGACGTCCATGAAGCGGCGCACCTCGGCGGCCATGTCGCGCTTGCGCATGTTGCGGATCGCGATCCCTTCGTCGTGCAGCGCCTTCTCCGCCGCCGCGTGGATCGAGGGGTCGAACTTCTCCCCCTCCTTCAGCTCGCCCATCCGCAGCTCCCACATCAGCACGTCCATCGCCTTGCCGAAACCCTCGGCCTCGATCAGCCGCTGGTAGTAGGGCGGGTGCCAGGGCTCGAGGATCATCGGCTGGCGCTCGAACCCCTCGATCAGGATCCCGATCTCGTCGTTGGTGGTGAAGTCCATCGGCCCGAGCAGCCGCTCGCGACCCCGCTCCCGCGCCCACCCGGTGGCGGCGTCGAAGAGCGCCCGCACCGCCTCCGGGTCCTCGTCGGCCTCGAAGAAGCCGAACATCGCGTCCCTGCCGCCCTGGTACTCGTCCCAGCGGCTGTCGACGTGGGCGCTGATCCGCCCCACCGCCTCGCCTTCGCGTTCGGCCAGGAAGTACTCGGCCTCGCCGTGCTCGAACCAGGGGTTCTTCCTGCGGTCGAGGAACTGCATTCGCTCGAAGACGAGCGGCGGCACCCACTGCTCGCTCTCGCGGTGGAGGCGGAACGGCAGCTTGACGAAGCGCTTCAGCTCGCGGCGAGAGCGCACGGGACGGATCGAGACGCTGGCCATCGAAGCCGCAACCTACACTCTGCGGCGATGAGCGAGACCGCGAAGGCTCCGGTCGACGTCTTCGAGAAGGCGCGCAGCCACGACCGCCTCGAGCAGCTCGAAGCCGCCAGGGAGCACGACCTCCTCCCTTACTTCCGCCTGCTCACCTCGCAGGCCGGCCCCGTCGTCGAGATGGAGGGTCGGGAGACGATCATGCTCGGCTCCAACAACTACCTCGGCCTGACCGGCGACGAGCGGGTCAAGGCAGGGGCGCGCGAGGCGCTCGAGACCTTCGGCACCGGCGTCACCGGCTCGCGCCTGCTGAACGGGACGACGCCGCTGCACCTCGACCTCGAGCGCGAGCTGGCCGAGTGGATGCGGACCGAGGACGCGATCGTCTACACGACCGGCTATCAGTCCAACGTCGGCTGCATCGGCACCATCCTCGGCCCCGGCGACACGGTGATCTGCGACTCCGGCGACCACGCCTCGATCCTCGACGGCTGCCGCCTCTCCGGCGCCAAGCTGCGGCCCTTCCGCCACAACCGCATGGACAAGCTGGAGAAGATGCTGCAGCGGGCCGCCGCCGACGGCGGTGGCGTCCTCGTCGTCGTCGACGGCGTCTTCTCGATGGAGGGCGACGTCTGCGACCTGCCGCGGATCGTCGAGCTCTGCCGGGCCCACGGCGCCCGCCTGATGGTCGACGAGGCGCACGGCGCCGGCGTCCTCGGCGCCCGCGGCGCCGGCGCCTGCGAGCTGTTCGGGCTCGAGGACGAGGTCGACCTGCGGATGGGGACCTTCTCCAAGAGCCTCGCCTCCTGCGGCGGCTTCATCGCCGGCCCCGCCGACGTGATCGAGTACCTCCGCATCTCCTCGCGCTCCTTCGTCTTCAGCGCCTCCGCCGTTCCCGCCGCCGTCGGCGCGGCGCTGGCGGCGCTGCGGGTGGTCCGCGCCGACGGCCCCGCGCTTTTCCGCCGCCTGCTCGACAACGCCGAGTACCTGCGCGAGGGGCTGCGCCACCTCGGCCTCCAGGTGGTCGAGCCGGGGACGCTGCCCGACGGCAGCGTCGCGACGACGCCGGTGGTGCCGGTGATGGTCGGCGACGACTGGCAGGCGGTGCTGCTCTGGAAGGCCCTCTTCGACGCCGGCGTCTACACCAACGTCGCCATCCACCCGGCCGTTCCGCCGGGCGGGGCGCTGCTGCGGACCAGCCTGATGGCGACCCACGAGCGCGAGCACCTCGACGGCGCCCTCGGCACCGTCGCCCGGGTCATCGGGGACTTCCCGGACCTACCGCGCACTTAATTTTTTGGTCACAAAAATTTGACATCCCCCGGGGGGGTGAGTTTCGGCCTTGTCCAGATTTGGACAAGCTCCTGGATGGGTCGAAATTGTTGCTCTTAGCGAATGGATCGGACGGAACTTCGGTGACGGTGGGTTGACGCCCGCGACTCCGAAGACATAGCTTGGCCTCCTCGCCGAGACGACCCTGGCGGGGCGTTCGGGAAGAGAGAGTCGGTCCGGTAGGACCAGGCCCCCTCGGAGGGGCATGGGTTGCCACGGCCGGACGCGACATACCCCAGCAAATTCGATTCCTTGAAGGGAGGAGTCCCAGTGGAAGCTGCCTCACCGGCACCACCATCGACCATCGCAGCCCCAGCCGAGGCACCGCAGCACATGAGGGCCCTGGAGAGAGCCAACATGGTGCGGCTTGCGCGGGCCGAGCTGAAGCGCGCGATCGCCCGAGGAGACATGGATGCCGCGGAGGTGGTTCGAGACTGCCCGTGGGAGACCGAGAGCATGACCATCGCCGAGCTCTTGACCAGCCAGCGCCGCTGGGGGCGGACCCGGGCGCGGAAGTTCCTCCTGCCCCTCTCCCTCAACGAGAACAAGCAGCTGGGGACGCTGACGTCCCGGCAGCGCCGGATCCTCGCCAACGAGCTCGCCACCCGCTCGAACCTTCGGGAGCCCCTCGCCGTCTGACCTTGCCGCTGCCGCGGCCGCGTCAGCGGTCGCGGCGTTTTTTCGGTCGCGGCGCTTTTACCCGCGCATTCCGCCGATCCGGTAGCTGAGACCGCCGGAGGCGCGCTGGAATGCGCGGCGAGCCAGGTAGAAGGTCAGCGCGAAAGCGACGGCCCCCACCGCCAGCGCCACCGCGAGGATCTGGTTCGCCGCGTAGAAGACGAGGCCGGTGACGAGGACGAAGGCGGCGCCGGCGAGCAGGGTCGTGTGGGAGCGGTAGCCGGCGAAGTGCTCGCGGATCGCCACCTCGACTCCGCCCAGCCCGGCCAGGGCAACCCCGGCCGCGATCGCCGTCGGGTGGCCGCCGATCACCCCGATCGCCAGGGCGACGATGCCGGCGAGGATGACCAGCTCGGCCAGCGGCGCGTTCCCCCACGGCGCCGGCGGCCGCTTGTCGGCCGCCCCGACCCGCTTCGCCTGTCCGGTCTTCGTCTTACCGGTCAACGGCCGCGAGCCGCCCGGCTAAGGGACATCCAGAGGAGACCTTGACCCGCCACCAGCCCATCAGCATCCCGATCGGGCCCAGCCGCGGGCGCGAGTGCCAGTGGCCGCAGCCGTGGAGGCCGAGGTCCTCGCGGGAGACGCGGACCCACTTGTAGTCCTGAGGGGCGGCGAGCATCCGCTCGACCAGCTCGCGGTTCTCGTCCTCGACCCGGCGCCGCTCGACCAGGGCCCGCCGGGCCTCGGCGACGCGGCCGGCCAGGCCGTCTCGCACCGCCTCCAGCTCGCCGAGGTCGAGGACCCGCGGCACCGGGGCGACGGAGTCGATCCGGTGGGGGACCTCGGCGTGGCCGAAGGCCTCCCCGAAGAGGCCCGCCAGCTCCGCCTCGAGCCGGGCGATCTGCCGCCGCAGCTGCAGCCGCGCCCCGCGCTCGCCGACGGCGACGCCCAGACCGGCAACTTCCTCTTGTCTCAGCAGCGCAGGCATCCCCAAAAGTGTAGTCAGGCCGCCTCCAGAGTCGAGGCGGCCATCCACAGCGCCTCCTCGACGGCGATCTGCGGCACCCCCTTGACCTGGATCGCGGCGACCACGATCCGGCGGCTTCCCTGCTCGACCCCCAGGCCCGCCGCCGTCGCCCCGAAGAGGAGCCCGAGCGGGCGCGCCTCGTCGGCGATCGCCAGCGTCCCCTTCGCCATCTCCCCGGGCATCCCGGCCAGCGACTCCCCCGGCGCCGAGTCGCGGATGCAGAGCCGGCCCGAGACCGCCTCGGCGTCGAAGGCGCGCAGCGCCACCCCGGTCTCGACGATCGCGATGTCGAGCGCGTCCCCGGGCAGGCCGTTGCTGCGGAAGCCGCCGTCGTGGAGGCGGTCGAGCGCCAGCTGCTCGACCGGGGTGCGGGTGCGGTCGGGGTCGAGCCCGATCTGGCGGAAGAAGACACGGTAGGCCCAGGGGATCGGCCGTTCCCGCAGCCGGATCGCCTGCGAGCCGTAGGTGCGGTCGGAGAGGTCGCGCAGCCGCCGCCGCACCGGCTCCGGGCTCTTGCCGGGCTTGGCGTCGACCTCGACCCAGGCGATCCCGAGGCCGGGGAACTCGGAGGCGATGTGGGGCGCCACCCAGCCCTGCTGGGGCGCCGGCACCCAGCCGAGCCGCTGGCCGGCGGAACCGGCGCCCACCTCAGCCCCCTTCCGCCGCCGCGGTGGCGGCGAGCAGGCGGTCGACACGATCGCCGAGCTCGGAGGCGGTGAGTTCGCCGATGCTGGCGCTCTGCAGGGTCCCCCCGGGGTAGACGTAGGCGAACGTCGGGCAGAGGCCGATTCCGTAGAGGCTGCCGACCGCGCCGTCGCGGTCGTACCCCACCGGCATCTTCCACCCACGCTGACGGATCAGGTCCCGGACCGTGTCGCGTTCGTCGCGGATGTCCAAGGAGAGGAAACCCACCCGCCCACGGTAGCGCCGCGAGACCCGCTCCACCAGATCCTGCTGGGCGACGCAGCCGCCGCTTTTGCTGAACCAGAACGAGATCACCAGCGGCCGGCCGAAGAAGTCGCAGACACGGATCGCTTCGGGGGTTTCGATTCGGCAGGCGGGGGTCCGCTCCGACCCTTCGGGACAGGGGATCGCCGAGGTTTCGCAATCGTCCTGGGCGACGTTGGCGTCGCCTTCGAGCTGGCCGGCGGCGGCGGGCACGGCGAACTCGGGCAGCGGCCAGCGCGGCGGCAGCTGGTCGAGGCCGAGCGTCTTCCCCGGCCCCCCGCCCTCGATCGTGCTCACGGTCGCGACCACGATCACCGCCAGGAAGAGCAGCCCGACGACGATCGAGTAGCGGTCCCTCACCGGCGCTCCACCAGCAGCAGGGTCGCCGGCAGGACCAGCAGCACCCCGATCAGGGCGGCGCTGAGGTCGACGACGGTGACCAGCCCGAAGTCCCGCAGCATCTGCACGTCGCTGGCGACGAGGACGGCGAAGCCGGCGACGGCGGTGGCGCCGGAGGCGAGGACCGCGGCCCCCGTCCGCGCGTAGGCGCGCCGCAGCGCTTCCTCGGTCTCCGCTCCGCGCTGCCGCTCCTCGTGGAAGCGGCCGCTCAACAGGACCCCGAACTCGGTCGCAATCGCGATCGTCAGCGCCCCCAGCGCGGCCGACATCGGGTTCAGCGGGATGCCGGTGACCCAGAGCAGCAGCGATGCCCATCCGGTTGCCAGCACCGTCGGGACGAGCGGCACGAGGGCGCGGCGCCAGGAGCGGTAGATCAGCAGCAGCGCCAGCCCGACGAGGACGATCCCAGCCAGCGTCAGCCAGTACCTGCTGCTGGAGAGATCCGAGGCCGATTCGGCCGCGATCACCGACAGCCCCGCCAACTGGACGTCAACCCCTTCCGGCGTTTCCCCAATGGCATCTCGCACCCTCTCCACCAGCTGCTGCTGGTCCCCCAGCGACTGCGCCCTGATCCCGAACGAGATCAGGGCTTGGTTCCCCACTTCGCCGGTTTCCGGGTCGATCGGCGCCACTTGCCGCAGCGCGTAGGGCGAGAGCGCCGACAGCGTCGCGTCGATCCGTTTCGCAGTCGGCGTTTCCCCTCCCCGGACGAGGAAGTCCGAGAGCGCCGGCCCCGGGCAGATCTCCGCATCCAGGCAGCTTGGGTTTTCGCCGCTGAAGCCGTTCGCTTCCAACACCCGCTTCTTGAACCCGGCCATCCACTCGACCGTTTCGGGATCGGTGAGATCAGGGGCGGTGATGCTCACATCGAGCTCCCCCGAGACCCCGGTCGTGTCCTGCAATTCGTTCAGCCCTTCCACCGCCTTCACGTTCTGCGGCGCCAGCTCCCGGATGTCGGTGACGGTGTCGACCCGCGTCCCCGCTGCCCAGCCCATCACCGCGAGGCCGACGCCCACAGCCAGGACCGCCACCGGGTGCGCCTGCGCCAGCGACAGAAGGCGCTCCCCGCGCCAGCGCCGCGGCTCCAGGCCGACCGGTCCCCGGATCGACAGCGCCGCCTGCCCGGCGATCAGGGCGAGCAGGAATCCGACCGCGACGCCGAGGATCAGGAGCCAGCCGAACCCGCGCACCATCGGGATCGGCGAGAGCTGCAGCGCGAGGAAACCCGCCGCGGTGGCGAGGCAGGCGGCGGCGATCGTCGTCGCCCCGCGGGCGGGGCCGAACGCCTCGTCGAAACGCGCCTGGAACTGGACCGCGTAGTCGACGACGAGCCCGACCAGGATCGGCAGCGCCGCGATCGAGGCCATCGTCAGCGAGCCCCCGACCAGCGCCAGGAGGCCGAAGGCAATCGCCGCCGCCATCAGCGCGATCGCCAGCGGCAGCAGCGGCCAGCGGGAGCGGAAGACGAGCAGGAGGACGAACGCCATCACCGCCACCGCGAGCGCGAAGAGCAGGAGCAGCGCGTCCTTCAGGGCCCGGGAGACGCCGTCGATAACCACCGGCGCCCCGGAGACGACGTAGCTGCCCCCTTCGAGCTCGAAGCACGGCACCGGTTTCTGCCCTTCCTTGCAGGCTTTGCGGGGCGTCGTGTCGGCGACGGCGGCTTCGATCAGCCCGATCGCCCGGTGGCGTTCGGCGGCGCTCAGGTCCGGCCGCAGGCGAATGATGATCTGGGCCGAGCGGGCGTTGGGGAAGAGGTAGGAGAGGCGCGCCTTCGGGGTCCCGCGCGGGCGGGCCAGGTCGAAGACGACGGTGGCGACGAAGTCTTCGTTGGTGATGCTGGGGGCGCTGGTTATCCCGTAGCGCGTCGCCACCGCCAGCAGGTATTCGCGGAAGCGGTCGGCCGGCACGTGTTCGGCCAGCCGCCGCAGCTGGTTGTCGATTTGGACCACCGACTCGTTGAGGAAGGTCGCCGGGCCGGCGAGGAACTGGACCGCTTCCATATCCGCCAGCTCGGCGCAGGGCCCGGGGATCGGCTCGGCCCCCTTCGGGACCTTGCCGGAGAGGCAGCCCTCGAGCCGCAGCAGCTTGAAGAGGTCGTCGGTGAGCAGCAGCTGCGGCAGTTCGCCCTTGACGAGGACGACGACGGGTTCTTCGCCGAAGGTCTCACGGACCTGCCGCGTCGCCCGGGCGGTGGCGGAATCGGAGTCGGTCAGGGTGCCGACGCCGGCGTCGGTCGGCAACCGGGTCGCGCCCACAGCGGCCACGATCGCGAGCACGGCGCCGGCGGCGAGGACCACCCGCGCGTGCCGGGCCGCCCACGCCGCGACGCGCCCGAACCAGGCTCCGGCGCTCAAGCCCTAATCCATCGAGAGCGGCCCGCTGACGTCAGCGTTGAGGAACTGGCTAACGAACGGGTTGCTGGAGTCGAACAGCTCCTCTTTCGGCCCCGACTCGACGATCTTGCCGCTCCAGAGCACGGCGATGAAGTCGGCGATGCGGCGAGCGGTGCCGAGGTCGTGGCTGATCACCAGGTAGCAGCCGCCGTTCTCGGCGTGGACCTCGCGGATCAGCTCGCAGAGCAGCGCCGTCCGCACCGGGTCGAGCCCGGAGTCGGGCTCGTCGAACATCACGATCGCCGGTTCCAGCACCAGCGCCCGGGCGAAGCCGGCGCGCTTGCGCATCCCGCCCGAGAGCTCGTTCGGCATCTTGTAGGTCGCCTCGGTGAGACCGACCTCTTTGAGGCGGCGGTTGACGATCTCGCCGATCTCCTCCTCGCCTTTGTCGGTGTGCTGCCGCAGCGGGAAGGCGACGTTGTCG
>JAICSS010000003.1 GCA_025936755.1 Solirubrobacterales bacterium | reverse complement strand
CCGCCCCGGCGCCGCGCCCCCCCGGGGCGGCGGGCGGGGGGGCGGGCCGCGCCCCCCCCCGGCGGGGGGGGCGCGGCCCCCCCCCCCCCCCGACCCCTCAGGCACGGTCGCTAGTTCTTTGCGGATGGCTCGGGCGGAGGCGTCGGGGTCGGCGGGGAGGAGGCAGACGGTGCCGTCCTCGGGCAGGTTCGAGGCGTCGATGCCGGCGTTGGCGCAGACGAAGCCGTGGTGGGTTTCCGTGATCAGGACGCCGCGCTCGGCGCGCAGGACCTCGCGGCTCTCGGAGAGCACGAGCTCGACGATCTCCGCTTCCCTGCCCAGCTCTTTCGCCAACTCGAGCGCCTTCGCGGAGGGCTCGACGTCGGCCAGGCGGCGCACCCGTCCCTCTGCCTTGGAGACGACCTTCTGCGAGATCGCGACGATGTCGCCGGCCTCCAGCCCGGCCCGCGCGGCGATCAGCTCGCCGAGCTTCATTCCCTCCTCGACCTCGGGTAGCCCTGCGACGGGCAGGGCCCGGAGCTCCCGGCTCATATTCCCAGGGCCTTGGCGGTGCGGCGCGCCCGCTTCGGCTGGCGCTCCAGCTCGCGCGTCAGGGCGATCACGTCGGCGGGCGTGTCGAGGTCGAGTTCGATCGACGGCAGCTCCTCGATCCCGAACGGGATCCCCGCCTGGCGCGCGGCCTCGACGTGGCGGGCGCGGCTGCCTTCGCCGAAGGCGGGGACGATCGCGTCGGGGGGGCTGAGGAGGAGGGCGTTGGTGCCGCTGCCGTGACGGTCGGGGACGATCCCGACGTAGCGGCTGGGAGTCCCGGTCAGCAGCCGGTCGAGCTCGCGCGGGTCGAGCAGCGGGCAGTCGCCGGCGAGCAGCACGACCCGCTCGGCGCCCTCGACCTCGGCCCTGGCGATGCCCGCCTGGGCGGCCTCGATGTGACCGGCGTCCTCGGGGTCGGGCACGATCTCGGCGCCGGCTTCGGCCGCCAGCTCCTGGGCGAGCGGATCGCCGCTGACGACGATCAGGCGCTCGATCGCGCGGGCGCCGCCGATCGCCTCCAGCACGTCGGCGACCATCGCCCCGGCCAGCTCGCGGCGGCGCTCCCCGTCGACCCCCGCCGCCAGCCGCTGCTTGGCGGCGTCGAAGCGCTTGACGGGGAGGACCGCGGTCGCTTTCAAGGAGCGAGCGTAGCGGCGTAGTCGAGCACCGTCCGCGCCAGGCGGACGCGGCCGGCGGCGCCCTCCATCAGGGTCTGGGCGGCGAGGGTCGGGACCTCGGCCGGCGGCGGGTCGGGGTCGCCCTCGTCGACGACCATCGCGTCGATCAGCCCGGCGTAGAGGGAGGCGACGCCGGCGGCGGTGGTGGGGCGGCCGATCCCTTCCATGAAGCGGTCGGTCGGGCCCTTGACGACCGCGCCGGCGACGTAGGGGCTGACGGCGAGGACCGGGGCCGGGGAGGCGGCGATCGCCTCGCGCATTCCGGGGATGGCGAGGATCGGGCCGATGCTGATCACCGGGTTGGAGGGGCCGATGACGACCGCCTCTGCCTCGGCGATCGCCGCCAGCGCCTCGGGGGTCGGCTCGGCCGCCTCGATCCCCTCCAGCCGCACGCCCTCGACCCGGGGCCGGCCGCCGTCGAGGATCAGGTACTCCTGCAGGGCGCGGGGGCCGGCGGCGGTGATCACCTGGGTGCGGACCGGCGCGTCGGTCATCGGCAGCACCCGCGCCTCGACCCCGAGGCCGCGGGCGATCTGGGCCTGGGCGTCGGTCGGGCGGCCGCCGGCGTCGAGGAACTCGCGGCGGTAGAGGCAGGCGGCGAGGTCGCGGTCGGAGAGGCCGAACCAGCTGGGGGCGCCGAGCCGCTTCAGGCGCTCGAAGACGGTGAAGGTGTCGTCGCGGATCCCCCAGCCGCGCTCGGCGTCGATTTCGCCGTTGAGCCAGTAGGTGACGAGGTCCGGGTCGGGGGAGACGTGGACGCCGAGCGCCTCGACGTCGTCGCCGGTGTTGGCGATCACCGCCAGGTCGGAGCCGATCTCCTCCTGCATCCCGGCGGCGAGCTTGGCGCCGCCGGTGCCGCCGGCGAGAAGCGCAACGCGCACGCTAGGACCAGTGGTCGCCGTCGGGCAGGCCGGTGAGGCGGATCCCCGCGTGGACCTTGTAGCGGGTGTTGACCGAGATCAGCATCGGCGTCAGCTGCTCGACGATCCGCGCCATCTCCAGCGCCCCGGCGTTGACCGCGCGCAGGCCGGGGATCAGCTCGATCAGCCGCGCCACCCGTGCCTTGTCGGCCTTCTTGTCGCCGCAGACGAGGATGTCCTCGCCGAGCTCGGCGTCGAGGTCGGCGAGGGTGGGGGCGCCGACGGTGTGCAGGGCGGAGACGACGGTGACGCCGTCGGGAACCATCTCCTGCGCCTGCTGGGCGGCCGAGCCCTGCCAGACGCCGAGCGAGCGGGTCGCCTTGCCGCTGACCGCGGCGGCGAGGGGGACGGTGCAGTCGACGAGGATCTGGCCGGGGCGCAGCGCCTCGCGCAGGTTGTTGAGGTTCTCCGACTGGGCGCGGAAGGGAACGGTGAGGAAGACGATCTCCCCCTTGGTCGCCGCCTCGGCGTTCTCGAGGCCGGTGACGTCGCTGTCGGGAACGTCGGCGCGGACCTTCGCCGCCGCCTCCTCGGCGCGCTCCGCGGCACGCGAGCCCAGCACGACCGGCGCCCCGGCCCTCGCCCAGCGCCGCGCCAGGCCGGCGCCGAGGGCGCCGGTGCCGCCGATGATCGGGATCGGTTCCAAGGCCGCGCAGTCTATGCTCCCGCCGCAATGAGGCTGGAGGGACGCAAGGCGCTGGTGACGGGCGGGGCGAGCGGCATCGGCGCTGCGACCGCCGCCCGGCTCGCCGCCGAGGGGGCCGAGGTCTGGGTCGGCGACCTCAACCTCGAGGGGGCGGAGAAGATCGCCGGCGAGATCGCCGGCCACGCGGTCGAGCTCGACGTCACCGATCTCGAGATGGCCCGCGCCGCCGTCGCCGCCGTCGGCGAGCCGGACGTCCTCGTCAACAACGCCGGCATGGACAACTTCGGCTTCTTCGTCTACGTCAGCCAGGAGCAGTGGGGGCAGGTGCTGGACGTCAACCTCGGCGGGGTCATGAACTGCACCCACGCGGCGCTGCCGGGGATGCAGGAGCGCGGCTACGGCCGCATCGTCAACATCTCCTCCGAGGCGGGCCGGGTCGGTTCCAAGGGCTCGGCCGCCTACAGCGCGGCAAAGGCCGGCGTCATCGGCTTCACCAAGGCGATCGCCCGCGAGGCCGCCCGCTACGGCGTCACCGCCAACGCGATCGCCCCCGGCCCGATCGAGACCCCCCTGCTGATGGGTGCCAAGGAGTTCGGCGAGATCGGCGAGAAGGTGATCGAGACGATGCGCTCCTCCACCCAGATGGGCCGCCTCGGCCAGCCGGAGGAGGTCGCAGCGGCAGCAGCGTTCCTGGCCTCCGACGACGCCTCGTACGTCACCGGCGAGACGCTCGGCGTCTCCGGCGGCCTCGGCATGGTCTGAACGCCGCAACCTGCACGAACAGCAGCGGGGTAAGGGGGAGAAAGACGGACGCTCGCTGACTTATAGGCGCTATGACGCCCAAAACTCAGCGAGCGTGGACTTTGGTTCGGCAGCAGCACGGGGTGATCTCGCGGGGGCAGCTTCTGGCGCTTGGAATTTCGCCGGATGCGGTCAAGCATCGGCTGGCGATCGGGCGGTTGCATCGGGTGCGGCGCGGGGTCTATTCAGTTGGGCGCCCAGATCTGAGCAACTATGGACGTTGGATGGCAGCTGTCCTCGCCTGCGGCGACCGAGCGGCCCTCAGTCACTCCAGCGCGGCTGCTCTGTGGCGCATCGGGTTCGAGCAGCGCGGCGTCATAGAGCCCTCCCTACCCAGCCCTTTTCAGAAGCGCCTTCCCGGCTTGCGGGTCCACCGCCGACCGTCGCTTCGCCCGCGCGACGTCACGACGGAGTTTGGGATTCCCATCACCACCCCGATCCAGACCCTCCTCGATATGTCCCTGCGCCTCGACCGCCCCGGCATCGAGCGGATGATCAACGAGGCGGACAAATACAACCTGACGAACCCGCCCCAACTCCGGAAGGCGCTTGAGGCTCGGGCGGGCGAGCCGGGCGCCGCCAAGCTCCGCCGCATCCTCGACCGGCGCACGTTCCGGCTCACCAAAGAGGAGCTCGAACGGCGGTTCCTGCCGCTGGTGCGCAAGGCGGGCCTGCCCGTCCCGCTCACGGGCCAGATCGTCAACGAGTTCGAAGTCGACTTTTACTGGCCGGACCTCGGCTTGGTCGTGGAGACGGACGGGCTGCGCTATCACCGCACGCCGGCCGAGCAGGCGCGGGACCGGCTGCGGGACCAGGCGCACACCGCCGCCGGGCTGACCCAGCTCCGCTTCACGCACGAGCAGGTGCGCTACGAACCCGACCACGTTCTCGCCGTGCTGCGGCGGACCGCGGCGATCGTCGCGCAGCGGTCTGGTCAGGCCTCGAGCCGCTTCGCCATTGCGACGAAGTAGTCGAGCGCCTGCGGGTTCGCCAGCGAGTCCCGGCTCGCGACCTTCTCCACCGGCGCCCCCATCAGGATCCGCTTCACCGGCACCTCCAGGACCTTGCCGCTGAGGGTGCGGGGGACCTCGTCGATCGCGAAGACCTCGTCGGGGACGTGGCGGGGGGAGCACTGCTCGCGCACCCGCCGCGCGATCTCCCTCGGCAGCTCCGCGTCCAGCTCAACCCCCTCGCGCATCACCACGAACAGCGGCATCCAGCCGTCGGTTCCGGGTCGCGGTACGTCCACCACCAGCGCGTCGACGATCTCCTCGACGCCCAGCACCGCGCGGTAGATCTCGCTCGTCCCCATGCGGATGCCGCCGCGGTTGATCGTCGAGTCCGAGCGGCCGTAGATGACCGCGGTCCCGCGCCGGGTCAGTTCCAGCCAGTCGCCGTGGCGCCAGACGCCGGGGAACATCTCGAAATAGCTCTCGCGGTAGCGGCTGCCGTCCTCGTCGCCCCAGAAGAAGAGCGGCATCGAGGGCATCGGCTCGGTCACGACCAGCTCGCCGACCTCCTCGACCACCGGCTCGCCCTCCTCGCTCCACGCCTCCACCGCGCCTCCCAGCGCCCGCGCCTGGATCTCGCCGCGGTGGACCGGTAGCGTCGCCGCGCCGCCGACGAAGGCGGTGCAGAGGTCGGTGCCGCCGCTGGTCGAGAAGAGCCAGGTGTCCTCCCCGAGGTGCTCGTAGATCCAGTCGAAGCCCTCGGGCGCGAGGGGGGAGCCGGTCGAGCCGATCGCCTTCAGGGCGGAGAGGTCGCGGCCGGCGCCGGGCTCGACGCCCGCCTTCATGCAGGCGCCGATGTAGGCGGCGCTGGTCCCGAACATCGTCACCCCGGCCCGCTCGGCCAGGTCCCAGAGGGTCCCCATGTCGGGATGGCCGGGGTTGCCGTCGTAGAGGACGATCGCGGCCCGCGTCAGCAGCCCGGAGACGAGGAAGTTCCACATCATCCAGCCGGTCGTCGTGAACCAGAAGAGGCGGTCGCCGGGGTGGGCGTCGACGTGGAGGTTGAGCTTCTTCAGGTGCTCGAGCAGGATCCCGCCCTGGCCCTGGACGATCGCCTTCGGCAGCCCGGTGGTGCCGGAGGAGTAGAGGACCCAGAGCGGGTGGTCGAAGGGAACGCGATCGAAGGTGAGCTCGGCGCCGTCGCCCTCGGCCAGCAGCTCCTCCCACCGCATCGCGTCCCGCAGCGGGGAAAGGTCGGGATCCTCGGCCAGATAGGGGAGGACGACCGTCCGCTCGAGGCTCGGCATTGCCCCCTGCAGCCGCGCCACCGTCTCGCGGCGGTCGAAGTCCCTGCCGCCGTAGCGATAGCCGTCGACCGCGAAGAGGACCTTGGGCTCTATCTGGGCGAAGCGGTCGACGACGCTGGCCGGGCCGAAGTCCGGCGAGCAGCTCGACCAGACCGCGCCGATCGAGGCGGCGGCGAGGAAGGCGACGATCGTCTCCGGGATGTTCGGCATGTAGGCGGCGACCCGGTCGCCCCGCTCGACGCCGAGCCCCCGCAGCCCGGCCGCGGCCGCCGCCACCTGCCGCCGCAGCTCCCCCCAGCTCAACTCGCCGAGCTCACGCAGCTCCGAGGCGTGGAGGATCGCCGTCTCGCCGTCGTCCTTGCCGGCGAAGACGTGCTCGGCGTAGTTCAGCCGCGTGTCCGGGAACCAGCGCGCCCCCGGCATCTCCCGCGAGGCGAGGACGGGGGAGGGGTCGCCGTCCGCCCGCACCTCGAAGAAGTCCCAGATGGCCGACCAGAAACCGTCGAGGTCGTCGACCGACCACTGCCACAGCTGGCCGTAGCCGCCGAAGGAGAGCCCGCGCTGCCGCTCCAGCCAGCGCATGAACTCGGTCAGCCGCGAGCGCTCGACCAGCTCGGCCGACGGCTCCCACAGTAGCTCCCCCGTCGCGGCGCTCACCGTCCCAGCCTATTGGCCGCCTGGCCAGGACGCGGATGCCGGAGGTGGGATTCGAACCCACAAGCCCGCAAGGGCAATCGATTTTGAGTCGATCGCGTATGCCAGTTCCGCCACTCCGGCGCTGCCGGAAAGATAGAGCCAGGGGAGCGGCGACCTAGGCCGGCTGCGGTGAGGCGCCGGCGCCGTAGTCCTCGCCGGAGCCGATCGGGCGCTCCTCCTCGACGTGCCATTCCTGGTTGAAGGCGAAGAGGACGGCGGCGATGAGGACGATCTGCAGCAGGCCGAGGACGATCACGAGGACGCCGATCACGGAAGAGCCCAGCGCCGCTTCGTCGAAGCCGGCACGGTCGCGGTTGAACCAGCTTTCGGCGCCGACCGCGCAGAAGATCGCGAGGATCATCGACAGCGCCGCCGCCACCGGCAGGATGCCGCGGCTCCAGCGGGCGACGAGGAGGGCGAAGAAGGCGTAGAGGATCGCGTAGATCAGGCAGACGATGCCCATCCCGCCGCCGCCCTTCAGCAGCGGCCAGCCGCCGAAGGTGACCAGCGCCGCGACGACCGCCGTCGCCACCAGCAGCAGCACGACGACGAACTTGGTCGCGACCGAGCTCGCCTTTTCCCGATTCGGCCGCCACAGTTCGTAGCCGGGCCTTACCTCTCCTACCGCCACCGGTCGATCATAGAATCTGTCGGCGACGCGGCGGCATTGCCCCCGCGTTAAGGGCCAGCCGGCCCAGCCACGCGGGCGTGGCGGAATTTGGCAGACGCGCCAGGTTTAGGTCCTGGTGGGCTTCGGCCCGTGGGGGTTCAAGTCCCTCCGCCCGCACTTTCCGATCCTGTTCACCGCCTTTCGGGACGCTAGGGTCGGGGAGTCACCGACCGGAGGAGTTTTCTTGTCTCATCTGCGCCGTCGCACCAAGCCCCTGATCGCCCTCGTCGCCCTGTTGACGCTGGCGCTCGTCTTCAGCGCCTGCGCCTACTTCAAGGAAGGAAGCCTCTCCTTGTCCCAGCCAGGCGGAATCGGTCCCGTCCGCGTGCACTTCACGCTCTGCACCGAACCCGAACCGGAATGCAGCCCTGCGAGTGAAACCGAAGAAGTGCAGTACCTGCTCGGCGTCGCCGTCCCCCCCGGCTCTACTCCCCCCGCCACCGTGACGGCGGTCCCGGTCGGTGGCGGCAGTCCCTTGACCTTCACCCGTAACGACGAAGTCGCGACGGAGATCGCCGCCGCCTCAGCGAATCTGAAAAAACTCGCCGAAAAAGAAGGCGAAGCCGAAAAGGCCCCACCCGTTTGGCCGCCGGCAGGTCTCCAGGGCGTCGGCTACATCTCGAACGCGCTTCTGGAACAGGAAGGCGTCCAGGTGGAATGGAACGTGGACGCCGACTTCGGCTTGCCCGTGGCGGCTGATGGCAGTCCATACCCGGGTCCCTTCGCGACCGGCCTCTCGTTGGGCTTCCGTGAAGTCAGTCCTACCCAGTCGGCGAGCCGCCCGGTGCACTGCTGGCGCTTTGAAGGCGAACCGCAAGAAGGGGAAGCCTTCTGCTTCGGCACCGCGATGGAAGGTCAGACCGGCACTGCGGACCTGAGGGTGGCGGCCCCGGCCCCGACCTCGGTCTTCCTCGGGGGCAAGGCGGCGATCGCCTTTCCGTTCAACTTTGCCGCGACCGCTTCGCCGTCCCCGACCTTCGCCCTCTCGGCGACCTCGACGCTGCCGAAGGCGAAGCTGTCGCTGGCGAGCCCCACCTTCGCCCCGGGGACCCCCGATCCGAACACCCACCGTGCCCCCACCGCCGAGCAGGAGGTCTCGGTGACGGTGCCGAAAAACGCCAAACCCGGCACCTATGAAGTCACGATCACCGCGACCGCGCCCCAGGGTGGGACCACCTCCCAGACGACGAAGCTGAAGGTGACGAAGCCGAAGCTGAAGCTCGGCGGTGTGAAGCTGAACAAGGCCACGGGCACCGCCACCCTCTCAGTCAAGGTCCCTGGCGCCGGCACCCTCACCGTCGCCGGCAAGGGGATCGTCAAGGCGAAGAAGAAGGCGAAGAAGGCGAAGAGGCTGATGATCACGATCAAGGTCAGGGGCGCGACCAAGGCCGAGCTCGACCAACTCGGCAGGGTCAAGGTCAGGGCCAAACTCACCTTCAAGCCGACCTCCGGGATCGCTGCGAAGAAGACCAAGAGCATCACCCTGAAGCAGCACTGATCGATACGATCCGTCCCCTGGGGCACTGGCCAAACTGGCTAAGGCACCGGTCTCCAAAACCGGCGATTCTAGGTTCGAGTCCTAGGTGCCCCGCTCTCTAGATGTGGCCTGGGAAGCCGCAATCCCGCCTCTGGCGCGGGTTTGCGGCGACGTGCCCTGACTTCGGCCGGAAGGTCAACGAAAGATGCTGGTGACCGCCGGCGCCGCTTTCGTATTCCAGCTGAATGCGGTCACCTTCCTCATCTCCGCCGCGGTGATCTTCTCCGTCAACGGCGATTTTCGTCCGAGCCATTCTCGACGAGAAGAGCTGGCAGCAGGATTCACATTTCTTCGGAAACACCATCTTCTCCAACCTCTGACCACCGCCTACGGCATCGCTTTCGTCGGTATCGGGGTAACCATCCCTGCGGAGGTAGTCCTGGCGGCCGATTTCGGGGCCGGTTCACTCGGCTACGCCGGGTGGGTCTCCCTGTGGGGCGTCGGCTCTTTGATCGGAGCCAGCCTTGCGAAGCACTTTGCGGTAGATCCTCGCCGCGCCCTCCTGGTGGCGATCGCCGCCCTGATGATCGCGATTGGCTTCCTTGCCGTCAGCGTCGCCCCGGTCTTTGCCATCGCACTCATCGGCATGGCGATCGGCGGTGTGGGAGAGGGGTGGTGGGACGTAACCCAAACTACCCTGATGCAGCGGGTCACGCCCGATGGCATCAGGGCCCGTGTTTTCGCCGGCAGCCAAGCCGTTATGCAGATCGGAATTGCCATCGGCTTGCTGTCGTCGGGTCTAGTAACCGCGACCCTGGGCGCTAGCGGAGCCTTCGGCGTGGCAGCGGCCAGGGTCGACGATTGCCGCCCTCGTCTTGTTCTTACGAAACCTCCGTGGGGAGGTCGCCCTCCGCAGCAACAATCCCCTGAAGACGCGAGTGAGGACGCTGCGCGGAGACCAGCCCGCAGCCTCCAGCTCTCCGTTTTCAGTCGAGCCTTCACCGACAGCATGAGCACGCGTGCCCGGCGGGTAATGGCAGGCGAGGTGGACATCGCGGTCGCTGACTGGTCGTCTGCGATGTCCACCTCGCCTGCGCTCGGTCGGGCATTCCTCGGGGTGGAGCCTGCCGATGTCTAGCTCCTCTGCGGAGTTCACGGGTAGATCGCCTCGAGCCGAACCAAGGTTCCTGGTCGAGGCTACCAGCACCACGAATGAGCATCTGTGACCGAAGTTGTAGCCAGGAGTGTCCGCGAAGCAAGAAAGAGAGCCGTTCATGAGTTCCAGTGTCAAGGCCACAGCATTCTCACTGCAACCGCCTCTCCGATGAAGGATGAAGCCCGGTGAAGCTGGACCAGGTAGTTGTCCTGCCAATGGTCCGAATCAGCAAGTGCGCCTGAGGCGATGGACGGCCTCGCCGCGGAATTAGCGCATCCTCTCCGGATTCGGATTTGGGAGCTGTATGAACGCGACTCGACTCGATCGCTCGCGCCGGTCGATGTCCAACGCGATCTCGCCGAGGGGGTCGAGGCTACGCTGGCCGTCGTCAACTACCAGCTTCGGCGCTTGGAACGGGCGGGTCTGGTGGGCGGATCTGGGCGCGCCAGATGATCGTCAAGGCGATAGCCGCATCGGAGCCGCGAGATGGACTCGAATTGGCTGCGCACAGGGTCAATTCTGCGGAATTCGTGTGGATGGCGAAAGCCCAACCTCCAAGCTGAAATGCTGATCATGGGTGTGGATTCACTGATACTGAAGGGGGTCAACACGATAAGTGGACAGTCCGTCACTTACGGTTACAAATAAAAATCACACACCACCTAGTCGCCTTCGACGTGGTAAGATTCCAACTCCAAATAGGAATTCCTACAGGTCATTTTGGGAACCGCCTTGGGTGCTACAGAGAACGAAGTCGGGAGCCGGATAAGCGTTCGAGTAAGGAGAGATGTAGCGCCGAAGTAATGATCAAGATATGCCGTCGAAGGCCAGGACGCCTCGACGATGGACACTTTGACAAATCGGCGTGGATGAACCAGTCAGTCCAGCGGCGAGGGTCGCGGGAATGGCGCCATCTCAACTCGGGCTTGATGCTCACGCGGTTGCCAACAAGGAGTGCCCAGTTCGCATGGAAGATTGAAATGGGACTAGCTGTCAACGTTCACTGACTTTGTCAGCGACGCGTTAGTAGACCGTATTTTAGCCAAAAAGACCAACTAGTGGGTAACTGCTCAGGGGCCATTCGTGTATAGGGTGCGCGGCACTAGGACCAGTCGGTTCCCAACGAGACAGGCCAAATAAATCGATTCCGTGAAACCAAGGGAGAGTTTGTGATCAGCAGGTGCAGGGCTGTGCGAAGCGGGTCGACGGGTAGACATCGAAGGGCCGAAGATGCGGTCGAACCTTCACTTCGCCCGAACCACATGCTCGTCCCCGCTCTTGCCCTGCTGGTCGCTGTCGTTGCGTCGGCGTCTGCGTTTGCGGCTGGTGACTCACCCGACGAATCCGGAGGGCGGCTCCCGAGCCAGTCGGACATTGCGGCAGCCATCGAATCAGGTGAATCTGAAGGTCTTTCTGAACTGACCGACCCGTCCGCGGCAAAAGGCGTGCCGCTCGAGAACCTCCAACGAGCAGAAGCGGTGGGCCTTCTCAACGGTGTCTTCGGCGAATCGGTGGAAGGAGCGGCCGGCATCTACGACGAACTTCAGGAAGCGACGCTCCTGAATTCCCATGTCGCAGTGTTGCCCGAATCCGAAGGGGCCGGGTCCGAGGCGCCGGACGAAGAGGAGCCGGTCACTGGATCTGGAGAGGGTAGGTCGAACTTTGGGGGCGGATTGGTTCGGGACGAAGCAGCCGAAGCGATGCCCGAAGCGGAAGCACGAAAAGACACTGGGCCGCCCCCAAAGCTTCCCGCGGAGCCGGCCGACGCATCCCTTCTCGACTCAACTGTTCCGCTCGAAGTAGAGAATGGGGAAGCGCTCGACCTCAGCTTGGAGCACCACGGAGGCACCCTCGAACCTGTGGCCCCGCTGGTGAGTACCCGCATCCCAGGGGCCCTCAATGAAGAAATCGAGTTTCCGAATGCTGGGATCGCCATCGAAGTCGCCGACCTCGCCACCGAACGATCGGCCTCGATCAGCGGCGGTAGTGTCGCCTTCTATCCGAACGTCGCAGAGGACACGGACCTAGCGATCTCGCCCACGCCGAACGGGGTGGAGACGATGACTCAGCTGCGCAGCCGGGATTCTCCTGATGTCAGCACCTATCGCTTCTCGCTTCCTCCAAACGCGGAGCTTGTCGCAACTGACGCAGGGGGGGCCGAAGTTCGATCAGGTGGAGAACTTCTTCTCAGCATTCCCGCTCCTAGCGCAATCGACGCGACCGGAGAAGCGCTGCCCGCGGACCTCGAGGTAACCGATGACACCATGACGGTTACCGTCGACATCGCCGCCGATGCCTCTTGGCCGGTGTTAGTCGACCCTTTGTTCCAGACCTACGAATGGGCGATCAAAAACACCAGCGGCGGGATCTGTAGCAACAGCTTTCAACCCCTGGGGGAAAGCAGCTGCAACAACCGCGAAGAGTGGGGATACGATGTCGTTACCACCGGTAGTAACGGTCAAACGCCGTTACACATGCAGGTCGACAACTACGATCAGTACACCCCCGGGATCACTGTAAAGGCGCACGGTGCCCAAAACAAAGGTGATCATGGAACGGTTATCTACACCGTTCCCCGCTACTTCAAAGAAACTCCCCGCCCGCGTAGTTTCATCAAGAGTCTCTCACTCACCAGCGCCACCTGGGAAGCCTACAGTCCGCAAGCTAGCCCCTATCTATTCATGGGGATTTGGGACGCGACTATCCCGGGCTGGGTGCAGGCCTATCAGGAATCCAGTCAAACTGGCCACGGAAACAAAAACACCGCGTTCGTCTACAACCTTGCAGACAAATACACGGGCAGCACTGAATATGACCGGGAAGCGAAGGCGGCTGAGATCACTGTCAATGCCACCGAAACCACGGGTGAAAGCCTCGCAAAAGTCTACGTGGGTGCAGCTACGGTCGAGCTCGGTGATGAAGAGGTCCCAAAAGCGCCTGAACCTACTCCGCAAACTCAGTGGGTGAATCAGTCTGCGCCGCCGATCGCCTTCACTGCGGTTGACTACGGTCTCGGCGTTTATGCCGTCAGTGCCAGCACCGAAGCAGTCGATACTCAAGGAAACCCCGTCAAAACCTGGAAAGCTGCAGGCGGCTGCATCGGTGTCGGCGATTCGGCTTGTCCACAGACGTGGATTTCCTCGAAATACAACGTATATATTCCCAACGCACCAGCGCTCAACTACGAACCAAGCGTATTGCCCACCGGTATCAATTATCTCAAAGTTGTGAGCGAAGATCCGATAGGCAATAAGTCGAGTACTTCCCTGGAGGAAGTCCGGGTCGACCACATCGCGCCGACCCTCGCCCTGACCGGCTCGATCACCGAACAGGAACAGCTCGGCACCCGTCGCGCTTCCTACACTCTCAAAGCCAACGCCGCGGACGGCAACGCCGAATATCCGCAGTCGGGGATCGCCAAAGCCGAAGTGAAGCTCGACGGCAAAGTCGTCGCGATGGAAGGAAAACAGGCAGAAGAATGGTCGCCGAACTGCACGACCAAAAGTTGCCCCCTTGCCGCTGAATGGTCCCTCAGCACCGCCGGTCTTGCCGAAGGCAAACACACGGTCGAAGTGATCGCCACCGACGCCGTGGGCCTCTCGACGACGAAAACCCTGACGATCGAAACCTACGCTGCGACGCCTCCGTCGCTGACGCTCAACGGCTCGATGACCGAACAGGCCGCGCTCGGGACCTCGCGCCCCCGCTACATCCTCAAAGCGAAATCGAGCGCGATGGCGTCGGGCTTTGAAACCGCAACTCTGGGGGCTCCCGCCACCTATGCCTCGACGCTCGGCAGCACCTCTGGCGAAGGAACCAGCCACTTCTACGAACCGACCGACGCCGCCACCGACAGCAAAGGCAACGCCTGGGTCATCGACTCCGTGACCCGCACCGCCAACCAGCTGCAGCAGTTCAACGAAAAAGGCGAATGGCTACGGAGCACCGGCAGCTCGGGCTACGGCAAGCTGAAAACCCCCTGGGGGGTGGCTGTCGATGCCAGCAACAACGTCTGGGTTGCCGACACCGGCAACAACCGCGTCGTCGAGTTCAACGAAAAAGGCGAATTCGTTCAGACCTTCGGCACCAACGTCAACAAAACCAAGGTCGAAGCCTCCGGCACCGAAACCGAAAAGAACCTCTGCACCGCCGCCTCCGGAAACGTCTGCCAGGCGGCAACCGCCGGCGGCCTCTCCGGGCAGCTGAAAGCCCCCAAGGGCATCGCCCTCACCTCGGGTGGCAACATCTGGGTCGCCGACACCGGCAACAGCAGGATCGAGAAGTTCGGCCCGGCCGGCAACATGATCAACCTGCTCGACGGCAACGGCACGACCGGTGGGCTGATGAAAGAACCAGCTGCGATCGCGGTCGCCCCCGATGCCTCGATCTGGGTCGCCGACACCGGCAACAACCGGATCGAGCAGTGGAACTCGAGCTTGTCCTTGGTCCGCGTGGTTGGCAACAAAGGCACCGGCGCCCGGGAATTCCAGACCCCCTCTGGCATCGAGGTCGACTCGACCGGCGCGGTCTGGGTCGGCGATTACGGCAACGGCCGAGTACAGGAGCTCGACGAACTCGGCACCTTCATCCAGAAGTTCAACGACGCAGCGGGCGCAGCCGGCACGCCACGGGGCCTCGCCATCGACGCCAAAGGCTCTCTCTGGGTCGCCGACCAGATGGCCTTCAAGGTCTACCACTGGACTGTCCCCGGCTTCCCCGTCTACAGCTCCTCAATCGGCAGCTCGGGGAGCGGTAATGGCCAGTTCATGCGCTTGGCCGGTCTTGCCTCCGACGGCAACAAAGGGCATGTCTGGGCCCTTGACCAAGAACTCGGTCGCCTGCAGCAGTTCAACGAAAAAGGCGAATGGCTGCGGAACGCCGGCAGCAAAGGGTCGGGCGCCGGGATGTTGAGCTCCCCTGCCGGCATCACCTCCAACAACGTCGGCAACGTCTGGGTCGCCGACACCGGTAACAACCGAGTCGTCGAGTTCAACGAAAAAGGCGAATTCGTCGAGACCTTCGGCACCAACGTCAACAAAACTAAGGTTGAAGCAAACGGCACCGCGGCCGAAAAGAACCTCTGCACCACGGCCTCCGGAAACGTCTGCCAGGCCGGAACCGCCGGCAGCGCTTCAGGGCAGCTGAAAGCGCCGCAGGGGATCGCCCTGACCTCCGGCGGCAACATCTGGGTCGCCGACACCGGCAACAGCCGGATTCAAAAGTTCGGCCCGACCGGCATCCTCCTTAACAACGTCTCCGGCGAAGGCTCCGAACCAGGGAAACTGAAAGAACCCGCTGCGATCGCTATTGCTCCCGACGGCTCGATCTGGGTAGCCGACACCGGCAACAACCGGATCGAGCAGTGGAACTCGAGCTTGGCTCTCGTCCGCACCATCGGCAAAGAAGGAAGCGGCGGCGCCGAATTCAAAGCCCCTGCTGCGATCTTCGCCGACCCCTCCGGCAACATCTGGGTCGGCGACCAAAAAAACAACCGGATCGAGGAGTTCGCAGAGGGCGGCAAGTACTTCGGGCAGTTCGGCGCCGCGGGGAGCGGCAAGTTCAGTTTCTCGGCACCGATGGGGATCGCGGTCGACAACGGCGGCTCCATCTGGGTAGCCGACATCGGCCATTCGAAGATCCAGCGTTGGAGCCAGGAAACGCCGCGCTCTGAAGTCACGACGACGATCTGGGTTGACGGCGCCCAGAAGACCACGCTCCACGGAACCTGCAAGACCGGCGGCTGCACGATCGAACCGCAGTGGACGCAGGAATCGAAACTGCTCTCGGCAGGAAGCCACAGCGCCAAAGTGAAGACGACCGACGGCTTGGGTCGCAGCACGGAAGGCACGGTCTCTTTCCAGATCACGCCCGATACGACCGAACCGACGCTCGAAGCAAGCGGAGAACTCTTCAACGCCCCTGAGGGTTGGGTCGAACAGGAAACCTACGGCCTCAACGCTACCGCCACCGATGGAGGGTCGGGCGTGACCTCCATCGCCTTCAAGATCGATGGCCAGCAAGTGGCCTCGGTGTCCCAGACGTGTCTCGATGGAGGCTGCAACGAGACCCTGAGCAAACAGGTCAGCATGGCCAGCTATGCAGGAGGCTCCCACCCTGCCGAAATCGTTGCAACTGACGGCGCGGGCAATGCCTTCAAAGACCAGTGGACGATCAACGTTGATCCCGAAGGCCATATTTCAACCAAAGAAGTCGAAGCGACTCTTGAAGCGGTTGAAGGAACCTCCGAAGAAGCTCCGATCGCCCCGAACGCAGAGCTGCTGGAGCCGGAACAGATGGAATTCGGCGACAATCCCGAATTCGAACAAGCCGGATCGAAAATCACCAGCACCGGGGTTCCGACGCTCACGACGATGAGCACCAATCCGGCGGCAGGCTTCACCATCACCAACCCATATGGCGAAACGACGATTACCCCTGTCTCCACTGAAACTTCAACGACCGCCATTGTCGAAGGAGTTGCCGCCGTATCGGCCAATACGAGGAACCAAGCGGACGCAATAATCCGCCCTCAATACAACGGCGCTCAACTCTTCCAGGCGATTCGATCGGATTCGAGCCCGGAAACCTATTCATGGACCGTCCATCTTTTCGAAGGCCAAACGCTTCAGTCTGTCGATGCTACCCATGCACAAGTGATGTACGAAAGTGGTAAACGGGCATTTCTCATTACGGCAGAAGAAGCTCATGATGCGACGGGGAAAGAAGTTCCAACTTCTCTTGAAGTGAGCGGAGATGTTCTCACCCTCAAAGTCGACTTCCATGCGGGTTCCTTTGTCTATCCGATTCTCGCAGGGGCGGGTTGGGAGACGAGTTACACTGTCCCGGTGCTGATCCAGGGTCCCGAAAATGAACTGGAAATACAGGAAAAAGAAGAAGCTGCGGCTGTATCGGGAGGGGAATACGGGCCGCCGCACAGCTTGGCCGAAGCGGAACTCTTGCTAAGTGAAGCTGAAGGGAATAACGTTTTCGATGTCCAGCCACCACCTTCACCTCCAAGTGGCGGTGGTGCCAGCGCGAGCAGCGTCCGTACGGTCATTCTCGAAAAGTACGAACGTTGCGCAGAAATTGGGTGCGACGAATGGAATGTGTGGCTCGGAGGCGGTAAAGAAGAAGATCATCCCCATGCTCTGGTGGGCTCGGACTGGGCAGAATGGGTGCCCGGAACGAAGGTGGTGTGTGGGGAATCCCTTTCCCACACGGCTGAGTATGTGGGCGGGATAACTATCTACCCTCAAGGATGCGGCTTTACCGACACGCATAAAGTCTATAGGCATCTCGGCTATCATCTGACCGTTTATTCAAGACACGATATTTCCGTCCTGGTCAACACTCCATATGCCGTCTTTGTGGTGCACGACTATCTTGCCCTCCAAAGTTGGATCTGGCCGAATGGTTTTAAGTTTCACATACACCAACACTATGATGGCGGCCCAGACATCACGTAGAGGGAAACAGATGGAGCTAGAAGCCATGCAGCGATTGAAACGAGCCGCGATCCTATTCGCAACCTGCCTAAGCGCATTAGGCGGTGGCGCATGCGGGTCGCAGGCAGCGTCAGGGAGTCACCCTCCAAATCCTTGCGTACTTAAGGTCAACGGCAAAGTCTCCCGTATCCAACCGGAAAATAGCGGTTTGCCATGTGCGAGCATCGTCTCCATTTTGAGTATCCTGCCAAATCAACCCGGGGTATATCCACTCGAAAATAATCAAGGGAACCCGGTTTGGATTTGCCGGGAGTATCCACCTAAGGCACTGCCCCGAGAAGTAAAGTGTCATCAGGGCCACCGCCACTTTGAAAAAGTGGCGGAGCGTGCGATATAGGGCCATGGTCCGCTGGCTGGTGGGACTCTAGCCGGTCACTCACGCCGGTTGCGGCGAGCCGGAATCCGGCGCTCTGCCTGCTCTCTCGTTGAATCAACGCCTTGCGAGGTGAGCTTCAACGTCGATGCCGGGACGGTCTACCGCCCTCCGGATCCGGTCGGCCCCCACGGTCCCTGGGCCGCCGGCCGCCGCTGTTCTGCCCTCCCCGCAGACGCTTCCGCCCTCGCCCCAGATGCGCCGCCGTCATCATCTGCACCGTCACCGGCATCTCGATCGCACGAGCCCGGATCGCTTTCTAGCCACGCCGGTTTGCTGTCGAGACGACCTCCATGTATGAGCCGGTTCGTAACGCATGACAGGGTCGGCCATGTGTTGTTCGATGGTGGGCCGATGCACTGTCAAGAGTGACCCCCTTGGCGAGCCAGCGATCAGTACCGCGGAGCCGTAGTCGATTTCCTTTCGGGCGATTACGGCGCGGCGGAGGCCGGCCATGTCCACCAGCGGATGCCATCGATCAGGGGTATCCCGAAGGCGACAGAGAGCGCGAATGCGCAAATCGATCTTCTGGTTGAAGATCTCAGGCTTCTCGCCTCCGTTGTCTTCGAAGCGTTGCGCCTCCCCTCTGCCGAAGACCGTCTCCAGAAACTCGCTGGTTCGGCGGAATAGGAAGCTGTAGGGCGCATGGGCGGCATCGGTGAATTCGCTGGGGCGCAGCGCCCTCCACTCGTCGATCAATGCGACCAGCTCGGCTTCGATTGGGTCCCTCGGCTCTCGGGCTTCGGCATCGTCTTTGTCCGCCGCGGGCCGATTTTCCTCGTCGGTCGACCGCCTCTGAAAGATCTGAATTGCAAGACCGACTACCCCGAAGAAGATCAGGATGTTGGCTCCCGTCTCGTAGCCGCCGTTGAGAAATCTCCCCAGCAGCCCGGCTCCGAAAGAGATGATCCACAGCAGCGTCAGGAGGTTGGCCGCCACCCGATGAATCGGTTGTCGAGGACGTTCCTGACGTGCTTCGGAAGGTTGAAAGTGCCTTCTCTCATCGCGAGCTAGGCTAAGAAGCTCCGCGGCGGAGCGCGCAGCTGACCCCGCGTCGATGGCTGAGACTTCGAATCGGCCGAACGAAGATCGCGGTGTAGACGCTTTGCGAATCCGCCGACCACCTCATTCCCCTATGCATTCCCCTGGCGGCACGATCGACCCGAGTTTGGCTCTGAAAGCGCCCTCGGTGCCGCTGAATGGGACAAAAGGCAAGGTCTCCAAAACCGGCGATTCTAGGTTCGAGTCCTAGGTGCCCCGTCTCGAATCTGCGTGGTTGGTTTCGGTACCGCGGGTTGCGTCGTGCGCGGGGTTGTGGAAGGTTTGCGCCGCGGATGCTCAGGCGCCACCGACTACTCCTAGGGCTTCTCGGCGTCCTCCTGGTCCTCGCCGGACAGGGGGCTGTCGCCGGGGCGGCCCCGGTCCCCACGGGGATGGGCTGGACCGTGATCGACCGCTACGGCGGCGACGACAACGGCGACGGCAGGCTCGACGGGCTCGAAGGGCCAAGGGCGCTGCGGCCGGCGGGCCTCAACGAATTCGGCGTCAGGGTCCTGCCCTCGGGGGCGATCTGCGCGGAACTGGAAGAGGCGACCTGGCGGGTCGACGGGGCCGGGGCCGAACCCTTCCTCGAACCGCCCGGCAAGGAAGGCGACGCCTGCGCGGCCGTCTTCGACGTGAAGGGGGAGGGGGAACACCGGATCGCCGTCTTCGCCAGGAACCGGGCCGAAGTCGCGCGGGTCGAAGTCGACGACACCCTGATCGTCGCCCTCGGCGACTCGGTCGCCTCCGGCGAGGGGAACCCGGAAGGCCCGCCGGGCTCGCCCCAGCGCTGGCTCGACCCCAATTGCCATCGCAGCGCCGCCGCCGGCTTCCAGCAGGCCGCGAACCAGCTCGGCAAAGTCGACCGCCGCCGCTCCATCACCTTCGTCAGCCTCGCCTGCTCGGGCGCGCGGATCGACGCGGGCCTGCTCGGGCCCTACGCCGGGATCGAGCCGCTGCCGGCGGGCGCGACCTTCCTGCCGCAGGTCGACCGCCTGCGCGAAATCGCCGGCCGGCGCCTCACCGGCGAGAGCGAAGGACCGGCGGTGGACGCCGTGCTGTTAAGCGTCGGCGCCAACGACCTCCACTTCTCCGACGTCGTCAAGCAGTGCGCGTTGCCCACCGACTGCCGAGCGGCGGCGAAACGGGCTCTGGCCCCCCGCTTGGACGCTCTCGGCGGCGGCTATGACGAACTCGGCGCAGCACTGAAGAAGGCCGCGCCCGGCACGCCGGTCTTCGTCACCGATTATTTCGACCCCACCCACGACGAATACGGCAACTTCTGCAAGTACGGCCCGGCCCTCTTCACCCACGACGAGGTTCAGTGGGCATACGAGGAACTGCTGCGGCCCCTGAACCGGAGGATCGGGACCGCCGCCGAGCGCAACGGCTGGCAGCGGATCGGCGGGATCGCGGCCGAATTCGAACGCCACGGCTATTGCGCGAAGGACGAACGCTGGGTGCGGACGCTCCCCGAGGCGCTGCGGATGCACAACCCGGCGGGGACGCTGCACCCCAACCAGGAAGGGCAGCAGGCGATCGCGCGGCGGGTGGCGGGCCCGCTGGCGGCGACGCTCGACTTCCAGGCCCCGGCGCCGCCGCCGGCGGCCGCAGAAGGGGGCGACAAGGGCCTGCCGAGCCTGAAGGCGCTCGGCGGCTGGGTGGCGGCAGGGTTCGCCGCGCCCTACGCGCTGATCGCCGCGCTCGTGCTGAAGCCGGATCCGAGCTCGGCCTGGCGCCGGATCCTGGCGCTCTGGCTGGCCCTGCCGCTATTGCTCGGGCTCCTGTGGCTGGCGGTACGGGCGCTGTTCCTGCTGCGGGCGACCTGGCCGGAGGACCCCAGCGGCGCCCGCCGCGCGCCGCCGCACCTGAGGAGCGGCCGGGCGCGGCTGAGGGCCCGGCACCTGGCCCTGATCGCCCTCGGAGTCGCGGTCCTCTTCGCCGCCGTGGTGGTGGCGGCGGGGCTGGTCGGGCGAGCGATCCTCTGGCTGCGCTTCTGGTCGGCGCGGCTGCCCGCCGACCAGGCGGTCAGCTCCGTCCCGGCCCGCGAACTCGTCTCCACCGGGGCCGTCGCCCTGGCGATCTTCGTCGGCCTCGGGCTCGCCGCCGCCGCGCTCGCCTGGCTGCTCGACGCCAAGGGACGGGAGGTGCGGACTACCCGCCGCGGCCTCGTCGCGATCGGCCTGGTCGAGCTCTGGGCGACGATCCGGATCGGCGACTTCCGCTTCGGCCAGGGGCTGCAGATATTCCTCGGGCTGGCGGCGGCGGCGCTGTTCCTCCACTACCTCGTCGACCGGGGGCTCGACTGGCGCCGCCGCAACGCCCCGGCGCGGACCGGCTCGAGAGAGCCGCAGGGAAAACGGATCTGGGAGGAACTGAAGGGCAGGGGAACCGCGTTTGCGAGGAGCGAGGAGCGCTGGGAGTCGCGGCTCTTCAAGCTGGCGCCGTTTGCCTTCCTCGCCGCCGCCCTCTACTTCTCCTTCCACGCCGAAGGCGTCGACCGCACACTGCTGGTGCTCGGCCCCTACCTCGTCGCGGCGGTGCTCTTCGCCGCGCCCGGCGGGCTCGCCGCGGCCGGCGTGAGGTGGAAGTCGCCGACGGTCGAGGCGTTGGTCTTGCCGCGAGTCGCGCTGGCCCTGACCGGCTTCCTCCTCGTCTTCGTCCTCCTCGTCCGGGACGAGCTCTGGCTCGCCGGGGTCGCCGCGACGGCGGTCCTCCTCGGGCTCCTCTGCCTCGCCGTCGCTTCGGCCTCCGGCGATCGCTTCGCGCCCTACGGCCTCGCCGTCCTGGCCTCGGTGCCGCTGTTCGCCGGCGCCGCCGCCTTCCTCCACGGCCTCGACTCCCCGGAACTGCAGCCGGTCGCGGTGGTGCTCGACAGCGGCAAGGCCGTCTGCGGCGCCTACGTCGGCGAAAGCGACGGCCAGCTCTGGCTCGCGCAGCTGCAGCTGGACCAGCGCGCCGCCGTGCACCGGCCGCGCCGCGGGGCCATCACCCCGCTCGACGCCGATGCGGTCGCGGCGAAGGCGCTGGGTCCGCTGGAGCCGGTGGACCTGGTCGAACCGCGGGCGATCGCCCTGCGCGACCGGCTGCTGGACGGCCGCGACGACCAGAACCCGCTCAACCGCACGCCCAGCTGCGCGCCCTCGCCGGCGATGAAGCGATCGCTGGCCGGCGACGAACAGCCGCCGCCGCTCGACTGGCAGCGCGAAATGGCCGAGCGCTACCAGCCGGAACTGGTGCTCGACCGCAGGGACGGCTTCTGGCCGGTTCCGGTCAGCACCATCTTCGGCTTCCGGGACCGGCGCGCCGCCATCTGCCGCCGCGTCGCCGCCGGCGGCGACGGCTGCCTGCGGCTGACGACGCCGGGCCAGTTCCCCTGGGCGGGAGGGGAAGGCGAGTCGCTCGAGTACCCGGCCGCAGACAACGACGTCGACGCGCAGCACGACGAGATGGTCGCGGCGCTGGGGACGGCGGACCCGGAGGCGAGCGCGGCCGAGTACTTCCTCGTCAACCGGGAGAAGAACGGCCACGGCCCGATCTCGATCCAGTACTGGTTCTTCTACCCCTTCAACTACCAGCCGGTCGGCGGCGGCCTCGCCGAGGGGGGCTTCCACGAGGGGGACTTCGAGTCGATCGGGGTGCTGCTCTCGGCCAGGACCCATGAACCGCGCTACGTCTGGATGAACCGGCACAACGAAGAGGGACGCGCCTTTCCCTGGGGAGACGAGGCGTTGAGCCGGCCGGACGAACACCCGCGGGTCTTCGCCGCGCGCGGCAGCCACGCCACCTACGAGAACTGCGAAGGGCAGGTGCGGCCGCTGGACGTGAAGGGCCTGATCGACGACCACCCGGCCTGCGACCCGGCGCAGCAGCTGCACCTGCTGCCGGCGGTGACGCCGCTGATCGACCTCTCGCGGGTCGGGTGGGGTTGCTGGCACGGCCTCTTCGGCCACCGCAACGGCGGCCTCGGCGTCTACGAAGGCAGCAACAAGTTCCTCATCGCCGACGCACCCGAAAGCCCGCTCTGGCAGCAGAAGTACGGCGGCGAAAAGGTCGAACCGTGCCGCGGCATCGCCGACCCGGGCGGCCGCGACGGGCGGGGGGAAGAAGTGCTCGAGGAGAAGACCGGAGTGCCGAGGCTGCTGCGGAAACGGTCCAGCCCGCTGCAGAAGGCGATCGACGACTGCGGAGACTGGGAAAAGCCGGCGACCAGCGGCATCTACCTGGTCGCCTGCGACCAGGGCGCCCTCGACCGCTACGTGGGTTCGGGTCTCGAAGACCCCGGCCCGGACGGGCTCCGGATCGAAGCGACCGACGCCGAAGCCGAGAAGGGGGGAGGGGGCGCAGAGGAAGAACCGGTCGAGGTGCCGGCGGTGCGGCGCAATCGCAGCGGCGCCTACCTCGACGACTGGCAGATCTCGGCAGCGCGGCCGACGGAAGCGACCGTCTTCGCCTCCTGTCCCAGCGGCGACAAGGTGGTCCTCGCCCAGTTCCCGGCGGTGCCGATCGGGTCGGGAGAGGAGCTGACGATCGACGACGCAGGGCCCGGCGGGGCCTGGGTCCTCGAAAACGCCAAGGGCGAACCGGTCGCCGAAGCGCCTCCCTACACGACCAAGGCGAAGGAAGGGCTGCTGGTCCGCAACGCGCCCAGTCCCGGCAACTACCTGCGCTGCCACCGCTAGCGCGGCGGCGAAGGGCGGAAGCGCCGCGGCGGTGCGGCCTTAGCTCTCGACCGTCGCCGGGCGCACCGCGGCCGGGCAGATTTCGAGGCCGTCGGCGAGGGCGAAGAAGGCGACGGCGAAGGGGCTGTGGGCGGTCGCCTCGCGCAGGTGCCGCCAGTCGATCTGCTCGCGCAGGGAGCGGGTGATGAGGATCAGGTCGCCGTAGTCGGCGCTGTGCTCGTCGAGCGCGAGCAGCTTGGTGACGAGGATGTCGTTGAGGTCCATCACGTGGACGTTCATCGCCATCACGCTGAGATCCTCGCCGCGGGCGATCGCCTCGTCGTCGATCCTCATCCCCGAGGGTTCGAAGATGAGGTCGACGAGGATGTCGCCGTCGTAGGCCTTGAGCAGCCACTGCTCGGGCGGGTTCTCCGGCCGCATCCCGGCCTCTGCCAGCGCCGCCTGGGCGCGCTCGCCGTCCTGCGGCTTGACCATCAGGTCGATGTCGTTGCTCGAGGGCGGGCCGCCGCGCGCCCAGCAGCCGAGCCCGCCGCCCAGCAGGTAGGGGACGTCCGCCCCCTCCAGCGCCGCGACCGAGCGCTTCAGGCTCTCGGTCAGCTCCTCGGCGACCTCGCTCTTGCCCAGGTTCTCCGCCATGCCCCTTTTCGGTGCCCCGTCCACGGCTCCGATAAACGCGGGGCGGGACGGGTAGGGGAGCGGGGTGAATTCCTCATCCGGGAGCGAGCGGCTGCGGATCGCGGCCACCGGGGACATCCACTGCCGCGACTCCAACCGGGAGGCGATCGTCGCCTCCTTCGCGGGGCTGGGCGAGGACGTCGACCTCGTCCTCGTCGCCGGCGACCTGACCAGCCACGGCCGCCTCGAGGAGGCGGAAATCCTCTGCGCGGCGGCGGCGGAGACCGAGGCGCCGGTCTACGCGGTCCTCGGCAACCACGACTGGCACGCCGACGAAGCCGAGACGATCCTCGAGCGCCTGGAGGCGGGCGGGGTGCGCATGCTCGAGCGCAGCGCCGCCGTTTGCGAGGCCGGCGGGGTCGAGGTCGGGATCGTCGGCGTCAAGGGCTTCGTCGGCGGCTTCGCCCCGCGCCACCTGCCGGACTTCGGCGAGCCCTCGCTGCGCGCCGTCTACGCCGAGGCGACGGCGGAAGTCGAGGCGCTCGACGAGGGGCTGCGGGAGGTCGCGACCTGCCCGCTGCGGATCGTCCTCCTCCACTACTCCCCGGCCGAGGAAACGCTGGAGGGGGAGCCGCGGGAGATCTGGGTCTTCCTCGGCTCCGACCGGCTGGCGGCGCCGATCCTCGAGCACGGTCCCGACCTGGTGCTCCACGGCCACGCCCACGCCGGCTCGCCCGACGGGCTGATCGGCGAGACCCCGGTCCACAACGTCTCCCAGCCGGTGCTCGGCGCCGACTTCCGCATCTTCGAGCTCGACGCCAGCCGAGCGCACAGCCCGATTCCCTGATTGGGCGGGCGCCTGTCGGCGCTCCAGCGCAACCGACTTTCGACACAGCGGGGTGTGGCGAGAGTCGGCTGCGCTACTTCGGTTCGAGGCCGATCAGGTCGTAGTAGCCGATCAGGTAGAGGCGCTTGCCGTCGGAGACCACCGGCGTGTAGCCGGACTCCTGCAGCTGGAAGGTGCGCTTGTGGGTGCGGACGTCGAAGCCGCTGGTTTCCTGGGTCTTGAAGCTGGAGGTGTAGACGGTGTGCCCGATCACGGTCGCGGTGCCGGGGATCGGGCCGCCGACGTCGCGCTGCCAGCGCACCTTGCCGGTGCGGGCGTCGAGGGCGAAGAAGCGGCCGTTTTCGGCGCCGATGTAGACGGTGGGCGGGGTGCCGGGGACCTGGGCGACGGCGGGGGAGCCGTAGACCTGGCCGCCGGCGTCGAAGTGCCAGGCGACCCTGCCGCTCCGCTCGTCGAAGGCGTAGACGGTGCCGTCGTCGCGGGCGGCGAAGACGCGGCCGAAGGCGACGGCGGGGGAGGAGAAGAAGCCGCCGCGGCCGTAGGGCGGGACCTTGCTCGTGTTGCGTCGCCAGACCGGCTCGCCGCTCTGCGCGTCGAGGGCGAACATGCTGCTCTCGTAGTCGGCGAAGAAGACCTTGCCGTCGTCGTAGCTGGGGCTGGCTTTGATCGCGCCGGGCGCGTTGAACTTCCACAGCGTGCCGCCGTCGGAGGCGCGCAGGGCGAGCAGGTCCGCTGTGTCGGTGCCGAGGTAGAGCCTGCCGTCGATCGCCAGCGGCGAGCTTTCGAGGTGGGCGTCGAACTTGCGGACCCAGAGCTTCTTCCCCGTCTTCGCGTCCTCGGCGGCGAGGTGCCCGGTCAGGAAGGCCCCGTAGATGACGCCGTCGTAATAGACGGGCGCGGTGACGAAGTTGGGCTTCCCCCTGTCGCTTGGCCGCACGTTCATTTCCCACAGCACCTTGCGATCCCGCAGCCGCACCGCTTTCCCGTTCCCGTACTTGTTGATCACGTAGGCGATCCCGTCATGGATCGCCGGCGGGAACTCGATCAGCGCGTGCGTGTTGACCGACCACGCCTCCTTCAAGGGCGGATCCAGTGCCCTCCCCTCCGCCGGCAGGTAGTGCGTCCGCGCCGGCACCCGCCCGAACAGGGGCCAGTCGACGTAGGAGGCGCCGGTGGCGGCGGGGCCACCGCTGGCGCGATTGCCGGAATCGTCGCAGCCCACCGATCCCAGGAGGGCGAACAAAACGAGGGCCGACGTCAACGCGCGCATCGCCCTCTCATCGACAGACAGACGGGCCGCTTTAGGGGGAAGCGGCGGACGAGAATTGAACTCGCATCATTAGCTTGGAAGGCTAAGGCTCTACCATTGAGCTACCGCCGCGCCCACGGGAGGGTAGCCGCCATCCCGCCGATTCGTCAGAATGAAAACCCCACGGGGAGTGGCGCAGTCTGGTAGCGCACTCGGCTGGGGGCCGAGCGGTCGCAGGTTCAAATCCTGTCTCCCCGATTAGAAGCTCCTCATTTGAACCGCCGCCAGAAGTAGGGCCGGTTTCGGTTACGGCCTCACCCACCAGCCGGTCCGGAAGCTCCGGATCGGCGAGGGTTGCGAAGGGCTCGGCAACCTCGGCGTCGGCGATGCCCTCGTCGTAGACGACGAGCCGCTCGAACAGCGCTTGGTTCCACTGGCGGCGCAGATGACCTGGTGCGGCCAGGTAGGCACGCTGGCAGTCGGCGAGCAGATCGAGCGCTTTAGCGAGGGTTCTGGCAATGTCGCCGAAGGAGGTCTCGGCAGTTTCCAAGTGGCGCTCGGCCTGCCTGGTCTCGGCGGCGAGGCGGTCCTGCTCAGAGCGCAGAAGATCGACCGGTACCGCGCCCGCGTAGTAGGCGTGTAGGAGCTTCTCGCGCTCCTCATTCACCTTCGCCAGTCGCCGCCGCTGGCGAGCGGCCTCGGATTCGGCCTGCTCGCGCATCCCGGTGAGTGCCACCTCAAGCTTCTCCCGCACAAGGTCGGCCCGCTCGCGTTCGATGGCGATATCGCCGTAGGCGTCCTCTACCGCCGCCTCGATCAGATCGACGGGCACGTAGGGCTGCTTGCAGCCGGTGCCCTTCATTCGGCCGATGCAGAAGAAGTAGGGGTAGCGACCGCCGTTTCCCTTCGCCTGGATCAAGCTCATCCGCGAACCGCAGCGACCGCAGTAGAGGGACCCCTTCAGATAGTGGTGGTGCTTGCGGTCCTTCTCGCCGGCATGGTTGTGGGCGGCGAGGACCGCCTTGGCTTTGTCGAAGCTCGCCTTGTCGATCAGGTACTCGTGGCGTCCCTCGTACTCCACTCCCGCGTAGCGGACGACCCCCACGTAATAGGGGTTCTGGAGCATCAAGGCGAGCTGGCTTCGCGAGAGCGGCTTTTCGGGCTTCTTCGCGGTCGGCCGCGTTCGCAGGCCACGCTCGGTCAGAGCGGTTAGGAGCGTGTCGAGGGTGTAGGCGCCGGAGCCGTAGGCGGCGAAGGCCCAGCGGACGTGGGGCGCTCGCTCGGAATCGACTTCGACGGTGCGGACTTCGCGCCCCTCTATCAGCTTGCGCACGTTCAGGTAGCCGATGGGCGCCCGCGTCGGCGTGCCTCCCATCTTCGCCTTCTGCACCAGTCCCTTCTTCGCCTCGGCTGCGAGGTTGGCCGAGTAGAACTCGGCGTTGGCGGCGACGATCGCGTGCATGAAGGTGCCGACCGGGGTGCGGTCGATGTTCTCGGTAACCGAGACCAGCTCGACCCCGGCCTCGTGCAGGGCGTAGGTGATGGTGGCGTCGTCATAGCGGTTGCGGGCGAGCCGGTCGACCTTGTGGACGATCACGTAGTCGAGGTCGCGCTCAGATTCCAGGCGAGCCAGCAGCGCCTTCAGTTCCGGCCGGTCGGCGGTCTTCGCCGACTCGCCTCGGTCGACGTACTCGGCGACCACCTCGGAATCAAGCTCCGCTGCCTTCGCCTGACATGCCTCCCGCTGGGCGGGGATCGAGTAGCCCTCCGGCTCACGGTCTCTGGTCGCCTGGGCGGCGGTGGAGACGCGCAGGTAGAGCGCTGCCCGCCTCATCGCCGCCGTGTCTTCCTCGGCGAGGTGCGCCTAGAGTGGGAGCTGTCGCAGCCGGGCTCAGAGGGCGGCGACGAAGCGGTCGAGGTCGGTATCCCGGCGCCTTACCGCCAGGACCCGCGCCGAGCGGGCGCAGCCGCGCCCACGTCGGCTCTCGCGAGGGGTCGTGCGCTGGTGCCCCACTACGCCGCCGCCCCCGGGGCGGCAAGCGGCCGCGAGGCGGTGGCGGGAAGAAGCGCTGCATCCAGCGCGGAGGAGAGGACGCGGGCGTCGAGCGCGAAGGACGCTGAGACGTAGAGAGAACCTGCGCGAGGTTTCAAGACGACCGACTGATTTGAGTGCGACGTAGAGATGTCGGCAGAAGGCAAGGGCGCGGAAAGCGCAGTCCTCTGGGCAAAGCGGCAGCTTGGACAGAAGCTCAAGGCGACCACCCAGGCGAACAGCCAGACGACCAGCTAGGCGAACAGCCACACGAACTCGGCATGAGGCAATTTTGGTTGTAGATCCAGGGCTCCATAGCCCCTGGATAGCTCCATGAAAGCGGGAAGTCAACTCGGATCGCGGAGAAGAGGTAATCGCGGGTAATCCCTGCATATCCGAGTGCTCTTTTGGCCGAAAAACTGAGCGGCGGGGTTGGCCTCCAGCTCGCCCGACCCCGCCGCCGCTCACCGCGCCTTCGCCTCCTTGAGGAGGTAGGCGCGAGGCGCTTTTTTCGCTAGCCGCACTTTCTTGGTTTTGGCGAGGCGCTTAAGGCAGTTGGCGACGGCGCCGGGTGAGCGGCCGATCCCCTTGCCGACCGCCGTGGCGGTCAGCGGCCACTCCTCGCGGTGCTTGCAGAGGTAGGAGAGGACGAGGCCGTCCAGCTCGCCAGGGCGCAGGCGCTTCTTATGCCCGGCTGACACGGATCTCTCCTTCCTCGGAGTCGGCCAGCGCGTCGAGGATGACTTCACAGGTCTGCCAGGCAGACCGAAAATCCCTGGCCCTGCGGTTGTCTTCTTCCTCCGAGCGCTGCTGCTCGACGTCGGCGAGACCACCTTGGGCTTCATCGCGCAGGCGCCTGACGACTTCCATTAGGTCATGAGGCGGCATCGTCAGCGCCACCCGCTCGCGCTGATCCTCCGGGTCCCAGCCGAGGTCAGCCATCAGCCGGAAGTCTTCGGAGAACTCGATGGCGAGCCGCTCGGCGGTCGCGTAGTCCTTGTTGGTCTCCAGCGCTAGCCATAGATCGCCTACGGCGGCGAGGTGGTTGCGGACCTGCTCATAGAGCGCGTCGCGCTGGTCCTTCGTGATCCTGATCGTTTCGCGGGGCAAGGTGCCCTCCTTTCGGCAGGGCACCGAGGAGGGCCGGATGCGTCCTCACGCCGGAGGACTTCGGCGAGTACTTTCTCGCTTGCATCGAAGCTGATCCTTCGGTGCCATGCCCCGGGACGCTCCAACGTCGCCGGGGCGCTTTTCAGTTGCTCGGCGACGATAGCTCTGCTGCGCGGCGGAAGCGAGCGGGTCATCTAAGCGCTTGCCGTATGAGGCACGATACTCAGAGTAGGCAGTCTAATTGGATAATGTCCCGGGAATGCCGGCAGTTAGACGACCGCTTCGCCAGGCGCGTCCTCGGGCGGGGGCAGCCATTCCACGCGGACGTCGAGTAGGTCCTTTAACTTTCGGCATTGTCAACTTCAAGTCAATTGCTTCGGCTCATCTAGAGCCAAAGCGCTTAACCATTGTCGCTGGCTCAAATTCGTCCGGCAAGTCGTCATTGCTGCAGGCGTTGCTCTTCTCTGCTCAGTCGTTCGGTGAGCCGACGCCTGTGATCAACGGAGATCTAGTTCAACTTGGCGAGGCTAGTGACGTAATCAGAGACGGGTCAGACGACCTTACGCTCGAATTTATCTATCCAGAGCACTTGCGCGACGAGGCTGGTGTGCCCACGGCAGAGCTTCCACGCTCCCTACGGATCACCCTAGCCTCAAGGGATGGTGGCCAATCATTAACGGCAAATGAGGTCTCCCTCTGGAGGGGTAGGGACTGCATATGTAGCGCCGAGAATGCCGATGCGCCGGAAGGCATCCCGCTCGGAGACGAAGAGCAGGTCTTACGCGTTAAGCCATCTCACTACTTTTCGCTTCCCTCGGATTGCTACATCACTGTCGCAGGAATTACTCCAGCCAGAGTGATGTACCTAGCATCTGAGGAGGAGTTGCGGTTTGTCTTTGATCGCGCTCTGGAAGGAGCACAGGGATCCCGGTGGCCATTTGAAGAACTTCTTCGTGGGGCAAGGGGCATTATTGGTGACGAGGCCAAGCAGACCAGGTTGGCCGAACTTATGAAGCTCAATGTGGAGCAGGGTCTATCCGCCTTGAACCAGGCAGATAAGGATCTAGTTTTCGAGGCATTCACTGAAGTCGAGGCTCCGGCTGGCTGGATAACTGAACCTATTGCACCGTTGGCTCGAAATAGGTCAGTGTGGCGGGCTCCAAGCGAAGCGCATGGTCGGAATGATGCTTCTCTTTTAGCTCGGGATCTAGGACGGGCGTTAGACCATGTGGAACGCTTAACTGATGCTGTTCTTTATATGGGCCCTCTTCGGGACGATCCCCGGGTTGCATATCCGCTTGGACATACGGTTCGGGCGCTGCCCGTGGGAGAGAAGGGCGAGTTCACGGCAGCGTACCTTCGTGATAACCAACGGGCGCGCCTCTCTTATTTCAGGCCAGATGGGACGCGCAGATCAGACCTGTTGCCGAACGCCGTAGATGACTGGTGCGCCTATCTGGGAATCGCGGATCGGATCAAGGTCACGCCCCAGGGCAAGCTTGGCCACCAGCTTGGGTTACGCATCGGCGGCCAAGAGCGAGACCCTACGGCCATTGGGGTTGGAGCGAGTCAGCTATTACCCGTGGTGGTTCTCGTTTTGGGTGCTCCGGAGGGATCAATAGTCCTCCTTGAGCAGCCAGAGTTGCACCTTCATCCAAAGGTGCAATCACGCTTGGCCGATTTTTTTGCATTCGCTCGACCCGACATTCGGATCATTGTTGAGACCCACAGCGAGTATCTGCTTACGCGGCTTCGACTTCGCATCGCTGAAGGAAAAATAGACCGGAACGATATCGCGGTTCTCTTCGCGAGCCAGAAGCCCGAGAGTAACGAGGGGAAGGCCGAAGCCGTCTATACCGACTTCGACCATTTAACGGTAAACGCCCTCGGGGATTTCGACGTATGGCCGGTCGACTTCTTCGACTCGCTTGACCAGGACGCAGTAGCCCTGGCGCGGGCAATCTCCGAAACGGTTAGGGCAAAGCAGGATGAGTCACCACAGTGAGCTCTCCATTCCTGCTGTGTGACCCAGCCATTGTCGGCCCTGCACCCGATCAACGAATACAGCGTGAGGTGGAGTTCTGGACGCGATTGATCGAATGGGCAGACGATAAGAGGGTCGCGTTCGGTCCGTTTGGACTTGACGTTGCGCACAAAGTCATTGGCGAACGGGGTTGGCCCGATCTAGATGGCAGTGCATATCCTCCAGGGTTTGGGCGTCTGGTCAACGCCGCCCTCAGCCGCCTACTTCAGAGAGTCCGCGAGGATGATTTTCAGGTGGAGGATATCCCGACCTTCGACCCGAGCTATACCGGGGGTGTTGACGCAGCTGTTGCTATCGGCTGGGACGCCATCGGACTACATCGGCGTGGCCTTCTTGGCATTGCCACTAGCAGTGCCAATTGGAGCAGGGAGGCATCGAGCATTAGCTTCGACCCTCCTCCCCCACAGCGAGTCGATCTTGCGCTCGAGCCCAAGCAGACGATGCCAGCGGAGATTGATATCGCAGTTACGCAATACCTCCGTCATCGCCGCCTCACGATTGTCGGAGGGATCCCAAGTCAGCACATCATTAATGAAATCTGTGGCCGCTTCGGTGTGTCTCGCTCGAAGATCGAATGGATTGGTTCTGAACCAGGAACTCGGCCAAATCTCGCCCCGCTCGACGGCCTACAAGCAAAGGTCGACGTTGTTTACCTGGTGACGGGCCATATCGGCCACGATGGCAGCACCAAGGCGAAGCAATGCTGTCGCAAGCGAGGAATGCAGATCAGAGAAATAAGACATGGCAACGACTTAGCGGCAGATCTGTGTCAGCGGCACGGAAAATGCTAAAGCGCCCAATCGGGCTCAGGGTCGCGAGGGCGACGAGTGGTCGGGGCTGTTGGTGAGCGTCTTGACGCGGTTCAAATGCCGTCCAGTCAAGGCGATCTACCAAGGCTCGAGTCGGGTCGATTCGAAACCGCCTCCGGCTCCCCGGTAAATTGCACCTGTGGGTTTTGGTCCGGGGGCAGATGCTCACGCGAGCAGCGCGATCGCATCGCCACCGGCTCCGCCGACCGCCGTTTCGAGCGCCTCTGCGCCTTCTGCCGGTCCGTAGGTCCCGCCGATGGAGATCGCGAGCTCACCATTGCCGAGCCGCTCGGCCATGCGCCCGAGCCGAGCGCCGTCGGACTCCACGTAGACGTCGGCGATCGTCACCCCGCGCTCCGGCTGCGGTGGGACGCCGGTGATCGTGGCCAGCCGCCCGCCGTCCGCAAGAGCGGACAAAGCATCTTGCTCACCACCCGGGGCGGCGTTGATTGCCGCCGGGACGCCACCTCCGCCCGCCCATCTGCGGACTGCGGTGGGCCAGCCGTCCTCGTGGTAGTCGAACACCGCGTCGATTCCAAGCTTCCGTAGTCGGGCAGCGCTCCGCGGCCCAGCCGTTGCGGCGACCTCTACTCCGGTCACCAAAGCCAGCGCCGCGATCAGCTGCCCGGTGACCCCGCCGGCACCGTGAACGAGTAGCCGGCCTCCAGGCGAACCCCCCATCGCGGCCCGGAGCGCCTGGTCGGCGGTCAGCGCCGGAACGGGGAACGCCGCCGCCTCCTCCCATGACACAGCGGTCGGCTTTGCAGCCAGCAGATCGGTGCGCGCCAACAGGAGCTCGCTCCAGCAACCCTGCTCCAGCACGGGAACCGCATGGGTCATCACCTCGTCGCCGACCGCCCACCCGTCGCTTCCGGCCCCAACGGCGGCGATCGTTCCCGCCGCCTCGACCCCAAGCGCCGCCGGCGGCTGCAGTCCCACCTCCCACGATCCGAGCCTGACCAGGTCATCCCAAGGCGCGACACCCGCGGCGCGCACCGAAATCAGCGCCTCGCCAGGGTCGGGTGAACGCGGATCCGGGAGCGACAGCTCCCGCACCTCGCCGCCGAACCGCTCGATTCCAGACGCCCTCATGAGACCTCCGGCATGTACCCAGCATAGGTCAGCCGGCCCACGGCGCGATCGGGTTGGCCGATCCTCGAGAACGGTTCAAATACCGTCCGGTTAAGGGATCCTCCTAATCCGTCGCGGCTTCGAGGTCCTCGAGGTCACGGGCGCGGGCCGCGGCGACGACGATCCGTTGATGCCGGTGGCTACCGTTGTTCTGTGTTTCGTCCCGCCGACATGCTGTCGCTGATTCCCGGACTCGCGCCGGGGCGGGTGGCGCAGGCCGCGGAGGTCGACGGGTTCTTCGCGGCCGACTCGATGGTGCGGCGGCTGCACCGGGAGCGGCTCGTCCTCTTCTCGGGGGTGCGGGCGCTGTTGATGCAGGCCTGCGATCCGCTGGCGGTGGTGGGGTTCCGGCGGCATTCGGCCATCTTCGACGACCCGCAGGCGCGGCTGCTGCGGACCGACGAGCGGATGTCGCGGATCTACTTCGGAACCGGGGAGGAGGCGGAGAGCACGGGGCGGATCGTGCGAGCGATGCACCGGCGGGTGAAGGGGAGGACCCCCGCCGGCTACGGGCCGATCGCGAAGGGGACTCCCTACGACGCTTCGGACCCGGAGCTGGGGCTCTGGGTGCTCGCGACGCTGGCCGACTCGGCGCTCGTCTACTACGAGCGGATCTTCGGCTCGCTCGCCCCCGAGGAGCGCGAGCGCTACTGGTGCGAATACCGCCAGGTCGGGGAGCTGCTGGGGCTCCCGCCGGGCTCGATGCCCGCCTCGCATGGGGAGCTGAAGGACTACGTCGACGGTCGCCTCGGGGACGGCAGCCTCTGGATCTCCGGCGAGCGCCGCGACCAAGCCGAGGCGATGATCCTCGAGCCGCCGTACTCCGGCTGGCAGCGGGCGGCCGTCATCCCCCTGACCGAGACGATCCGGCTGATCTCGGTCGGGCTGCTGCCGCCGGAGATCCGCCGCCTCTTCGGCTTCGGCTGGGACCCCGGCCGCGAGGCATTGCTGCGCTCGACCCTGCTGCAGCTGCGGCTCGGCGCTCGCTTCTGGCCGGACGCTATCCGGCTGCACCCTGCGGCGCGCCTGCCCGCGGGCGAGCGCTACGGCGCGCTGGCGCAGTAGCAACCCTTTGAGCGATATCGATTGCAGGTGGCTCTAGGCTCCGCGGCTGATGAGCGGAGGGGATGGAGGCATCGGGCGCGGCTGGTTCTTCGACCGCCCGTTTCACCCCGGCGACGTCGACCGGCTCGCCGAGGGGGTCTGCGCCTGGCTCTGCTCGGAGAGCCTGCGGTGGCTGGTCGAGAGCGTGCCGGGGCGACGGCGGCCGGGCGGAGGGGTCGAGCCGCTGCGGTGGACGGACGAGCCGGCGGATTCGAGCGTGGAGGCGGTTGGAGTCGCCCGCCTCCAGGCTGTGGTCGAGCGCCTCGGGGAGATCTGCGACTGGGCGCGACCCGGCACGGTCTGGGACTTCCGGCAGGGCGGCGAGCGCCGCTTCGAGGAGGACCGGGCGATGGCCTCGGGCGACCTGACAGACGAGGTCGCGGCGCACGCGGCGGTGCTGGGGCTGCGCTCGGAGGGGCACGTGTGCGCCCAGCCGCGGACCTTCGTGGTCCTCGGCGGCCGGCGCCTCGCCGCCCTGAACCGGGCCCGGGCGGCGGCCCGCGCGATCCGGCGGCAGCCCGGGCCGCCGCCGCGGGTGGTGATGCTCTGCGGCCGCCGCTCGCTGGACGCAGCGGAGCGGGAGAGCGAGGAGGTCCGCAGCTACGCCCCCTCGGCGCGAACCGAGCTCGACCTGATGGCCGTCGCGGCAGGCGAGGCCTTCGGCGACGACCCTGCCGTCGAGGTCGAGCTGGTCGAGGTGCCCGATCCCGGGCACGGGGCTCGCGCCTCGACTTACGAGACGCTGCGGGCGCTCGCCGTGGACCCCGCGTTGGCAACGGGACCGGTGGCCGTCGCGACCTCTCCGACCTGCCGCCCGTTCCAGTACCTCGAGGCGGCGCGGGCGCTGGGCCTGCCACTCGGGCTCGCCTGCGAGCTGATCGCCCACCCGCCGGCCTGGGCCGCCGCCTCGCCTGCGCAGGCGGAGGCGCCGCACGCGCCGCACGTCTACCTGCAGGAGATCCGCAGCACGATCCAGGCGGCCGGCCGGCTCGCCGCCGCGCTCAACGCGACCCGAGCCTCCGCTTGACCCCGCCCAGCTTCGCGCGCGCCGCCCAGCGCGCCGAGCGCGCCAGCAGCACCGACTTCTGCCACGCCTCGGTGCGGGCGCCGCGGGCAACCAGTCGCCGCAGGGCGACGGCGAGGTCGGGATCGGCGCCCCGCGCCTCGACCGCGGCCAGGTTCTCCTTGACGAAGGTGAGCGAGCGACGGGTCCTGACCTTGCCGCTCGACATCTCCCGCAGCGAGAACTCGCCCGGCAGGGTCTTGCAGCGGCCGGCGGCGCCGATCGCCCGCAGGCCGACCATCGTCCGCACGCACTTGGGGCACCTGCCGCAGTTGAGCCCCTCGCCGCCGGGCTGGAAGCAGACCCGCAGCGAGCTCATCGCCAACTCCGAGCCGACCAGGTATTCGAGCTTCGTCACCCGGGAGACCGCGTCGACGTGCTCGATCCGCAGCCGCTCGCTCGAGTAGAGCGGGTCGAGCAGGGGGTGGCTTCCGGTCGGGTGGAGGTCGCGGTAGGAGTGGGTGGCCGGGATCAGGACCCGCTCGAAGCGGTCGGCGAGCAGGTGGCCGATCGTCGCCAGGGCGGCGCTGGTGTAGATCCGCTCCCAGTCGCAGACGGGGTCGGAGAAGGTGCGGACGTCGGTATCCAGCTCGATCGCCTCCAGCCCGAGCCGTGCCGCCGCCTCGCGGAAGGTCGCGGAGACGAGGCCCCGCTTCGGATCCTCGGCAGCCAGGTCGAGGCCGTGGGCGAAGACGACGGCGTCGATCTGCTCGCGCCGCTGCAGCACCGTGTAGAAGCTGTCGACGCCGCAGGTGAAGAAGGCGGCGGTGCCGCGCCCGGCGCCGGCCCTCGGGCCGCTGCCGGCGTCGGCCGGCGGCGCGCTCACCTCCAGCGGCCGCAGCGCCGGGTTCCAGATCGCCAGCATCTCCTGGATCGTCCACGAGGCGCGGAGCAGGCCGGGGGAGACGCCGGGGGGAATCGCGAGCGCGGAGGCGAGGCCCATCGCCACTGGCAGCGCCGCGACGAAGGCGGCATCCGGGTTCGCCGAGAGCGCCGTGTCGCGACAGCCAAAGCTCGCCTCCCTGACCTCCTCACCGAGCCGCAGGCGCACGCACGCCTGCCCGTCCCTGACCTCGGGCGGGTCGAGCCGGGCGGGGGGACGCGTCACCGCCTGGCGACGCCCCGCCCGACGAAACCGACGCCGAGATTCGACTGAGCCCCGTCGTCGCGGGAGGCCTGGACCGCGACGCTGCAGCCGACCGTCCCTTCGGTCAAAGCCACCAGCGCTGCCAGGGTCCGGATCATTCGCCGAGCCTAGTCGAGCGAGGCGACCCCCGCGCATCCCCAGAGCATTAACGTTGCCGCATGGACGACGCGATCCAGCGGTACCGAAGCGCCTCGGAGGCGGGCGACATCGACGGGATCATGGCGACGCTCGCGCCCGACGCCGAGCTCGTCTCGCCGATCTCGGGCCGGATGGTCTTCCGCGGCAGCGACGACGTCCGGCACCTGCTCGCCGCCGTCTACGGCAGCCTGAAGGGACTGCGCTGGACCGACGAGATCGGCGCCGGAGAGCGGCGCGTCCTCTTCGGCGAAGCGCGGCTGCTGGGCGTGCGGATGACCGACGCGATGGTCTTCGACCTCGACGCCGGGGGCCGCATCCGCCGCATCGGCCCGCACCTGCGACCGTGGCTGGCGCTCACCGTCTTCGCCCTCGTCTTGGGCCCGAAGGTCGGGCGCCGTCCGGGGGTCGTCCTGCGGGCCCTGCGGGGGAGCTAGAGGCGGGCGGGCCCAGCGGCCGAGCGCTCGCGCATCGTCCCCACCGGGTAGACCGGCCCGGCCGCGCCGAGGACCGAGAAGAGCGAGCCCGGCCACGCGGCAGATATTCCCCCGATCTGGGTAGAGGAAACGCGTGGCCGCGACGATCGGCACCGGGGAGCTGCTGAAGGACCGCTACCGGCTCGAGCGAACGCTCGGGCGCGGCGGCATGGCCGCGGTCTGGCTCGGGCACGACGAGGTGCTGGACCGGCCGGTGGCGGTGAAGGTGCTGGCCGACACGATCGCCGCCGACGCCGGCTTCGTCGCCCGCTTCCGGCGCGAGGCGCGGACCGCGGCCGGGCTCTCGCATCCCAACCTGGTCGGCGTCTACGACTTCTCCGAAGAAGGCGAACGGCCCTACCTGGTGATGCAGTTCGTTCCCGGGGAGGACCTGGCGGCGCTGCTGAAGCGGGGGAAGGGGATCGACTGCGACAAGCTGGCGCGGGAAATGCTCGACGCCCTGGCCCACATCCACGGCGCCGGCATCCTCCACCGCGACGTCAAGCCCGGCAACATCGTCGTCGAACCCGACGGGACGGCGAAGCTGATCGACTTCGGGATCGCGCGGCCGCTGGACGCGACGGCGATGACCAGGACCGGGCTGATCATGGCCACCGAGCGCTTCGCCGCGCCCGAGGTGATGGAGGGGCGGCCGGCGAGCGAGCGCTCCGACCTCTACTCGCTCGGGGTCGTCCTGCGCGCCTGCCAAGGAAGCTGCTCGCGCGCCCTCGGGACGCTGGTCGCGTCGCTGACCGAGAAGGATCCGGCGGCGCGCCCCGGCTCGGCCCGGCAGGCGCTCGCCCGGCTCGAACGAGCCGAGCCGGCGCTGGAGCAGCCGACGCAGGCATTCGAGCCGACGCCGGTACCGCCGCCCGCGCCGCCGCCGCCGGCCCCACCCGCCTACCGGCGAGGGAGCGGCTCGCGCGGCAGCCGCTGGGGAGCGCTGGCGGCGCTGCTGGCCGTGGTCGCCGTCGTCGGGGCGATCGCCGCCGTGGCTTTGAGCGGGGGAGGGGACGACCCCAAGCCGCCTCGGCAGGCCAAGGCGGGGAAAGCGCAGAGGGCCAAGCAGAAGGACGCCGGTGCGGGCGCCACGAGCAAGCCGACCGCCGCGGGCCCATCTCGCGTCGAAGAACCCGGCGAACCGCCGGAAGCCGCCGCCCCCGAGGAAAGCTTTACCGCCGACGGCGCCTCGCTCAACGAACAGGGCTTCGCGCTGATCCAGGCCGGCGAATACGAAGCCGCGGTCCCCGTCCTCGAAGAAGCCGTCGCCGCCTTCCCCGAAGGCAGCGAAGACCTCGACTACGCCTACGCGCTCTTCAACCTCGGCGACGCGCTGCGCCGCAGCGGCCGTCCCGAAGAGGCGATCCCGGTGCTGGAAAAGCGGCTGGAAATCCCCGATCAGACGGGGACGGTGGAAGCGGAGCTGGAAGCGGCGCGCGAAGAAGCCGGCTGATCTGCCCTGTCAATCCGGGCGAACGTATGCGAACATATGTTCGTGTTCGCGATCGCGAGAGACCGCCCCCCCGAAATGGGTCCTCGCCCGCGGCGCAGCGGCGAACGGTTGAGCCTGCCTCTATGGACGCGGGGGCGGGAGGCAAATTCCCTTCCTTAGATGCCGCGCCAGGAAGAACCCCAGATCGGTCTCAGCAAGGCGATCCGCCAGCTCCGCGGCGAGGTGAAGATGAGCCAGGAAGCGCTTGGCCTGACCGCCGACATCCACCCGACCTGGATCTCCCACCTCGAGTCCGGCAGGGTCAACCCGACCTGGGGCAACGTCCGCCGCATCGCCGGGGCCCTGCGGGTGTCGCTGGCCGAGCTCGCCGCTTTGGCCGAGGACCTCGAGGCCGAATACGGAACCGCCCCCCGGCCCGAGGATTCCAGGTGATTTCCAGGGATTTACTCAAAAGATTTGACGCGCGCAGGAGATACGGTTATGCTGCCGCCGCGCTTGAGCAATCAGGGTTTGCTCTTGGGCAGGGAAACATAGCTAGCACCTGTGCCTTAATCGGTTAAAGGGTCGGCGTTGTAAGCCGAAGATCCGGGTTCGAGCCCCGGCGGGTGCATTTCGGACAACCGAATTCGAAAGCGAAACGTTCGAAATCACGGCTATGGGCGAGAACATCTTCAACAGGTTCGACGAGGTCGCGGCGGGGGAGAGCGGCACGGCGCTGTGGGCGGCGCGGGCGCCCTACCGGCCGGAGCCGGGCTTCGACCTGATGCTGATCCCGCGCCTGCCGAAGGGCAGCGACTGGCGGCAGGACGAGGCCGCCGTCGCGGCGCTCGACCGGATCGAAGCCGAGCCCTGGGTCGCCTCGATCGACCGTGAGGGCAAGCAGCCCACCGCGAGGTTGAGCGACGAGTGGATCGAGTCGCAGGGCGAAGCGATCCGCTCCGGCGCGCAGGGCGAGGCCGACCTCGCCGACATGGCCGCCGAGAACCGCTACGCCGTCTACTTCTGGGGCGCCAACACGACCAAGGCGCTGCACATCGGCCACCTCCGCAACCTCGCCGTCGGCGCCGCGATCGCCGGGGCGCTGAAGCAGGCGGGGGCCCGGGTCGAGAACCGCAGCCTGATCTGCGACGTCGGCCGCAGCATGGGCGAGGCGATGGCCGGCGTCGCCACCCGGGCCGGCGAGGACTCCGGTCCCGACGCCGACGAGAAGTCGGACCACTTCGTCGGCTTCTGCTACGCCGACTACGTCACCGCCAGCCGCAACGGCGGCGGCGGCGACGACGGCGCCGAGGACTCGGTCGCCCGCGAGTCGACCCAGTACAACGACAAGGCCGACGAGATGATGATGCGGGTCCTCGACGGCGACCAGAAGGCGCTGGAACTGTGGTCGAAGACGCGCTCCTGGGTGATCTCCGGCCAGCGCAAGACCCTGGCCCGGCTCGGCATCACCTTCGACAAGGTGATCTTCGAGTCCGACTTCCTCCCCGAGGTCGCCGAGTACATGAACCAGGGCCTCGCCGCCGGCACCCTGACCAAACGCTGGGGCGACGACATGGTCATGTACGAGACCGAACGCGAGGAGCTGGAAGAGATGCCGCTGGTGCGCTCGGACGGCCTGCCCACCCAGCACATGCGGGCGCTCGCCTACTGGGCGGCCGCCGACGAGCTCGACGACGTGATCTCGATGCAGGTCTGCGGCAACGAGTGGGTCGCCCACGTCACCTGCCGCCGCAAGCTGATCGACGAGATGGGGCTGCAGAACGGCAACGGCAACGGCTCCGCCCGCGGGGGAGGGCCGCCGACCTACGACATCTTCCACGGGATGGTGGCGCGGGAGAACGAATCGATCAGCTCCTCGAAGAAAGGGGCGCTGCTGATCGACGAGCTGGTCGAGTGGCTCGAGGACGAGCTGAAGCAGGACCCCGAGCTCGCCGAGGAGATGGGGCGCCACCCGCACCCCGAGTCGGTCCCCGCCCAGGTCGCGCTCGGCTACTTCCTCCTGCAGCCGACGACCAAGCAGGTCAGGTTCGGCAAGGAGAAGCTCCTGGTCGAGGGAAAAGGGAGCCTCGGCTGGGACCTGGCGCGCGCGCAGGCCCACCACGCATCCGCCGAGATCGAGGGCGAGAGTCCGGCGCAGGACCCGGACTACCGCTTCGCCGTGGTCCAGTCCGAGCACTACCGGGTGCACCTGCGCAGCGCCGTCGAGGAGTTCGACGTCGCCCCGCTCTCCAAGTACCTCTCCCACTTCGCGCGCTGGTACCGAGAAGACGAGCGGGCACCGGAGGTCGAGGCGGTCGTGCAGCCGGTGCTCGAGCAGGGCCTGCGGGGCCTGGGACTAGAGGGAGCCTGACGTGAAGACGCTTTTGGTCGACAACCACGATTCCTACACCTACAACGTCTTCCACCTGCTGGCCGCGGCCTCGGGCGAGGAGCCGATGGTGGTCAACAACGACGCCGTCTCCTGGCGGGTGCTGACAAGGATGGACTTCGACGCGATCGTGCTCTCGCCCGGCCCCGGCCACCCCTCGCGCTGGCACGACTTCGGCGTCTGCAGCGACATCCTCCGCAAGAGCGAAGTCCCGGTCTTCGGGATCTGCCTCGGCCATCAGGGGATCGGCAACCTGCTCGAGGGCACGGTCAACCGGGCGCCGATGGCGATGCACGGCCGCCTCAGCCGGGTCATGCACGAAGGCAAGGGCCTGTTCAAGGACGTGCCGCAGGGCTTCTCGGTGGTCCGCTACCACTCGCTGGCGATCACCACGCCGCCCGGCCCGGAAGGCAGCATCGTCGCCTGGTCCGACGACGGCGTCGTGATGGGGGTCGAGCACACGAAGCGGCCGATCTGGGGCGTCCAGTTCCACCCGGAGTCGATCTCGACCGAGTACGGGCTGAAGATCGCCCAGAACTTCTTCGAGCTGGCGGCGAGCTACAAGCGGCCGGGGGAGAGGCCGGCGGGGCGGGCGACGATCGCGCCGCAGGCGGGCAAGCCGGCGCCGCGGCTGGTCGAGAAGGACGACGCCGGGGGCGAGCTGGAGCTGCGGATGCGGACGCTGGAGGGCCAGGCGCCGACCGAGCACGTCTACGAACGGCTCTTCGCCGAGCACGACCCCTCCTTCTGGCTCGACAGCGCCGACGCCCCGACCTGGCTCGCCCAGTGCTCCTACATGGGGACGACCGCCGGCGCCGAGCGCTGCTTCGTCACCTACGACGTCGACGCCGGTGAGGTCTCCGTCGACCGCAACGGCGTCGAGACCGTCGAGCGCAAGTCGATCTTCGACTACCTGCAGCGGGAGCTGGACCGGATCGCGGTCGACCCGCCCGAGGGCGTCGACCGCGGCCTCGTCGGCGGCTACGTCGGCTACGTCGGCTACGAGCTGAAGGCCGACTGCGGCTCGCCCAACGTCCACAGCTCCGACCTGCCCGACGCGGCGCTGATGCTGGCCAACCGCGTCGTCGCCGTCGACCACACCAAGGACAGGACCTACGTCTTCGCCCTCTGCCGCGGCGAGGACCCCGAGGCCGAGCGCTGGCTCGACTCCGCGGCGGAGCTGATCGCGGAGGCGATCGCCGAGCCGCCGGCGGAGCGGCCGCTGGCGCCGCCGAGCGAGCCGGGCGGCCACGTCGCCTTCCAGTCCGGCCGCGGCCGCGAGCGCTACCTGGCCGACATCGCCAAGTCGCAGGCCGAACTGCTTGCCGGCGAGTCCTACGAGGTCTGCCTCACCGACCAGTTCTCGACCGCCGCCAGCCCCGAGCCCTTCGACCTCTACCGGCAGCTGCGCCGCAGCAACCCCTCGCCGTTCGCCGCCTTCCTGCGCCTCGGCGAGCACGCGGTCGTCAGCTCCTCGCCCGAGCGCTTCATCTCGGTCGACCGCGAGCGCCAGGTGATGGCGCGCCCGATCAAGGGGACGATCTCCCGGGTCGAGGATCCGGCCGAGGACGCGGCGCGCCGGGAGGAGCTGGAAGGGGACGAGAAGACCTACGCCGAGCACCTGATGATCGTCGACCTGCTTCGCAACGACCTCGGCGTCGTCTGCGACGTCGACAGCGTCGCCGTGCCCGACCTGATGGTGGTCGAGCCCTACGCAACCGTGCACCAGATGGTCTCGACGATCGTCGGCCGGCTCGAGGACGGCCGCAGCGCCGTCGACTGCGTTCGCGCCACCTTCCCCGGCGGCTCGATGACCGGCGCTCCGAAGGAGCGGACGATGGAGATCATCGACACCCTCGAGGAGGAGGCGCGCGGCGTCTACTCGGGCTCGATCGGCTACTTCGGCGCCGACGGCACCACCGACCTCAACATCGTCATCCGCACGATCGTGATGCGGCCGGGGCGGACGACGATCGGCGCCGGCGGCGCGATCGTCATGCAGTCCGATCCGGAGGAGGAGTTCGACGAGATCCTGCTCAAGGCGCGGGCGCCGATGGCGGCGATCGCCCGCACCGTCACCGGGAACGACGTCCAGGGCGAGGCCTGGAGCGTCGAGCTGGAGCCGGTCGCCCGCCAGGCGGAGGCGGCGTGACCGAGGCTGCCGCCGGCGAGCTGACGGTTCGGGAGGCCGATGCCGGAGACGTCGAGGGGGCTGCGGCCGCGGTCGGCAGCCTCCTCGACGAGCTCGGCGGCCGCCGCCCCGAGCAGCATGAGCTCGAAGCTGAGGTCCGCGCCCTGCTGGAGGAACCGGCGGGCGGCTCGGTGCTGATCGCGGAGGCCAACGGCAGCGTCGTCGGCTTCCTCAGCGCCAGCTGGCAGCGGGCGATACACGTTCCCGGCGTCTACGCGACGATCCAGGACCTCTGGGTCGACGAGGCCTGGCGCAGTCGCGGAGTCGGGGCGGAACTGGTCGAGGCGGTCGCGTCCCAGGCGCGAGCGCGCGGGGTCAGCCGGCTCGAGGTCGGCCTCCCGCGCGAGACCTTCGCGGCGATCGCCTCGACCGAGTCCTTCTACGAGCGCAACGGGTTCGAGCACCTCGGGCCGCGGATGCGGAGGCTGCTCGCATGAGGCGGAGGCGCGATAGGTCATGTCTGAGCTGTTGATGGTCGAGCAGCGCCAGGGCAGCGGCGACGCCGCCTTCTGGGTGCGGGAAGGGGAACGGCTGATCGAAGGCCAGGACTCGAACCTGCGCCTGGTCGAGCTGCGCGCCGGCCTCGTCCGCCACTCCGGCGTCCGCCCGGTCGAGGCCGACGCCGCTGACGAGGAGGTGCAGAGGACCCTGGAGGCGCTGCACGAGGCCGAGTACCTGCGGGCGCTGGCCGAGCTCTCCTCCGAGGAGCCGGTGGTGATGCCGGACTTCGCCCCGCCCGGGCTCGACCCCGACATCCCGGTCAACAAGGCGCTGGTCGCCGCCGCCCGCGAGGGGATCCGCACCTCGATCACCGCCGCCGAGCGGGTGCTCGAAGGGGCGCGCTTCACCTACGCGGTCTGCCGACCGCCCGGCCACCACGCCGGCCCCGCCTTCCACGCCGGCTACTGCTACCTCAACAACGCCGCCGCCGCCGTGCGCAGGCTCTCCGACGGCGGCGTCAAGCCGGTCGGGATCGTCGACCTCGACCTCCACTACCCGAACGGGACCTCGGCCCTGGTCGAGCGGATGGGCTCGATCGCCGCCCTGCACTCGCTGCACGCGGCGCCGGTGACCAACCTGCCGCCCGGTACGCCGCTGCCGCGCATAGCCGGCGAACGCGCGGTCGCCTTCGCCGAGAGCCCCGACGAAGACGTCTACCTGGAAGAGGTGGCGCACTCGATCCACGAGCTCTCGGAGATCGCCCGCGCCCTCGTCGTCTCGCTCGGCTACGACACCGTCGCCGGCGATCCCCACGGCGGCTGGAGCTTCCGGCCGGAGATCTTCACCGAGGTCGGCCGCCTGCTGGCGCGCTCGGGCCTGCCGGTCTGCGTGATCCAGGAGGGCGGCTACGCCCTCGACGAGCTCGCCGCCTGCAGCCACGCCTTCGCCACCGGCCTCTTGGGAGGGGAGTGACGATGAGCGCCGACAACGGCCTCGAGCCCTTCCGCCGCCGCCTTGACGAGATCGACGACGCGATCGCCAGGCTCTTCGGCGAGCGCCTGCAGATCTGCCGCGAAGTCGCCGTTTACAAGAGCGAGCACGAGATCCCGATGATGCAGCCCGACCGGGTGAAGCTGGTCCGTGAGCGCTACCTCGCCCGCGGCGCAGAAAACGACCTGCCGCCCGAGTTTTCCTCCGATCTCTTCGAGCTGCTGATCGGCACCACCTGCAGGCTCGAGGACGAGCTGATGGACGAGCTGGCGGCGCAGAACGGGAGGGATGCCGCGTGAGCGCGCTGCCGCCCGGGCCGCGCCTGCCCCGCTCCCTGCAGGCCGTCGGCTGGACCCAGCGGCCGCTGCCGTGGCTGGAGCGCTGCCACCGCCGCTACGGCGACACCTTCACGCTGCGGATCCGCCACTACGGCGACTGGGTGATCCTCGCCGACCCCGACGACGTGAAAAAGGTCTTCACCGCCGGTCGTGCCGTCGGGGTCGACGTCGCCAACCCGCTGCTGGGGCCGCTGCTCGGCCCGCGCTCGGTGATGCTGCTGGAAGAACCCGAGCACATGACCCGCCGCAAGCTGATGCTGCCGTCCTTCCACGGCCAGGCGGTCCAGGCCGACTCCGAGATGATGGCGACGGTGGCGCGCGAGGAGATCGAGCGCTGGCCGGTGGGGGAGCCGTTCGCGCTCTGGCCGCGGATGCAGGACATCACCCTCGACGTGGTGATGCGCGCGGTCTTCGGCCCCGACTCGAAGTCGCCGCGCCTGCAGCCGCTGCGCGAGCGCCTGCGCGGCCTCACCACCTGGATGAACGAACCGCGCAACCTGGCGATGCTCGCCTTCCTCGGCCCCGGTTGGGTGGTGCGCAGTCGCGGTTACCGCGAGTCGATGGGCGCGGTCGAGGAGGCGGTGATGGCCGAGGTGCGGCGGCGCAAGGCCGACCCCGACGGCGGCTCGTTGGGCGTCGTCTCGATGCTGGTCCGCGCCCAGTACGAGGACGGCTCGCCGCTCTCCGATCGGGACCTGCGCGACGAACTGGTGACGCTGCTCTCCGACGGGCCGACCTCGAGCACGCTGGCCTGGACCTTCGAGCGGCTGCTGCGCCATCCCGACAAAGTCGAGCGCTTGCGCGAGGACGTCCTCGCCGGCGACGGCTCCTACCTCGACGCGGTGGTGAAGGAGACGCTGCGGCTGCGGCCGCCGGTCCCGGTCGTCGTCCGCAACCTGCTGGAGCCGATGCGGCTCGGCGGCCACGAGCTGCCGGCGGGGACGACGGTGGCCCCGTGCATCCACCTGATCCACCGCGACGAGCGCCACTACCCCGAAGCCCATCGCTTCCTGCCCGAGCGCTTCGTCGGCAAGCAGCCCGGCACCTACACCTGGATCCCCTTCGGCGGCGGCGTCCGCCGCTGCCTCGCCGCCAGCTACGCGGAAATGGAGATGAAGCGGGTGCTGCGGATCGTCTCGGAGACGATCGAGCTGCGCGCCGTCGAGAGCGGCGCCGAGCGGGCCCGCAAAAGCGCGATCTCCTTCGCCCCCGACCAAAAGGGGCTGGTGATCGCCGAACCGAGGGAAAGCGAACCGGCCGGGCCGCGGCCGCTGGCGCCGGTCTGAGGGAGCGGGCATGAGCGAGAGCGACATCCTCGTCGTCGGCGCCGGCGCCAAGGCCGCCGCGCTGGCCGCCAAGGTGCACACGATCAACACGCTCGGCCTGGGCGAGATCTCGATGACCGTGATCGAGAAAACCGAGCCCGCCGCCTCCTGGCTCGGGCGCAACGGGATGACCTCGGGCGAGGAGCCGCTGGCGATCCCGCCGGTCAAGGACGTCGGCTTCCCATACCAGAGCAGCCGTCAGTTCGGCCAGGTGGGCGACGAGATCGACGCCGCCCTGCTGCCGTTCACCTGGCAGCGCTTCGCGATGGAACGGCACGAATACGCGACCTGGGTCAACTCGGGCTCGCCCTCGGTGATGCACCGCGACTACGGCCGGTACCTGGGATGGGTGCTGGAACGGGCGACGGAGGGGGTCTCCATCTACGACGGCCGGGTGACCGAGGTCGCGCTCGCCGAAGGGCACGAGAGCTGGCAGGCCGAGGTCGCCGAGCGCGGTCGGGCGGAGGACCCCGAGAGCCACCGGGGCCGCGTCCTCGTCCTCACCGGCCCCGGCGTGCACCGCCACTTCCCGCACGATCCCGAGGTCGAGTCCCGCGTCTTCCACTGCGACAGCCGGCGCGAGGAACTCGCCCGGGTGCCCGAGGGCGAGCCGGTGGAGATCGCGATCATCGGCGGCGGCGAGAGCGCCCTCAGCGCCCTCGTCTTCCTGCGCGCGCTGCGGCCGCAGGCGCGGCTGACGGTCTACACGCCGACCCTGCCGTTGAGCCGCGGCGAGAGCTTCCTCGAGAACCGCGTCTTTGCCGACCCCGACAACGTCGACTGGGAACACCTCGACGTCGAGACGCGGCGGGACTTCGTCAAGCATTGCGACCGCGGCGTCTTCGACGCCAGCGTCCTGGAGCGGATCGCCGACGACGACCACCTCTCGTTCGTCTGCGGGCGGGCGATGCACGTCTCCCTCGCCGCGGACGGCGAGGCGGCGCTGCTCGAATTCGACAGCCCCTCGGAAGGGGAGCGGTCCCAGCGCTACGACTACGTCGTCAACTGCACCGGCTTCGACCTGCTGAGGCAGCTGCGCGGGCTCTTCCCCGACGCCGTCCGCGACGAGGTCGAAGAACAGTGCGGGCCGCTCTGGGACAGCCCGCCGAAGACGGAGGTCCCGATCGGCCGCGGCCTGGAACTGGAAGGCGTGCGGCCGCGCCTCCACATCCCCGGCCTCGGCGGCCTGCGGCAGGGACCGGGCTTCGCCAACCTCGGCAGCCTCGGCCTGCTCGCCAACCGCGTCCTGCAACCGCTGCTGAGTGAACTCGGTGTCCACTTTGCGGGAATTTCTGAAACGATAGAAGACAAGTCCTTATTACTCGATTAGGGAGGAAGTGGGATGTCGATGCCGTCTAGGTTCTGGAGGTTGCCGCTGCTCGCGGCGGTTGTCGCGGTGGGAGTGCTGCTGGCGGGGTGCGGCTCCTCGTCGTCCTCGTCCTCCTCGGGAGACGCCAACTTCAGCGGCGAAGCGCTTCCGAACATCGACGCCGCCAGCCACCGGGCGGCAGCGAGCAAGATCGACAGCGGCAACGTCTCCGAACTGGAAGAAGCCTGGTCGCTCCCGGTCAAGGGCGTCGGCGTCTACGGCAGCTACGCCTCGACGCCGGTGATCGCCAACGGGGTGATCTACTCGCAGGACCTCGAATCCAACGTCCAGGCGATCGACCTCGAAAGCGGCGAAGTCCTCTGGACGAAGAAGTGGGAATCGCCGAGCCACGGGCCCAACGGCCTCGCGGTCGCCGACGGATTCGTCTACGGGGCGACCTCCTCGGAAGCGTTCGCCCTCGACCAGGAAACCGGCAAGACCGCCTGGCAGGTCGACCTCGAAGGGGCGATCGACATGGCCCCGGGCGTCAACGACGGCCGGGTCTACGTCTCGACGGTGCCGGAGACGCCGGCGGCCGAATACGAAGCGGGGGCGGTCGGGACGCTCTGGGCGATGGACGGCAAGACCGGGAAGAAACTGTGGCACTGGGACACGGTCCCGAAAAGCCTCTGGGGCAAGCCGAAGGTGAATTCCGGCGGCGGCCTCTGGTACCCGCCCTCCTTCGACGGCAAAGGCTTCGTCTACGCCGGCACCGGCAACCCGGCGCCGCTGCCCGGCGCCAAGGGCGAACCCTTCGGCTCGAGCCGGCCGGGCCCGAACCTCTACGCGGACTCGATGGTGAAACTGGATCCGAAGACGGGCAAGCTCATCTGGTACTACCAGGAGACCCCGCACAACATCTACGACTGGGACTTCCAGAACTCGCCGATCATCACCAAGCTGGGCGGCAGGGAAGTGGCGATCGGCTCCGGCAAGTCCGGCTTCGTGGTCGCCGTCGACGTCAAGACGGGGAAGCCGGTCTGGCGGACCAGCGTCGGCAAGCACAACGGCCACGACAACGACCCCATGTACGCGATGAAGGGCGAATACGACAAGATCAAGCCGGGCGAAGTCTTCCCGGGTGCGATCGGCGGCGTCGTCGCCCTGGCGGCGGCCGACGCCAAACGAATCTACGTGCCCATCGTCAACCACTCGCTGACCCTGGTCAACGGCGAAGAAACGACCGAAGAAAGCACCGCGACCGGCGAAGTGGCGGCGCTCGACATCGCCACCGGCAAGGTCCTCTGGACGACCGAAATGTCGCAGCCGGCATACGGCTCGCTGGTCGTCTCCAACGACGTCGTCTTCGCGACCACGGCCGACGGCGTCATCCACGCCCTCGACTCCGCCAAAGGCGGCGAACTGTGGCAGGCGGCCCTGCCGTCGGGGACCAACGCCGGCGTGACGGTCACCGGCGACATGCTGCTCGCCGGCGCTGGCCTGCCGGCCGCCGAAGGGCAGACCCCGAAACTGGTTGCCTTCAGGCTGGGCGGATAAAACGCTTCCATCGACCCGAGTCGGGTATGACTCGGGTCGATGGCGAGCAAGCACAGCGCCGGGATCCTCCTCTTCCGCCGCGGCGGCGAAGCCGGGGTCGAGTTCCTCCTCGTCCATCCCGGCGGCCCGTTCTGGAAGCGCAAAGACCGCGGCGCCTGGACGATCCCGAAGGGGCAGATCGAACACGAGGAGGAGGCGCGCGCCTGCGCGATCCGCGAGCTCGAAGAGGAGCTGGGCCGGGCGCCGGCGCTCGATCCCGGCCAGCTGGTCGAGCTGGGGTCGATCAAGCAGCGGGCCGGAAAAGTGGTCGAGGCCTGGGCGGCGGAGGCCGAGTTCGACCCGGCGGAGCTCGACAGCAACACCTTCAGCATGGAATGGCCGCCCCGCAGCGGCGGCGAGCAGGAGTTCCCCGAGGTCGACAAGGCCGAGTGGTTCGACCTCGAGACGGCGCGGGAGAAGATCCTCCCCGCCCAAGCAGAGCTTTTGGATCGCCTGCTCGAGCGGTTAGGGTCGGCAGATGGAGAACGGAGCGTCCCCGAACGGTAGGTCTCCGATTCCGGCGCGCCTCCTCGGCGTCGGAGTGCGAGGCGCTCGCACCGTAACCAGAGCGACCGGGATCGACCGCGCCGTCGAAGCCGCCGCCGAGGAGGCGATCGTCGCCGCGGTCGAGAGCCAGGCGGTCGAGCGGGCGATGGCGCGGGTGCTCGAAGGCCCGGTGGTCCAGGAGGCGGTCGAGGGGGCGCTGGAGAGCGAGGCCGTGAAGAAGGCGCTGCTGGAAGCGATGGACTCCGAGCTCGTCGACGAGGTCTGGCGGCGGCTGCTGGCCTCAGACCAGGCGCAGCAGCTGGTCGAGCGGATCGCCGAGGCGCCCGAGGTGCGGGCGGCGATCGGCGCCCAGGGGATGGGCCTGGTGGAGGACATCGGGCGGACGATCGGGAACCTCGCCCGCCGCCTCGACGCTCGCTTCGAGCGCCTCCTGCGTCGCATCTTCTTTCGCCGGCCCCGGGTCCTGCCGAGCGACCGCGCCGGGTTCGTCAGCCGCGGTCTGGCGATGATCGTCGACGGCGTCTTCGTCAACCTCGCCTTCACCGCGTTCGTCGCCCTCGTCACCCTGGTCGCCAACGTCTTCGGCGGCAACGGCGAAGGCGGGAGCGGGCTCGCGATCGCGATCGGCTCGACCGCCTGGCTCTCCTTCGGCGCGATCTACCTGCTCGGCTTCTGGTCCCTGGCCGGGCAGACGCCGGGGATGCGTTTCCTCGGTGTCCGCCTCGCGGAGGAGCGCCTGACGCCGCGGCGCAGCTTCCGGCGCCTCCTCGGCCTCGGCCTCTCCGTCCTCAGCTTCGGGATCGGCTTCCTCGGCGTCGTCTTCGGCGAGCGCCGGCGGGCCTGGGAAGACCGCTTCTCGGACACCGAAGTCGTCTACGACGAATGGCGCCCGGCGCCGGCGCCATGGTCGCAACCGCTGGCGGAGTCGCCTAAATCGGAGCCCCGGAGCGATTCGGAAGCCATCGCTGCACCGCCAGCGTGAGGCTGGCGGAGACGATCAGCAGCGAGACGTTGATCGCCAGGACCACGGCGGCGCCGAGCGCGTGCTCGATGCCGCCGCCGCCGAGGGCGACGCCGAGGTAGGCCGAGGCGGGGATCGTCGTCACCGAGATCGCGACGCCGACGGCGGCGCTGGCCCGGGTCTCGAAGGAGAGCATCGCCGCGACCCCTGCCGCCAGCGCGATCAGCACGGTCGAGTAGTCGGTTTTGGCGAGGGTGGAGAGGCTGCTCTGCTCGACCGCGAAGTGGTCGGGGAGGAACCCGGTCCATTTCAGGAGGGCGCTGAGGACCATCGCCGTGACGACCACCAGGCCGAGGCCGAGGACGAGGGTGGTGAAAGCCCGCTGGGCGAGGCCGTAGCGCCCCCCGACGATGCCGACGGCGGTGGCGCAGATCGGCAGCAGGTCGGGGCTGACCGCCATCGCGCCGACGATCAGGATCGAGCTCGAGGTGATGACGCCGAGGGCGGCGATCACGGCGGAGACGTTGATCAGCGCCAGGTAGCGGGCCAGGGGCCGCGAGTTCGCCCGCGCCTGTCCCATCACCTCGACCCAGGCGAAGCCTTCGATCCCGTCTTCGCCGTGGCGGTGGCGGTGCTGCGGGGCGACCACCTCGATCTTGCTGAGGACGTAGTCGTCGCCTTCGAGCCCGAGCTCGGCGATCGCCTCGATCAGGCGGTCGGCGACGGCGGGCTCGACGTCGGCGACGAAGACGAAGGAGCCGCCGGGGGCCTCGGTCTCGGCCTGTCGCACAACCCGGCGCACCCCTTCGAGGTCGCGCAGCAACGCTCCGAAGTCATCGGCCTGGTGGTCGGGGACGGAGGAGCGGAGCCTCAGCATCCGGCGTCAGGAGACCAGCCTGACGACCTTGAAGGAGCGGTCGCCCTTCGGCGTCTCGACCACGACGGTGGAGCCGACCTTGGCGTCCATCAGGGCGCGGCCGATCGGCGACTCGGCCGAGAGTCGCCCTTCGGCCAGGTTCGCCTCGGTCGAGCCGACCAGCGTCCACTCGACGCTCTCGCCCTTGGACTCGTCGAGCACCTCGGCGGTGCGGCCGAAGGAGAAGAAGTCGCTGTCGAGCGCGGAGACCTCGACCACGACCGCGTTCCGCAGCCGTTCCTGCAGCCGCTTGATCCTGGTCTCCATGTGCGCCTGGTCCTCTTTGGCGACGTGATACTCGGCGTTCTCCTTGAGGTCGCCCTCCTCGCGGGCGACCTTGATCCGCGCCGCCATCGCTTTGCGGGCCGGGCCTTCCAGCTCGGCCAGCTCCGCTTTCAGCTCCTCCAGGCCCTCCTGGGTGATCGGCTCCCCCTGCGGCTCCGGCGCGCTCATGCGCGAAAGCCTGGCAGATCCGTATCGCTTCCGTGATCCCGGCGCCCGGGTGTGGTTGAGCTTTGCGGCGCTATATGAGGCCAAAGCTCAACCGCACCCGCCTGGGTGGTCCGGTTCTGCCCGGTCCCAGCCGAGAGGCGGCGAGTCGGGGCGGGGCGTCACCCGGCAAGAAGACGCCCCGCCCCGTCGCCTCTTCAGACGGCTGCAGGGAGGCCTGCGTCGCCGCCGTCCCGGGACCCGAGGGGAGTCGAGGCCCCGTCGGGGAGGGACGGCGACGAACCGTTGAAGCTCTTGGCCTGGACCGGACGCAGGTAGGCGATCTGGCTCTCGCGCAGCTCCAGGCGCTGGAGTTCGGCCCGGGTCAGCTGCGCCCAGACCTCGGTCCCGTCGGAGAGGACGAGCTCGACCCGGACCTCGAAGCCGAGGGTGACGATCCGCTGGACCAGGCCCTCCTGGCTGCGCTCGTCGCGGTCGAGGACGACTTCCATGTCGTGCGGGCGCACGAAGTGGTCGCCGAGCCGGTTGACCTCGCCGACGAAGCTCATCACGAACTCGTTGGCCGGGTGCTCGTAGAGGTCGTCGGCGCTGCCGGACTGCTCCACCCGCCCCTCGTTCATCACCACCAGCTGGCCGGCGACGTCCATCGCCTCCTCCTGGTCGTGGGTGACGAAGATCGTCGTCACGTGCATCTCCTCGTGGAGGTTGCGCAGCCAGGTCCGCAGGTCCTTGCGGACCTTGGCGTCGAGCGCCCCGAAGGGCTCGTCGAGCAGCAGCACCTGCGGCTCCACCGCGAGCGCCCGCGCCAGCGCCATCCGCTGCCGCTGCCCGCCGGAGAGCTGGGAGGGGTAGCGGTCGGCGAGGCCGGGGAGCTGGACCAGGTCGAGCAGCTCGTGGACGCGCTGGGAGATCTTCTCCCTCTCCCACCTGCGGATCTTCAGCCCGAAGGCGACGTTGTCGTACACGGTCATGTGCTTGAAGGCGGCGTAGTGCTGGAAGACGAAGCCAACGCCGCGCTTCTGCGCCGGCTTGCCCGTCGCGTTCTCGCCGTTGATCGTCACCAGGCCAGAATCCAGGTCCTCGAGCCCGGCGATCGCCCGCAGCAGGGTGGACTTGCCGGAGCCGCTGGGCCCGAGCAAGGCGGTCAGCGACCCGTCCGGGACCTCGATCGATACGTCGTCAAGCGCCTGAAAGCCACCGAAGCGCTTGTTTGCTCCCTCGACTGAGATTCCCATCAGGCGTCCTCCTTCCGTTTCAGCAGGTTCATCGCGAACAAGGTGATCAGCGCCAGGAGCGCCAGCACCAGGGAGGCGCCGTAGGCGCCGGTTGAGTTGAAGTTGGCGTACTGCTTCTCGACGAACAGGGGCAGCGTCTGGGTCTGGCCGCTGATCGATCCGGAGACGATCGTCACCGCGCCGAACTCGCCGAGCACCCGGGCGGTGGTGAGGACGATCCCGTAGGCGACGCCCCAGCGGATCGACGGCAGGGTGATCTTCCAGAAGGTCTGCCAGCCGTTGGCGCCGAGCGTCGAGGCGGCCCGCTCCTGGTCGGTCCCGATCTCCTGCAGCACCGGCACCGTCTCGCGTACCACGAAGGGCAGCGAGACGAAGATGCTTGCGAGCACCATCCCCGGCACCGCGAAGACGATCTTCAAGCCTTCTTCGCCGATGAAGGAGAACCAGCCACCGACTCCATAGAGGAGGTAGAGCGAGAGGCCGATGACGACCGGCGAGACAGCGAAAGGGAGGTTGATGACCGCGTCGATCCCCGGGTTCAGCTTCGTCTTGTGGCGGACCAGGAGCAGCGCACAGCCGACCCCGAAGATCGTGTTCAGGGGCACGGAGATCGCGACCATCAGCAGACTCAGCTTCAGCGCGTGCAGGCCGTCGGGCGAGGTGACCGCGTCGAGCGGCGGGCCGATCCCGTCTTCGAAGGTCTTGTAGAAGATCATCGCCAGCGGGATCAGAAGCAGCAGGGTCAGATAGCCGAGTCCGAGAAACCGCAGGCCCCAGCGACTAGACATGGCGCGCGCTCCAGCGCTGGATCAGCGAAACGCAGCCGAGCAGCAGCAGCGAGGCGAGGAGCAGGACCATCGAGACGGCGGAGGCTCCGACCAGGTTGTTCGACTCGACCTGGTTGCGGATGAAGACCGACGTGACCGTCGTGTCCGGCAGGCCCCCCGCGAAGAGCAGGACCGAGCCGAACTCGCCGAGGGCGCGGGCGAAGGCCAGGGCCACCCCGGCACCGAGCCCGGGGAGCAGGTTCGGGAAGATGATGCGGCGGAAGATCGTGAAGTTGCCGGCCCCCAGCGAGGCTGCCGCGGCCTCCATCTCGCGATCCATCTCCAGCAGCAGCGGCTGCACGGCACGGACGACGAAGGGCAGGGTGACGAACATCAGCGCCACGACCACCGCGGCCCGGGTCGAAGCGATATCGATCCCCAGGGGGCTGTCGGAGCCGTAGAGCGTCAGCAGCACCAGGCTGGCGACGATCGTCGGCAGCGCGAATGGCAGGTCGATTACGGCGTTGACAATGCTCTTGCCGGGGAACTCGTCGCGGACCAGGAGCCAGGCGAGAATCGTGCCGAAGATCCCGTTGAGGACGACGACGACCAGCGAGCAGACGACGGTCAGCTTCAGGCTCTTCACCGCCAGCGGCGAGGTGACCTGTTCCCAGAAGTGGCCGAGGCCGAGGGAGAAGGCTTCGCTGCCGACGGCGGCCAGCGGCAGCAGCACGACGATGCTCAGGTAGAGCACCACCATGCCGTTGCCGACGCCGGTGCCGATCCCGGGCAGGCGCAGGCTTGCCCGGGAGGCGGTGGGAGCGGGGAGGTTTGCCGGCTGCGCCTCCATCAGCCGCTGGTCGAGACTCCGAGTTCCTTCTCGATTTCGGCGACCGAGCCGCTTTCGTCATCGAAGAACTCGTCGTTGACTTTGCCCCAGCCGCCGAAGTCGGCGATCTGGAACAGGTCTTCGGGGGTCGGGAACCGCTTCTCGTCGAGGAGCTTCGGGTTGACTGGGCGGTAGCCGTTTTCGGCCCAGATTTCCTGCCCTTCATCGGACCAGATGAAGTTGAGGAAGGCTTCGGCCGCGGGCTCCGGAGCGTCCTTGGTGACGGCGACCGGAGTTTCGATCTGGATAGTCGAGGGGGGCACGATGTATTCGACGTCTTCACCCTCCTCTTCGGCCTTGATCGCCTCGTTCTCGTAGCCGAGGAGGACGTCTCCCTGACCCTGAGTGAAGGCCGCGAGGGCGTCGCGTCCGCTGCCCGGCTGGGCGACGGTCTTTTCGAGCACCGTCTTGACCTGGGCGAGTGCTTCCTGCGGCGACGCTCCGGCCTCGATCGCGTTGCCGTAGACGGCCATGATGTTCCAGCGGGCCGAGCCCGAGCTGAACGGGTTGGGGGTGATGACGTCGACGTCCTTGCTCTGCAGGTCATCCAGGGACTTCAGGCCCTCGGGGTTGCCCTTGCGGACGACCATGACGACGACCGAGTCCTGGGCGATGCCCTCGTACTTGTTCTCGTCCCAGCCCTTGGCGACGATTTCGCCTTCTTCGACCAGCCGTTCCATGTCGCCGGCCTGGGAGAAGTGGACCACCGATGCGGGTTGCCCCGCGGCGACGGCACGGCTTTGATCGCCGGAGGCCCCGAAGGAGTTGCTGAAGCTGACGCCGGAGCCTTTCGAGCTTTCTTCGAAGGCGGGCTCGAGCGCTTCGGTGTAGACGGCTTCCGGGGTGGAGTAGCCGACGACGTCGAGCTTGCCGCCGGTGGCGCTGTCGCCGCTGCCACAGCCTCCGGCAAAGGCTGCCGCGAGCAGGGCGAGCAGGGCGAGGGAGAGAGACCGCATTCTGTTCCTTTCTAAGTTGACTAACTTAATCTTCAATTGCCGGTGCGGCACCCTAGCACAAAGTTGACCAAGAAAGTCTGGAATCCTGATGTGGATTAGGGTCTTCGCATGAGAGACGACGTGGTCCGGACTCCGGACGAACAGCTGGAAGGCCTCCCCGACTACCCGTTCGAGTCCCGCTACCGCGAGGTCGACGGGCTGCGGCTGGCGCACCTCGACGAGGGGGAGGGGGAGCCGGTCGTCTTCTTCCACGGCGAGCCGACCTGGTCGTTCCTCTGGCGCAAGGTGATCCCGCCGGTGCGCGACGCCGGCTACCGCTGCATCGCCCCCGACTACGCCGGCTTCGGCCGCTCCGACAAGCCCACCGACGTCGGCTGGTACACCTACGACCGCCACGTCGAGCTGATCGCGGCGCTGCTGGAGGAACTCGACCTGCGGAATGCGACCGCGGTCGTCCACGACTGGGGCGGGCCGATCGGGCTGCGGCTCGCGGTCGAGCATCCCGACCGGATCAGCCGGCTGGTGATCATGGAGACCGGGCCCTTCACCGGCCACCAGAGGATGAGCGACGCCTGGCTCGCCTTCCGCGATTTCGTCCGCGACACCGAGGACGTGCCGGTCGGCTTCCTCGTCAAGGGGGGCTGCAAGACGGACCCGGGCGAGGCGGTGATCGCCGCCTACGAAGCTCCCTATCCCGAACCGGCTTCCAAGGCCGGCGTCCGCGCCTTCCCGCTGATCCTCCCGACCACGCCCGAGATGCCCGGCGCCGTCGAGGGCAAACGGGTCGCCGACGCGCTGCGCGGGGACGACCGCCCGGCGCTCGTCCTCTGGGCCGACTCCGACCCCGTCCTGCCCTTCGCGGTCGGCGAGCGCGTCTCCTCCGAGCTCAACCTGCCGCCGCCGCGGCCGGTCGAGAACGCCTCCCACTTCCTGCAGGAGGACGCGGGGGCGGAGATCGGCGCGACGATCGCGGAGTGGCTTGGCTAGGAGGGCCGGCCGGGGGTGACTCGGCGGGCAACAGCGGGGAGGGCCCGGCGAGTCACCCCCGGCCGGCCCTTTGACCGTTCTCTTCGATCAGGTCGCTCATCTCCTTGTGGGAATAGCTGTGGAGGAGCTGGATGCGGCGTGGGGGATCGTCGTCCTCGAGCCAGGTGACGGTGCCGGGCCAGTAGGAGTTGGGGGGCGTTCCGGGCTGGTGGAAGGCGGAGGCGAAGACCCAGCTGCCGGTGTTGTGGAGGCGGCCGCCGCCGGGGAGGAGCCATTCGGGTTCGTCGGGGAGCGGGCCGCCGCGGTGGGTGTGGCCGGTGATCACGTGGACGCCGTCGAGGCCGAGGCGCGCCGCCATCTCGGCCGCCGCTTCGACGCCGCTGCGGAAGATCGCCGGCGTCGTCACGTCGGGCTCGAAGCCGGCCCGGAGGAGGCCGTTGAGGCCGCGGATCGCCAGCGGGAAGCCGGCGCGCGCGGCGCGGGCGCCGAGCGTCCGCTCCCGCTCTTCCCCGGCCAGCACCTCCCAGGCGCGCTCGAAGGGACCGTTGCGGCGGCGCTTGACCGGCAGAACCTGGGCGAGGCCGTAGGCCAGTCCATATAAGGGGCGCAGCACGCGTTCGTAGTCGGCGGGGGTCGTCCGGGGCGGCAGCGGGCGCGAGAGGCGGACCATCAGCGCCGCCGCGACGCACTCGGCGCGGGGCAGGGAGAGGTGGACGTCCATGTAGTGGCCGTGGGTCGCGTAGACGTCGTCGCGCAGCCAGAGGCCGGGGTAGGCGATCTTCAGCCGGGCCGGTCCCAGCCACTCGTCGATCAGCGCCGCCGGCCCGAGGGAGGGAGCGTGGTGGTGCTCGAGTCCGAGCTCCGGGCCGCCGGCGATCGAGAGGTCGTCGAGCAGCGGCTCGGCGAGGCGGTGGTCGTGGTTGCCGGGGACGAGCGCCACCTCGACCTCGCCCAGCGCCTCCCCCAGCTCCTCGAAGAAAGGCCGGGCGCGCGCGAGCGAGGGCCCGACCGGCAGGTTCCGCAGCTCGACGACGTCGCCGAGGAGGACGACGCGGTCGGCCCCGGCGATCTCCCCGAGCAGGATCCGCCGCACGGCCGGGTCGCGCAGCACGTCCTCGTTGGAGGCGACGCCGAGGTGGAGGTCGGAGACGATCGCGGTCCGCACCCGCCCTTTCTATCGCGGCGTTCGTCCTTTGTTCGCCTATAGGGGGTCAAAGGACGAACGCCGCCGGTTTGGCTGGGCAGCCAGGACGGGTACGCTCCACAAATGCATCACTTCGGCGAGGAATCGTTCGCCCCCGTCAACGACGGGATCGAGCTCTGTTACCAGGAGATCGGCGACCCGGACGGTGAGCCGCTGCTGCTGGTGATGGGGCTGGCGACCCAGATGATCGCCTGGAGCGAGGAGCTCTGCGGGTTGCTCGCCGAGCGCGGCTTCCGCGTCGTCCGCTTCGACAACCGCGACATCGGCCGCTCGACCAAGCTCCGCTCCGCCGGCACGCCCGGCACCCTCGACATGCTCGTCGGCCGCAGGGGCACCGCTCCCTACCTGCTGCGCGACATGGCGGCCGACACCTTCGGCCTGATGGACCATCTCGGAATCGGGTCCGCCCACCTGGTCGGCGCCTCGATGGGCGGGATGATCGTCCAGACCGCCGCGATCGAGGACCCCGCGCGGGTCCGCTCGATCGTCTCGATCATGTCGACCACCGGCAGCCGCCGCGTCGGCCACCCCAGCTACAAAACCTTCGGCCTCCTGCTCGGCAACCCGCCGCGCGAGCGCGAGGCGGCGATCGAGCGCGTCGTCAAGACCTTCAAGCTGATCGGCTCTCCCGGCTATCCCTTCGAAGAGGAGCGGATCCGCGAGATCGCCGCCCTCTCCTTCGACCGCGGCCACAGCGAGGCCGGGATCGCCCGCCAGCTCCACGCGATCACCGCCTCCGGCGACCGCACCGCCGACCTCCGCAGGCTCGAGCTGCCCGCCGCCGTCATCCACGGCAAGAACGACCTCCTCGTCAACCCCTCCGGCGGGCGGGCCACCGCCAGGGCGATCCCCGGCGCCCGCCTGAAGATGATCGACGGCATGGGCCACGACCTGCCCCGGGCGCTCCACCCGACCTTCGTCGAGGAGATCGTCGGCAACGCGGCCCGGGCGTCGCGGACCGAGCCGACGGTCCAGCCTGCCTAGCGGTCGCCTGGCGGCGGCTCCGAATTCGGGGCCTCCTCCGCCGGGCTCTCGAAGCCGGCCAGGGCGATGGTTGTAGGGATGCCCTCCTCGCGGCTCCTCCGCAGCCGTGCTTTCGATTCAGCCTCGATCTGGTCCGATCGCTCGTAGCTTTTCAGCAGGTCCTCCATCTGGTCCTTCCATCCCTGCTCGTCGAAGACCCTCGGGGCCCAGGTGAAGTGGCTGTCGCCGCGGGAGTCGAAGGTGTCGGCCTGCAACGCCACCAGGCAACGCCCGTGGAAGGTCTTGATCACCGCCGAGCTGACCCGGCGCTGCTCTTCGGCCGCGAGCTCCGCGAATTCCCGGTCGCTGATCAGGCCCAGCCGGGTCGCTGCGTAGACATGTCGGCGGAAGCCCCGCACCGGCTCCTTGCGGACGACCTTGACGTACCCCTCTCGCAGGAGGATGCGGAAGTGGTAGGCCGCCTTGGACTCCCGCACCTTCGCCCGTTCGGCGAATTCCCTGATCGTCGTCTCCCGCTCCGTGCAGGCGGCGAGGATCCGCACCCGCAACGGGTGCCTGAGGACTTCCCCGGGCGATTTCTCGTCGCCGACGATCGCTTCGTGGCGTCGTGCCATGTTTGCTCTCTCTTCCTGACGCCGGATGCCAACCCAGGGCATTTCGGCGCTCTCGACTTTCCCTGTCAAAAAGCCTCAGCGGCCCTTCTTGGCCATGGGCCCCTGAGGCACCTCGAACCTAGCCCGGGAGGCGAGGGGACGGTAAGGGTAAACATGCCATATCTTAAATTGAAGAATTCGTATTAATCAAATATCTTCAGTCCATCTTGTCCCCCAACCGGAGGAGGTGGAAGAGCATGAAGGCAACGGCTACCGGAGCTGCCGTATCGATGCTGCGCATCCGCAAGGCGGCGTAGAGACGGCAGTGCGAGGGGCGGCTCGATCGGCCACCGCCCCCTCCTTCCCGACGAAGGGACCGGGCCGTCGAAGTTGCGATGCGGCTGAGAGGAGTCGAACCTCCACGGGCTCTCGCCCACACGGACCTGAACCGTGCGCGTCTACCAGTTCCGCCACAGCCGCGCGGAGGAGGCAATTTACCGGTTGTGCGCCGCCCGCCCCCCGCCGCCCCCCGCGGCTTCCATGTGACCGACGTCTCGCGCCCCCGCCCGGCGGCTCGCTAAAATGCGCGCATCCTCGCCGCTATCGTCTAGGGGACTAGGACGCCGGATTCTCAGTCCGGAAACCGGGGTTCGAATCCCCGTAGCGGTACTCCAGGTTCAGGGTTCCTTTCAGCAGCAGACTTCGGGCAGGGGTTCCTCGAGGGGCTCGTAAGACAGGGTGACCGGGGTCGGTAGGGGTAGCGGTCGCCCGGGCTGCAGGCTCGCCCGGCGCCGGTGCCTTCCAACCGGGGGTCGGCTCCTGGTCGCCCCCGTCTTCGGCAGGGAATGGAGCCCCCTTCCATAGCCTCGCTACAAAATCTGTAACAACGTGTTCTAGCTATGCTAGATTCCTAGTTATGGAAGATGGACGGGGGCCGCTCAACAAAAGGGATCTCCAGGCGGCGCTGGACGCCTCCCTGGCGCGGGTGTCCGCGCTGGAGGAACAGATCGCGACGAAGGTGCGGGAGATGGAGGAAGCGAAGAGCGAAGCCGATCTGATCCGGCAGCTGCTGCGCGTGCGCAGGGGAGGAGGTCGCGACGCGGACGCCGGCGCCGAGACCCCCGCCGCCCCCACGCACCCGGTCGTCCGCGAGGTGGTCAAGGAGCTCAAGGAGGCCGGCCGGCCGCTGCACATCTCGGAACTGATGGACCGTCTGCACGCCCGCGGGGTCCGGGTCCCCGGCCAGGGCAAAGCGGCCAACGTCATCGCCCACCTCTCGCGCGACCCCCTGATCGTGCGGCCGAGCCGGGGGATCTACGGGCTGGCGGAGTGGAACCTGCCGGTCCCGACGGCGCCCGCCACCCGGCGCCGCGTCCGCGGCCGCTCGAACAGCGGGGGTGGGTCCAGGTGATCGAGCGCGACGAGACGATCCGCTTCCACGAGCAGGGCACCCTCATCGCCGTCACCCGCTGGATCTCCAGCCACGACGAGGGTCTCGCCGAGTGGCTGAAGAACGTGCGCCGGGCCTACCAAGCCGACCGTGCCGCGGTCGCCGAGGAGGACCGTTGCGCGGTGCTTCTTCTCAACGACGCCAACCCCGCCGGGCCGGCCCGGATCGGGCTGCTCGACGTCGGCGGCGCTACGGTCGAGGACGTCACCGCCTGGAGCACCTGGCAGGACCCCGACGCCTCCTCGCGCTCCAGCGCGGGCAACGAGGAGCAGACCCAGGGCAACGGCGGCAAGGCCTACATGTACCGGCTGTTCAAGGGGCCCGCACGGATCGTTGGCGTCCGCGACGGGAAGCGCAACTCGAAGGGGTTCGAGGGCAGAGAGGGGACGGTCGAGCGCGGCACGCCCGGTTTCGTTCCCGACGCGGCCTCCGGCCGCGAGGTGCCGATCGCCGTGGTGGAGGTGGAGCTGCAGCGGGCGCTGGAGCCCTACGGCCTCGACCCGCAGGACCTTCCACCCGAGGCGCTCGAGGCGATCCTGAGGCGCAATGCCTTCACCCTCGTCGAGGGCACCGAGCCGCTGGAGTTCTACAACGGCCAGATCGACGCCGAGGAGCTGATCCGCAGGACCGTGCGCCACGACCAGTCGACGCTGGCGCTCCAGCAGGTCCGGATCTACGCGATGCACAACGGCGCGGCGCTGGAGGACGGCAAGCCGCTCCGGCTTCCGGAGATCCCGCCGTATCCGGAGCTGGAGGGCCCGTTCGTCCACCCGATTCCCGAGGAGCTGCCGCTGACCGACGGGCAGGTCGTCTCCACCACCGAGAACGGCGCCCGCCCGAAGGGCCGCCTGCTCCTCTTCACCTCCAGCGAGCACATGTACTACGCGTACAAGAACCTGCGCCCCCGCTGGAAGATGACCTATCGCACCACCCACCAGATGGTCGGCTCGAAACGGATCTCCGACCTGGCCCCGAACACGCCCGGGGCCCACTTCATCTACGGCACGATCGAGCTGCCGGCGCTGGAGCCCGGGTACGTCGACCACGGCCGGCGCCGGCCGAAGGACGGCCCGCTGGTGGAGGCCGTCGACCGCTTCGCCAGCGAGAAGATCAAGGAGCTGGCCCGCGAGATCAACCAGCGCCGGCGCGAGGACCTCGACGAACAGTCGCTCGACGAGGTCTACGAGGAGAACCGCAAGCTGAACGAGTTCAAGAACCGGTTCCTGATCGAAGACGGCGCCGGCGAGACGCCGACCGGCAAAGGGGGAGGAGGGGAAGACGGCGAACCGCCGCCGCCTCCGCCCGACTACGGTAGCGAAGCCGACAGCATCGAGCTGACCGTCCCGGACCCGGCCCTGCGGGTAGCGCTGGGGGTGAACCTCCACCTGAAGCGGATCCTGGCGGCCACCGTCAAGGACCCGGCCGGCCGCACCGTCCCGGGCTGCCAGCTCGAATGGCACGTTGCAGAGCCGGCGGTGGCGGCGATCGACGGCTCGGGGCTGCTGGCGCCGAAGTCGGCGGGCCGGACCGAGGTCTGGGCCTCTGCCTCCGGCGGGGAAGTGGAATCTCCGCGCGTGCCGGTCGAGGTGTGGACGGTCGACCACGTCCTCCTTACTCCGCGCGGAATCGACCTTCCCCTGGGCAAGCGGCAACAGATCGTCGCCGAGGTGACCAACGACCAGGGAGAACGGGCGACCGACGTCTACCTGGACTGGAGCCACGACGCGGAAGACCAGATGATCGTCCGCATCCGTCCCAGCGGTTGGGTGGTCGGCAACCGGCTCGGCTCGACGCTTGTCACGGCGGGGGCGGGCGACCCGGCCGCGGGCGGCGTCTGGGCCCGCATTCCGGTCGAGGTCCAGGTCGTCCGCGGCGAGGAGGAGCCGGAGCGGGGAAGCGGCTTCCCGCGCCTGCTGCTGACCGGCCGCGATCTCGACCCGGCCACCGACGCGGTCCGCGAAGGCGACCCTGACCAGCCTTCCCTCTGGCAGGAGGTGAGCGACTTCGAGCACAGCGTCTGGTGGCTGAACCTGCAGAGCGCCGAGGCTTCCTTCGCCTTCCGCCAGCGCGCCGAAGACTCCACCCTGTGGCGCCACTTCCACGTCCAGAAAGTGATGGACATGGTCACCCAGGTCCTGATGCAGGACGAGTTCACCCGCAAGGGCGACGACGAGCGCCAGGGCTACTGGGCAGAGCACAAACTCGCCCTCGACCGCCATCAGGTCCACACCGTCCAGCAGATGTGGAGCGAGCTGCAGGACTACGTCATCGCCGGGGGCGAGCTTCCGTGATGGCCGCGAAAAAGACCGACCTCCGCCAGCAGCTCCTCCGCGCCGCACTCGCCTGCAGCGACGGGGACCTGCGTAAGACGTTCTCCTCCGAGGAACTGCTGGTTGCCGCCTGGATGAGCGACCGTACCTCCTGGGGGTTGAGGGGCTACGAGCGGGAGTACCCCGATTCGAACCGCATCCACCGCGAGCTGGACAGCCGCGGCAAAGGCAACCAGGGGATCGTCGGCTCCGGCCTGCTGGAGCGGGTGCGCCCCCGCACCTACCGGCTCACCCCGAAGGGCCTGGCCGAGGCCTCGACCGCGAGCTCGGAGGGTTCCGAGGCGCGGGAGAAAACCGACCGTGTCTTCGAGATGGAGATCAAACGGATCGTCGGGCACCCGGCGTTCGTCGCCTGGCTGAAGGACCCGGCCAGCCCGAGGAGCTTCCGCGACGCAGGGCATTTCTGGGGCGTGGCCCCGGGAACCCCCCCGCGGGTGGTGAGCCAGCGGGTGGCAGGGGTCGAGGAGACTCTGGCGGCGACGGAGAAGCTGCTGGGAGAGCGCGAGGTCGACCAGCTGGGCGACCGCCACGGCCGCGTCCTGGTGGACATCCGCGACGTCGAACGGGCGCAGGAATTCCAGCAGGCGCTGAAAGAGCGTTTCCGCGACGACCTGCGCATCCTTACCCACGGCGAGTTCCCCTAGTCCGCGGCCCGCCGCCGGCGAGGTCCGGCCGGGCCGCCCGGTGCAGCAGCTCGCGGCGGAGCAGGATCAGCGGCAGCCAGAGCGCCGGCAGGGCGGCGGCGAGGAGCGCGCCGGCGTGCCAGCCGCTGCGCTGGACCAGAGGTCCGGCCAGGGCGGCGCCAGCGCTGGCGCCGACGGTCAGCGATAGGGCCAGCCAGGTGAAGGCTTCGGTACCGGTGCCGGGCGGCATCGCCGCCTGGGCGATCTGGTTGCGGAGGTTGGTGGCGGGGGCGATGTAGCTGCCGGCGATCGGGGCGAGCAGGAGCATCGCCAGGCTGGAGTCGGCGAGGAGGAGGGGGAGGCAGGCGAGCGGCTGGTAGATCGCCAGCGCGATCGAGCCCTGGGCGGGGGTGCGGAAGCGGTGGGCCTGGGAGCCGTAGACGAGCGCGCCGACCGCGGAGCCGATCGCGGTGGCGGCGATGAAGGGGCCGCCGAGGGCGGAGTTGCCGTGGTCGGAGCCGAAGGCGGGATAGATGACGTCGAAGACGCCGAAGCTGATTCCGATCGGTACCCCGGTGAAGACGAGGAGGCGGATCGCCGGCGAGGCGAGGGCGCCGGCGCGGGTGCGGTGCTCGGCCGGGGAGCGCTCGACCGCGCCGACGGCGGGGACGGCGGCGAACCAGACGGCGCCGAGGAAGCCGAGGCCGGCGGCGGCGAAGAGGGGGGAGGCGGAGCCGGCGACGGCGGCCATCACGCCGGTCAGCAGCGGGCCGGCGACGAAGAAGATCTCGATCAGCAGCGAGTCGATCACGTAGCCGCCGACGATGTCGCCCTCGCCGACCAGCCGCGGCCAGAGCCGGCGCAGGAGGCCGCCGATCGGCGGCGTCGAGCCCCCGGCGAGGCCGGAGACGGCGACCAGCGCGGCGGTCCCGGCGCCGGCTTCGGCGAGGACGACGAGGAGGACGAGGGCGAGCGCCGTGACCAGGGCGGCGGGGACGATCACCGGCCGCGGCCCGCGCCGGTCGACCAGCCGCCCGAGCAGCGGCGAGGTGGCGCCGAGGCCGATCGTGAAGGCGCCGGCGGCGAGGCCGGCGACGCCGAAGGAGCCGGTGCGGTCGTGGAGGAAGATCACCAGCGCCACCGACCCCATCCCGACCGGGAGCCGCGCCAGCACCGAGGCGACGCAGAGGGCGAGGACGTTGGGCTGGGCGAGGATGCGGCGATAGGCCATGGCAGCGGAGGTTAGGCTGGCCGGCCATGGGCCTGCTCGATCCCGCGCCGCCGCCCTTCGGGGTCCAGAGCTCAACGCCGCCGAAGCGGTCCCGCCCACGCTCTAGCTCTTCGCGCCTCCGCCCGCATCGTCGCCTTCCTCCGTCTTGGACGGGCGGGAGAAGACGAACTCCCCCGGCTTGAAGGGGTAGAGACCGACCCCGGCTGCAAGCGCTGGAACGTAGGCCACCGGGTCGATCAGGTAGCCGACGATCAGCAGGCTCGTCGAGACCAGGGTGAGGAAGATGGTGAGGCCGATCCTGGTCCATCCCGCGAACAGCGCCTGCCGCTGGTGGGCGGGCTCGTGGTCGGCGGCATGCTTCGCTTTCTGGGCCTGCGCGGCCACGAAGCCGGCCTCCTGCCGTTTCTTCTTCGCGCCGGCGTCGAGGTCGCGGACCTGGGCCGCCGGGATCTCGGCCTCGTGCTCGCTCTTGAGGGCTTCGGCGCCCGCGGTCCGAGCCTTCGCGCTCGCAACCGAGCTCTCCGCCTCCTGCTTCTCGGCTTCGGCGTTCGCCGCCCGCACCCGGGCGCGCACGGATGCGGCTTCCAGTTCCATCCGGTCCGCTTCGGCCCCCAATTTGCGGGCCCGCTCGTTCTCGACTCGCAGCTGCGCCTGCTTGCGGCTGATGGTCAGCCTCATCGCCTCGCGCGCGGCGCTTTCTTCTTCGAGGACCCTCCGCGGCGAGGGCTCGCGTCGCTGCGGCGTCTCGTCCGCGGCGGGATCGGTGTCGTCGACGGGCTGTCCCGCGAAGTTGCGGGAGAGCGCGGGGGCGGGTTTGTTCTCTTCGGGTAGTTGGTCGGGCATCGAGCCTCTCCTGGGGGCGGTGCAAGGTGTGCACCGTCTTTCGACCTGCCGTCGCAGGCGACACGGAGAGGCCGCTCAGACCAAGGCGCGAACGACTAGCGCGGGCTAGTCACGACGAACCGTGGAGGAGGCTCTACGCGTTGCCTTCAGGCAAGGCGAAGTTTTTCTTGGCAGCTACGCGTGGGGATACCTCTGCGGTCGGAGTTGTCGGTGGCGTCGTCATCGGCGCCGACGACGTGGAGTTGCCGCAGTAGGCGGCGGCTTCTGGGGGTCGCGATGGTGGACGCGACGAGCGTCTGGAAGGCGATCGTCAGCGCGATCGCGACGGCGGCGAGAGCGAGGGTAAGGCCGGGTTGGCCGACAGAGCCGGAAAACAGATACGAGGCTGCGCCGAAACCGATAGGTAGGAATAGAACGGCAAGGGATGCCGTCAATATCGATAGGTACTTCACATATTTCATCTTTTCTCTCCGATTGCTCATGACTGGTGTTTTTCTATCTGTGACGGGTTGTCGATAGCCCCTTACTGATGGGCAGAGCGGGGTCAGATGAATAGGAGCGCGGGGAGCGCTGCGGCAGGCAGGGGCCAACCTGAAGAAGGGTCGTCCTATTGCCTTTTTTCTCCCCGCGTCTTCTCGATATGACCTTTCGCCGTCCCCTCGGGCCTCTCCCGAAAACTAGGGAACGGCAATGTCTATGTCAAGAAACGACTGATATGCTGACGCGTTTTCTTGCGCTGGTATTCGGCGCCCTAATCGCTGGCCGAAACCGGGCCCCGGCGGCGGGTCAGTCGCCGGCCTCGACCGGCCGCAGCGGCGGCAGCGGGCCGGTCGCTTCGGGACGCGCTTCGAGGCGGCGGAGGCTGGGGACGAGGAGGACGCAGGCCTGGCAGACGGTGATCGCCGCGGCGCCGAGGTAGAGCGTGGTCGAGGTCCCGAGCCCCGCCGCCAGCGGGCCGACCAGCGCCAGGCCGACGGGCTCCAGGGCGAGGGCTCCGAACCAGTCGTAGGCGATCACCCGCGAGAGCGACTCCGGGGGGACGTGCTGTGCCACCACCGTGTCGTAGAGGACCTCGCCGAAGCCGACGGTGGTGGCGGAGACGAGGGCTCCGATGGCGATCGCCGCGGTCGAGGCCGGGATCGCCAGCAGCAGCGCCGGGATCGCGATCAGGCAGATCAGGCCCTCGCCGACCAGCAGCGGCCGGCGCGGCCGCAGCGAGAGGGCGGCGACCGCGCCAAGCAGCCCGCCGGCGCCGAAGAGCGCCATGATCAGCGCCCAGGAGCTGGAGCCGTCTAGCGATTCGCTGGAGACCACCGGCCCGAGCACCTGGAAGACCGGGAAGAAGATCCCGTTGCTGACCGCCGCCGAGAGGACTATCGCGACCATCCACCTGCGGCTGGAGAACTCGCGCCAGCCGTGCCGCAGCTCGGAGAAGAATGCCGGCTCCCTGCCGGTCTGCGGCAGCCTCGGCGCTCGCACGCCGAGCAGGCAGGCGGCGCTGAGGGCGAAGGTGGCGGCGTCGACGGCGAGCGCGGTGCCCGGCGAGCCCAGCGCCAGCAGCAGGCCGGCCAGCGCCGGCCCCGCCACCTTGCCGCCGTGGCGGGAGATGTTCAGCAGCGCGTTCGCCTCCTGCAGCCGGGGGCCGGGGACCACCTGGGGGACGATCGCGGTGGAGGCCGGGTTGAAGAAGGCGGTGGCGGCGCCGTCGATCGCGTAGAGCAGCGCCAGCTGCCAGATCTCGGCGGCGCCGGTAAGCAGCAGCGCCGCCAGCAGCGCGGTCGAGATCGCCCGCGTCAGGTCGGCGCCGAGCATCGCCAGCCGCGGCGAGACCCGGTCGCCGACGACGCCGCCGACGAGGAGGAGAGCGATCATGACGGCGGCGTGGGCGGTGAGGACGAGGCCGAGGTCGGTCGCCGAGCCGGTCAGGCCGAGGATGGCGAAGGAGATCGCGATCGGGGCCATCCCGTCGCCGACAAGCGAGGCGGTGCGGCCGAGGAAGAGCCGCCGGTAGGCCGGTTCCCGGAGCACGTCGAAGCGCCTTCGAATGGGCATCCGAGCCAGGATAGGCGGGGGTTAAAGAAGCTTCTCCCGTGGGTAGCTCGCCCTCACCGGGGCACTATGGGAACTTCATCCAAAACCGAGGGCGAAGCCGGCCGCCGCGAGCACGAGTTCGGCTCCTCGACGCCGCTGACGATCGGGGTCGAGGAGGAGCTGCTGCTGGTCGACGAGGGGTGCGGGCTGGTGGCCGGGGGCGAGCAGGTGCTGGAACGGATCGAGGCGGGTCACCGCAAGGCGGTCTCGACCGAGATCTTCGCCACCCAGATCGAGCTGAAGACGGGAGTCTGCCTCGACGCCGGCCAGGCCGCGAAGGAGCTGGGCGAGGTGCGCCGGGCCGCCGTCGCCGCCGGCGCCCGATTGATGGGCTCCGGCCTCTACCCGGGCGAGAGCGGCGAGCCGGCGCTGATCGAAAAAGCCCGCTACGAGTCGGTGAAGAAGGACCTCGCCAGCCTGCTGGCGACGCCGCCCTGCGGGCTCCACGTCCACGTCGGCGTCCCCGATCCCGAAACCGCCGTCGCCGTTGCCAACGCGATGCGCCACCACCTGCCGCTGCTGGCGGCGCTGACCGCCAACTCGCCCTTCCGCGACGGCGCCGACTCCGGCCTCGCCAGCGCCCGCGCCGCCGCCGTCCGCAGCTACCCGCGCTTCGAGCTGCCCCGCGCCTTCCGCGACTACGACGACTTCCTCCGCGTCGCCGACCAGCTGATCGCCGCCGCCGGCGTCTCCGACTACACCTACATCTGGTGGGACGTGCGCCCGCACCCCAGGCTCGGCACGGTCGAGGTGCGGGGGATGGACGTGCAGGCGCGGCCGCAGGCGAACGCGGCGATCGCCGCCCTGATCCAGGCCCTGGCGGCGAAGGAGATCGACCGCCCCGGCGCCCCCGGCCTCACCCGCGAGGCGATCGAGGAGTCCTACTTCCAGGCCGAGCGCTACGGCCTCGAGGCGCGCCTGATGATCGACGAGGGCACCGCCGCCCCGGCCCCCGAGGTCGCCCGCGGCACCCTCGAAGAGGCCCGCCCCTACGCCAGGGACCTCGGTGGCGAGGACGCCCTCGAGGAGATCGACCGTATCCTCGCCGACGGCAACGGCGCCGAGCGCCAGCGCCGCGTCCACGGCGAGGGCGGGATGGGCGCGCTGCTCGCCGACCTGGCCGAGCGCACGCGGGTCTAGCGGCGCAGCCGGCTTTCGCCCCACCCCGGTGGGGCGAAGATCCGCTGCGCTACTGCGGCGCCGGGATCTTCAGGCGTTTGCGGGCGGCGACCACCGCGGCGACGGAGGAGCGGCAGGCTTTGGCGATCTCGCCGTTGCCGTGGCCGGGGCGGCGGCGGACCTCGAACTCGACCAGGGCGGCGCGGCGGAGTTTGGCGCGGTCTTCGAGGCCGCTGTCCTTGGGCGCGGCGTCGAGGGCGGCCTGGGCGGCGCGCTCACGCCGGCAGAGCAGGCAGAAGGTGCCCTCCTGCGAGGACGTCCAGCTGGCGGGCAGCTCGACCTTCTCGCCGCCGAGGCGGCTGACGGTCACCCCGCACTGGTCGCAGGTCCATTTTTTCGCGGTCGTAATCGTGCTCATAAGGAGTGATCCGGCGCGGGAAAAAGCTGCCGAATCCGTCTCCCTACGGTAGCAGGGTCGCCTTTTTGCCCTGCTGGCACGCACGAATCGCAGGCTCATGCAATCGCGGCCCCCGTTTTGCGGCTTTGCCGGCCTCCTACACTTTCCCCCATGCCCGGCGAGGCGACCCCCGAGCCGACCTACACGCTCTACCGCCGCGGCCTCGAGCTGCTCGAGGACGGCGACTTCGAGCACGCCACCGCGCCGCTGGCCGAGGCCGCCCGCCGCGCCCCGGAGAAGACCTCGGTCCGCGAGGCCCTCGGCCGCGCCTACTTCCGCTCCGGCCGCTTCGCCCCGGCCGCGGCCGAGTTCGAGGCGGTGGTCGCCTCGCACCCGGTCAACGACTTCGCCCACTTCTGCCTCGGCCGCGCCCTCAGCAAGACCGGCCAGAAGCGGCGCGCCCGTCACCACCTCGCGCTCGCCTGCAACCTCCGCCCCGAGCGGCGCGACTACCGCTACTACCGCCGCCTGCTCGAGGCCGAGGCCGGCTGAACGGCCTCAGAGCCCTTCGACCAGCTTGCCGACGGTTTCCCGGGTGAAGTAGGGACCGTAGGTGCGGGAGCGTTCGCCGATCTTGAGATAGGAGTTGAGCCCGGCGATGCGCCCGTCTTCGACCAGCCAGCCGCCGCCGCTGGCGCCGGGCGCCCAGCCGCAGCCGATCGCCAGGGTCGGCGGGCCGGGGAGGGGCCTGGTCAGCCCGTCGTCCCCCGCATAGCCGGCGGTGCAGGTCTGCATCCGCTTGAAGTTGCCGGGATAGCCGAAGGAGGAGTAGCGCTGGTTGCGGGGGAGGTCGAGGGCGATCGCGGCGCCGCCGCCGACCGCGTCGGCGACGTCGATGCCGCGCTTGTCAGGGGCCGCGAGGAAGGCGCCGAGGTCGAAGTCGGGGTTGTCGCGGTGGGTCCACTGTGGCGGCGAGAAGATCTTCTTGCGCCGCGCCGGGAAGGCGCCGAATGGGGCCTTGCCGGCGCTGTAGGCGGGGACGAAGAGGAGGTCGCGGTACCAGAGGTTGCCGTGGTGGCTGGAGCCGGCGTTGACGCAGTGGCCGGCGGTCAGGACGAGCTGCCGGGTCGGGCTGTCGATCGCCGTCGCCGAGCAGTAGCCGCGGTCCTTGCCGATGCGGACGAAGAGGCGGCCGTTGGCCGAGGCGGGCGGCGCGGTCGGGGTCGGGGCGTCGAGGAAGCTGGCGGCGGCGAGCGCCGCCGGGCGGCCGAGATCGAGCCGCGGCCGCCCGTCGGCGCCGACCACGAGGTCGAGCGGGCGGGCGCTCTGCATCCGCTGCGGCGTCCAGTAACGGCGGACGCGGCCGGCTGCGCCGGTTTCCGAGCCCTCCGCCGCTTCGGCGACGAGCGCCAGCGCCAGCGCCAGGGCGAGTGCCGCGCAGAGCAGGGCGGGCTTCGACGTGCGGCTGCCGGGGTGCGGGAACATCGCCCGCCCGAGGATAGAAGAGGGCCGGGCATCAGCCGACCAGCGGCAGCACGCAGCGGAATTTCTTGGTGGCGGTGGAGATGGCAGAGGCGACTTCGCCGTCAGACGCTACGGTCACCACCGCGTAGACATCAGGGCTAGAGACCACTGGGATGTCGCTCGACCACTCATCCCCCGCCAGCGTCACCCCCGGCTGCTGGGAGAAGGCGGCCAGCGCCAGCGCCTCGGGCAGCTCGCCGCCCTGCGTCGCGCAAGCCGCGGCCGCCGCCGGCGCGTTCAGCGCGGTCTCGCTCGCCGCCGTCTGCCAGCAGGCGCCGGCGAAGCCGCGGGTCCCGCTCCTGCAGCCGGCTTCGTAGCCGTTGACGGTGCGCGCGTTCTCGGCGTTGGCGGCGTTCAGCGCCGTCTCCGCGTCGCCTGCCGAGTCCGCCGCGTCGGCGTGGATCGCCGAGGGGACCTGGCCGAGGGTGGAGGCGTCGATCTGGATCCCGGTGATCGACCCCGGCGCCAGCGCCGATCCCTTGATCGCCCCCGGCTTCAACCGGTTTCCCGGCACCGACCCGAGCGCGAGACGGTTCCCGGGCAGCGACTTCACCTTGATCGTCCGCCCGTTGACCTTGCCGGCCGCGTAGACCGTTCCGCCCAGCGCCGCCGCGAGCGCCACGCCCGCGACCACCAGCACCGGCACCTGCCGCAGTCCCCTGCTCATCCGAACTCCCCTTTCAGATCCGTTGATAGATCGACTCGCCCCCATTGCCAGGGGCGGTTGAAGTGGCGGCAACCTAGAGGCGGAACCCGGCGGCTGGACGGATGTCGCCGCGGGGGGTCGTCAAACGTCTGAGCGGCCGCGCCTCGAAGGGGGCGACCGGAACGAAGCCATCCCCACCGTCGCCGGGATCAGCTCCCCGGCGTCCTCGGTGCGCTCCAGCGACTGCGCCTCCAGCTCCGGCAGCCAGGAGAGGATCTCGTCGAGGTCCCCGGCGATGCTCGTCCAGGCCTCGCGGTCGATGACCACGGGCTTCCAGGAGAGGTGGCGGTCGAGGTCGGCGTCGAAGGTGCCCTGCTCGATCGCCTCGCTGACGCGGTCGAAGTAGGTGTTGAGGAACCAGGGGGAGATCTCTTCGCGGAGGATCTGGGGGAGGCCTTTCCAGGTGGGGGAGTCGAAGTAGGGGCGGTGGGTGCTCTTGTAGATCCGTTCGACGCCGCCGCCGCGCCGGCCGCCTTTGCGCTCTTCGAGGACCTCGAGGTACCCCCATTTCGCCAGCTCGCGGAAGCAGCGGGAGACGTGGGTCATCGAGCCGCCGTGCTCCTCGACGAACTGGGAGGGGCTCTGCGGGCGCATGCTCACCTCCATCAGGATCCGGCAGCGCCAGCGGTTGGAGAGGGCCTTGGCGAGCTTCGGCCCGAGGACGTAGTGGGTGCCCGGCTGGGGGGCGCCGGGCCCGGGCCGGCTCTTGCCGTTCGCCCGCGGCGCCGGGTTGCCCGGGGAGCGAAAGGCGGCCAGGCCGACGGTCGTCGGAATCTGCTCGCCGTCGTTCGCCGCCAGCCGCTCGCCGGCGTCGAGCTCATGCTGGGCGAGGGATTCGAGGAGGAGGTCGAGTCGATCGCCCAGCTCCCGCCAGGCCGGTCGGTCGAGGGTGACCATGTCCCAGGAGAGGTGGCGGTCGACCTCCTGGTCGAAGGTGCCCGACTCCAGCGCTTCGCCGATGCGCTGCTGGTAGGAGTCGAGGATCGAGCGGGTGACGCTGTCGCGGTCGGAGTGGGAGACGCTTTCCCAGGTGTAGGAGTCGAACTGCGCCCGCCGGATCGCCCGGTAGACGTGCTCGATCGCCGCCCCGCGACGACGGCCGGGCCGCTCTTCGGCCACCTCGAGGTAGCCCCACTCGGCCAATTGCCGGAAGCAGCGGGCGATGTGGGTCAGCTCGCCGCCGAATTCCTCGACGAAGCGGGAAGGGCTGAGTGGACGCACCGTCACCTCGATCAGGATCCGGAACCGCCAGGGGTCGGCCAGGGCACGGGCCGTCTTAGCGCTGATCCCGAACGCCGCCGGTTCCTTCTCTCCAACAACCCGCGCCACCCGAAAACCCCCTCAATAGACGCTGAGTACAGAGACGAAGACTAATTCTTTTGGCTCAAGAATTCTTTCTTCTCCCAAAGTGGTCCTTCGAACTTCGGATTAGTGACCGATTTTGTCAGCGATGGACGATCCTGCTCATAAACGTCGGATCTTGTGAAGGGGGGTGAGCAGGATGAAGTTCGACGCAACGGATATGGCGCTGCCCAAAGCCAGCACGAGCAAGGGCGCCTAAATGGAACGCGGCCCCTCTTCCACGGGTTGATCGCTCGGAGAGGGGCCGCGATTTGGGAATGGGATCAGGAGGAGGAGAGATGCAAGACCAATGGGCAGCGGGGGATTCGGCGAAGCAGGCCTACGACGCCTACGCGCCGGTCTACGACGAGTTCAACCGCGGCTACATGTACGAGCGCTGGACGGGGAGGCTGCTTTCGCGGGCCGAAGAGGCCGGGATCGGCGGCAGGCGCCTGCTGGACGTCGCCTGCGGCACCGGCCTCAGCTTCATCCGCCTGCTCGAGGCGGGCTGGGAGGTGACCGGCTGCGACATCTCGACGGAGATGCTCGAGCGGGCCCGGGCCCGGGCCGGCGACCGGGCCGAGCTGGTCGAGGCGGATATGCGGGAGCTGCCGGAGCTGGGCGAGTTCGACCTGATCTGGGCGGTCAGCGACCCCTTCAACTACCTGCTGGAGGTCGAGGAACTGGAGGCGACGCTGCGGGGGATGGGCCGCAACCTCGCCCCGGACGGAATCGCCCTTTTCGACCTCAACACGCTGGTTACCTACCGGACCTTCTTCAGCGAAGAAGTCGTCGTCGAGGAAGGCGGCAAGCGCCTGGTCTGGCAGGGGCAGCTCTCGCCGGAGGAAGTCAGGCCCGGCACCTTCGCCGAAGCGCGCTTCGACGTTCCCGGGCAGCCGGGGCAGGCCCACGTCCATCGCCAGCGCCACTTCAGCGAGGCGCAGGTGCGGGGGGCGATCGACCGCGCCGGGCTCGAGTGCGTGGCCCTGTACGGCGAGCTGGACGGCGAGCTTTCGCTCGGGCTGGACGAAAACCACCACACCAAGGCGGTGTACCTCTGCCGCGCTAAGTAACCGCCGAACCCGCGTCGCCCGATTACTGCCGGATTTTGCCTTCGTAACAGGCGAGGCCCGCTTTTAGGCTTCCGCAACGATCTCTTAGTGATCGTGATGTTTTTCTGGTAACCACCGGAGGAGGAGAGATGGGCGACGCGGGGGTCTTGGCCGAAGACGGGCGCCTTGCCGCGGATCTGGTGGCGACGCTGGAGCCCCAGCTCCAGGACGCCCTCAACCACCCCACACGGCGCGACATCCTCAGGGTTTTGCAGGGAGCGGAGCAACCGCGCAGCATCACAGACATCGTCGCCGCTCTCCCCCAACTCAGCCGCGGGGAAATCAGCTACCACACCCAGGTGCTGGAGGACTCCGGCTGTGTTTGCGTCGACGGTACCCGGCGCTGTCCCGGCGGCCGCGAGCGCCTGCTTCGCTCGGCCGTTGCGGACAGTGGCCAGGCCCTGCTCGTGCTGGGCGCCACCGAGCGCTCGGACCGCGAGCACCGGCGCCGGGCGGCGACCGAGCCGTTTTCCAGTCAGCTGACGATGTTCCGGGTCCCTCGCCCGGGCCGCGCCGTCCGCTTGCTCGGTCGTCGCCGGCGCGAGTCTCACTAAGAGGGACCAGGGCCCGAAGCCCGGCTTCGCCTCCTCGGCGACGAATAGCGTGAGGGGAGGTGCCCGACCTCCTCGTCCTCTTCCTCGCCGCCTGCGGCACCGCGCTGGCGACCGGCCTCGGCGCGATCCCGGTCTGGTTCCTCGGCACCCGCGCGGCGGCGCTGACCCCGTTCCTGCTCGGGCTGGCCGCCGGGGTGATGGGGGTGGCCTCGGTCGCCGGGCTGCTGATCCCGGCCGCGGAAGAAGGCTCCGCCCTCGACCTGGTCGCCGGCCTGGCCCTGGGCGGCGTGTTGCTGGGGGTGGCGCGCAGCCGGCTCGACCACGAGTCCGTCTTCATGGGGCGGAGCGGGCCGGGGGCGCGGACCTCGGCGCTGGTCTTCGCCGTCCTCTTCGTCCACAGCCTGCCGGAGGGGCTCGCGGTCGGCACCGCGTACGCCTCCGAACGGGCGGGCCTGGGGCTGTTCGTGATCCTCGCGATCGCGATCCAGAACGTCCCCGAGGGGACCAGCGTCGCGATCCCGATGGAGGCGACCGGCTACGGGCGGGCGCGGCAGTTCTGGGCGGCGGTGGGGACCAGCGCCCCGCAGCCGGTGGGGGCGGTGATCGCCTACCTCGCGGTGGCGGAGGTCAACGCGCTGCTGCCCTTCTCCTTCGCCTTCGCGGCGGGGGCGATGTTGAGCCTGATCGCGGTCGAGTTGCTGCCGCAGGCATACGGGGAGCGGCGGCGCTGGCGGGGGCCGACGCTGGGGATCGCGATCGGGACGGCGGCGATGATGGCCCTCGACCTGCTGCTGGCCGTCTGAGATCCGCCACGGCTGGAACCGGTCCATTCCTTGACAAGACTCCGGGCCGCGAACTACCTTCATCCCGGGTGGACGATCAGGGGAATTTGCACAATAGAGTTCGTCGCAGCTTCGAGGATCTGCCGGCGAACGCTTCGGACCTGCGGACGCCGGAGGAGATCGAGCTCGAGCACCAGCGCGAGGAACTGCGGATGGCGCAGGAGGAACGCCGGAGCTTCGGCTGGGTGCGGAAGGGCTTCGTCACGGTGCTCGCAATCCTGGTCCTGGTGGCGACGATGGCCGTGTTTACACTGACCGTCGCCCTCCTCAGCGGTCCCGTCGAACTGATCGTCCCCGCGCTCTCGGTCCTCGCCGGCTCCGGCGGGGCGGGGGTCTTCTTCTGGCGGATGTACGCGGAGAGGCTCCCGGCGCGGGTCTGACGGCCGCGGTCAGAGCGGCGCCGGGAGCCCCGGCGCCAAAACCCGCGGCGACGGTAGACTCGCCGCGTACATATCGGTCGGTGGTCAAGGGAAGTCCGGTGCAAGTCCGGCGTGGTCCCGCCACTGTGACCGGGTGGAGGAGTTCGCGGGCGCTTTCGCGTCAGCCACTGGGGGCGACACCTCGTCCCCGGGAAGGCGCGTCCTCCCTGATCCCGGAAGCCAGGAGACCTGTCCCCGGCCCAGCCAAATCAACCCTCGAGGAAAGGGTGGCGTAAATGCCAAGAATCACCCCGTTCCGGCTGGCGGCCGTCTGCGCGCTGGCTCTGTCCCTGACGTTCGCCTTCGCCGCGGGAGCTGCGGCCAAGGGCCTGCGAGCCGATCTGCGCGTGGTCGGCGCCGGCGGCAAAGTGCTGGCCGAAAAGACGGTCGCGAGCGCCAACGTCTCCGTCAAGACCAGCCCCAAGGCGACCTGCTTCGGGCCGGGCACCGGCGGCAGCGGCGAAGCCGTGCAGCTGAAGGGCAACACGGCGATGGGCCTGCTCGCCAGCGGCGCGAGGACGATCCCGGCCCTGCGGCCGCTCTCGATCAGCGACCACTTCGACTTCGGCCTCGCGCTCTGCGGGATCGGGTCGAGCGTCGCCAGGGGGAGCTCCTCCTGGTACCTGAAGATCAACCACAAGTCGCTGCAGGTAGGCGGCGAGGTGGCGAAGATCAAGGCCGGGGACGAAGTGCTGTGGGCGCTGGCGAAGACCGAAGCGCCGGACTTCGAATATCCGGACGAGCTGGTGCTGACCGCGCCGCACACGGTCAAGACGGGGGCCTCCTTCACGGTCCGCGTCTGGGCCTACGACGGCAAGGGCCGCAAGAGCCCGCAGGCCGGGGCGAAGGTGACCGGGGCGGCGCAGCCGACCGGCGCCGACGGCCGCACCACGGTGACGCTGTCCAGGCCGGCGAAGCTGATCGCCCGCGCGACCGGGGAGATCCCCTCGGCCCGGGAGGCGGTCTGCGTCGGGGGCAAGTGCCCTAAGTGAGGCATCGCCGCGGCACGGCGGTCGTGGGCGCGCTGCTCTGCGCGGCGCTCGCGACCGCCGGCTGCGGCCTCGGTCCCGGCGCCGGCGTCGGCGACGTGCAGCTGACGGTGACGCGCGAATACGGCGCCGTGCCGGTCCTGAGCAGCGCGGTCGGGGCGAACGAATCCGACACGGTGATGCGGGTGCTGGAAGGCGAGGCCGAGATCGGCACCCGCTACGGCGGCGGCTACGTCCACTCGATCGACGGGGTGGCGGAGGGGCAGCGCGACGGCGACCCCTACGACTGGTTCTTCTACGTCGACGGCGTCGAGTCCCCGGTCGGCGCCGCCGAGTCCGAGGTCGAGGGCGGCGAGCGGATCTGGTGGGACTACCGCAACTGGTCGGCGACGAACCACGTGCCGGCGGTCGTCGGCTCCTGGCCGGCTCCGTTCAGCGACGGGATCGAGGGGAAGCGGTATCCGGTGGCGGTGCGGTGCGAGGGCGTGGGGGCGGCCTGCGGCGAAGTGCGCGAAGCGCTCGAGCGCGAAGGCGTGAAGGTCGCCTCGGGCGAACCCGAGAGGGCGATCCGGATCCTGGTCGGCCCCTGGGAGCAGGTGCGAGAGGACCCCGCCGCCCGGACCGTCGAGGCGGGCCCGGCCGAAAGCGGCGTCTTTGCGGACTTCGAACCCGGCGAAGGGGGGTACGAACTCGCGGCGCTCGACGAAGCGGGGAATCGGGCCGAAAGCCTTGGCCCGGACGCGGGTCTCGTCGCCGCGACCAGCCGCTACGGCGGCCTACCCGTCTGGGTCGTCACCGGCGGCACGGCGGCGGCGGTGCGGGCCGCCGCCGGTGCTCTGGACGCCGGGCACCTGCGCGACCATTACGCGGTGGCGATCGAGGACGGGAAGACGACGACTTTGCCGCTGCGGACGCGATGAAATCCCACTTCGCCTACCAGCCGCGCCCGCGCCCCCTGCAGCTCGCCTCGCCGGGCGCCGCCGTCGCCTACCTCGGCGCGATCGTCGCCGTCGCCTTCCTCTACTCGAACCCGCTGGTCCTGGTCGCGGCCGGGATCGCCGCCACCGTGGCCGGCCTCCTCTGCGGGGCGCGCCGCTCCGTCTGGCTCGCCCTGAAGATGGGTTTCTCCCTGGCGCTGCTGATCGTCGTCGTCAACGCCCTCGTCGTCGACCGCGGCGAGACCGTGCTGGCGCGGCTCGGGGACTGGCCGCTGTTCGGCCGCGTCGACGTCACCCTCGAGGCGATCGTCGCCGGCCTCTCCGGCGGACTCCGCGCCGCGGTGGCGATCGTCGCCGCCGCCGTCTACTCGGCCTGCGTCGACCCCGACCGGGTGCTGCGGGCGCTGCGGCCGCTGGCCGGCCGCTCGGCCCTGACGGCGACGCTGGTCTCCCGCCTCGTCCCGGTCGCCGCCGCCGACGCCGCCCGCCTCCGCGACGCCGCCCGCCTCCGCGGCCCCGGCGCCGCGGCGGTCGGCAGGGGCCCGCTGGCCCGGCGCCTCCTCGCCGGCTCCCTCGACCGCGCCGTCGACGTCGCCGCCACCCTCGAGCTCCGCGGCTACAGCCTCGACGCCCCGCCTGCCCGCAACCGCCGTGCCCGCTCCCGCTACGACCGCCGCTTCTACGCCGTCGCCGCCCTCGTCCTCGCCGCCGCGATCGCCGGCAAGGCCCTCGGCGCCGACGACTTCCAGACCTACCCCGCCGTAGAGATCGGCCTCGGCGGCGCAACCCTCGCCCTCAGCGTCCTAGTCGCCCTCAGCGGGCTTGCCCCACTCCGACGGCGAAGTCGAGTGTCGCCTTCCTCTCGTATAACGAGAGCAAATCGACACCCGGAGGCGGCACGTGTCTGAGCTGGCGATCAGGCGGGGGGTGGCGCCGGCGCTGGCGGTACGCGGCTTGAGCTACGCCTACCCGCAATCGACGCAACCGGCGCTCGAAGACGTCTCGCTCGAGGTGGCGCCCGGAGAGTTCGTCCTCCTCGCCGGCCGCTCGGCCTCGAGCAAGTCGACCCTGCTGAAGGCCGCCTGCGGCCTCGTCCCGCACTTCCACGGCGGCGAGATCGAAGGCGAGGTCAGCGTCGCCGACCTCGATGCGGTCGTCGCCGGTCCCGGAGAGCTGGCCGCGGCCGTCGGCTACCTCGCCCAGGATCCCGAGACCCAGGTCGTCTCGACCACCGTCGCCGCCGAGATCGAGCTGCCGCTGGAGATGCGAGGCGACGCCCCCGCAGACCGCGCCCGCGCCGTCGAGGAGGTCGCCCTCGCCCTCGCGATCCCACACCTCCTCGACCGCACCGTCGACACCCTCTCGGGAGGGGAGCTCCAACGCGTTGCCCTAGCCGCCGCTCTCGTCACCCGCCCCCGCCTGATCCTCCTCGACGAGCCAACGTCCCAACTCGATCCAGTCGCCGGCGATGAGCTGATCTGGCTCTTGAGGCGCCTCAACGAGGAGTGGGGGGTTGCGGTGCTTCTCGCCGAACATCGTTTGGAGCGCTGTCTCGCAGCGGCGGATCGAGTCATCGCCATGGAAGCGGGACGGCTTTCCTTCGACGGCGCCCCCGCGGAGTTCCTCGCCTGGGCTTGCGACTCGGATCCTGCTCTGGAGACTCCAGCTGCCCGCCTCTTCTCCCTGGCCGGAATCGATCCGCTCCCGATCGGCGTCCGCGATGCGAGGCAAACGCTGCGAGGGATGGGGGTCGCACACCCTCCCAATCGATCGAGTAGGAGGGAGTGCGACCCCCATCCCCAGGACCCGGTTCTTCAGGCGAAGGGCCTGTGGGTGGAGCTGGATCGCGGTGAAGATCCGCGGGATGTGCTGAAGGGCGTGGAGCTGACGGTGCGTCGAGGCGAACGAGTTGCCCTGATGGGCCGCAACGGCGCCGGCAAGAGCACGCTGCTGCGAACTGCCGCCGGGCTGCACGAGCCGGTTGCGGGAAAGCTCTCGGTCGACTCCATCGCCTTGCTCACCCAGAACCCCAGCGACTACCTGGTCCGCGAGCGCGTAGCGGACGAGCTACCGGGCGAAGAGGGTCTGGCGGCGCTGCGGACCGTCGGCCTGGAGCACGCGACGGACGCCGACCCTCGCGACCTCTCCGGCGGCGAGCGGCAGCGACTGGCCCTGGCGATCGCCCTGGCCGGGCGGATGGAAGGCAAGGACCTGCCCGGCCTCGTCGCCCTCGACGAGCCGACCCGCGGCATGGACCACGTGCGCAAAGGCGAGCTCGTCCGCCTGGTCGAAGACCTGGCAACGCGGGGCGCGGCGGTCGTCGTCGCCACCCACGACGTCGAGTTCGCCTCCGAGTTCGCCGAGCGCGTGATCCTGCTCGGCGACGGCGTCGTCATCGCCGACGGGCCGATGGCGGAAGTCCTCTCCGGCGGCTGGTACTTCGCCACCGAGGTGGCGCGGGTGCTCGACCTGCCGGGGGTCGTCACCCCCGAGCAGGGGGCCGTGGCGCTGCGGGAGGCAGGGCCGTGACCTGGGAGGTCGCCAGCTTCCTCGGCGTCGGCCTGGTCGTCCTCGCCGGCTTCGCCTGGTACGAGCGCTCGCGGCCGCCGGCGCAGGTGGTGGCCCTGGTCGCCGCCCTGGCGGCCCTGGCGATCGCCGGCCGCATCGCCTTCGCCGCCTTCCCCAACATGAAGCCGACGACCGACATCGTCATCTTCGCCGGCTACGCCCTCGGCGGCGCCCCCGGCTTCGCCGTCGGCGCCCTCACCGCCCTCGTCTCCAACTTCTTCTTCGGCCAGGGCCCGTGGACGCCGTGGCAGATGGCGGGATGGGGGTTATGCGGCGTTCTCGGCGCGGTCCTGGCCCTGGGAGGGCGCAACGCCAGCCGCTACGCCCTCGCGGCAACCTGCGGGTTTGCTGGCATTTTGTACGGGGCTCTGCTGAACTTCTCGCTGATGGCGACGTACGGCGGGGACCTAACGTGGCGGCACTTCCTCGTGCTCGAGGCACGGGCGATCCCGTTCGAAATCGCCCACGCGACCGCCAACGTCGTCCTCGCCCTGGTCGCCGGCCCGGCGATGGTGAGGATGCTGATGCGCTTCCGCCAGCGCTTCGAATGGGAGCGCGGGGGTCCCGCCGCCGCCCCGCCGCGACGCCAGGGGCCCCGCGGCGGCGCGCTCCGCAGCGGCGGTGTCGCCGCCCTGCTGCTCGTCGCCCTCGTCGCGGCGGCGCCCACGCCGGCCCGCGCCTCCTCCGTCGGCCACGCCGCCGACTGGCTCGAATCGGTGCAGAACGGCGATGGCGGCTTCGGTCCCTCGGCAAGCGACGAATCCGGGACCGCGACCAGCTGCTGGGTGATGCTGGGACTCGAGGCCGCCGGCCGCAACCCGCTCGACGTCGCCTCGGCAAAAGGACGGACGCCGGTCGACTTCCTGCGCCGGGAAATCGGCTCCATCGGCAGCCCCGGGGACCTCGCCCGGACGATCCTCGCGCTCGAGGGGGCGGGCGTTGACCCGCGCAACTTCGCCGGCCACAACCTGGTCGCCGAGCTGCTGGCGAGCCAGCGCGACAACGGCTCCTACCACGGCTGGCCGAACTCGACCGCCTTCGCCGTGATCGCCCTGCGGGCCGCCGGGATCCAGGGCGTGCAGAAGTCCCTCGACTGGCTGCGCAAGGTCCAGAACGAAGACGGCGGCTGGGGCGACACCCCCGGCTCGCCCAGCACCACCGACGGCACCGGCGCCGTCATGCAGGCCCTCTCTCCGGACTCCAAAGCGGCCGGCCACGGCCTCTTCTACCTGCGCCACCAGGCCCAGCAGAAGGGCGGCGGCTTCCCGCTCGGCGGCAACGGCACCGTCAACACGATGTCCACGGCCTGGGCGATCCAGGGCATCCTCGCCGCCGGCGGCAACCCCGACTCCTTCCGGCGCGGCAGCGTCAGCGCCCCCGAGTACCTCGCCCGCAACCAGCGCGAAGACGGCTCCTACCGCTACGCCAACCCCGACCAGACCGCCTCGGAGGTCGCCAACCAGACGCCGGTCTGGGTCACCGGCCAGGTCCTGGTCGCCGCCGCCGGCAAGTACTACCCGGTCGCCCCGCCGCCGCGGGCTCCGAAGCCGAAGCAGCCGAAAGCGAGCTCGAGCTCCTCGGACGCCGGCGGCGTCTCGCCGTCGCTCGACCTGCCGCCGTCGAGCTCGGGCTCGGTGCCGCCTTCCGCCTCGGACCTGAAGCGATTCTTCGAAGGCGCGTCGGGAGCTCCTGCCGGGAAACCGTCCTCCTCGGGGGGCAGCGCGGACGCGGGGGCGGGAACGCATCCCAAAGCCCCCGCCACCGGCGGCGCGGTGCCCGAGGGCGATCTCGGCGCCGTCCCCGGCCCCGCGGGCGCACAGGCGTCGGGCGAGCCGGCCGCGGCGACCAGCGAAAGCGACTCCGGCAGCAGCATCGCCGGGGCGGTCCTCCTCGGCCTCCTCGCCGGCTGCGTCCTCTTCGGCGCCGGCCTCGCCGGCCGCCGCGGCTGGATGCGCTGGCGCTACGGTTTCTGAGCCGCGGATCTCCTCCGCGAGACCCTCGCTATACCCTCGACCGATGGACGTCGAGACCGCGATCCGCACCCGCCGCACCCACAAGGCCTTCGGCCCGGAGCCGCTGCCGCGGGCGGAGGTCGACGAGCTGCTGGAGCTGGCGAGCTGGGCGCCGAACCACAACCTCACCGTCCCCTGGCGCTTCCGGGTGATCGGGCCGGAGACGCTGCGGCGGCTGAAGGAGGTCGCCGGGCCCGAGGGGGCCGCGAAGCTCGACCGCGCCCCGACCCTTGTCGTCGTCTCCTGCGTCCTCAGCGGCGACCCGGTCGAGGAGGAAGAGGACCTGCACGCGACCGCCGCCGCCTCCTACATCGTCCTGCTGGCCGCCCACGCCCGCGGCTTCGCCGGCTACTGGCGCACCCCCGGCATCCTCCGCGGCGCCGAGGGCCGCGCCGCCGTCGGCCTGCCCGAGGAGGAGCGCTTCGTCGGCCTGCTGCACCTCGGCCACCCGCGCCAGGAGAAGCCGCCGCCCGAGCGTCCCGGCGCCGACCGGACCACCACCTACCTCGACTGATGCTGACCCGCGCCCGCGCCATCGAGGAGATCGCCGGCAGGCACTTCGAGGTGGTGGTGATCGGCGGCGGCATCACCGGCGCCGGCGTCGCCCTCGACGCCGCCTCCCGCGGCTACTCGGTCGCCCTGCTGGAGCGCGGCGACTACGCGGTCGGCACCTCCAGTCGCTCCTCGAAGATGGTCCATGGCGGTCTCCGCTACCTGCAGAACTTCGACCTCGGCCTCGTCCGCGAGGCGCTCCTGGAGCGGCAGCTGATGGTCCGCCTGGCTCCGCACCTGGTCTATCCGACCCCATTCCTGGTCGCCGCGCTCGGCGAGGAGCGCCGCGACCGCAAACTCGGCCTCGGGCTGAACATGTACGACGTGATGGCGACCAGCCGCGCCGGCCGCAGACGGCGCCAGCGCCACTCGAGCGAGGTCGAGGACGACGACTACTGGTCCCCCGACCGCCACCGCACGATCGACGGCGACGAGGTGCTGGAGCTGGTGCCGGCGCTGGTCCGGCGCGAACCGCACGACGCCTACCTCTTCTACGACTGCCAGACCGACGACGTCCGCCTCGTCCTCACCGTCCTCGGCGAGGCCGAGCGGTTCGGGGCGGTGATGCTGAACGGGGCGGAGGTGACCGAGGTGCTGGCGAAGGACGGCAAAGCCGTCGGCGTCGCCTTCGTCGAGGAGGCCTCGGGGGGACGGCTGGAGGTCGGCGCCGACCACGTCGTCAACGCCACCGGCGTCTTCGCCGACCGGGTCCGGCCCGAGGAGCTGCTGGGGGAGGAGGACGTGCCGCGGATCGCGCCCAGCCGCGGCACCCATCTCCTGATCGACTCCGGGCAGCTGCCGATGGGCAAGGCCGCCTGCATCGTCCCGGCCGGCGAGGGGCGGATGATCTTCTCGCTGCCCTGGTACGGGCGCACCCTGGTCGGCACCACCGACAACGACTTCGACGGCGACATCGCCCACCCCCGCCCGGCCGAGGACGACGTCGCCTACCTGCTGCAGGCGGTGAACGAGTTCTTCGGGACCGCGGTCGGCGAGTCCGACCTGGTCGGCGCCTACGCGGGGGTGCGGCCGCTGATCTCCACCGGGGATCCGCGCAAGTCGGTCGACATCTCCCGCAGAGCCGAGCTGTACGAGACCTCCTCGGGGATGCTGACGATCACCGGCGGCAAGCTCACCACCTGGCGGCGGATGGCGAAGCAGACGGTCGACCGCCTGGTCGAGCGCGAGGGGCGCGAGGCTCCCTGTCACACCCACGAGATCCCGCTGGGGATGGAGGCGCGGCTGGATGACCTCGAGGCGCCGGCCGGGGTGGGGGAGGAGGCGGTCGAGCAGCTGGCCTTCCGCTACGGCCACGCCGCTCGCCGGGTGCTCGAGATCGCCCGCTCCGACCCGAAGCTGGCCCGCCCGATCGTCCCCGGCCGCCCCGACCTGCTGGCCGAGGTCGTCCTGGCGGCGCGAGCCGAGCAGGCCCGCAGCGTCGCCGACGTGCTCCTGCGCCGGACCAGGCTGGGAATCCTCGCCGCCCCGCAGCTGCGCACGGCGAAGGCGGTGCGCCCGGTCGCCGACGCGCTCGGGGGCGAGCTGGGCTGGGGGCGGCGGCAGCGCTCGCGCGAGGCCGAGAGCTGGCTCGCGGTCGCCGCCGAGGAGGGCACCGACCCCGCCGCGACGCCCAGTCGGGTCGGTGGATAGTCTGCGCCTCGATGACTAAGGCCGAGCTGGAGAAAAAGCACCTGTCCGACCTGCACCTGCTGGCCGCCGAGGCCGGCGTCGAGAAGTACCGCCTGTTGAGCAAGAGCGAGCTGGTCGAGAAGCTCGCCGAGGGCAACGGCAAAGGCGGCGCCGAGGGCGCGACCCCCGAGCGCGGCGAGCCTAGCGGCGGGGGCGGCGAGCGGCCGCGCCGCCGGCGCCGCAGCCGCCGCACCGGATCGCCCGCCGTCTCCGAGGAGATCGAGGAGGGGGATGAGGCCGGCAGCGAGGCCGCCGAGAAGCCCCGGCAGCGGCGCGACCGTCCCGAGAGAGCTCCCGAGCGCGAGCCCGCCCCGGAGCCCGCAGCCGCCGAGCCGGGGCGTCCCCGCCGGCGCCGGCGCCGCCGCTTCGGCCGCCGCGGCAAGCAGGGCGTCACCCTGCAGGGTCTGCTGCTGCCCCCGGAGGCCGGCCGCCAGGCGCTCGTCTTCGCCGAGAGCCGCGAGGGCTGCACGGCGCTGCTGCGCGGCGTCGCCGCCGACCTCGCCGCCGACAGCAAGGGCCCCGACCCCGTCGCCCTGCTGATCGACCCCAGCCCCGAGGAGCTTGCCGACTGGAAGCGCGACGCCCCCCAGGCGGAGATCGTCTCCGCCGGGCAGCCGCGCCACGCCAGCGACGCCCTCGCCCAGGCGGCGACCCGCGCCGGCCGCGGCGAAGACGTGATCCTCCTCGTCGACTCCCTCACCCGCCTCGGCGAGGCCTACGAAGACGCCGAGGCCGCGAAGGAGTTCTTCGACGCCGGCCGCGGCCAGGGTGCGCAGGGCAGTGGGTCGTTGACGGTTGTGGCCGCTCTAGAGCGCCCTGAGTCCGCCTGACCGGGGCATTACCGCGTCCTCGGTCGCTCGCGTGCAGAGCACGCCACGCTCCCTGCGTCCTTGTACTGCTTGGTCAGGCCGAACTCAGCGCCGGTAGGCGATTCGGCGCCACGACGGCTCTTTGGAAAGCTCGATCAGCTCGTCGCTGCGGTCCGGCTGCACGTAGCCGAAGGTCTGGGTGCGCTCGTCGAAGACGACGTCGAGCTCGCCCTCCTTGACCCGCTGGTCGAGCCAGGCGCCGCGGAAGACGAGGCGACGGAGCCAGTGGACGAGGCTGCGGTTGGAGGGGCCGACGAGGTCTTCCCAGTTCTCGTTGATGTGCTCGCCGAGGCGCGAGCTGGGCTCGGCGATCTCGCCGCTGACCGCGAGGTCGAGGAGGTCGTCGAGCTCCTCGCCGCTGAGTCCCTGGTCGACGAAGCGGAGCTTCACCGCCGCCTGCTCGACGCGCTGCGCGAAGTCCTCCTCGTTGAAGGCGAAGCGGAGCTCGCCGTACTCCAGCACGTAGTCGGAGCCGGACTCGTAATTCCCTCTGCGGGTCGTCTTCTTATCCATGAGTTGAAGCCAGTCCGCTCACGCAAGCCCGGCGTGAGCAGGTCCATGATCTTGCCGATCATCGTAGAGACGTGCCCGTTCGGGCCGGTCGCTGAACGCCTGGTTGCACCCTGGCCGGGAGATTGCACTTCTTCAGCTCGCAAGTGGGTAGAGGTTCGGCGGGAGACGCCGTGATCGACCTGCACTGCCACATCCTCGACGCGATCGACGACGGGGCCCGCGACGCCGACGACAGCGTCGCGATGGCGCGCCAGGCCGAGGCCGACGGGATCGAGGCGATCTGCGCCACCCCGCACATCCGCCACGACCACGACGTCCGGATCGAGGAGCTGGCCGGGCGGGTGCGGGGCCTGAACGAGCGGCTGGAGCGGGAACTGGTGGCGGTGCGGATCCTCCAGGGTGGCGAGGTGGCGGAGACGGCGCTGGAGGGACTGGGAGAGGAGGAGCTGGAGCGGGTCGCGCTGGGGAGCGGCCGCTGGGTCCTGCTGGAGCCGGCGCCGGGACCGCTCGGCGAGAGCCTGCTGCGCCGGGTCGGCCAACTCGCCGAGCGCGGCTACGGGACGATCGTCGCCCACCCCGAGCGCCACCTCTCGGCGGACATGTTCGAGCGGATGACGGCGCTGGTCGCCGAGGGGGCGCTGATCCAGGCGACCGCGGACTTCTTCCTGCGCGAGAACATGGCGAAGGGGATGCTGGCGATGGCCGAGAAGGGCCTCGTCCACGTTCTCAGCAGCGACGCCCACACCGTGCTCGGCGGCCGCCCGGTGCGGATCTCCTCCGCCCTCGAGCGCCTGCGCGAGGTCGGGCTGCTGGCGCCCCATATGGAGTGGATCGCCGAGACCGCGCCGAGCGCAATCGTCAACGGCGACCCCCTCGAAGTCCCCTTCGCCCCCCGGATCTAGGTCGTTTCCACCCCTTTGGTTCCCATAGGAACCAAAAGCCGGGAAACGATCAATCGAGAGGGCGCAGCTGGACGCGCGGGGCGAGCTCCTCGATCACCTTGCGGGAGCCGGTGCCGAGGCCGGCGCGGAGGACGTTGGTGGCGCCGGCGGCGGCGCTGAGGCGGAGGACGTCCTCCCACTCGCGGCCGGCGGCGATCGTCGCCGCCAGGGCGCCCATCATCGAGTCGCCGCAGCCCTCGCGGGAGCCGCGCTCGAACTTCGGCGGCGTCAGCTCGCAGAAGCCGCCGTCGCGCAGAGCCAGGGCCGGCTCGCCGGCGCGGGTGACGATCACGCTCTCGGCGCCCTCCTCCCGCACCCGCTCCATCGCCGCCCGCATCCGCTCCTCGCTGTCGACCGGGCCGGAGACGAAGCCGGCGATCTGCCAGTCGTTGATCTTGACCAGGTCCGGCTTGCCCTCCAGGGCGCTGTCGAGCCGCGGCGAGGAGAGGTCGACGATCACCGGCTTGCCGTTGGCCTTGACGTCGGCGACGAGGCCGCCGTAGATCTCCAGCGGCACCGTGTTGTCTGGGTAGGGGCCGCAGATCGCCAGCAGGTCGCAGTCGAGGGCGGCGGCGACGGTGACCGAGAAAAGGTCGTCCACCTCGTGGCGGGAGGCCGGCAGGGCCGCGCTCTGGGCGACGGGCTGACGCTCGCCGCTGCGGCGGTCGTGGATGTAGGCGCCGCTCGGCTCCGCCGTCTCGACCAGGCGCAGCTCGACCGGCAGCTGCTCCAGCAGCGGTCGCAGCACCGATCCGACCTCGCCGCCGATGAACCCGCAGAGGACCGGCTCGGCCCCGAGCTCGGCCGCCATCCGCGCCACCCAGACCCCCTGCCCGGCCGGGTGGACGTGGATGTCGTCGCCGCCGTCGGCGCTGAAGGACTCGATCGCGATCGAGACCATCGGGTTGGGGCTGAAGATCGCGACTTTGGGCTTATCGGCCACGGTTGATCCTAGGCGGCGGGGGAGAGAAGGCGGCCGGGCGCACTTAGAGAGGCATGGATCATCTTCATCCCTCCGTCCCCGTTGCGAAGGATTTCCGAACTCGTCTGCGCGGGCTCGCCTTCAGGGACCGTCGCGACGCCGGGCCGGGCCTGCTGATCCCGCGCTGCGGCAGCGTCCACACCTTCGGCATGCGCTTCGCCCTGGACCTCTTCTTCCTCGACGCCGAAGGCCGGGTGATCTCCGCCAGGCGGGCGGTGCCGCCGCGGCGGGTCGCCTGGCAACACGGAGCTTCCGCAGTTTTGGAGGTTCCGTCGGCGCCGGAGGGGGAGAGTCCGCCGCTCCCCAGCCCTTAGGTCCGCATGCTCCCCCAACGAGAAGAGATAGCCAGCCTCGTCGTCTGCGAGGACGACCACGTCACCCTCGACCTGCTCTGCGAGCACCTCGCCGCCGATCGCTTCGGCGTCATGCCCGCGCCCAGCGCCTCCGACGCGCTGCGGCTGTGCCGGTACAACCATCCCGACCTGTTGCTGCTGGACCTCTCGCTGCCGGACGCCTCCGGCCTCGACGTCCTGCGCGAGATCCGCGACGCCGACGGCGTCGACTCCCGCTTCGATCCGCGGCTGCCGGTGATCGTCCTCACCGGCCGCGGCGGCGGCACCGACAAGGTCCGCGGCCTCGACTCCGGCGCCGACGATTACCTCACCAAGCCGTTGTGCCCTTTGTTTGCGGCTTGGCCAAGCGGTTCGCGGGACGGGAGGGGGAAATCTTCATCGTCGCGGCCGTGAATCGGGTCGGGCTTGATCGTCGGCTCGATCCAGCTATGAGCTTCGACCAACTCGACATTTGCCCGCTCGGGAATCCCTACGTGGTACGTGAAGTGGTCGAAGAGTCGAAGAAGCGTCGCGCTCACCGCCTGGGCTCCTGCGGTATCCGCCGCCGAGCCGGTCACGGTCTCCCGAATCTGCCGAAGCAAGTCATATACCTCGCGCTCCGCGACCTCAACGGCGCCGTCGCTTTCGTGAGTCTGAAGTTGCTCGGCTAGGCGCTCCACCTCTGCAGAGGCGGCGACGGTGCTGGGCTCAAGCTCCGCTCGCAACTCCCGCCACTCGGCAGCGGTCAACTCGCCGCTCAGGTAGTCGCTCTTGACGCGGGCGAGTCGATCGGCAGCGGTCGCCGCGTCCTTTTGGGCCGCCCTCAGAAGGGCTCGGGTCTCTTCGATCTTTCTGTCCATCGCTGCCGCCAGTTCGTCCCGCGTAGCGTCCAAGTCGAGCCCGACTTGCTCAAAGTAGCCGAGGACTGCGCCGTCGATTTCGACGCGCAGGATCGGCTCCTGCGAACACCCGTCAAGGTCGCAATGCCGGGTGAAGCATTCATAGACTTCACGGGGCGGATTTGCTCGATTGGGGATCGTCCGAGGAATTAGAGCGCCGCCGCAGGCCCCGCAACGAAGGAAGCCCTTGCGGAAAAGGTGCCGCCCCGCCACAGGCCGACCACGACCAGGACCGCGAGCTTTTGCCTTTCGCAAGTCTTCCGTTTGTTCCCATTCCTCGCGGGTGATTAGCGGCTCATGGTTGCCCTCTAGGACTCCGTCTTTCCCGTCGGGAATCCAGCCCGCATAGAGCGGGCGGGCCAGGATTTGACGGACGGTTCCGGGATACCACCGAGTTCCCCCGCGCGGGGTCTGCACGTTGTCCCGAGTGAGATTGCGGGCGATTGCCTTCTGAGATTCACCCGCAAGGTATTCCTTGAAGATGCGCCGGATGAGCGGGGCTTGGACGGGGTCGGGAACGATCTGGCGATCATCCTTCTCATCACGCTCCCACTTGTAGCCGTAGGGGCGGTGGCCGATGTATTCGCCACGCTGGCGCTTGCGCTCCATACCGGCTTTCACCGCCGCCGCCTTTCGGCGGGAATCCTCGGTGTTGCGCTCGCCCATCACCGCCGCCATCACCACGTTTTCGAGCGAGGCATCGTCTTCGACCGAGCGCAGGCGGATACCGCGAGCCTTGGCCTCAAAGACAAGCTGGACAAGATGGCGGGCCTTCACGCCGTCGCCGCGGGCGAGCCGGTCGGAGTGTTGGACCCAAAGCTCGGCTCCGATCCGCTCCGCGTGATCTAGCGCAGCTTCAAGTTTGGGGCCACGGTTGCCGTGATAGGCGCTCTCGTTCTCGTCGGCATAGCGCTCGGCAATAGCGCGGCCTTCCGCGAGCGCAGCAATCTCCGTGTCCCCTAGCTGCGTGGGGATGCTTCCCTTCTCGTCTTTCGTTGACTTCGCCGCGTAGAGAATGGCGAGGTCGCTACGGTTATCAGGCACAGGACTTACCTCCTGTTGCGGGGCCGGGGGGCGCGCATACGCCCCTCGGCCCGTTTATAAGTTCTAGCCTCGATCTTATGCGAAGTGGCGGCGTGAACCGCGTCGATGATGGCGACCGTGTTGGTCTCGGCCCCGCGTCGGCGCAGCTCGCGTAGGTCATTGCAGAGCTGCATGTATTGCCTGTGCGTGGGAATGATCTCCAGCCGGACGGTATGTGGCGGCGAGGCTGATGAGTCGCAGTCCTTGAAGGATGCGACCAGTGGCTTATCTCCTCCTTGTTGTTGTTTCTCCCTGCTTTCCATACTTCACCTACTTGTTGTTGGTTCTCCCTTTTCATACAAAGGGAAGTAGATCACTTTGCGGAATAAGTTTCTGGACTAATCACACACACCCTAACTTTCTACACATTTTTTTCTCACTACACATACCGAAAACAAGTGGTGACATTCTCTATTGGTTCCGACACTGTTGGTCACATGCCGTGACCTAAAGGCAGAAAGACAACGATCAAGATCGTTACTTTCGTCGTGATGGTTCCGATTGCGCTAATGGCGTTCGCCTAGCACCCCGGCCAAAGTGAACCTGCTGACCCTTTTTTCACCGCCGCCGACCTACCTGCCAGCGAAGCGCCGCGCCGCTCGGCCGTCAACCCCTAAAGGGGTCGGGCGCATCGCGCCCTTGACTGCCGAGCGGCGCAGCGCTATTTGCTGGGTGGGTCGGCGGGAGCGCACGGCATACACGGTTCAGCCCCGATCTATGCGAATCCTCGGAACGAGACCCTTCTGTAGATGCAAGGCGACGATCCACCGGGTGAACATGAACGCCCCGAACGCCTCCGGAAAGCTGGCCGCGTATTTGTCCGGCCTCCAGAAGTGCAGCGCCCATTCCATCGCTGCGCGCTGGTCTTTCGTCCAGCGACGCCGAGCGCTTTCCATCTCTTCAAAGACAGGCGAAAGCGAACACTGCGCGACTATCGGGGGGCCAAGTCTGTCCCAGACCGGCCCGCAACCAATCAGGAGGTAGACAGCCGCATGCCACTCGCCATACTCATTGGGCAGCAGGATCGACGCTTCCGCGAAACGCGGCTCGGCGGCGCGTAGCTGCGCCAGGAGTACGGCAAATTGCCTGCGCTGGGCGGCAACGTCCGCATAGATTTCGTTCGATCCGTCGGGCATCCGTTCAATCCTTTGAGCATCGACCCCTAAGACGATGCTCAAGACCGAAACGGTCCACCCTCAGATCAAATTGCTATGCAAATAGCTAGCGATCTCCGCAAAGCATGTAGCCGACGCGCCAGCAGTTGACTATGAAGCCGTCGGCCCCGGCTTTGCGGAGTTTGTTGCGGACGCGGCTGGCATGTGAGTCAAGGGTGCGACTGCTGCCGCCAGCCCTGTGCTTCCAGACCTCCCGCAACAACTCGTCCTTGGTGAAGACGCGGCCGGGGTCCGTAGCAAGTAGCGCCACCAACTCAAACTCCCGCGCCGTCAAGCACACCGGAGCGCCGTGAACTTCGACGCAGCGGGCCGCTGGATCGACCCGTAGCGGGCCGACCATGATCGGCGCTTCATCGTCAGCCCCGGCAGTCTCAAAGATGGTGCCGTCAATGTGGCCCCGGCAGAGCAGCCGCCAGTCTTCCCCATCGGTGGAGCGCACCTGAACTCGCCAATTGCCGCCGTCGCTCAGACGGACCTCCAACTCGCCCTCGCCGATGTTGATCGCGGCGCTGCTGAAGCGCCCCGGAACCAACATCAGCAGGCCCCCAGCAGACGCTTGACGTAGATAGCCGGTCGGCTCGGCTGCATATGCGAGCCGTCACTGAACACCAAGCCCTCGTTGTCCAGGTCGCGGAGGGCGCGGGCAAGAGCCACCTTGCCGGTGAGGGCGCGAGGGTCCGCGAGAACCTGGCCGGCCAGCGCCGGCAGCGAAAGAACTGCCGGATGTTCTCGGAGAACAAGTGCCAGCACGACCCGTTGCAGCCGCAAGTCGGTGGCGATCAAGCGCGGGCACCCCCCAATGCGTCAAGCAGGGCATGAAGCGCATCGTGAGTTGCAGCTACGTCCGCGTAGTCGCTCTCCTTGTCATGCGCAGCTGCCGAGACCTCGAGCGCCGTCCTGGCCGCTTCGTCGGGAAGGCAAATCTTCCCCGTCGCAAGAGCGGTTAGCAACCGCTCAAATGCCCGCGCTTCCTGCCAGGCCTGATCGAGTCCCTGTGCCTCGTCGACGGCTTCCAGATCCTCCCGAACGCCGTCCAGCCAGGTCGTCAGACGTTCGCGCAGGATCGGGATGTGCTGCGGGGGAAGGTCAAGAGGCACCAGCGACCCGCCGCCCATATCGTTGTCTCTAGCCATGAGGAGGATGCATCTCCTTGTGGTCAGGCTCCCGGTTGGTGTTTCCGCACCGCCGGGGGCCGCTTCTCTTGGTCGCCGCTACCGTAGCAGCTTTGGAGGGTTAACCCTCCAAAATCATCCTCCCCGAATGATTTCGCCGACCGTCGTGTGATGGATACCGGCCAACTCGCCAATCTCCCGCAGGTTCAACCCCGCCTCCCTAGCTTCTTTGAAGACCTTGCGGCGAGTCGCCCGAGCTTCGGACGTCTGCCGCAGGAACTCCTTCTGAACTGCCTTCACAGCTTCGGCGGCAGCCTGGCGTTTCGCGTCCTCGGGCATCGGCGCAGCCTATTGGAGCTCGGCCACTTTTCGGGGTTGCATTTCAAGAAGCGCGGGAGGCTGCGAACAGGGCTGCGATTGCAGCGTCCGAAGCCGCCTCGCTTCCCTGGGCCAAATGAGGGCGCTCCTTGCATCTGACCCCACCCGCTCACTATTCGTGATCGACCGGGGTCAGATGCAAGGAGCGCGGGGGCCCAGGGAAGCGAGGCGGCTTCGGGGTTTACGAGGGACCGGAGGTCTTTCTGCCTTTAGGTCACGGCATGGGACCAACAGCGTGGAGGAAGCGGAGAACTTCCCCCCCCACCGGAGGGGCCTCGGTTTGCTTGATGGGTGAGTAAAGGAAGGAAGGGAGGTGTAGGCAGATTCGGGGAATCTGCCTAAAGCGGCCTATTTCGGCTCTGCGTTGCTGATTGGGATCGGTCCAAACAATTGCCAGAAGGACGAGGGCGCATTACTCGTCCAAGTCCTCGTCCTCGAACTCCATGTCGGCGATCGCTTCGAGCATGGCGGCGTCATCGAACTCGATCGGTACAAACTCAGGATCAAGCGCGTCCGCAGCGGAATCCAGCGACTCCGAAAACCGAATCGCCTGCAGAACGAATCTATAAGCCGCTTCGCGGAGTCCCTCATTCTCGGTCCAGTAGCCGAACTCAAGGCTTCGCCGGGACTGGCGGGTGAAGTTCGCTGAAGAGACCCACAGCCGCGCCGGAGTGAAGCCGTAGAAGTCGCCAACCTCGCCGAGAGCCCCTTCGTCGTACCACCAGAACTCGCCGAGGATCGCCAGCTTGGCGTGCATGATCGGAACGAGCGGGTTCCCCTTGCGCCGGAATCCGAGCGCGCGGATGGTAGGTATCGAATCCTCGCCGATTTGGTCGTATGGTCCGACGAGTCGGGGCTTGCCGTCTACCTTGGGTGCAAGGTCGCTGAGGGCGGGGAACGCTGCGACGCGAAGCCCTGGGGTTTGCTCGTTAAGTGCCGCCAGGCGCTCGAACTTCTCAAGGTCCCGCTTCGATCTCGGTTGCTTCGTGACGACCACGCAGGCTCCTGAGAGTTCGGTCAGCTTGTCGATGAACTCGGGATCGTCCATCCACATAGCCGTGCCAAGGAGGCCCGGCCCCATCGACCGATACCCTCGCCGCCTCCACCGCTCCTGGCGCTGGCGCATGTAGTCGTCGATACCGCCGACCAGTCCGCCGAGAACATCGCGGCCGAAGAACGCCTTGTTGCCGGGCAGGTCGCCGATCTCAAGTTCGGAATCGAACGTCTCGGGGAATTCAAAGCGGTCGCTAGCCACTCGGCGAGGCTACCGTTGCGACTCGCCCAAGCGACCGGGGACTTCCGCATTGTGCGAGGCAGGAGCTACGAGCAGCTTATTTTGGCTCTGGGTCGCTGATTGGGATGGGGCCAAACAAATGATTGAAAGGCAAGCCGTTCGTCTACGGCGAGCTGCGCGCCCGCATCGGCGCCGTCCTCAGGCGCCGCACGGAACCCAACGAAGGGCCCACCCGCGTCGGCGATCTCGTGATCGACCCGCTGCGCCGCCGGGTCACGGTGGGCGATCGCGAGGTCCACCTCGCGAAGAAGGAGTTCGCCCTCCTCCGCGTCCTCGCCTCGGATCCCCTCCGGGTCTATACGAAGGAAGAGCTCCTGGATGCGGTCTGGGCCTACCGCGGCCCTTCCAAGACCCGCACCCTCGACTCCCACGCCAGCCGCCTGCGCCTCAAACTCGACCCCGAGGGCAACCGCTTCGTTGTCAACTGCTGGGGCATCGGCTACCGCCTGGTCGACGGCTAGCGGAGATGAAGGCGACGCCCCCGCGTGCCTCGCGGGGGCGTCGATAAGGCTCTACTTCTTCGCTTTGGCCTTCTTCGCGGCCGGGACCTCGAAGTGCATGATCGCCAGCTTGGTCGGGATGCCGTCGGCCTTGCTGTCGAGGCGCGTGGCGGCTTCCTTCTGGATCTCGGCGGACTTCTTCACCGCGTCGGCGAGGACCTTGTTGAGGTCCTTCCAGCCCTGCTCGTCGAGCAGGAGCGGCGTGTCGGAGAGGTGGGAGTCCTTGCGGCCCTCGATCGTCCCCTCGGCCATCGCCTCGGTCGCGCTCTGGCCGATCGACTCGAGGATCGAGCCGGAGATGCCTTTGCGGGCGGAGGCCGGGATCTTGCCCCAGTCCGAGTCGCTGAGGAAGGCGCGGTCGGTGGCGCGGTAGAAATGCTCGACGGCGCCGCGCCGCGGCTCGGTTTTGACCAGTTCGACGCAGTCGTACTCGAGCAGGGTTTTGACGTGGTAGCTGACGTTGCCCAGCGGCTCGCCGAGCTCCTGGGCGAGCTGGTTCGGACTCGAGATCCCTTTGTGCAGGGAGCTGAGGATGCGAACCCGTAGGGGGTGGGCAAGGGCCTTCGCAAGCTGCTGCGTAATGCCCTCTGGTGACGTGCGGGACTGTGGCAAGGGAGGACCTCCGTTTCTTCACCCGGACGGGGGAGACGTTGGTGGCAGAACGCCCGAGTTACTAGACAAGTATTCCAAAACGGTCCGTCGGAACCAATCTCGATAGGAAAACATGCAGTAAAAGAGATCGACCGCTTTACTCGGTTGCAGTCGCTGTCAAATTCGGGCACTTATGTCCCCGGGGCAACGGTCTTCCCCGGTTGCGCCCGCCCCCTCGATGCGCCTGGCCGAGCCCGGGTCGGGAGCGGGTGCGCTGCGAGGCGACGGAAAGGTCGCGTTTTGGGAGCTGCGCTCGCCGTCGAGGGGGAGAGAAGGGCGGTGCTCGCCCCTTAGTCCCCCATGAACCGATCCCAGGACGGCGGCTGAGATGCCCTTGGAGCTGTCGGAGCTGGCCGGCGGGCTGCCGGTTGCCGCTTCCTTTGCGATGGCGACTGGGATCACCGCGCTGCGGGAGGGGCGGCGGCGGTCCTCGCTGAACGAGGCGATGCACGAGCTTCGCCGGCCGCTGCAGGGCTTGGCGCTGTCGCTGCCGGCGGACGGATCGGAGAGCGAGCCCGCGGGGGCATGCCTGCTGATGGCCGTCGCCGCCGTCGAGAGGCTCGACCGGGAGATCAACGGCGGGCCGCTGGAAGCGCCGGCCGGGCCGGTATCGCTGAGGCCGGCGGTCGAGTCGGCGATGGAGCGGTGGCGCCGTCCCGCCGAGGCCCTCGACCGCTCCGTCAGCCTCGAGTGGAGAGCGGGCGAACCGGTTCTCCAAACCCCGCCGGCGGAGCTTGGGCAGGCGCTGGACAACTTGATCAGCAATGCGCTGGTGCACGGGCGCGATGCCGTGGTCGTCGAGATCGGCGAAGCAGGCGATCGCCTCCATCTCGTCGTCAGAGACGGCGGCTGCGGCGGGGCCGGTCCCCGGCGCCGCCGGATGCTGCGCGCGATCCGGACCGCCGGGCGCGACCGTCACGGCCATGGCCTGCGGATCGTGCGGCGGCTGGCGGCGAGGTGCGGCGGCAGCTACCGCCTGCGCCGGTCCGCCGAGGGCACCGAGGCCCGTCTCGAGCTGCCGCTGGCGGGGGCGAGCCGATGAGCCGGCGCGGCCGCGCCGTCGCCTTCCTGCTCGCGGCGACTCTGGCCGCGGCAGCGGCGGCGGCGATCGCCGACGGCTATGGAGACAGTGTGGTCAGGGGCTACGGGGAGCTGCGACCGGTGCTGATCGCCGCCGGCGAGCTGCAGGCTGGAACGGCAATCGACCCGCGCGTCGCCGCCGAAGACATGGAGGTGCGGCGGGTGCCGATCCGCTTCGCCCCGCCCGGCGCCCTCGCCTCGCCGCGGGAAGCGGTGGGCCTGACCCCGACCGTCGCGATCCCGCGCGGCTCCTATGTGCTCGCCACCCTTCTGCGTACCGCGCAGCCGCCCCGCGCCGACGGCGCCCTCGCAAGGGGCCGGCGCCCGGTGGAGATCCTCGTCGAGGGCGCCGGCGCCCTCTCCGCCTTCGGCGCCCAGCCGGTCGGCTCCAGGGTCGACGTCGTCGTCACCGCCGAACCGAGCGGATCCGGCGACGGCCGCACCTACGTCGCCGCGTCGGCGGTCCCGCTGCTGGCGCTGACGCCAGGCGGCGAAGGCGGTCAGGGGGAAGCCACCGCGACCCTCGGCCTGACCCGACCGCAGGCGCTGCGCCTGATCGCCGCCCAGAGCTTCGCCCGCAGCGTCACCGTGATCCCGCGCTGATGGCGGCGCGGGAGCGGGACATCGCCGAGCTGGCGGCGGGGCTGAGGGCGCGGATCGTCGAGCGCCGCCGCGCCGCCGCCGCCGGAGGGCCCGGCGGGGAGGAGCTGGCCGAGACCGCCCGCGAGGTGGTCGAGGGGCACGCCGCGGTGCTGCCGCGGGCCGAGCGCGAACAGGTGGTCGAGCGGATCGTCCGCGACAGCGTCGGGCTGGGGCCGCTCGAGGTGCTGCTCGCCGACCCTGCGGTGGAGGAGGTGATGGTCAACGGGCCCGACCGCGTCTACGTAGAGCGGCGGGGCCTGCTGGAAGCGACCGACGTCGCCTTCGAGGGCGAGGAGGAGCTGAGGAACGCGATCGAGCGCATCCTCGCCCCGCTCGGCCGCCGGGTCGACGAGCTGAGTCCGATGGTCGACGCCCGCCTCGCCGACGGCTCCCGGGTCAACGTCGTGATCCCGCCGCTGGCGATCGACGGTCCGTCGCTCTCGATCCGCCGCTTCGGCGCCGACCGGCCCGGCCCCGACGAGCTGGTCGCGCTGGGGACGCTGGCGGCGGCGCAGCGGGACCTGCTCGCCGCGGCGGTGGCGGGGCGCCGCAGCGTCCTCGTCAGCGGCGGCACCGGCTCGGGGAAGACGACGCTGCTGAACGCGCTCTCCGGCTTCATCGCCCCGGCGGAGCGGGTGGTGACGATCGAGGACGCAGCCGAGCTGCGGCTGCGGCAGCCCCACGTCGTCCGCCTCGAGAGCCGGCCAGCCGGAATCGAGGGCCGCGGCGAGGTGACGATCCGCGACCTGCTGCGGAACGCGCTGCGGATGCGGCCGGACCGGATCGTGATCGGCGAGGTGCGGGGAGTCGAGGCGCTCGATCTCCTGACCGCCCTCAACACCGGTCACGAGGGGGCCCTCTCGACGATCCACGCCAACTCTCCCGCCGACGCCCTCCGCCGGCTGGAGACCCTTGTCCTGATGGCGGGCGTGGGGCTGCCGCACTCCGCGGTGACCGAGCAGGTGCGGCGGGGGATCGACCTCGTCGTCCACCTGGAGCGCGGCGCCGACGGATCGCGCCGGGTGACCGAGATCGCCGAGGCCCCTTGATCCTGCCGGTCCTGATCGCGGCGGCCGCCGGCGGGCTGGGCGCGCTGGCGGTGCGCGAGGCGCTGCTGGCGAGCCCGGAGGCGGCGCGCTGGCTCCGCTTCGCGCTGGAGCCGTTGCGCCGCGCCGGCGAGGAGGGATACGCGCCCTCGACGCTGGAGCGGCGCCGGCTGGCCCTGCTCGGCGCCGGCGCCGCGATCGCCGGGGGCTGGTTCCTCGGCGGCCCGGCGCTGGCGCTGCCGCTGGCGGTCGCCGGGCCGGCGGGCGTCGGCTGGGCGATCGGCAGCCGCCGGCGGCGTTACCGCCGCGCGGTCGAGCGCTCGCTGCCGGAAGTGGCGACGGCGATCGCCGACTCCCTCAGCGCCGGGCGCTCCCTGCGCGCCTCGCTCGCGGCCGCGGTCGCCTCGCTGGACGGCCCGCCGGCGCGGGAGCTGGCCCGGCTCGCGGGCGAGCTCGAGCTCGGCGCCGCCACCGGCGAGGCGCTCGCAGCCTGGCGCCGGCGGATGCGCTCGGAGCGCGTCGACGCCTTCGCCGCCGCGCTACTCAGCCAGCGCCTCGCCGGTGGCGACCTCGCCAGCCTCCTGCGCCGCTTCGCCGACGGGGCCGCGGAGCGCGAGCGGGTCGCCGAAGACGCTCGCTCGGCGACCGCGCAGGCCCGCTTCACCGGCCTCCTGGTGGTGGCGATGCCCACCGGCGGCGCCCTCTTCGCCGAGCTGCTGCAGCCCGGATTCCTCGCCACGCTGCTGGCTTCGCCGGCCGCCGCGGTGCTGCTTGCCCTTGCCGCCGCCCTGCAGGTCGCCGGCTTCTTCGCGATCCGCCGCTTCTCCCAGGTGGTCGAGTGAGCGGGGCGGGCCTGCTCGCCGCGGTCGCGGTGCTGTTCGGAGCGGCGGCGGCGCGGGAGCTGCCGCTGGGAGGCATCGCCGCGGGCCTTGGGGCGCGTCTGCAAGTCCCGGCGCTGCTGCCGCGGAAGCTGCTCGGCGCCCTCCTCGGCACTGCCACCGCGCTGCTGGCGGCGCCGGCCGCTCCGGGGCGCAGCGCCTGGCTCGTCGCCTTCGGCCTGCCCCTCGCCGGGTTCCTCGCTCCCGACGTCCTCCGCCAGCGCCGGGCGCGCCGGCGCCATCGCCGCCTGATCGCCGCACTGCCCGACGCTCTGGACCTGCTCGCGGTCAGCGCCGCTTCGGGCCGCGATCCGGCCGCCGGGATCGAGCAGCTGGCGCGGGCGGGGGAGGGGCCGCTGGCCGAGGAGCTGCGCCTGACCGTGGCCGAGATCTCCTGCGGCGTCCCTCTCGGCGCCGCCCTCGAATCGCTGCGACGGCGCGTGCCGGGCGGCGAGCTGGCGACGCTGGTGGCGGCGATCGAACGCTCGCGCCGGTTCGGCTCGCCGCTGGCGGACCAGCTCCGCCGCCAGGCGACCGCGCTGCGCCGGGACAGCCGCCGCGCGACCGAGGAGCGCGCCGCCCGCGCCGCGCCGAAGATCCAGCTCGTCGTCGCCCTGGTCCTCGTCCCCTCGGTCCTGCTGATGATCGGCGCCGGCCTGATCGCCAACGCCGGCAAGCTGCTGGTCGGCTTCTAGAAGCGCCCTGCGGCCTGTTCCTTTTCGTGGGCGGGCAACAAAAAGGAACAGGAGAGCGCTGGGAGGGGATGCAAACGGGGTTGCAGCGGGGGGTTGTGTTGCAAAGTGGGGGAGAGTGGGTTATTGTGGCGATCGAGTTGAAGCCCAGGACCGGGGTGGTGAGGCTCCTCCCACCTCATCACCCCGGTCCAACTCTTTCCGGCTCTTCCCGCTTAGAAAGGACTTCGCCACAGTGGCGTTCAGGGGTCTCTACGAGCACAGCCTCGATTCCAAGGACCGCCTCACCGTTCCTTCTCGCTTTCGGGCTTCCCTCGCTGACGGCATCGTTCTCTCCAAGGGCTTCGACCCCTGCGTCTGGGTGCACACCACCGGCGAGTTCGAGCAGCTCTCCGACCGCTTCCTCTCCCCGCACAGCCCCTTCGGCGCCGACGCCCGCGCCCTGCGCCGCCGCTTCCACGGCGGCTCCTTCGACGAGAAGCTCGACAGCGCCGGCCGCATCCGCGTCCCCAAGCCGCTGATCGACCACGCCGGCCTCGACGGCAACTGCGTCGTCATCGGCGCGGGGGAGTACCTGGAGATCTGGAACGCCGAGGCCTGGGCCAAGCAGGAGGAGCAGCTCGACGCCGCCGCCCCCGAAATCGCCGAGGGCCTCGCCGCCGCCGGCACCGCGTGATCATGAGACTGAATGCCGCCGCAGCCCACACCTACCCGCCCGCTCCGGTGCCGTCCGGACGAAGACGGCCCTATATGGACCGCAATCGGCCCGTCGCCACGAATGGGCGGGCCCTCAGTCCCCTCGAGGCGGTCATGAGCGAGCACGACCCCGTTCTCGTCGAGGAGCTGGTCTCGCTGCTGGCGCCGGAGCCGGGACAGACGGCGGTCGACTGCACCTTCGGCGGCGGCGGCCACGCCCGCCGCGTCGCCGAGCTGATCGGCCCGGAGGGGACGCTGATCGGGATCGACCGCGACCCCGCCGCGCAGGAGCGCTTCAACCGCTTCGCCGCCGAGGCCCCCTGCCGGACCCTCTTCGTCAGCAGCGACTTCGCAGCAGGACTTCGCGCCCTGCAGGGCGAAGGAATCCGCCCAGACATGGTTTATGTAGATCTGGGGATGTCATCGATGCAGGTCGACGCCTACGAGCGCGGCTTCTCCTACTCCTACGACGCGCCGCTCGACATGCGGATGGACACGCGCCAGGACTTCACCGCCGCCGACCTCGTCAACGAGTGGCCCGAGTCGCGGATCGCCCAGGTCCTGCGCCGCTTCGGCGAGGAGCGCCACGCCGGCGGGATCGCCCGCGAGATCGTCTCCCGCCGGCCGCTCGCGTCCACCGGCGAGCTGGTCGCCGCGATCAAGGCGGGGGTGCCGGCCTCGGCCCGCTTCGGCGGCGGCCACCCGGCCAAGCGCAGCTTCCAGGCGATCCGGATCGCCGTCAACGGCGAGCTCGAGGCGCTGAACGAGGCGCTGCCGCTGGCCTGGTCGCAGCTGAAGCCCGGCGGACGCTTCGCCGCGATCTCCTTCCACTCGCTCGAGGACCGGCCGGTGAAGCAGTTCCTCGCCGCCAAGGCGCGCGGCTGCGTCTGCCCGCCCGAGCTTCCCGTCTGCGTCTGCGGCCACGAGCCGGAGGCCGAGCTGCTGACCCGCCGCGCCGTCTCCCCGGGCGCGGAGGAGACGGAGCGCAACCCGCGCTCGCGCTCGGCCCATCTGCGGGCGGCCCGGAAGATCGCCGCCGGGCAACCGGCGGGGGAGAAGAGCTGATGGCCGTCGCCGCTCCCGCCCGCCGCAGCACCGCCGCGCCGGCACCCGCGCCGTCGCGGACCAAGCCGCCGAAACGCAAAGCCCCGGCGCGCAAACCGCAGCGCGCCCGCGCCGTCCCCGCCCCGGCCCCCGCCAGGGCGCCGTCCCGTCGCGCCCCCGCCCGCCGGCCGGCTCCCAAACGCGCGCCCGCGACCACCCGCCCCAAGCTCGCGGTCGTTGCCGGCCGCACCGCCGTCGCCGTCGGCCAGCTGCCCGACTCGAGCCTGGTCGTGCGGATGACCCGCGGCCGCGCCTGGATCGCGGTCCTCGGCGTCCTCCTCGTCGGCATCGTCGCCCTCAACGTCGCCACCCTCAGTTTCGCCGCCTCGGCTGGGAAGATCGACGAGCAGATCACCTCCCTGGAACAAGAGAACACGATGCTCGAAAGCCGCGAGGCCAAGGACTTCAGCACCGCCCGCATCCGCAACGAAGGCGCCGCGGCGGGCCTGGCGATGCCGACCGCCGAAGACCCGCGGCTGGTCGAATTCGAACCCGCCGACGTCGCCACCGCCGCCAGCCGCCTCGCGGCCGCGGGCGGTTAGGGGCCGCCGCCGATGCGCCTGATCGAGCGCCGGATCGGGCTCCTCTTCGGCGGCTTCCTCCTCTGCCTCCTCCTCATCGTCGGCCGCGCCTTCTGGCTGCAGGGGGTGCAGGGCGCCAGCCTCGCCTCGCAGGCGAGCTACCAGCAGACCGAGGTCGTCGACGTCCCCGGCCTGCGCGGCGACCTGCTCGACCGCCGCGGCAACAAGCTCGCCGCCTCCGAAGACGCGGCGACGATCTACGCCACCCCCTACCAGGTGAAGAACCCGCCGGCCGCCGCGAAGCGCCTGGCGCCGGTCCTGAAAGAGCCGAAGGACGAAGTGCTGGAAGCGCTGACGGCCGAAGGCGGCTTCTCCTACGTCGCCCAGAAAGTCGACCTCGGCACCGCCGCCAAGGTGGAAGCGCTCGGCATCGAAGGGATCGGCCAGCTTCCCGACAGCCGCCGCACCTACCCGCAGGGGGAGATGGCGGGGCAGGTGATCGGCGCCGTCGGCTCCGAAAACGAGGGGCTGACCGGGCTCGAGGAAGGCGAGGAAGAAGCGCTCGGCGGCAGCGACGGCGAACGGCGGATCGTCAACGACGCCCTCGGCGAACCGATCCGGACCGAAACGGTGCACGAAGCCGAGGACGGGGAAGACGTACAGCTGACCCTCGACCCGGTGATCCAGCGCGAAACCGAAGCGGCGCTGAACGGCATCGGCGAAACGTACTCGCCGAAGGGGGCGACGGCGATCGTCGTCGATCCCCGGACCTCGGAAGTGCTGGCGATGGCGAACTGGCCGCCGGTCGACCCCGGCGACCTCTCCGAAGTCAGCAACGAAGACCTGCTGAACAAGGCAACGGCGTTCAACTACGAGCCGGGGTCGACCTTCAAGTCGTTCACGATCGCGGCGGCGCTGGAAGAAAAGCTGGTGACGCCGAGCAGCGAATTCGTCCTGCCGCCGGTCCTCCATGTCGCCGACCGCACGATCGAAGACGCCGAGCCGCGGGGGACCGAGACGATGAGCGTGGAAACGATCCTCGCCCACTCCTCCAACGTCGGTGCGGCGACGATCGGCGGCCTCGTCGGCGAAAAGAGCTTCGACAAGTGGGTCCGCCGCTTCGGCTTCGGCCGGCCGACCGGGATCCAGTACCCGGGCGAGGAAAAGGGGATCCTCCTCAACCTCGACGAATACTCGGGCTCGACCCTCGGCAACGAGTCGATGGGCCAGGGCCTCTCGGTCACCCCGATCCAGATGGTCGCCGGCTACACGGCGATCGCCAACGGCGGCATCCTGCGGCCGCCGCAGCTGGTGAAGAAGATCGGCGAAGAACCGGTGCACGAGCCGAAGGGCAGGCGGGTGATCTCGCCCGAGGTCTCCTCGGAGCTGCGGGAAATGCTGGAGGGGGTTCTGGCTCCGGGCGGGACGGCGTCGGAGGTGAGCGTGCCGGGGTACACGCTGGCCGGCAAGACCGGGACGGCGCAGGTCGCCGAAAACGGGACCTATTCGGACACCAAATACGTCGCCTCCTTCATCGGCTTCGCGCCGGCGCAGAACCCGCGGCTGCTGGCGGCGGTGATCGTCGACGAGCCGCAGGGGGAAATCTACGGCGGCTCGGTGGCCGCGCCTGCGTTCGGGCGGATCGCGGAATTCGCGCTGCCCTACCTGGGCGTTCCGCAGGAATGACCCCCTTCCTAGAATCGCGCCGATGAGACTGGCCGAGCTTGTCGCGGGGCTGCCGGGGGCGCGGATCGTCGGCGACGGGGCCCTCGAGGTTCGGGATCTCGCCTACGACAGCCGCAAGGTGGAGCCGGGGACGCTCTTCTTCTGCGTGGTGGGGGAGAAGGTGGACGGGCACGAGTTCGGGGCGCGGGCGGTGGAGGAAGGGGCGGCGGCGCTCCTCGTCGAGCGGGAGCTGACGGAACTGGATGTGACCCAGGTGGTGGTGGGGGACTCGCGGGCGGCGATGGCGCCGGCGGCGGCGCGGTTCTGGGGGGATCCGACCGCCGCGCTGCGGATGGCCGGCGTCACCGGGACGAACGGGAAGACGACTACGGCGTTCCTGGTGCGGGAGATCCTCAAGGCGGCGGACTTCACCTGCGGGCTGCTGGGGACGGTGAAGCAGGTCGTCGGCGGGGTGGAGAAGGAAGTGGTGCGGACGACGCCGGAGGCGATCGAGCTGCAGAGGACCTTCCGGCAGATGCTCGAGGGCGGCGACGAAGCCTGCGCGATGGAGGTCTCCTCGCACGCGCTGACCTTGCACCGGGCCGACGCGATCCACTTCGAGGTGGCGATCTTCACCAACCTGACCCAGGACCACCTCGACTTCCACGCCGACATGGAGGACTACTTCCTCGCCAAGCGCAAGCTCTTCGAGGCCGGCCCGAAGACGGCGATCGTCAACGTCGACGACCCCTACGGACGCCGGCTCGCCGGGGAATTCGAGTGCCTCACCTTCTCCGCCGAGGGCGCCGAGGCCGACTACAGCGCCCGCGACGTCTCCTTCGACGCCTCCGGCGCCAGCTTCGGCGTCGGCGAGCTGCAGCTGCGGACCGGCCTGCCCGGTCACTTCAACGTCGCCAACGCCCTCGGCGCCTTCGCCGCCGCCGAGGCGATGGGGGTGGGCCCGGAGATCGCCGTCGCCGGGCTGGCGCGGGCGGCGCGGGTCCCGGGCCGGTTCGAGCCGATCGACGAGGGCCAGGGGTTCTCGGTCCTGGTCGACTACGCCCACACGCCCGACTCGCTGGAGAACGTGCTGCGGGCGGCGCGGCGGCTGACCGGCGGCAAGCTGATCAGCGTCTTCGGCGCCGGCGGCGACCGCGACCGCGACAAGCGGCCGAAGATGGGACGGGCCGGGGCCGAGCTCTCCGACCTGGCCGTGATCACCTCCGACAACCCGCGCTCGGAGGACCCGGAGGCGATCGTCGCCGAAGTCGTCTCCGGGGCGGAGGATGCCGGCGGCGTCGAGGTCGTCGTCGACCGCCGCGAGGCGATCGCGCTGGCGCTGGGCCGCGCCGAGCCCGGCGACACCGTCGTCATCGCCGGCAAGGGCCATGAGCAGGGCCAGGAGTTCGAGGAAGGGCGGAAGATCCCCTTCGACGACCGCGAGGTCGCCCGCGAGGAGCTCTGGAAGCTGGGAAGCCCGGCATGAGACTCTCCCCCCAGGAGATCGCGGCCGCGCTGGGCGCGGAGATCGTCGCCGCGGGCGAGCCGGGCTCGCCCCGCCGCGCCGTCATCGACTCCGCCGAGGCCGGTCCCGGCGACCTCTTCTTCGGCCTCCGCGGCAGCCGCCACGACGGCGGCAGGTTCGCCCCCAGGGCGATCGAAGCCGGCGCCTGGGGCGTGGTCGTCTCACCCGATTGGCGTTCGTCCTTCGCCGAGAGGGCTAACGAGGACGAACGCCGCGCCTGGGTCCTCGTCGCCGACGAGCCGCTGGCGGCGATGCAGGGCCTGGCCCGGGCCTGGCGACGGGCGCTGGGGGCGAGGGTGGTCGGGGTCACCGGCTCGGTCGGGAAGACCTCGGTCAAGGACATCGCCCGGGCGCTGCTGCCGGGGCGGGTCCACGCCAACCGCGAGAACCTCAACACCGAGATCGGGCTGCCGCTGACGATCCTCGAGGCGCCCGAGGACGCCGAGGCCCTGGTCCTGGAGATGGCGATGCGCGGCGAAGGGCAGATCGCCGAGCTGGCGGCGATCGCCGAGCCCGAGGTGGCGGTGATCACCAACGTCGGCCCCGTCCACGTCGAGCTGCTCGGCTCGGTCGCGGCGATCGCGTCGGCGAAGGCCGAGATCCTCGACGGGCTGCCGCCCGGCGGGACCGCGGTGGCGCCGGTCGAAGCCGGCGAGTTGGAGCCGCACCTGGCGCGGGCGCCGCGGCTGCTGCGCTTCGGGCCCGGCGGCGACGTCGAAGCGACCGAGGTCAAGGTCGAGGACGGGGTGACCGAGGCCCAAGTCACGACCCCCGTCGGCAGCCAGCGCTTCCACTTCCCGTTCACCGAGGCGCACAACCTCACCAACGCCCTGGCGGCGATCGCCGCCGGCGTCGCCCTCGGCGCCGAGCTCGCCGGGATGGCCGACCGCGCCGCGGGCATAGGATTCTCCCGCTTCCGCGGCGAGCGCCTGCAGCTCCCGGGGGGCATCGTCCTCGTGAACGACTGCTACAACGCCAACCCGGTGTCGATGCGCGCGGCGCTCGACCACCTCGCGAGCCTGGAGGCGACGCGCACGGTCGCGGTGCTGGGCGAGATGGGGGAGCTCGGCGCCGGCTCCCCCGGCTACCACCGCGAGGTCGGCGAGCACGCGCGTTCCCGCGGGATCGACTTCCTCGTCGGCGTCGGTCTGCCCGCCCGCGACTACGACCCCGACGAGCTCGTCGCCGACCCGGGAGAGGCGGCGGAATTCCTCTCCCAGCAGCTCGAACCCGGCGACGCGGTCCTGGTCAAGGGCTCGCGCTCGGCCGGCCTCGAGAGCGTCGCCGATCAGCTCGTCGACATGGTCCCGGCGGAGGAGGGCTGATGGGCGAAGTGCTGATCGCGGGGATGGCGGCGATGCTGATCTGCATCTTCCTCGGCCCCAAATTCATCGAATACCTGCGGGTGAAGGAGTTCGGGCAGCACATCCGCGAGGACGGGCCGCAGGAGCACCACACCAAGGCCGGGACGCCGACGATGGGCGGCCTGATCGTCTTCGCCTCGATCTGCGTCCCCTTCCTCGTCCTCTCCGACCGCGACGCCCAGAGCATGGCCGTCTTCGGGGTGGCGATGGGGTGCGCGCTGCTCGGCTTCGCCGACGACTACATCAAGATCGTCAAACGCCGCTCGCTCGGCCTCGCCGGACGCTGGAAGCTGCTCGGCCAGCTCGGCCTCGCCCTGGCGCTGTGGTGGGTCGCCCGCCACGAGGTCGGCCTCGAGCCGACGCTCTACTTCCGGATCGGCGACGGCAGCATCGACCTCGGCCCGGCCCTCTATTTCGTCCTCGTCTTCCTCGTGATCGCCGGCACCTCCAACGGGGTCAACCTCACCGACGGCCTCGACGGCCTCGCCGCCGGCTCCTGCGCGATCGTCCTCCTCGCCTACACGGCGATCGCCTTCGTTGCCAACGAGCAGCAGAACCTGGCGCTGCTCTCCGCCTGCCTGGTCGGCGCCTGCATCGGCTTCCTCTGGTTCAACGCCTTCCCGGCCTCGATCTTCATGGGCGACACCGGCTCGCTCGGCCTCGGCGGCGCGATCGGGGCGCTGGCGGTGATGACCCAGACCGAGGTCCTGCTGATCATCATCGGCGGCATCTTCGTGATCGAGGCGCTCTCGGTCCTGCTCCAGGTCTTCGCCTTCAAGACCTTCCGCCGCCGCGTCCTGCTGATGGCCCCGCTGCACCACCACTTCGAGATGATGGCCTGGTCGGAGACGAAGATCATGCTCCGCTTCTGGATCATCGCCGCGGTTTGCAGCGGCATCGGCTTCACCCTCTACCAGCAGTCGATCGGTTCCTGATGCCCGAGGTAGAGGTCGGCGCCGGTCCGATCGACTACGGCGACTCCGGCGGCGAGGGCAGGCCGCTCGTCTTCATCGGCGGGCTGCCGCACGACGAGAGCCTCTGGGACGGGGTGGTCGCCGAGCTGTCGCCGCAGTTCCGCTGCCTGACGCCGGTGCTGCCGCTGGGGGCCCAGCGCAAACCCTTGCGCCCGGACGCCGACCTCTCGCTGCCGGGCCTGAGCCGGATCGTCACCGAGTTCCTCGAGCGCCTCGGCCTCGTCGACGCCGTCGTCTGCTTCAACGACTGGGGCGGCGCCCAGACGATGGTCTCCCACGGCGGGGTCGACCGCGTCGGCGCCTTCGTCCTCGTCTCCTGCGAGACCGACCGCAACTACCCGCCCGGGGTCGCCGGTCAGATCGCGGCGCTCTCCGGCTTCATGCCCGGCGGCTTCGGGGTGATGCGCTTCGCCCTCTCCTCGCCGATGCTGCGGAGGATGCCCTTCACCTACGGGCGGATGAGCAAGCGCGGCGTCCCCGACGAGCTGATGCGCCGCTGGCTGCAGCCGCTGAAGCGGCCGGAGATCCGCCGTGACACGCGCCGCTACGTCCGCGACGTCCGCCGCGGCAAGCGCGAGATCCGCGCCGCGACGCCGAAGCTCCGCTCCTTCGAGCGGCCGGTGCTGGTCGTCTGGGACGAGGAGGGGACGATGATGCCCAACGCCGAGGGCCGCCGCCTGGCCGAGTCCTTCCCCAACTCGACCTACGTCGAGCTGCCCGACTGCTACACCCTGATCCCGATCGACCAGCCCCAGGCTCTGGCTCGCGAGATCCGGCAGTTCGCCGCTCAGTAGGGGCTACCTGCGCCGGTCGGCTTCTGAGCGGCGGAGGTTGTCGACGTACTCCGCACCGTCTTCCAGATGAGGAGCTATACCTTCGGTTTCCGCAACCGCTTCTCGCCAGGCCTTGCGCCACGTTGCGACGTCCTGCAACTCCTTCGGCAGGTCGAGCTTTGCCGCTTGCGCGTTACCTAAGTGGATCTGCCTTCGGCTCATTGAGATAACCGTAAATCAGGAATTGTTATGTCTGCACGGAGGGGTATCCGAGGCGCTCGCGAAGCTTGGGCATGTGTCGTTAAGGGTTCAGGCCAAGGAAGTTCGCCCCCCCCTGCCCAAAGGGCCTTTCCTCATCGTGGGACTTGCGCGCTCCGGTCAGGCTGCCGCGCGGCTGCTGGCGGCGCGGGGGGAGCATGTGCGGGCGGTCGATTCGGGTCATCCCGACGGGGCGGCAGGGCTGGAGGGGGTCGGCGTCGAAGTCTTCCTGGATACGGATGGACTGGCACAGCTCGAGGGGACGCGGACCGTCGTCAAGAGCCCGGGTGTTCCCCGGGAGGCGGCGGTGATCGCAGCGGCGCTGGAGCGGGGGATCGAGGTGACGGGGGAGATGGAGCTGGCCTGGCGGGCGCTGCCGAACCGCTTCGTCGCCGTCACCGGCACCAACGGCAAGACGACGACGGTCGAGCTGCTCGGCCACTTGTACCGGACGGCGGGGGAGCCGGTCGCGGTCGCCGGCAACGTCGGCACCGCGCTCTCCGAGCTGGTCGGTGAGGTCGAGCCCGACACCACCGTCGTCTGCGAGACCTCGAGCTTCCAGCTCGAGGACACGGTCGCCTTCGCCCCCGAGTGCGCGGTCTTCCTCAATCTCGCCCCCGACCACCTCGACCGCCACGGCGACCTCGAGCACTACCTGGCGGCGAAGCTGCGGATCTTCGCCAACCAGGGCAACGACGACGTCGCCGTCTACAACGCCGACGACCCCTTCGCCGCCGGCGCCGACCTCGGCGGCTGCGCCCGGCGGGTCGCCTTCTGCGCCGGCGCCGCCCCCGACTGCGAGGTCGCGGTCGCCGAGGGGACGGTCTTCTACGACGGCGAGCCGCTGCTGGCGGTCTCCGAGCTCGGCCTCTTCGGCGAGCACAACGTCGCCAACGCGATGGCGGCCGCGGCCGCGGCGCTGGCGATGGGGATCGACCGCGACGCGGTTCGCGCCGGGCTGCGCAGCTTCGCCGGGGTCCCGCACCGGCTCGAGCCGGTCGCCGAGCGGGAGGGGGTCCGCTTCGTCAACGACTCGAAGGCGACCAACGTCGCTTCCGCCACGGTCGGGATCCGCGCCTTCGAGGGCGGCGTCCACGCGATCCTCGGCGGCAGCGAGAAGGACGAGCCGTTCGCTCCTCTCGTCGACCCGATCGAGGAGTGCGCCGTGGCCTGCTGGCTGGTCGGGGCGACGAGCGAGCGGATGGCGCGGGAGCTGGCGCCGGTGGTCGAGGCCGGGGTCGAGCTGCACCGCTGCGCCGGGCTCGAGGACGCGGTGCGCAGCGCCGCCGCCGCCGCCCGTCCCGGCGAGGTGGTCCTCCTCTCGCCGGCCTGCGCCAGCTTCGACGCCTTCGAGAGCTACGAACGGCGCGGCGACCGCTTCCGCGAGATCGTCGCGGAGCTGGGATGAGCGCGAAGAAGGCAAGGAGGCCGAAGGCGCCCGCCCGCGGCAAGCGCGCGAAGCCGAAGAAGCGGTCGCGGCCGCTCCCCCCCGAGTACAACATCCTCCTCACCGCGACCCTCTGCCTGCTGGCGCTGGGTGCGGTGATGGTCTTCTCCGCCAGCTCGACCACCCGCATCCTCCAGAACGGCGGCCTCTCCGACAGCGCCTTCTACCTGAAGCGGACGCTGCTCTTCGGCGCCGTCGGCCTGACGATCATGTGGTTCGCCTCACGCCACGGGCTGCGGGTGATCCGCGAGCTGACGCCGCTCCTGCTCGGCGCCTCGATCTTCCTCCTGATGGCGGTGCTGGTGGCGGGGACCGAAGTCAACGGCGCCACCCGCTGGCTCGGCGGCGGCTTCCTCCAGATCCAGCCCTCGGAGCTGACCAAGGTGGCGCTGATCCTCTACGGCGCCGACCTCCTGGCGCGGAAGCCGAAGCGGGCGCGCTCGCTGGAGGGGATGATGCCCTTCCTCCTCGTCGTCGGCGCCTCCTGTCTGCTGATCATGCTGCAGCCGGACATGGGGACGACGATGGTGATCTGCTTCTCGGTCGCCGCCACCCTCGTCGCCGCCGGCGCCCGTCCCGTCGACCTCGGCAAGATCGCGTTGGTGATCGGCGGCCTGGCGCTGCTGATGGCGGTCGTCGAGCCCTACCGGATGGCGCGGCTCACCTCCTTCCTCAATCCCGCCGCCGATGCCTCGGGGACCGGCTTCCAGGCGGCGCAGGCGAAGATCGCCCTCGGCTCCGGCGGCATCTTCGGCGACGGGCTCGGCAACGGCGTGCAGAAGGCCTTCTACCTGCCCGAGGCCCACACCGACATGATCACCGCGGTGATCGGCGAGGAGCTCGGCTTCGTCGGCATCGCCGGCGTCGTCGGCCTCTTCGCGATGTTCGGCTACGCGGGGCTGAAAACGGCGCAGAAGGCGAAGGACTCCTACGCGAAGATCCTCGTCGCCGGCCTCACCTCGCTCGTCCTCGTGCAGGCGACGATCAACCTCTTCGCGGTGATGGGGATGGCGCCGCTGACCGGCGTGCCGCTGCCCTTCGTCTCCTACGGCAACAGCAGCCTGATGGCGACGCTGCTGGCGGTCGGGCTGATCCTCAACGTCGCCCGCGGCGGTACCGCGAAGGCGGCGCGCGCTTCGACGCCCACCCGCGCTGGCAAACTGCGCGCCATCGACGGCGGGCGCTCGCCCGCGCGCCAAGGAAGGAATCGAGCTGACGGTGCGAGGAAAGCCAAAGGTGGTGGTGGCGGCGGGGGGAACCGCGGGGCACGTCGTGCCCGCCATGGCGGTCGCCGACGAGCTTCGGGCTAGCGGCGCCGAGGTCAGCTTCCTCGGCACGCGCGAGCGGATCGAGGCCGAGCTGGCGCCGGCCGCGGGCTACGAGATCGACTTCGTCGAGGTGCGCGGCATCGACCGCCGCAACCCGCTGCGGGCGGCGCGGGCCGGCGTCGAGGCGCTCGGCGCCGTAGGAGCGGCGCGCAAGATCCTGCGCCGGCGCGGAGCCGACGCGGTCCTCGGCGGCGGCGGCTTCGTCGCCGGCCCGGCCGGGCTCGCCGCGGCGGCGACGCGGACGCCGCTGGTCCTGACCGAGGCCGACAGCCACCTCGGCCTCGCCAACCGCCTGCTCGCCGGCCGGGCCCGCCGCGTCTGCCTCGCCTTCCCGATCGCCGGCAGGGAGGGGGAGCGCTACCTGGTCACCGGGCGGCCGGTCCCGCGGGCGGTGCTGGAGGGCGACCGCGGCGCGGCGCGCGAGCGCTTCGGGATCGCGCCCGAGGCCCGCTGCCTGCTCGTCTTCGGCGGCAGCCAGGGGGCGAAGTCGATCAACCTCGCCGCGGTCGAGGCCTTCTCCGAGAGGCCGCGCGCCTTCCACGTTCTCCACATCGCCGGCAAGCGGGACTTCGCGGAGTTCGAGCGCCGGCTCGCCGCCGCGTCCCACCGCGACCGCTACACGCTGCTCGAGTACGAGCCGAACCTCGGCGACGCCCTCGCCGCCGCCGATCTCGTCCTCGCCCGCTCCGGCGGCTCGATCTTCGAGGCCCTCGCCGCCGGCCGGCCGGCGATCCTCGTCCCCTATCCCTTCGCCACCGCCGACCACCAGGCCGCCAACGCCGAGTGGATGCGCGCCGCCGGCGCCGCGACCGTGATCCCGGACGCCGAGCTGGACGCGGAGAGGCTTACCGCGGAGGTGAGCGCGGTCCTCGGCGACGGCGTCCGCCTGGAGGAGATGGCCGCCGCCGCGCGCGCGCTCGCCAAGCCCGACGCCGCGCGCCGGATCGCCGCCGAGGTCCTGGAGGCGATCGGGTGAGCGAGTGGAGCGGGCGCCGGCTGCACTTCGTCGGCGTCGGCGGGGCCGGGATGAGCGGGCTCGCCCTCGTCTGCGCGCGCCTCGGCGCGAAGGTCACCGGCAGCGACCGCGCCGACTCCTCTTATATGGAGCGGCTGCGCAGGGCGGGGCTGAAGCCGGCCGTCGGCCACGACGGCGCCAACCTGCCGGAGGGCGCCGAGGTCGTGGTCTCGACCGCGATCGCCGCCGACAACCCGGAGCTGGCGCTTGCCCGCGAACGCGGCGTCGAGCCGATCCACCGCGGCCAGCTCCTGGCCGAGCTCTGCGCCGAGAAGCGGCTGATCGCGATCGCCGGCACCCACGGCAAGACGACGACGACGGCGATGACGGCCTGGGCGCTGCGCCAGCTCGGCGCCGACCCGGCCTTCTTCGTCGGCGGCGAGGTGCCCGGTCTCGGGCCCGGCGGCGAGGCGGCGAACGCCGGCTGGGGCGAGGGCGAGTGGGTCGTCGCCGAGGCCGACGAGAGCGACGCCAGCTTCCTGCGGTTGCAGCCGGAGGTCGCGGTCGTCACCAACGTCGAGATGGACCACCACGCGCGCTGGGGCTCGCTCGCCGAGCTGCACGAGGCCTTCGTCGCCTTCGCCGCGCCGGCGCGGGGGCTGGTCGTGCCAGGCGACGAGGAGATGGGATGGCTGCAGGGGGCGGGGAAGGAGATCGCGAGCTTCGACGGCGACACTCCAGGTCCGCCGCAGCTGGGTCTGGCGGTGCCCGGCGAGCACAACCGCCGCAACGCCCGCGCCGCGATCGCCGCCCTGGAGCTGGCGGGCTTCGACGCGGACGAGGTGGCCGCGGCCCTCGCCGGCTTCGGCGGCGTCCGCCGCCGGCTGGAGCGCAAGGGGGGGCGCGGCCCGGTCTCCATATACGACGACTACGCGCACCACCCGACCGAGGTCAGGGCGGCGCTCTCGGCCCTGCGCGAAGGGGAGCCGACCCGGCTCCTCGCCGTCTTCCAGCCGCACCTCTACTCGAGGACCAAGGCCCTGGCCGAGGAGTTCGGCGCCGCCCTCGCCCTCGCCGACGAGGCGATCGTCCTCGACGTCTACCCGGCGCGCGAGGACCCGGTCGGCGAGCTGGCCGGCGTCAGCGGCCTTCGGGTCGCGCAGGCGGCGGCGGAGCGGGGAGGGGGGATGCCGGTCTGGTGGCTGCCGACGGCCGGGCTGGCGCAGCGCGCCCTCGCCGACCGCCTCGACGGCGAGCCCCACCGCTACGGCGAGGGCACCGTGCTGGTGACGATCGGCGCCGGCGACGTCTTCAGGCTCGGCGAGGCCCTGGTCGCCGAAGACCCTGCTGGAAGGGAAGGCGATGACGGCGCCGCCTGAGGGAGTGAAAGCGGGCCACCCGCTGGCGCGGTTCACGACCGTGCGGACCGGTGGCGCCGCCGACTGGTTCGCCCATCCCCGCGACGTCGAGGGCCTGGTCTCGGTCCTGCGCTGGGCCGGCTCCGAGGACCTCGCCGTCGGCGTGATCGGCTCCGGATCCAACCTCCTCGTCGCCGACGCCGGCTTCCGCGGCCTCGCCCTCAAGCTCGGCGGCTCCCTGGCGACGATCGAGCGCGACGGGGACCGGATCCTCTGCGGCGGCGGCGCCCGGCTCCCCTCGGCCGCCGCGAAGACGGCGGGCTGGGGCCTCTCCGGGCTCGAGTTCGGGGTCAACATCCCCGGCACCGCCGGCGGCGCGGTGCGGATGAACGCCAACGCCTACGGCGGCCAGCTGGCGAGGGCCCTGGAGTGGGTCGACGTCGCAACCGCCGCCGGGGTCGAGAGGCGGGCCCCCGGCGACCTCGGCTTCGAGTACCGGCGCTCGAACCTGCGCGAGGGCGAAGTCGTCGCCCTCGCCTCCTTCCGCCTCGAGCCCGCCGACCCCGAGGCGATCAAGGCGACGCTGGCGAGCATGCGCGACCGGCGCCGCGAGGCGCAGCCCTCGGGGATCAAGACCTTCGGCTCGACCTTCAAGAACCCCGGGGACGAGCGGGCGGAGGGCCGCTCGGCCGGCCAATTGCTCGAGGCCGCCGGCTGCCGCGGCCTCCGCCACGGCGGCGCCCGCTTCTCCGAGAAGCACGCCAACTTCGTCGAGAACATGGGGGAGGCGACCACCGCCGACGTGCTCGAGCTGATGGCCGAGGGCCGCCGCCGTGTCCACGAGCGCTTCGGCGTCGCGCTCGAGCCGGAGGTGCAGGTGCTGGGCGAGGTGCGCTGGCCGGACGGTTGGGACCTGTGAGCCGCCCCCGGTTGCTGATCGGCCTCGCCGCGGCCTGCGTTCTCGTCGCCGCGGCCTACTGGTTCGTCGTCCGCGAAGGTTCGGCCGATCCCCGCGTCCTCGTCCCCAACCTGACGGCGACGATCGGCGAAGGCTCCGACGCGGTCGGCGTCGCCGCCAACGGCGCCGTCGTCCGCTGGCTGCCGCTGCCGGAAGACCCGCCGCTGCCGCGCCTGCCCCTGGACGAAGTTCCCAAGGGCGGCGCTGTCAAAGGTCCGGCGCTGGAACAGGTGCGGGTGCTCGCCGCCGTCCCCGGCGCTCTGCGTCCCTACCTCGCCCGCAGCTCCTTCGGCGAGAACGGGGTGGACGTCGAACTGACGACGGGGATCGAAATCCGCTTCGGCGACGCCGCCCAGGCGCAGCGAAAGTGGCTCGCGGCGGCGGCGATCCTCGCCGATCCCGAAGTCACCGCGCTCGATTATGTAAACGTGATCGCGCCGAGCCGCCCCGTCTACGAGGGCTCCGGGCACGAACTTCCGGCCGCACCCTGAACCTTCCGATGGGCCCGATAAAGGGCTTTGCAGAGCGGCGTCGAAAAGTCTCGACCTGAGGGTGAGAGTAGCCAAACCCTCGAGTAATGGTCGAGATATGGAGGCTGCACGATGGCTGCCGGGCGTTTGACAGAGGAGCAGGAATGCCCTACGTTGAGCGCAATTTCCGTGCTTGAAGCGGCAACTCGAACCCTAGAGTGTTGCTGAAGGCTCGGACGGAACAAGGGCTCAACTCAATATGGAATCCACTTACTTGGCAGTGATCAAGGTCGTCGGTGCGGGCGGCGGCGGCACCAATGCCGTCAGCCGGATGATCGACGCCGGAATTCGGGGCGTCGAGTTCGTCGCCGTAAACACCGACGCCCAGGCCCTGCAGGCCTGCGACGCCGACATCAAGCTTTCGATCGGCCAGGAGCTGACCCGCGGCCTCGGCGCCGGGGGCAACCCCGAGGTCGGCGCCGGCGCCGCGGCCGAGAGCCGCGACGAGATCAAGGAGGCGCTGAAGGGCGCCGACATGGTCTTCGTCACCGCCGGCGAGGGCGGCGGCACCGGCACCGGCTCGGCTCCGGTGATCGCCGAGATCGCCAAGGAGGAGATCGGCGCGCTCACCGTCGGCGCGGTGACCAAACCGTTCGAGTTCGAGGGCAAACGGCGGATGCAGCAGGCGCTCGAGGGGATCGAGAAGCTGCGCAACAAAGTCGACACCCTGATCATCGTCCCGAACGAGAAGCTGCTGCAGGCGGTCGAGCGGCGCACCAGCGTCCTCGAGGCCTTCCGCCAGGCGGACGACATCCTCCGCCAGGGCGTCCAGGGCATCACCGACCTGATCACGATCCCCGGCCTGATCAACCTCGACTTCGCCGACGTGCGGACGATCATGCGCGACGCCGGCTCGGCCCTGATGGGCGTCGGCTCGGCCTCCGGCGAGGCCCGCGCCCTCGACGCCGCCAAGGCGGCGATCACCTCGCCGCTGATCGAGGAGTCGATCAAAGGCGCGACCGGGATGCTGCTGAACATCACCGGCCCCGAAGACCTCGGCCTCTTCGAGGTCAACGAGGCGGCGCAGCTGGTCCAGGCCGAGGCCGACGACAACGCCAACATCATCTTCGGCTCGGTCGTCGACCAGTCGATGAAGGACGAGGTCCGGGTGACGGTGATCGCCACCGGCTTCGAGGGCTTCGAGCTTCTGGCGCGCTCGCCGCAGCGGGTTCGGCGGCGCTATGAGAGCCGGCCGCGGGTGTCCGCCGAGGACACCGACATCAGGAAACTCAGGGTCAGCGACGACGACATCGACGTGCCCGGCTTCCTCAAAGAGTAGGCGCGAGCAGTTCAATAGATTGGCTGGGTGACCACCGCGGCCGCCCGGCGCACTCCTCTGTTCGAGCAGCACCAGGAGCTGGGCGCCAAGGTCGTTCCCTTCGCCGGGTGGGAGATGCCCGTTCAGTACGAGGGGATCCGGGAGGAGCACTCGGCGGTGCGCCGGCACGTGGGGATGTTCGACGTGTCGCACATGGGCGAGGTCGAGGTCGAGGGGCCCGGGGCGCTCGCCTTCCTGCAGCGGGTGCTCTCGAACGACGTCGCCGGGATCGAGATCGGCGGCGCCCAGTACTCATGCCTCTGCCGGGAGGACGGCGGCGTGCTCGACGACCTCTTCGTCTACCGGCTGGGCGGCGACCGCTACCTGATCGTCACCAACGCCGCCAACCACGAGGGAGACCTCGCCTGGTTCGGCCGCCGGAGCCGCGAGTTCGACGTCATCGTCCGCGACGTCGCCGACCGCTACGCGATGCTCGCGGTCCAGGGCCCGCATGCCCGCGCCGTCCTCGGCTCGGCGCTGGGGATCGAGCTGCCGCCGCGCTTCCACGTCAACCCCGTCCGCGTCGGCCGCCGCCCGGCGCTCGCCTGCGGCACCGGCTACACCGGCGAGGACGGGGTCGAGCTGCTGATCGACCCCGAGGTCGCGGCGCCGATCTGGACCGAGCTGCTCGACGCCGGCGTCGTCCCCTGCGGCCTCGGCGCCCGCGACACCCTGCGGCTGGAGGTCTGCTACCCGCTGCACGGCAACGAGCTGTCGCCGGAGCGCAACCCGATCGAAGCCGGCCTCGGCTGGTGCTGCAAGGAGCAGACGGGCTTCCTCGGCGCCGAGGCGGTCGCCCGCGCCCGTGCCGAGGGCACCGCCGAGACGCTCGTCGCCTTCAGGATCGAGGGCCAGGGGATCCCGCGCGAAGGCAACCCGGTCCTCCACGACGGCGAGCCGGCCGGCGTCGTCACCAGCGGCACCTTCGCGCCCTCGCTCGAGCTCGGCGCCGGGATGGCCTACGTGAGATCCGAGCTGGCGGAGGTCGGGACCGAGATCGAGATCGACGTGCGCGGCAAGCGCCGCCCCGCCCGGATAGCTTCCAGGCCCCTGTACGAGAGAAGGAGCTGACCTTGGCCGACGCCACCTACCCCGACGACCTCCGCTACCACGAGGAACACGACTGGGCCCGGATCGAGGAGGATCAGGCGACCCTCGGGATCACCTGGTTCGCCCAGGACTCGCTCGGCGAGGTCGTCTTCTTCGACCCGCCCGAGGTCGGGGCGACGGTCCAGAAAGACTCCTCCTACGCCGAGGTCGAGTCGGTGAAGGCGGTCTCCGACGTGATCGCGCCGCTCTCCGGAGAGATCGTCGAGGTCAACGACGCGCTGCAGGACAACCCCGAGAAGGTCAACGAGGACCCCTACGGGGACGGCTGGCTGGTCAAGATCCGGCTGACCTCGCCGGAGGAGGCGGAGACGCTGCTCGGCGGCGCGGAATACCGCAAGATGCTGGACCGCTAGCGCGGAAGCCCGGCCACCTGCTTCCCTAGCCTTCACTACGTGACTCGCTACACCTCCGCCACCCCGGACGACCGGCGGCAGATGCTCGACGCGATCGGCGTCGGCTCCGCCGATGAGCTCTTCGAGCAGATCCCCGAGCCGCTGCGCCTGGGCCGGCCGCTGGCGCTGCCGGACGGGATGGGCGAGGCCGAGGTCTACGAGCGGCTGGCGGCGCTGGCCGGGCGCAACGCCGACGCCGAAGCGCAGGTCTGCTTCGTCGGCGCGGGGATGTACGACCACTACGTGCCGGCGATCGTCGACGCGATCACCTCGCGCTCGGAGTTCCTCACCCCGTACACGCCCTATCAGCCGGAGATCTCCCAGGGCGGGCTGCAGGTGATGTTCGAGTTCCAGACGGCGATGTCGGAGCTGACCGGGCTGCCCGTGTCCAACGCCGGCCTCTACGAGGGGCCGTCCTCGGTCGCCTCCGCCGGCTACCTGGCGATGGGCGCGACCAAGCGGAGCAGGTTCGTCGTCTCCCGCGGCGTCCACCCGCACAGCCGCGAGACCCTGGCGACCTACGCCGTCGGCTACGGCGCCGAGGTGGCCGAGGTCGGGCTCGAGGGCGGGCTGACCGACGCCGCGGCGCTGGCCGCGGCGGTCGACGGCGAGACCGCGGCGGTCTTCCTGCAGAGCCCGAACTTCCTCGGCGCGGTCGAGGACGTCGAGGCGCTCGGGGCGGCCGCGAAGGAGCACGGGGCGCTGCTGGTCGTCGCCTGCGACCCGATGACCCTGGGGATCCTCAGGCCGCCGGGCGAGTGCGGCGCCGACATCGCCCTCGGCGAGGGGCAGCCGCTCGGCAATCGCTTGGACTTCGGCGGCCCCTCTTTTGGTTTTTTCTGCGCGACCGAGGCCCAGATCCGCCGCATGCCGGGACGGATCGCCGGCGAAACCGAGGACGTCGACGGCCGCCGCGGCTTCGTCCTCGCGCTGCAGACCCGCGAGCAGCACATCCGCCGCGAGAAAGCCACCAACAACATCTGCACCGCCCAGGCGCTGAACGCGCTGGGGGCGATGGTCCACCTCGCCTGGCTCGGCCGCCGCGGCTTCCGCGAGCTGGGCGAGCTGCTGGTCCAGCGCACCGCCTACGCGCGCGGCCGCCTCGCCGCGGTCGACGGAGTCGAGCTGCTGCACGAGGCGCCCGTCGCGCGCGAGTTCGCGGTCCGGCTCGACGCCCCGGTCGGCAGGGTCCTCGACCGCGTCGCCGAGCGCGGGATCGCCGCCGGCTACCCGCTCGGCCGCGAGTACCCCGAGTTCGGGGACGGTCTCCTGGTCGCGATCACCGAGCGCCGCACCAGGGCCCAGATCGACGAGTTGGCCGAGGCGCTCGGCGCCGCCGTCGCCGCCGAGCGCGAGGGGGTCGCGGTCTGATGGCGCTGACCGAGACGCCGATGCAGGCCGAAAGCGCGAAGACGATCTACGAGAAGTCGAAGGCGGGCCGGCGCGCCGCGGCGCTGCCGGCGACCGAAGTCCCGGAGAAGCCGCTCGCGGAGCTGATCCCGGAGAACCTGCTGCGCTCGGAGCCGCCAAGGCTGCCCGAGATCGCCGAGCCGGAGATCGTCCGCCACTACAACCGGCTCTCGCGCCGCAACTTCGACCTCGACAGCGGCTTCTACCCGCTCGGCTCCTGCACGATGAAGCACAACCCGCGTTTGAACGAGCGGGTGGCGGCGCTGCCCGGCCACGCCCGCCTGCACCCGGCCCAGGACCCGCGCCGGGCCCAGGGGGCGCTGGAGCTGATGTGGCTGCTGCAGGAAAGCCTGAGCGAGATCTGCGGCCTCCCGCACGTCAGCCTCCAGCCCAGCGCCGGCTCCCACGGCGAGCTCGCCGGCCTGCTGCTGACCCGCGCCTACCACGCCGACCGCAATGAGGTGCGGACCAAGGTGCTGGCGCCCGACACCTCGCACGGGACCAACCCGGCCTCGGTGACGATGGCCGGCTACGAGGTGGTCAAAGTCGCCACCGACGAGCAGGGCGGGGTCGAGATGGGCGACCTGCGGGCGAAGCTGGCCGAGAACGAGGGCGAGGTCGCCTGCCTGATGCTGACCAACCCGAACACGCTCGGCGTCTTCGACGAAAACATCGCCGAGATCGCGAAGCTGATCCACGAGGCCGGGGGGACGCTCTACTACGACGGCGCCAACCTGAACGCGGTGATGGGCTACTCGCGGCCCGGCGACATGGGCTTCGACATCGTCCACGTCAACCTCCACAAGTCCTTCAGCCAGCCGCACGGCGGCGGCGGCCCCGGCGCCGGTCCGATCGCCGTCTCCGACCGGATCGAGCCCTACCTGCCGCGGCCGCAGGTGGTCCGCCGCGAGGGCTCCAACGGCCACGGCCCCGGCTTCGACCTCGACTTCGAGCGGCCGAAGTCGATCGGTCGCCTGCGCGGCTTCCAGGGCAACTTCGGCGTCTTCGTCCGCTCCTACGCGTACATCCTCAGCCTCGGCGGCGACGGCCTCTCCGAGGCCTCGGAGACCGCCGTACTGAACGCCAACTACCTGAAGGCGCGCCTGGCGGAGGGCCGCGCCGGCGAGCGTCTGCCGATCGCCTTCGACCGCCACTGCATGCACGAGTTCGTCCTCTCCGGCAAGCCGATGAAGCGTGAGCTCGGCCTCGCCACTCTCGACCTCGCCAAGCGCCTGCTCGACTTCGGCTTCCACCCGCCGACCGTCTACTTCCCGCTGCTGGTCGAGGAGGCGCTGATGGTCGAGCCGACCGAGACCGAGACCAAGGAGTCCCTCGACGCCTTCGCCGCGGCGATCGAGCAGATCCTCGCCGAGGCCGAGACCGACCCCGACCTCGCCGGGAACGCCCCCTACACGACCCCCGTCCGCCGCCTCGACGAGGTCAAGGCGACCAGGCAGCCGGTCGTGCGTCAGCAGTTCGGCTAGCGACAGCGCCGCTGCCGCTGCGCGATCCGGATGCCGGCGGCCGAGGTCGGCGAGCTGCCGAATTCGTTGCTCGAGGTGAAGAAGGCCCGGTAGCGGCCCGGGGGGAGCCGTCTGTGCGCGCCTTGCGCGGTGCGAACGACGCCGACGAAGCGGAGGCGGTTTCTGCCCGTCGTGGCGGCGCGGACGAGCCGGCCGCGACCGGAGAGGCCGCCCGCCGTCATCCGTTTGAAGACCACGGTGACGGTGGCGTTCTGGTTGACGAAGAAGGAGAAGATCGTCTTGCGGGGCAGCCGGGAAGCCCTGCAGCGCAGGTAGGAAGGAAGGATCGCCCCGCTCGTCCGTTCCAGGCCGGTGAGGGAGGGCGGGGTCCCGGGTTCGGGCGGTTCGGGCGAAGCGCTTGCGAGCGCCGGCGCCGTCAAAGCGAGCAGCGCTATCGAGATGATCGTGATCCGCATCTCCTCATCAACCCCGCCGCCGCGTCAAAGCTTCGGCAGTTTCTGTTCTAGCTCCAGGACCGGCGCGAAGAGGTCGCCGTGCTCCTCGATCCGCTCCAGCACGTCGCCGGACTCGAAGACGAGCGCCGAGCCGTCGCCTGACTCGGCCACGGCTTCGACCTCCTCCCAGGTCACGGGGGTCGAGCAGGTGGGGCGTTCGCGGGCGCGGAGGGAGTAGACGGAGATCGTCGTTTTGCGTTCGTTGTTCTGGTACCAGTCGATGAAGACCTTGCCGCTGCGGTCGGTCTTCTTGCCCATCTTGGCGAGGACGTTCTCGGGGTCCTGCTTGGCGATCAGCTGGGCGAGCGCCTGGGCGAAGGGGCGGGTCTCCTCGTAGGTGGTCTTGGCGTTGAGGGGGACGTAGAGCTGCATCCCCTTCGAGCCCGAGGTCTTGACGAAGCACTCGAGGTCGAGCCGGTCGAGCACCTCGCGCAGGCGCAGCGCCACCCGCGAGCAGTCGACCACGTCGGCCGGCGGCCCCGGGTCGAGGTCGAAGGCGACCACGGTCGGCCGTTTCGGCGCCCGGCTGCGCGAGAGCGAGGGGTGCAGCTCGAGCGCCGCCAGCTGCGCCATCCAGACCAGCGTCGGCAGGCTGTCGCAGACGCAGAACTCGATCACGCCCGCCCGCGGGCCAGCCTGCACCTTCGCCGTCTTCACCCATTTCGGCCGGTGCTTCGGGCAGCGCTTCTCGAAGAAGGCGGCGTCGAGGTCGTCGACCCCTTCCGGGAAGCGGCGCAGCGTCACCGCGCGGCCGCTCAGGTGGGGGACGATCGCCGGCGCCACCTTGGCGTAGTAGTCGACCATCTCGCCCTTGGTGAACCCGGTCGCCGGGTAGAGCACCTTGTCGAGGTTGGAGAGCCGCAGCTCCTTGCCCTCGACCTCGACCTGCCGCGTCTCGCCCACGGCCAGCGCCTATTTGGCTTTGGCTTTGGAGCGGGAAGAGCTCTTGGCTTTCGCTTTCCCTCTGGCGGCTTTGCCTTTGGGCTTCGAGGCTTTCCTGCCGCCGCCGGCGCCTTTGTCTTTGACCGCGGCGATGCTTTCCTCCAGCGCCGCCATCAGGTCCGGAGCTTTGGTCGCCTTCGGCGCCTCGGCTTGGGGCGCGACGATCTCCTTGCCTTCGGCCTTGCGTTCGATCAGCGAAAGGAGCTGCTCGCGGTACTCGTCGCGGTAGCCGTTCGGTTCGAATTCGGTGCTGAGGGAGTCGATCAGCTGTTCCGCCATCTGCTGCTCTTTCTTCGCGACCTTCGGCTTCTTGTCGGGGAGGGCGTCGTCGAGGTCCGACGGCGGCACCACCTCGTCGTGGAAGCGCATCGTCGTCAGGGTGAGGACGCCGTCGGAGGCGCGGATCGCCGAAAGGTGCTCTTTGTTGCGGAAGACGAAGCGGGCGATCGCCGCCTTGCCGGAGCTCTCCATCGCGCTGGCCAGCAGCGAGTAGGCCTTCTCGGCGCCGTCGGCGGGGCCGAGGTAGTAGGGGCTGTCGAAGTACATCGGGTCGATTTCCTCGATGTCGACGAAGTCCTGGACGTCGATCGCCCGCGTCTTCTCCGGCGCCAGCGCGGCCATCTCGTCTTTGCTCAACGGCACGTACTGGCCGGGGGACAGCTCGTAGGCCTTGACGATGTTCTCGTAGGGGACCTCCTCGTCGGTCCCTTCGGCGACGCGGCGGTGTTTGATCCGGGCGCTGTCGGACTCGCGGATCTCGCGCAGGGCGATGTTGCGCCGGGCCACGGCGCTGAACATGCGCACGGGCACGTTCAGCAGCCCGAAGCTGATCGTTCCGCTCCAAATCGCTCTAGCCATTCGTCAAATCTCCTTACCCCGATTGTTCCAACCCAATGCGGCCGAGGCGATAGAGGCGAGCGCAGCGGCAGCCATCTTGCGCGCGTCCGAGTTGGGCACCAGCGGGCTGTGGGCTAACTCGGATGGGATCATCCGCCGGTGCTCTTCGAGCTGCGAGAGGTGGGGGTGGACCGCGGGGGCCGTGCCGTCCTCGATTCCTTCGGCGCCTCGGTCCCCGACGGCTCGACCGCGATCGTCGGTCCCTCCGGCGTCGGCAAGTCGACGCTGCTGCGGCTGCTGAACCGGCTCGCCGACCCCGACCGCGGCGAGATCGCCTACCGCGGCCGGCCGCTAACCGAGTACGAGCCTCTGGCGCTGCGCCGGGAGGTCGCCCTGGTGCCCCAGCTGCCGGCCCTGCTCGAGGGAACCGTCGAGTCGAACCTGCGCTACGCGGCCGAGCTGGCCGGCGAGGAGCTCGACGCCGAGGCGACCCTCGCCCGCGCCGGCCTCGACCCCTCCTTCGCCGCGCGCGACGTCAGCCGTCTCTCCGTTGGCGAGCAGCAGCGGGCGATGCTGGCGCGGGCGCTCGCCCAGCGGCCCCGGGTGCTGCTGCTCGACGAGCCGACCTCGGCCCTCGACCACGCCGCCCGCGACCGGATCGAGGCGGCGCTGGCCGAGCTGCGGCGCGAGCATGAGGTCTCGATCGTCCTCGTCAGCCACGATCCCGAGCAGGCGCGCCGTCTCGGTGACCAAATACTGGAGATGCCGGCGTGAGCACCTCGATCCACATCGCCCCCTGGCAGGTCGCCGCCTCGCTGGTCCTGGTCGGCCTGGCGGCGGCGATCTCCTTCTGGCAGCGCGCCGACCTCGAGCGCGACATCCTCGTCGCCACCGGCCGCTCGATCGTCCAGCTGACCCTGGTCGGCTATGCGATCAAGCTGATCTTCGACGCCGACACGATCTGGCTCGTCCTCCTGCTGCTGGCGGCGATGGTCTTCTTCGGGGCGATCACCGCCCGCCACCGCGCCGCCAAGGTCCCGGATTCCTTCGGGCCGCTGCTGATCGCGCTGGCGCTGGCCGGGGCCAGCACCCTCGGCCTCGTCGTCGCCCTCGGGATCTTCGAACCGACCCCGCGCTACCTGGTCCCGGTCGGCGGCATGGTGATCGGCAACGCGATGACCGCCAGCGCCGTCGCCCTCAACCGCCTCGGCGACGAGATGGCCGACGCCCGCTCGCGGATCGAGGCGACGCTGGCGCTCGGCGCCACCGCCCGCGAAGCCGCCGCCCCGACCGTCCGCCGCGCCCTGCGCTCGGGGATGATCGCCCTCGTCGACTCGACCAAGACCACCGGCCTGATCTTCTTCCCGGGGACGATGGTGGGGATGCTCCTCGCCGGCGCCAGCCCGACCGACGCCGTCCGCCTGCAGCTGATCCTCCTCTACACCCTGCTCGGCAGCGTCTCGATCTCCGCCCTCACCGCGACCTTGCTCGCCTACCGCCACTTCTTCACCCAGGCGGCCCAGCTTCGAGACCCGGGCTCCTGACCGAGCGGCGCAGTCTCAGGGGCTTGGGCAGCACCAGCCCTCGAGCTCGGGGAAGCTGGTGGGCCTACCGCTGGGCGCGATCGCCCTGGAGATGTCGGCGATGGCGCGGCCTCTGCCCCGGCCGAGCGGCAGGAAGAGCCACTGGTCGGCGCCCGGCCAGGCGATCAGGAGGCGCTTGCCGTCCGGCGACCATTCGACCTGTCCCAGGCTGCCGGGGACGCTGAGGAGGGTCCGCGTGCCATGGCCCGGCTCGAAGACGATCACCTCGCTGTAGGTGCCGTGCTTGCGCCAGTGGGTGATCGAGGCGGCGACGAGCGGGGTCTGCGGTGCGAGGGCGGCGTCGTTGACGGTCGCCCGCGGCGGCAGGTGCAGGCGACGCGCCTTGCCGAGAGCAGGCCGGGAGGGGTGCCCGGCCGGCAGTACCGCCCGCAGCCTGATGGTCGCGGGCGCGGCTTCGAGGATCTTGCGGCCGCGGTCGGCCCAGTCCATCCAGGTGATGCGGCGCAGGGCGGGGGCGCCGGCGAGAACGGCGCCGGTCTCGCTGTCGAGGATCCGCAGGCGGCCGGCGCCGGTGACGTAGGCCAGCGCGTTCTCGCCGGTGGGAGACCAGGCGGGGGGGACGTAGGCGGGGGAGATCCGCGCGTCGGGCGAGGTGCCGGCGGCGGTCGAGCCGGCCAGCAGGCGGTCTTCGCTGCCGTCGCCGGCGATCACCCGCAGGTCGAACCCCGAGCGGTAGGCGATCCGTTCGCCGGAGGGCGACCACCTGGGGACGGCCACCCGCTGCGCTGCGGTGATCGACCAGCGCACGGTTCCGTCGGGCTCCAGCGCGCTCAACTTCCGTTTCTCGACCGCAGCGACGAAGAGGCCGTGCGGCGACCAACTCGCCGCTTCGTAGCCGCCTAGCAGCCGCTTCGAGCCGTCCGGCCGCACGACCACCGGGCCTTCCCCGGTCTGCACGAGCAGCTTCCCACCCCCGGGGACCTTCGCCAGCGTCGGTTCCGGCTTCGGGGTGGAGGCGGTGAGGGCCTCGTCGACCCAGTCGCGCACCGCCGCTCCCGCCGGCGAGAGCAGCAGGACCGCCAGCAGCGCGGCCAGCGAAAGCCCGAGCGCGAGGCGCGGGACCGGCCGCCTCCCTCGCCCCTCCGAGGTCGTGGGGGTCATGGCCCCCCGCGGTTCGGAGCAGCCGTCCCGATCGCCGCTCCTCCGCTCCGCGAAGGCGGCCGCGACGATCCGCCGGCCGCGCTCCGCGGCCCCGGGCGGCTCGGGGATCGCGGTGTCCCGGAGGGCGCGGCGGACCCGGTCGTCGCTCATCGTCTTTCCCCCGCGAGCCGCTCCGCCTCCGCCGCCGCGCGCAGGCGGTCGAGCCCGCGCCGCAGCCGCGAGTTGACCGTCCCGCGAGGCAGCTCCAGCATCCGCGCGATCTCGCCCGGCGTGTACTCGAGCAGGTGCCGCAGCACCACCACCGCCCGCTGCTCGGCCGGCAGCTCCTTCAGCGCCGCGATCATCTCGCCGCCGATCTCCTCGGGCGGCGGCAGCGGCTCGAAGACCGACTCGGCGCCGTCGACGCGCCGCCGCAGCGCCTCACGCCGCGCCCAGTCGAGGGCGCGGTTGACGACGATCCGGTGCAGCCAGGGCCGGAAGGGACGGCGGCGATCGAAGCGGTCGAGCGCGTCGACGGCGGCGAGGAAGGCGTCCTGGGCGATGTCCTCCGCCGCCGCGGCGTCGTGGGCGACGAGATAGGCGGCGCGGTAGGCGCCGCGCCAGTGCAGCGAGTAGAGCCGCGCCATCGCGGTGCCGGAGCCCTCCTGCGCCTCGCGCACGAGTCGCCGCTCATCCGCATCGCTCTCAACTCGCAATCCCGGCTCCCTTCCGACATCTCAATCTTCTCTCACCCAGCGCCCCATCCGCACCAGCGCCTCGCTCAGTCGTCCGCGCATCTCCGGCTCCAGCCGCCCCTGCGGCAGCTCGACGACGAAGGCCGGCGCCGCGAAGCGATGGTTCTGCCAGTTCGGTCCCGTGCCCGCCGGCCAGCGTATGAGGCGAAACGGCATCCGCGCCAGGGTCGCGAAGCGGCGCCCGGCCGCGACGCTCTGGCCCCAGGCGCGGACGAACGGGCGCTCGCCCCGGTACTGGTGGAACCAGATCGTCGCCGCCGGTTCGAGAGCGTGGACGATGCGGGCGGCGAGGCGCGTTTCCGGCTCGGAGAACGGACGCGGGCCGGGGTATTCGGCGCTGCCGGCCTCGCCGGCCGGTCGCCAGCCGGCGTTGAAGTTGCGGTTGAGGTCGACGCCGTGGGCATTCAGCCGCGAGCGGGCCGCGGAGCCGTCCGGGTCCAGGTCGGGGACGATGAAGATGTCGGCGCTCGGGTCGGGGCAGCCGCCGATCGTCGGCTCGATCGCGCTGGCGCCGCACTCGTCACCGTGGATGCAGCCGAAGACGAGCAGCTCGCCGGGCCATTTCGGATCGCCGAGCTGGCGCCCCTCGATCGGCCGCCCTTCCGCGGAGCGGCCGACGACCCCGGTGCGCGCCACCAGGTTGCCGGGCCGCCGCGGCGTCTGCGCGAAGGCGAGGAAATCTCCGTCGGTGTCCGGCCGCTGCGGTGCAGGCACGAGGAGGGCGAGGGCGGCGAGCAGGGCGAGCATCACAGGGGATACGTCTGGGCCGCCCCCGGAGGTCCCTATGCTCGGCCCGTGTCCCGCTCGCAGCGACTGACGCTGATCGCGACGATCCTCGGCTCCACCGTCGTCTTCCTCGACAGCACCGTCGTCAACGTCGCCCTGCCGGCGATCGGCGAAGGGCTCGACGCCGGCCTGGCGGGGCAGCAGTGGGTGGTCGAGGCCTACATGCTGACCCTGGTCTCGCTGCTCCTCGTCGGCGGCTCGCTCGGCGACCAGTTCGGGCGCCGGCGGATGTTCGTCGTCGGCCTGATCGGCTTCGGCGTCACCTCGGCGCTCTGCGCGGTCGCCCCCTCGGTCGGATTCCTCGTCGGCGCCCGGGCGCTGCAGGGGGTCACCGGCGCCCTCCTGGTCCCGGGGTCGCTGGCGATCGTCGCCGCCACCTTCGCCGGCGAGGCGCGCGGGAAGGCGGTCGGCACCTGGACCGCCTGGACCGGGATCGCGACCGTGATCGGGCCGGCCGGCGGCGGCGCCCTGATCGGCCTGATCTCCTGGCGGGCGATCTTCTGGATCAACCTGCCGCTGATCGCGGCGACGGTGATGCTGACCCTGCACGCGGTCGAGGAGAGCCGCGACCCCGACGCCTTCCGCGGCATCGACTGGGGCGGGATCGCGCTCTCGGCGGCGGGCCTCGGCGGCCCCGTCTTCGCCCTGATCGAGCAGCCCGACCACGGCTGGAGCGACCCGCTGGTCTGGATCCCGCTCCTCGGCGGCGTCCTCTGCTTCGCCCTCTTCGTCCTCCACGAGGCGCGCGCCCGCCACCCGATGATGGACCTCGGCCTCTTCCGCATCCGCAACTTCGCCGTCGCCAACCTGACCACGCTCTCCGCCTACGCCGGGCTGATCGGCGGCCTCTTCTTCGTCGGCCTCTTCCTCCAGCAGGTGGCTGGCTACTCGGCCCTGGAGGCGGGGCTGGCGACGACGCCGATCTCGGTCCTGCTCTTCGTCCTCTCGCCGCGCTTCGGCCGGCTCGCCTCCGGCACCGGGCCGCGGCTGCCGATGACCGCCGGGCCGATCGTCGGCGGCATCGGCCTGCTGGCGATGCTGCGCGTCGACGCCGGCGCCGACTACCTCGCCGAGGTGCTGCCGGCGGTCCTCGTCTTCGGCCTCGGGCTCTCGGCGACGGTGGCGCCGCTGACCGCGACCGTCCTCGACTCGGTCGAGGAACGCCACGTCGGCATCGCCTCCGGGATCAACAACGGCGTCTCCCGCGTCGCCGGCCTGCTCGCGATCGCCGTCCTCGGCGCCGTCATCTCGGCCCGCTTCGACGCGATCGCCGGCAACGTCACCGGCGGCCCGCTCACCGACGCCGCCGCCAGCGCCTCCACCTCCGCCTTCCACCTAGGCATCCTCATCGCCGCCGTCCTGATGATCGCCGGCGGCATCGCCTCGGGCCTTGGCATCGAGAACCCCAAACGAAGAACCGCAGCTGTCCCCAGCCGCGGCTCCGCCCAAGCCGGCGAGTGCGGCCACGCCAGCGACGGCGACTCCCCTCAGCAGCAAGAAAAACCCGCGCCGGCAACCGACCCCGCCTGAGCTGCCGGTCTCAGCCAGTACGGCTTGAAGCCCGGGGTGGGGCACCCTCGAACGGGCGGATACTCAAAACGGCGGCCTAATTAGGTCGCCGTTTGTTCGGGCGAGGGTGCCCCACCCCGGGCGTCCCCACCCACCACTAACCGGCACTCATCCCAACCCCCGACTAGGCTGCCCCGTCCATGCCAAAACCCATCATCTTCAGCGGCATCCAGCCGACCGGCCGCAAGCACCTGGGCAACTACATCGGCGCCATCCGCCAGTACGTAGAGGGCCAGGAGCGCGGCGAGCCGGCGATCTTCTGCATCGTCGACCTGCACGCGATCTCGGTCCCCTACGACCCGGTCGAACTGCGCGAGCGCGTCTACGACACCGCCGCGATCCTGCTCGCCGCCGGCCTCGACCCGGAGCGCTGCATCCTCTTCCGCCAGTCCGACGTCCCCGAGCACAGCGAACTGACCTGGCTGCTCTCCGCGGTGACCGCCCACGGCGACCTCAACCGCATGCACCAGTTCAAGGAAAAGGTCGGCAAGGACCGGGAACTGGCCTCGGCGGCGCTCTTCTATTACCCGGTGCTGATGGCCGCCGACGTCCTCGCCTACCGGGCGACCGAGGTGCCGGTCGGCGACGACCAGCGCCAGCACGTCGAGCTGATGCGGGAGATCGCCCGCCGCTTCAACGCCCGCTTCGGCGAGACCCTGGTCGTCCCGGAGCTGGTGATCCCCGAGGTCGGCGCCCGGATCATGGACCTGCAGGAGCCGGAGCGGAAGATGTCGACGACGGGGGGGACCGAGCAGGGGACGGTGCTCGTCCTCGACGAGCCCGATCTGGTCCGCAAGAAGTTCGGCTCGGCGGTCACCGATTCGGGCCGGGAGATCGTCCGCTCGCCGGAGAAGCCCGGGATCGCCAACCTGATCGACATCCTCGCTGTCGCCCGCAATACCGACCAGGCCCAGGTCGAGGGCGAGTTCGACGGCTCCGGCTACGGCGACTTCAAGAAGGCGGTCGCCGAGGCGGTCGTCGAGTACCTGGCCCCGGTCCGCGAGCGCTACGCCGAGCTGCGCCCCGACGAGGCCGGGCTGGACCGCATCTTCGGCCTCGGCGCCGAGAAGGCGCAGGCGCTCGCCGCCCCGGTTCTCGCCGTCGTGCGCGAGCGCATGGGCTACGGCGCCGGATCCCCCAAATAGCCGAGCCCGGATAAGGCGACGGCCTGCTCCGCCTCGCGTCCGCTGCCGTCGCTGTCTCGGCCCGAGGCTAGTCTTCGTCCAATGGCCGTAGCCGACCTCGACCTCGATCTCGACCTCGACGTCTTCGCCGGGCCGTTCGACCTGCTGATGGCGGTCGTCCTGCGCGAGGAGATCAGCCTGCTCGACCTGCAGCTGGGCGAGGTCGTCGTCGCCTACGTCGAGCACCTGGAGCGCGAGGGCGAGCTGGAGCTGGAGGTGGCGACCGAGTTCCTCGTCCTCATCGCCGCCCTGCTGGAGCTGAAGTCGCGGCTGATGCTGCCGAGCCCCGAGGAAGAGCTGGACGAGCTGAAACCGGAGGAGGCGGTCGAGGAGCTGCTGGCGCGGATGCTCGAGTACCGGCGCTACCGCGACGCCGCCAAGGTCCTCGCCGACCGCTTCGAGTCCCAGCGCGGCTACCTCTACCGCTCGGCGCCGCTGCCGCCGGAGCTGCGGCGGGTCGCGGTCGAGGCCGCGACCGCCGTCTACGACCCCGACGCCCTCGGCGCCGCCCTCGGCGACCTGCTGACCGAGCCGCCCGACGTCGACATCAGCCACATCCGCCCGACCGTCTCGCTGGAACGGCGTCTGCGGGCGCTGCGCGACGTCCTCCGCAGCCGCTCCAGCTTCGACTTCGACGAGGAGTTCGGGAACGAGGACCGGCTGACCCAGGCGGTGACCGTCTTCGGCCTGCTGGAGCTCTACCGCAAAGGCGAGATCACCTGGGAGCAGGACCGCGCCTTCGGCCCGATCCGGGTCAAGAAAGCAATTCCCGACGCGATCCACAAGCAGGGATGAGCGACCTCTCCCGCACCGTCGAGTCGCTGCTCTTCCTCGCGCCGCAGCCGGTCTCGGTCAAGGACCTGGCCGAGGCGGCGCAGGCGACCGAGGGCCAGGTCGAAGAGGCGATCGAGCTGCTGCGCGAGGACCTCGCCGAGGGCAAGCGGGGGGTTGTGTTGCGCGAGGTCGGCGGCGGCTTCGGCCTCGCCAGCGACCCGGCCAGCGAGGAGGCGGCGCGGCGCCTGCTGGCGAAGCCGCGCACCCCGCCGCTGACCCAGGCCCAGGCCGAGACCCTCGCGATCGTCGCCTACCTGCAGCCGGTGACGCGGCCGGAGATCGCCCGCATCCGCGGCGTCACCTCCGAGTCGGCTGTCGCCAGCCTCGCCGAGCGCGGCCTGATCGAAGAGTCCGGCCGCTCCCAGTTCGGCGCCGCGATCTTCAAGACCTCGGAGCTGTTCGAGCGCCTCTTCGGCCTCAGCGGCCTCGACCAGCTGCCGGACCCCTCCCGCTTCGACCCCAGCCCCGAGGACGAGCGCGACCTGCGCGAGCGCCTGCTGAAGGCGGGGGAACAGAGAGCGGAGCCGTAGTGGGGGAGGGTCGGGGAAGGGCCCTCCGGACAAAGATGGGGAGGGTCCGTTGGCCCCTCCCCCGACCCTCCTCATGAGGCTCGCCAAATTTCTCGCCCATGGGGGCGTCGCTTCGAGGAGGAGGGCGGAGGAGATCGTTGCCAAGGGGGTGGTGACCGTCGGCGGAGAGGTGGTGACGGACCCGGCGCGGGACGTCGAGGTGGGGGACGACGTGCGGGTCAACGGGGCCCCGGTGGCGGCTGAGGCGCGCGAGGTCTGGGCGGTGAACAAGCCGGAGGGAGTGGTCTCGACGGCGCGGGAGCCAGGGGATCGGCCGGCGGTGGTTGAGCTGGTGGAGACGGAGGCGCGGCTGTATCCGGTGGGGCGGCTCGACGCGGATTCGACCGGGCTATTGCTGCTGACGAACGACGGCGAGCTGGCGAATCGCCTGACGCACCCTCGCTACGAGGTGCCGAAGACCTACCGGGCGCGGCTGCGGGCGTCGATCGCGGATCGGGACCTCGAGCGGCTGCGTGCGGGCGTCGAGCTGGAGGACGGCCCGACCGCGCCGGCGAAGGTGCGGCGTCTCGCTGAACGCGAGATCGAGATCACGCTGCGCGAAGGCCGCAACCGCCAGGTGCGGCGGATGCTGGAAGCGGTGGGGAACGAGGTGGTGGCGCTGCGGCGGGTCTCCTTCGGCCCGCTGCGGCTCGGTGGTCTGAAGGTGGGAGACGCGCGTCGCCTCTCGGAGGACGAGATCGCCCGGTTGCGCGAGGCGGCTGCGGGGTGAGGAGCAGAGCCCCCTCCTACTTGCAGGTGGGGAGGGGGACTCTGCTCCTCACCCCGCGCCGCTCGGGGAGTGCGGAGGCGCCGGTGAGAGACGAGCGGAGAGGGCAGAGGCGATGGTGTCCGCGACGGCTTTCGTTTCTCGCTCGGCCTGGTGGTGGGTGACCCGCAGGGTGGCGTAGCCCGCGCGCATCAGTTCCCGGTCGCGCCAGCGGTCGCGCTCGAAGGCGGCGCGGGTGCCGTGGAAGTCGCGGCTGTCGGCCTCGACGACGAACTTGGCCTCGGGCCAGAGGAAGTCGACCTCGATGCGCCCGTCGGCGATCTGGACCGGGGCGTTGAGAAGTGGGGTGGGGAGGTCACGTCGCAATAGGAGCGGCAGCACCTTGGCCTCCAGCGGGCTCTTGAGCTTGCCCTTCTTCGCCACGGGCGCCGCCTGGCGCCATTCGTCAACCAGCTTTCGCAGCGAGGACATCCCGCGGCGCCCCGGGTCCATCGACGCCTCGATCGCCGGGACGTCGAGCAGCTTCCGCTGCGCCGCCCGCTCGAAGCAGCTCCGCAGCGTCCGGTCGCCGACGGTGCCGGCGAGGTCCACGAAGGTCCGCGCCGGGCTGGTGCAAGGGATCCCGTCCACGCTGCCCGTCTCCTGCAGCCGTGGCGGTCGTACGCGGTGGAACCGGATCCCGTCGATCTTGCGTCCACGCTCGGGAGGCGCGATCACGTCAATCGCCACCGGCCCCTTATCCAGGAGCCCGAGGAGCGCCGCGGCGCTCCGGTGGGAGACGACGGAACCCATCCCGCACGCCAGGGTCGCGGCCAGGAGTCGTCCCTTCTCGTTCACCTTCGGGTGGCCAAGCGCATAGGCCCCGCGATACACCCTGTGCAGCCGGCCCGCCTGAACGGCCCGGGCAACTTCCCGATCGGTCATATCTGCGCCCCGCAGCTGCTGTCGCGAAACAACTCCATGCTGCCGAGCCGCAACCTCGGCCAGAAGGTGACGAGCGGTGTTCCTTTTGGACCGCATGGGTCCATAAGGCACACCGCTGGAGAACTCGCCCCCTGGCCGTCTGGAAAGATGCGCTCCGTGGGGCAAAACGGCGACATGCAGCACGGGCGTTACGAGGGGCCGGGGCAGCGCCTCTTCGCGGTGCGCGGCGCCGTGCAGGCCGAGGCGAACGAGAGCGAGGCGATCCTCGCGGCGACCGGGGAGTTGATGCGGGAGCTGATCGAGCGCAACGGGCTGGAGCCCGAGGCGATGGTCAGCTGCCTGTTCACGACCACGGACGACCTCGACGCCGAGTTCCCGGCGGTGGCGGCGCGGGACCTGGGGCTGACAATGGTGCCGCTGATGTGCTGCCGCGAGATCCCGGTCCCCGGCTCGATGCCGCGGGTGATCCGGGTGATGCTGCACTTCTACGCGCCGGCGGGGCACGAGTCCGTCCACGTCTACGTCGGCGAGGCGCAGAAGCTGCGGGTCGACCTCGAAGCGGCGCAGTAGGCGCAAGCGCGCCGAGCCGCCGCCTGTGCGTCACAATCGCTCGCGATGACCGTCACCTTCGCCGAGAAGCTCGCCCGCATGCCGGGCTACCAGGCCGGGGTCCCGACCGGGCAGGCCCCTGAGGCGATCGCCGCGGGGAACATCGCCCAGCTCGCCTCCAACGAGTCGCCGGCGCCGCCGCACCCGAAGGTGGTCGAGGCGGTCGCCGCGGCGGCCGGCTCGATGAACCGCTACCCCGACCCGGACGCGACGCTGCTGCGCCGGCGCCTCGCCGAGCGCTACGAGACGGAGCCGGGCCGGGTCGCCGTCGGCAACGGCTCCTGCGAGATCCTCCTCGCCGCCGCCGAGGCGCTCTGCGAGCCGGGCGACGAGATCGTCTACGCCTGGCCGGCCTTCTCGATGTACCCGTACCTGCCGGCGCTGACCGGCGCCCGCGAGGTCCGGGTGCCGCTGGCCGAGGGCGAGGTCCACGACCTCGACGCGATGGCGGCCGAGGTGACCGCCGCGACGCAGCTGCTGATCGTCTGCAACCCGAACAACCCGACCGCGACGCACGTCCCCGCGGCCGAGATCGCCGCCTTCTGCGAGCGGGTCCCCTCGCACGTGACGGTGATCCTCGACGAGGCCTACGTCGAGTTCCAGACCCACGACGACCCCGACGCCACCCTCGACCTGCTCGCCGATTTCCCCAACCTCGTCGTCCTCCGCACCTTCAGCAAGTGCTACGGCCTCGCCGGGCTGCGGGTCGGGTACGCGATCGGCTCGCCGAAGTTCCGCGCCGCCATCGACGCCGTCCGCCAGCCCTTCAGCGTCAACGCCCTCGCCCAGGCGGCCGGGGCGGAGGCGATCCGCCACCAGGACGACGTTCTGCGCCGGGTCGAGAGCACGATCGCCGCGCGGCTCACCGTCGAGGAGGCGCTGGGCGAGATCGGCCTGCGGACCTCCGACTCCCACGCCAACTTCTCCTGGATCGACCTCGGCGACGCCGACGAGGGCGCGGTGGTCGCCGGCCTCGCCGAGCGCGAGATCGCCGTCCGCCCCGGCCGGGCCCTCGGCGGCCCTGGGCACATCCGGGTCAGCTATGGCACCGCCGAGGAGAACGAGCGCTTCCTCCGCGTCCTCTCTGAATTACTTGACTAAAGACGCGCCCGTGGTACAACCTCAGGACCGTGAGGTTGAACGACGCCCACATTGCGACCGGCACCCCAGCCAGCGCCGTCGCGCGCGGCCGCCTCGCCCACCGGTATTGGCGATTTAGCTAGGCGTCTGGCCCGGCGGCCGCCTCTGCGTGCCGCCCGAAGACTCAGATCTTCCGGCCGGGCGCCGACCTCAGGTTCCCCGTCGCGCGCGCCGACCCAGACCGGCAGCGGGCGACCAGAAAGTACGATTTCCCTGGTTTGGAGAAAGGCGAAGGCAAAATGTTCATCGGAATGGAGGGGGCGAAAAGAGACGGCGTCCGCGACCAGCGGATCGCGAAAGTCGTCGAGCTGGCGCCGCCGGAACGGCTGCTCGCGGAGCTGCCGCTGACGGAGGAGCGGGCGAAGGCGGTGATCGGCGGCCGCGAGGAAGTCCGCGCCGTGCTGCAGGGGAAGGACCCGCGGCTGATGGTCGTCGTCGGGCCGTGCAGCGTCCACGACCCGAAAGCGGCGATGGAGTACGCGACGCGCCTGAGCGCGACGGCGCGGGCGCTGCGCGACGACCTTCTGGTGGTGATGCGGGTCTACTTCGAGAAGCCGCGGACGACGACCGGCTGGAAGGGCCTGATCAACGACCCGCACCTGGACGAAAGCGGCGACGTCAACGCCGGCCTGCGGATCGCGCGGAAGCTGCTGCTGGAGGTGGTCGACGCCGGGCTGCCGATCGGCTGCGAGTTCCTCGACCCGATCACGCCGCAGTACATCGCCGACTGCGTCGCCTGGGGGGCGATCGGGGCACGCACCTCGGAGAGCCAGACCCACCGCCAGCTCGCCTCCGGCCTCTCGATGCCGATCGGGTTCAAGAACCGCACCGACGGCAACATCCAGGTCGCGGTCGACGCGGTGCGGGCGGCGGCGGCGGCCCACGCCTTCGCCGGGATCGACGACGCCGGCATGCCGGCGATCCTGCACACGACCGGCAACCCCGACTGCCACCTGATCCTGCGTGGCGGCCACGGGGTCCCGAACTACCACCCGCCCGAGGTCGAAGACGCGCTGGTGACGCTGGGGGTGGCCGGGCTGGCGGAGCGGCTCGTGATCGACGCCTCCCACGACAACAGCGGCAAGGACCCCGAGAAGCAGTTCCTCGCCGCCGGCGACATCGCCGACCAGGTCGCCGACGGCAACAAGGCGATCGTCGGGGTGATGCTGGAGTCGTTCCTGGTCGAGGGCAGGCAGAACCTGGTCCCGGGCGAGGAGCTGACCTACGGGCAGTCGATCACCGACGCCTGCATCGACTGGGAGGACACCGCCTCGGCCCTGGAGCGTTTCGCCTCGGCCGTGGAGGCGCGGCGCGGCTCGTGAAGGCGCTCGCTCCCGTATGAAGATCGCCGTTCTCGGGGTGGGCCTGATCGGAGGCTCGATCGGGCTCGCCGCGCGGCGGCGGCTGGACGCCGAGGTGGTCGGCTGGGGGCGCAGCCCCGAGCGGCTGCAGCGGGCGGTCGAGCTGGGGGCGATCGACCGCGCCGCCGGCTCGCTCGCCGGGGCCTGCGAGGAGGCCGAGATCGTCTTCTGCTGCGCGCCGGTGGCGGCGCTGCCCGAGCAGGCGCGCGAGGCCCTGGCCGCGGCCGGGCCGGAGACCGCCGTCACCGACGTCGGCTCGACCAAGGGCGAGCTGGTCGCGGCGGTCGGCGGGGACGAGCGCTTCATCGGCGGCCACCCGCTCGCCGGGGCGGAGACGGCCGGGGTCGAGAATGCCCGCGAGGACCTCTTCGAGGGCGCCCGCTGGTACCTGACCCCGACAGACCGCTCCAGCGGCCTCCTCTACGACCGCCTGCAGCGGGCGCTGGGGGCGCTGGGGGCGCGGCCGCAGGCGATCGACCCGCAGGGCCACGACCGCCTGATGGCGACCGTCAGCCACCTCCCCCACGTGCTCGCCAACGCGCTCGCCTCAGAGGCGGCGGAATCGCTGACCCGCGACTCCGAGCGGCTCCCCGACGTCGGCCCGAGCTTCCGCGACGCCACCCGCGTCGCCGGCTCCAACCCGGCGATCTGGGGCGACATCTACGCCGCCAACCGCGAGGCCGTCGCCGCCTCGGTCGACTCGGTCGCCGAGCGCCTGCGCGAGGCGGCGGAGCTGATTCGCAGCGGCGACCGCGAGGCCCTTGCCGCCTGGCACGCCGCCGCCGGGACGGACCGCAGCTGCCTGCTCGAATCCGAATCGGCGACCGGGCCGCTGCGCGAGCTGCGGATCGTCGTCGCCAACAGGCCCGGCACGATCGCCGAGCTGGCGCTGGCGCTGGGCGAGGCCGGGGTCAACATCGAGGACATGGCGCTGCACCCGGCGCCCGACATGACCTCCGGCGCGGTCTCCCTCTGGGTCGCCGGCGACGAGCAGGCGGGCAGGGCGGCTGACCTGGTCCGCGAGCTCGGCCACACCGCCAGCGTCCTCGACGCGCCCGACGCATAGGGTCGCGCCATGAGCGGCACCCGTTTCGCACCATCAGGGCCCCTGCGCGGCTCCCTGCGCCCGCCGTCCGACAAGTCGATCTCACACCGCGCGGCGCTGATCGCGGCGATGGGCGAGGGAGAGACGGAGGTCCGCGGCTACCTGGACGCCGCCGACACGCGCTCGACGCTCCATGCGGTCGAGGAAATCGGTGCAGGGTTGAGCGGAGGCGGTCCCTCTGGCGTCGCGCCGGCGATTCGAATCGAGGGGACCGGCCTGCGCGAGCCCACCAGCGCCAGGGTCGACGTCGGCAATGCGGGGACGCTGCTGAGGCTTCTCCCCGGCTGGCTCGCGGGGCAGGGCGAGGGTCACTGGACGCTCGACGGCGACGAGTCGATCCGCCGCCGGCCGGTCGACCGGATCGCCGTTCCCCTGCGTGAGATGGGGGCACGGCTCAGGGCAAGCGGCGATCGCCTGCCGCCGCTGGAGATCGAGGGCGCGGCGCTCCACGGCATCGCCTACGAGATGCCGATCGCCAGCGCCCAGGTCAAGTCCTGCCTGCTCTTCGCCGGCCTGCTGGCCGAGGGCGAGACGCGGGTGATCGAGCCGCTGCCGAGTCGCGACCACACTGAGCGGATGCTGGCTGCCGCGGGCGCCGACGTCCGCCGCGAAGGCGACGCGATCGTGATCCGGCCCGCGGAGAGCCTGGAACCGCAATCGATCGACATACCCGCCGATATCTCCTCGGCCGCCTTCTTCCTCGCTGCCGCCGTTCTGGTCCCGGGGAGTGAGATCGCACTGGAAGAGGTCGGCACCAACCCGACGCGCACCGGGCTGCTGACCATCCTCGAGCGGATGGGCGCCGCGATTGAGCGCGAGGACGAGCGCGAGGTCGGCGGCGAGCCGATCGCGAGCCTCCGCGTCCGCTCCGCCCCCCTCCGGGCCACCGAGGTCGGCGGCGCCGAGATCCCGCTCGCTATCGACGAGCTGCCGCTGGTCGCCCTCGCCGCCTGCTTCGCCGAGGGGACGACGTTCATCCGCGACGCGGAGGAGCTGCGGCGCAAGGAGTCCGACCGGATCGAGACCGTGACCGCGACGCTGCGGGCGCTCGGCGGCAACGTCGAGCCGACGGCGGACGGGATGGCGATCGAGGGCACCGGCGGCCTCCGCGGCGGCGCGATCGACTCCCACGGCGACCACCGGATCGCGATGCTCGGCGCCGTCGCCGGCCTCGCCTCGAAGCAGGGCGTCGAGGTCCTCGGTATGGACGCCGCCGCGGTCAGCTACCCCGGCTTCGAAGCGGATCTCGGCTCTTTGCTCGCTTCCTGAACATCGTTTCCCGCCTTTTGGTTCCTATGGGAACCACGATTCTGGAAACGACGGTCAATACGCTCCCCGCCATGGTGATCGCGATCGACGGGCCCGCCGGGGCCGGCAAGTCCACGGTCGCGCGCGCGGTGGCGGGCGAGATCGGGTTCACCTACCTCGACTCGGGGGCGATGTACCGCTGCGTGGCGCTGGCCGCGCTGGAGCGGGGGCAGTCGCTGGCGGACGGCGACGGGCTGGGTGTGCTGGCCGAGGGCCTGGAGATCGGCTTCGATGGGCCGCGGGTGCTGCTCGGAGAGCGGGACGTCAGCCGCGAGATCCGCAGCCCCGCCGTCACCGCCGCCGCCTCCCGCGTCTCCGTCCACCCCCGCGTCCGCGCCGCGATGGTCGGCCGCCAGCAGCACCTGATCGGCACCGGGAGCTACGTCGCCGAGGGCCGCGACATCGGCACCGTCGTCAGCCCCGACTCGCCGCTGAAGGTCTTCCTCACCGCCTCCGACGAGGAGCGGGCGCGGCGCCGTGCCGCCGAGACCGGCGAGGCCGTCGAGGCGGTGCTCGAGGCGCAGCGGAGCCGTGACGCCAGCGACACCGAGCGCGAGCACGGGGCTCTGCGCTCCGCCGCCGACGCGGTCGAGCTCGACACCTCATCGTTGAGCTTGGAAGAGGTGGTCGCGTGGATCGTGAACCTGGCCCGCCAGAGAGGCTTGGTGTAGCGCCGATGCCGATTCCCACCGTCGCCGTCGTCGGCTTCCCCAACGTCGGCAAGAGCACCCTCGTCAATCGCCTGGTCGGCGGCGCCGAGGCCGTCACCTCGCCCGAGCCGGGCGTCACCCGCGACCGCAAGCGGCTCGCCACCGAGTGGAACGGCGTCGCCTTCGAGCTGGTTGACACCGGCGGCATCGACCTCGGCGACGAGGCGGAGCTGGCGCGCGACGTGCAGGCGCAGGCGCGGGTGGCGATCGCCGAAGCCGACGCGATCCTGCTCGTCGTCGACGGCCGCGCCGGCCTTCGCGCCGGCGACGCCGAGCTGGCGAGGACGCTGCGGGGCGGCGAAGTGCCGGTCCTCGCGGTGGTCAACAAAGCCGACCGCGCCGACGACTTCGGGATCACCGCCGAGTTCCACGCCCTCGGTCTCGGCGAGCCGCTTTCGGTCTCCGCCACCCACGGCCTCGGCACCGGCGACCTGCTCGACGCGATCGTCGCCGCGCTCGGCGAGCGGGAGCCGCAGGGCGAGGACGACGGGGCTACGCGGGTGGCGGTGATCGGCCGTCCCAACGTCGGCAAGTCCTCGCTCGTCAACGCCTTCCTCGGCTCCGACCGGGTGATCGTCTCCGACCTCGCCGGCACCACCCGCGACGCGATCGACACCCGGCTCGAGGTCGACGGCCGGCCGGTCGTCCTCGTCGACACCGCCGGGCTGCGGCGCCGCTCCAAGGTCGCCGGGACCGTCGACTACTACGCGCAGCTGCGCTCGGAACGGGCGGTCGAGCGGGCCGACGTCGCGATCGTCGTCTGCGACGCCTCCGAGGGCGTCACCGCCGAGGACCTGCGGGTCGCCGAGATGGCGATGAAAGCCGGCTGCGCCACCCTCCTCTGCCTCAACAAGTGGGACATCGCCGAGGCCGACATCGACGACGCCCGGGCGCGGGTCGAGCGCAAGCTGCGGCTGCGGCCGGCGGTGATCACGGTCTCGGCGCAGCGCGGTCGCAACGTCGCCGCCCTGCTGCCGCGGGCGCTGCGGCTGGCCGACAAGGCCGCGGAGCGGATTCCCACCCCGGAGCTGAACCGGTTCGTCGGCGACGTCGTCGCCAAGCACCCGCCGCCGTCCCGCCGCGGCAAGCGCCTGCGCCTCTATTACGCCGCCCAGGTGGGGGAGAGCCCGCCGCGGGTCGCGATCCAGGTCAACGACCGCCGCCTGATCGTCCGCGACTGGGCCTACCACCTGGAGAACCGGATGCGGGAGACGTACGAGCTGGAGGGGGTCCCGCTCGTGATCGATTTCGTCCCCTCGTCGGGGCGTAGACGGTACGGCGACTGACCCCGGCCGCCAGTCGAACTTCCTCTAGGATTCCCCGCATGCCTACTTCCAAGCCACTCGCCGAGGGCGAGTATCTCTTCACGTCGGAGTCAGTCACCGAGGGCCATCCGGACAAGGTCGCCGACCAGATCTCCGACGGCGTCCTCGACGCGATCATGCGCGAGGACCCGGGTGGCCGCGTCGCCTGCGAGACGCTCGTCAACACCGGCATGGCCGTGGTCTCGGGGGAGATCTCCACCGGCGTCCACCTCAACATCCCGGAAATCGTCCGCGACACGGTGCGGGACATCGGCTATCAGGGCGGCGGCTACGGCTACGACTGCGACCACATCTCGGTGATCGTCTCGATCGACGAACAGTCCCCGGACATCGCCCAGGGCGTCGACCGGGCCTACGAGACCAAAGTCGACCCGAGTGACGACGACGAGCTCGACGTCGCCGGGGCGGGCGACCAGGGGATGATGTTCGGCTACGCCTCCGACGAGACCGAGGCGCTGATGCCGATGCCGATCCACCTCGCCCACCGGCTGGCCGAACGGCTGGCGGCGGTGCGCAAGGACGGCTCGCTCGGCTACCTCGGCCCCGACGGCAAGACCCAGGTCACCGTCCGCTACGCCGACGGCCGCCCGGTCGCCGTCGAAAAGCTCCTGATCTCCACCCAGCACGACGAGGGCGTCGACTCGCAGAGCCAGATCAAGCCGGAGCTGTGGGAGAGCGTCGTCCTCCCGGTCCTCCGCGAGGAGGTCCCCGACCGCTTCGACGAGTCCGATCTCCTGGGCGAGTTCCTCGTCAACCCGACCGGCAAGTTCGTGATCGGCGGCCCGGTCGGCGACGCCGGCCTCACCGGCCGCAAGATCATCGTCGACACCTATGGCGGCATGGCCCGTCACGGCGGCGGCGCCTTCTCCGGCAAGGACCCCTCCAAGGTCGACCGCTCGGCCGCCTACGCCGCCCGCTACGTGGCGAAGAACGTCGTCGCCGCCGGCCTGGCGCAGCGCTGCGAGGTCCAGGTCGCCTACGCGATCGGCGTCGCCCACCCGGTCAGCCTGATGGTCGAGACCTTCGGCACCGGAAAGCTCCCCGATACGCGCATCTCCCAGCTGGTCGAGGCGGAGTTCGACATGCGCCCCGGCGCCTTCCGCGAGTACCTGGACCTACACCGCCCGATCTTCCAGAAGACCGCCGCCTACGGCCACTTCGGCCGCGGCGACGACGACTTCACCTGGGAGCGGACGGACCGCGCCGAGGCCCTGCGGAGCGCCGCGGGCGCCGAGGCCGCAGCGGCGTAAGAGCCGTAACGAGCACAAAAACCGGGCTGGGTAGGGGCGAGAAGAGAGCCGCTCCGAACTTAGGGCCCCTATGGGGGACTCAAGTGCGGAGACGCGAAGTCGCCGAGCGTGGGCGCTGGCTCGGCGGCAGCATGGAGTGCTCACCCACGGTGATTTGATCGGGCTCGGTTTCAGCTCAAAGGCGATCAAGCATCGGGTTCAGGTTGGACGGTTGCATCCCGTAGTTCGAGGCGTCTATGTGGTGGGGCGACCACGCTTGAGCCGCGAGGGACGCTGGATGGCAGCGGTCCTCGCTTGCGGACCTGGCGCGGCGCTGAGCCACCGCAGCGCTGCCGCGTTCTGGAAGTTCGGGAAGGAGCACGAGGACTACATCGACGTCTCGGTTACGCGGGCCTCGGAAGCGCGGCTGCGCGGTCTCCGCTGTCACCGCCGTCCCACCCTGCCGCCGAGCGCCATCACCACGCGCCTGAACATCCCCCTCACCCGGCCAGTTCAGACGTTCCTGGATCTCGCGACGGTCACGGGGCCGAAAGGCCTCGAGCGCGCGATCAATGAGGCGGACAAGCGAAACGTAATCGATCCCGACACGTTGCGGAAGGCCCTCGACGCCCATGCTGGCGACCCGGGCGTACGGTGCCTCCGACGGATCCTCGACAAGCACACGTTCCGTCTCTCAGACGACGAACTCGAACTTCTCTTCCGCCCGCTTGCCGCTGCGGCCGGCTTGCCGACGCCTTTCACCAAAGTCGAGGTCAACGAATTCGAGGTCGACTTCTTCTGGCCTGATCTGGGTCTAGTCGTCGAGACGGATGGCTGGCGTTACCACCGCACGCCCGCAACCCAGACCCGAGACGCCCTGCGCTTCCAGGCCCATACCGCCGCCGGTCTCACCCCGCTCCGCTTCTCGCACCGGCAGGTCAAGTACGAACCCGACCACGTCCTCGACATCCTCCGGAAGACCGTGACGCACCTGCGCGGCTCCCTGCACCCTCACTAAGCAGGTAAGGGCGCAGGGAGCCGCGCCCGGAGACGCCCGAAGTGCGCCTCTCCGAGGTTGGGGCCCCTATGGGGGACTTAAGTTCGGAGTCGTGAGTGGCTCAGCTCGCCGGCGGCTGGGCCTCGCCTAGCCCGTGGGTACCGGCGGCGTTGACACCGGTCGCCTGATCTACCGCATGAACCACATCGCCTGGGTCGGCCACTCCGGCGAAGATGAAGTTGTAGTCGCCGCTGGCGGCGGTGTCGAAGTCGACGTCGCCGATCTGCATCAGGCGCTGGTAGACGCTCTGGCGGTAGTTGACGTTCTGGACGCGCTCGAGGCGGGTCTCCTGGATCTCCCGGGAGACGATGCCGCGTTTGATGTTGAGGCGGCGATTGGTGATCGTGTAGGTCGTCGCCACCCGCTTGACGAAGCCGATCACCAGGGTGAGGGCGAGGACGACGAGGATTACCAGGAAGGCGGTGCCGTTGCCGGCGGCGAGCTTGGCGATGACGCCGAGGATGATCGCGACCAGGACGCCTTTGAGGTAGAAGCCGAGGATCGCCCGCCATGAGGGGTGGCCCTCAAAGATCACCTGCTCGCCAGGGCTGAGGTTGAGGCTCATCGCGGCCAGCATATGACCTGGTCTGGCGGAGGGGCAGCGGAAACCCCGAAGGTGCGGGAACTGGATCGGGGCCATCTTCCGCCCCCCATAACCTCGGTCCGGTGGCGATCCTCCGCGTCGAGCCGCTGACCACCGCCCGCGCCCTGCGCGGCCCCTTCGACTACCGCCGGCCGGAGGCGATGGCGGAGGTAGACGTCGGCAGCGTCGTCCGGGTGCCGTTCGGGCCGCGGCGGATCCTCGGCGTCGTCGTCGAGGTCGCCGAGGGCTCCGAGCTGCCGCCGGAGCGACTGGCGGAGCCGCTCGAGGCGCTGGAGGCCGGAGCGACGCCGGAGCTGGTCCGTCTCGGCCTCTGGGTCGCCCGCGAGTACTGCTCGACGCCTTCGCGCGGGCTGCAGCTGGTCCTGCCACCGGGCACCGGCACCGGCACCGGCGTCAGCACCGTGCGGACGAAGACCGAGGTGCGAGCGGCGCTGCAGCCCGCCGGCGAGGCGGCGCTGGAGGGGGGCGAGCGCCTGGGGTCGAAGCAGCGCTCGGTGCTGGAGGCGCTGCGCTCGGGCGAGATGTCGGCGGGCGAGCTCGCCACCGCGATCGGCTCGGACCGCCAGACGCTGCGCCGCCTCGAGCAGCGCGGCCTGGTCGCTACCCGCAGCCTCGCCGTCCGTCGCATTCCCGGCGAGCCGGGACTGGGCGCTGCGGTTGCACCCCCCGAGCTGCTGCCCGAACAGCGGGAGGCGGTCGAGGCGCTCGTCGCCGCCCTCGACGGCGAGGCCGGTTCCGAGCGCCGGCTGCTCCTCCACGGCGTCACCGGGTCCGGCAAGACCGAGGTTTACCTGGCTGCGGTCGAGGCGGCACTGGAGCGGGGGAAGGGGGCGATCGTTCTCGTCCCCGAGATCGGTCTCGCCCCGCAGGCGGTCGCCCGTTTCCGCGCCCGGCTCGGCGACCGCTTCGCCGTGCTGCACTCGGCCCTCTCCGCCGGCGAGCGCTACGACGAGTGGCGGCGGCTGCGCAGCGGCGAGGCGAGCGTCTGTGTCGGCCCGCGCTCCGCCGTCTTCGCCCCCGTCCGCGACCTCGGCCTGATCGTCAT
>JAICSS010000031.1 GCA_025936755.1 Solirubrobacterales bacterium | reverse complement strand
TCGGTTCTCAATTCCCCGCCCACACCGGTGATGTTGAATGCTTCTGCCGGTTCGAGGTGGATTTCCTGGGCCGACGCGAGCGCGGGCAGTGCGAAGAACGCCGCACTGACCACCGCGAGGGCGAGCAGCATCATCTTCTTGCTCATGCTTTACCTTTCTTCTGCTTCCCGGCAGGAAGAGGGTTTGGCCTTTCCCGCCGGGCCATTGATCGGGGCCGGCCAACTCGCAGTGGAGCGCCGGCTCCGGCTTACGCAGGTATGACTAGCCGATTTTCCTTGGACCAGTCAACAGCTTTAGTGCGTTTAGTGCTCTCCCCCGCTGGGGATGCCGGATAGCGCCGGCTTCTGCCTGCAAAGCCCGGTACGCCAGCCTCCTGCTCTCGCAAAGTTGCACGCCGCGAAGAAGTGAAGGTGGCGAGCCTAGCTTTGGCCGGATGCGTTCTGCCGCACCGCAGCCGGATCGAACACCCGCACCCCGTCCCGCCCCTCGTCCTTGGCCGCGTACATCGCGGCGTCGGCCTCGGAGACGACGGTGGCGACGCCGGTACGGGGGTCCTCACCGAAGATCGCGACGCCGATGCTGACCGTGACCGCAGCGGGGGCCGCCTGGGAGCGGTGGGCGCGGACCTCGCGGGCGATCGCCTCCGCCGCCAGGACCGCCTCCTCGCGGCTGCAGCGAGGCAGGATCACCGCGAACTCGTCGCCGCCGAGGCGGGCGAGGGTGTCGCTCTCGCGGGTCCGGCGGCGCAGCACCTCGGCCACCTCGGCGATCAGGCGGTCGCCGGCGGGGTGGCCCTGGGAGTCGTTGACCTGCTTGAAGCGGTCGAGGTCGAGCATCAGCAGCGCCCCGGTCGAGCGGTCGCGGCGGCTGCGCGCCATCGCCGCCGCCAGGTCCCGCTCGAAGCGGCGCCGGTTGCCGAGCCCGGTGAGGGCGTCCTGGCTCGCCTGCCGTTCCAGCTCCTGCATCCGTTCGGTCCGCCCCCAGGCGAGGATCAGCGAGCCCAGCAGCGCCGCCAGCGAGATCCCCATCGCCGCCAGGGCGACCGGCAGGCTCGGGCTGGGGCCGCCCGGGTCCTTGACGGTCAGGGTCCAGGTGCGGTCAGCGATCCGCAGCGGCATCGCGGCGCCGCCGTCGAGCGAGTCGCCCGAGCCGTAGACCGTGTCGCCGGCGACCTGGAGCCGCAGCTCGTCCCCGTCCCCGACCGCTTCGGTCGCGGCGGCGGCGAGGTCGCCGATGCGGAAGCTGCCGGCGGCGAAGCCGGCGAGGGCGCGCCGGCGCTGGGCCCGGGTCGCGATCGGGGCGCCGTCGCGGTAGACGGGCTGGAAGACGTTGATGCCGCGGCCGCCGATCAGCAGGGAGATGACCGGGCTGGAGGCGGCGCGGCCGCTGTCGCGGGCCCGCCTCAGGTAGAGGACGCGCTCAGGGTCCTGCCCGAGGTCGTAGCCGAGCGCCCGCCGCCGCCGTTCCCGCTCGGCGGTGACGTAGGTGATCGGGAAGTAGTCCGGCCGCGGCCCCGAGCGGCGGAAGCGAAGGAGGGCGAACCGTTCCAGGATCGCGATCCCGTGGGTGCGTTCGTAGCGCCCCCGCTTCGACGCCGGCACGCGCGGGATGTACGCCGCGCCCGAGAGCGCCCCCTGCCGGATCAGCGTCCGCGCGTAGACCTGGAACTCGTGCCGGCTGAGGTCGTCCTCGGCCTTGAAGAAGGCGGCGGCGCTCGCCAGCTGGTCGACCGAGAGGCCGGCCACCGCTTCCATCTGGTGCGCGGCCCGCATCGCCTCCCCCCGCTGCACCCGCTCGAAGTCGCGGTGGTCGTCGAGGTAGACGAGCACCGCGGCGACGACGGAGCCGACGGCGATCAGCGCCACCGCCGCGATCCCGATCCAGAAGCGCCGCCTCACGAGGGCACCGCCGCCAGCGACTCCCAGAGGTAGAGCGAGGCGAGGCTGCGGTGGGGCCGCCAGGGCTCGCCGATCTCGATCACCCGCGCCGGCGGCGGCATCTCCCCCAGCCCGTACTCGAGCTGGATCGCCTTGCGGATGCCGAGGTCGCCGCCGGAGAGGACGTCGGGCCGTTCGAGGTGGAAGAGCAGGAACATCTCCGCCGTCCAGCGGCCGAGCCCGCGCACCGCGACGATCTCCTCGATCGCCTCCTCGTCGCCGAGCTCCTGCAGCCGGTCCAGCTCCAGCTCGCCGCTGAGGACGTGGGCGGCGAGGTCCCGCACGTATTCGGTCTTGCGCCCGGAGAGGCCGCAGGCGCGCAGGTCCCCCTCGGAGGCATCGAGCAGCTGCTCCGGGCTCGGAGTGGCGCCGCCGAAGAGGTCGACCACCCGCAGGTAGATCGTCCGCGCCGCCTTGGTCGAGAGCTGCTGGCCGACGATCGCCCGCAGCAGGGCGCCGTAGGCGTCGGGGGGCCGCTCCTCGGCGCGCCGCTTCAGGCGCGTCTCGAGGTCGATCCTGCCGACGCGCTCGATCAGCGCGCCCATCGTCGGGTCGGCGGCGGCGAGGGCCTTGCGCGCCTTCGCGCTCACCGACCCGTCCACTGCGGATCTCGCTTCTCGGCGAAAGCGCGGATCCCCTCGCGGAAGTCCTCCGAGGAGAAGCAGGATTCGCGCAGGGCGACGAGGCCGGCCTCCTGCTGCTCGGTCAGTTCCGGATTCGCCTGGAGGAGGTCGATCGCGTGCTTGTTGCCGCGCATCGAGAGCGGGGCGTTGGCGGCGACCGCCGCGGCCAGGGCCACCGCTTCGTCCTCCAGCTCGGCGTCGCCGACGACCCAGTTGACGAGGCCGATCCGCTCCGCCCGCCCGGCCTCGACGTTGCGGCCGGTGAGGAAGAGCTCCTTCGTGTAGGGAAGGCCGATCGTGTCGAGGAACTTGCGCAGGCCGGTGTGGCCGTAGATCAGCCCCAGCTTCGCCGGCGGCATCCCCAGCTTCGCCCCGGCGGCGCAGATCCGCAGGTCGCAGGTGATCGCCAGCTCCAGGCCGCCGCCGAGGCAATGCCCGTTGACGGCGGCGATCGTCGGCCAGGGGTGGCGGGCGATCGCCTCCATCGCCGCGTGGAAGGGATGGGCGACCAGCGCCTCGGCGTCGCGCTCGAAGCTCTGGTCGGGGATGCCGGCGATGTCGTAGCCGGCGGAGAAGAGCGGCGGCGCGCCGGTGATGAGGACGCAGCGGTTCTCGATCCCCCGGTTCAGCTGCGGCAGGACCTCGGCGATCGCGTCGAGGATCTCGTGGTCGAGGGCGTTCCGCCGCTCGGGGTTGGCGATCGTCAGCCGGGCGACCGCATCGGCCGGACGGTCGAGGAGGAGCTTGCCGCCGGCGAGCCGCGCCTCCACTTGTTACTCCAGCACCACGAGGACGTCGCCTTCGCTGACGCTCTGGCCCTCCTCGCAGCGAATCTCCCTGACGACGCCGTCGTCCTCGGCCTCGACCGGGATCTCCATCTTCATCGACTCGAGGATGACGACGGTGTCGCCGTCGGAGACCTCGTCGCCGACTGCGACCTCGATTTTCCAGACGTTGCCGGTGATGTGTGCCTCGATGTCTGCCATGGGCGGGGACAATAACCCGACGATGGGACCCGAGCGGGCAGCAGGGGACGAGGGCGGGCTGGCGGCGATCGTCGCCGCCCGCAACGAGGCCGACCGGATCGCCGACACGGTGCGGGCGCTGCGCGGCGCCTTCCCCGGCGCCCATATATGGGTCGCCGACGACGCCTCCGAGGACGGGACCGCCGAGGTGGCGATGGCGGCCGGCGCCGAGGTGGTCAGCCGCGGCCGCCCGCACGGCAAGGGCGCCAACGTCGCCGCCGCGGCCGAGGCGGCGTTGAGCGTCCCGGCCCCGCCCGCCCTCGTCCTCCTCTGCGACGGCGACCTCGGCGCCTCGGCGGCGCGCCTGGCGCCGCTGGTCGACGCGGTCGGCCGCGGCGAGTGCGACCTCGCCGTCGCCGCCTTCAGCCGCCGGGTCGGCGGCGGCTTCGGCCTCGCCCTCGGCTTTGCCCGCTGGGCGATCCACCGCCTCTGCGGCCTGCGGACCGAAGCGCCGATCTCCGGCCAGCGGGCGCTGCGGGCCGAGACGCTGCGGGCGACGCTCCCCTTCGCGGCCGGCTACGGGATGGAGATCGGGATGACCGTCGACGCCGTCCGCGCCGGCTACCGGCTGCGCGAGTACGAGGTCGACCTCGAGCACCGGGCGACCGGGAAGAACGTTCGCGGCTTCGCCCACCGGGCGCGGCAGCTGCGCGACTTCCTGCGCGTCTTCGCCTCGCGCGCACGATCCCGGCCTCCTAAGGTGCAGTGATGCGGCAACGCGGGAGAGGGGTGTGGGCGCTTGCGATCCTCGTGGTCGCGCTGGTCTTCGGCGCCTCCCTGGCGAACGCGGAGCTGGTCGAGCGCGGCAACCTCTTCGTCAAGTTCGCCGGCGGCATCTCGCCGACCAAGCTGCCCCGGCAGACCAACGCCCCGATCGGAGTTCGCGTCGACGGGACGGTGCGGACCCTCTCGGGGGAACGGCCGCCGGCGCTGCGCTGGATCTCGATCGCGATCAACCGCGGCGGCAGGATCGAAACCCGCGGCTTGCCCAGGTGCCGGCGCGGCCAGATCGAAGCGGTGAACTCGGCGCGGGCGATGGCGGTGTGCGGCCCGGCGCTCGTCGGCAGCGGACGCTACCTCGCCGACGTCGCCTTCCCCGAACAGGAAGCGTTCCCGCTCCAGGGCCGGGTCCTGGCTTTCAACGCGGTGATCGACGGGGAACGGGCGATCCTCGCCCACGTCTACGGCAAGCACCCGTTCCCGAACAGTCGCATCTTCGTCTTCCACATCCGCAAGTCCAGCGGCACCTTCGGGACGATCCTCACCGCCGCCCTGCCGAAGTCGATCAATCGCCACGGCTACCTGAAACGGATCATCCTCAACCTGCGGCGGGAGTTCGTCTACCACGGCCGCAGGCACAGCTACCTCAGCGCCGCCTGCGGGGCCCCGGCCGGCACCAACCTCGGCGTCTTCCCCTTCGTCCGCGTCGGCATGACCTTCGCCGACGGCCGTAAACTGGCGTCCACCTTGATTCGCTCCTGCACGGTCCGCCGCTAGGCGTTCGCCGCCCAGTGATCCTCGCCATCGACCAGGGGACGACCGGCACCACCTGCCTCGTCTTCGATTCCGAGGGTGCGGTCGCCGGCCGCGCCTACTCGGAGTTCCAGCAGTTCTTCCCGCGGCCGGGCTGGGTCGAGCACGACGCGAACGAGATCTGGGAGGTGACGCGCCGGGTCGCAGCCGAGGCGATCGCCGACGCCGGGATCGCCGGAGCGGACCTGGAGGCGATCGGGATCGCCAACCAGCGCGAGACCGTCGTCGCCTGGGACCCCGACAGCGGCGAGCCGGTCCACCGGGCGCTGGTCTGGCAGGACCGCCGCACCGCCGGCCGCTGCGAGGAGCTGCGCGCCGCGGGGCACGAGCCGCTCGTCCGCAAGCGCACCGGGCTGACCATCGACCCCTACTTCTCCGGCACCAAGATCGAGTGGCTGCTACGGAACGCCGAGGGGGCGGAGCGGGCGGTCTTCGGCACCGTCGACTCCTGGCTCCTCTTCAAGCTCACCGGCCAGCACCTGACCGACTACACGAACGCCTCGCGGACGATGCTGTTCGACATCCGCCGGCTCGAGTGGGATGAGGAGATCTGCGGCCTGCTCGGGGTCGACCCGGCACGGCTGCCGCAGCCCCGCCCCTCCTCCCGCGTCTTCGGCACCACCGCCGAGTTCGGCGGCGAGGTGCCGGTCGCGGGGGTCGCCGGCGACCAGCAGGCGGCGCTCTTCGGCCAGGCCTGCCACCACCCGGGGATGGCGAAGAACACCTACGGGACCGGCAGCTTCGTCCTCCTCAACAGCGGCCCCGAGCCGCCGCCGGTCCCCGACGGGTTGCTGGCGACCGTCGCCTGGGGCCTCGGCGAGGAGGTCGCCTACGCCCTGGAGGCCTCGATCTTCGTCACCGGCGCCGCCGTCCAGTGGCTGCGCGACGGGCTCGGGATCATCGCCGAGGCGGGCGAGACGGAACCGCTCGCGGCCTCCCTGGAGGGCAACGACGGCGTCTACTTCGTGCCGGCGCTGACCGGCCTCGGCTCGCCCCATTGGGACCCCTACGCCCGCGGCACGATCGTCGGCCTCACCCGCGGCAGCGGTCGCGCCCACCTGGCGCGGGCGGCGCTGGAGGCGATCGCCTACGAGACGGTCGACGCGGTGCGGGCGCAGGAGGCGGCGAGCGGCGAGCGCCTGGAGCTGCTGCGCGCCGACGGCGGCGCCACCGCCAACCGCTGGCTGATGCAGTTCCAGGCCGACGTCCTCGGTGTACCTGTGTCGGTGCCGGAGATAGCGGAGACGACCGCGCTGGGCGCCGCCTACCTGGCGGGGATCGCGACCGGCGCCTGGACGACCGAGCGGGTGGAGGAGATGTGGCGCGAGGCCGACCGCTACGAGCCGCGGATGGAGGCGGCGCGGCGGCAGGAGCTGCTGGCCGGCTGGAAACGAGCCCTGGAGCGCTCCCGCGAATGGGCGAGATGAAGCCGCAGGTCTACAAGGACCCGCGCCCCGCCGAGTACTTCCAGCAGTTCCACGAATCCGCCCGCAAGGGCGCCGGCTGGACCTACACCCTCGCCCGCATCCTCATCACCCTGCCGACGATCCTGCTCTGGCGCGTCCGCGCGATCGGCCTCGAGAACGTCCCCGGGGACGGCCCGCTCGTCCTCGCCCCCAACCATTTCAGCCAGATGGACCACTTCTTCGTCGGCGTCTACCTGCGCCGGAAGATCCGCTTCATGGCCAAATCCCAGCTCTTCGGCCCGCCCGTCCTCACCTACGTCTACAAGCACGGCGGCGTCTTCCCGGTCCGCCGCGGCCACCACGACGAGGAGGCCTTCGAGACCGTCCGCCAGCTCCTCGACCAGGGCGAAATGCTCCTCGTCTACGCCGAGGGCGGCCGTTCCCGGTCCCAGCAGCTGGGCGAACCGAAACCCGGCATCGGCCGCATCGCCCTCGAATCCGGCGTCCCCATCGTCCCCGTCGCGATCAAGGGCTCCGAGTACGCCCGCCAGTGGAAGAGGCTGCGCTTCCCGAAGACCACCGTCCAGTTCGGCGAGCCGCTGACCTTCCCGGTCGAGCAGTCTCCGACCAGAGACCGTCAGATCGAGATCGCGCGCCAGGTTTTCGCTCGTGTGAAGGAGCTCTACGAGGGATTGGGAGCTAAACGCATGTGAGAGTGGCGAGCTGGTTGAGGGACAGGGTTGTGTCCGCGTTCAAACCAAATGTGTGTTCTTCCTCGCCTTCTGGTGTGCTGCTGAGATCGTGCCGGGTTCCTGTGCCTGTGACCTGTTGATGTTCTTGGACCACCCCGATCTCCCTGAAACTGAAAACGATGGTATTCGTGGTTGCGCCACAGCCCGGAGAGGTCATTGTCCCCATCAGGTCGCCTTTGATTGTGATGTTCCATCCGTTACAGACGATTTCTGTATCAATTCCTTTTATGAGGATCCCGGGATGAAGCTTGTTATCGGTTAGATAAGTCAGTTCGAACGGGGTTTCCGGCATGAGAATTGTGTTGGCTACCACAGCCCCTTTCGACTTGCACGCGAATGTGATCCCCATGAGAACGAAGTGGCACCCTGTGTAGTCGAGCGAGAGGGCTCCAGTCGTCCCGCTTTCCGAAGCAAACGATCCGGTTACGTGAGCGAGTTCGCATGTAATCGCCGGAACTCCTTCGCTGGCGAGCGTAGGGGACCCGTATGTTCCGAAAAATCCCAGCAGTTTCGTAGGTTCGGCTCTGTCAAACACCGGAGAGCCGGCAGAGGCCGATAGCGGGAAGGCGAGCAGCAGCGCATTCGCCGCCGCGATGAGGATCAGGGCCAGCCGCGTTTTCATAAGCGGTATGTAGAGGGACGGGCGGGCTTCGGTCAAGCTTTCTTTGACCAAAACCTCGGGAGGGCCTGCACTCCGCCTTCAACCAAAAGACGCGCGCGCAGGCATGGCAGCCCCAGCCGGTGCTGCTACTCGTAGCGCGCAGCGAGGGCCGCGTAGAAATCCGGGTCGTGGCCCGGGGTGATCACCGCGTCGGGGAACTGGCGGTGGAAGAGGCGCAGCTCCTGCAGGGAGCGGCGGAGGTTGTGGGAATCCTGGGGCCGCGGCGGCCCCGGCTCGGACCCGTCGAGCTGACCCGTCACGTAGAAGCAGTCGCCGCCGATGACGAAGTCGTGGTCGGAGAGGCGGCAGACGACGGACATGTGGCCGGCGCTGTGGCCGGGGGTGTAGGCGAGGCGGATGGAGCCGTCGCCGAAGAGGTCGAAGGTGCGGCCGAAGCTGGCGTAGGAGTCGACGTTGCCGCGGAGGAAGTCGACGGTGCGGTAGTCGAAGGCGTAGTCGAAGTGGGCGCGGCGGTAGCCGTTCAGCGCCGGGCTCGGGCCATGGGCGGCCGCCTGCCACTCGGTCTCCGAGACGACGAAGGTGGAGCCGGGGAACTCGGAGATCGCCGAAGCGTGGTCGAGGTGGAGGTGGGTCATCACCACGATCGGGATCTCGCCCGGCTCGAGCCCGCGCTGGCGCAGCTGCGAGGGGGCGTCTTCGCCCTGGGCGAGGGTGAGGTTCCCGAAGCGGGCCCCCAGCGCTCCGAAGTTCTCCTTCGGGTCGGTGCCGACGGAGGGATGCAGGCCGGTGTCGACGAGGACCGGGCCGGCGCTCGGGTGGCGGACCAGGAAGGCGGGGCAGGGGACCTTCACCGCATCCCTGCCGGTGAGGATCATCCGCAGCAGCCTCGCCGTCAGCAGCCGGCCGCCGGGGCTGACCATCATCGCCCGCGGCCATTCGGCGTGGCCGGCGACCAGCGGCTCGACGCTGACGGTGGCACCGCGGCTCCCGCCGGCGAGCGGCTCGTGCAGGGGGTGAGGTTCGGCATGAACGCCCATCGCGAAAGGGAATCTACGCGCCTCGACATGCCGATAGGCTGCGCCGTCGATGGCTGAAAGCGACCGTTCGCGGATCTTCAGGGACGGGCTGCTCGAGGGCCGGGTCTGCGCCGTCTCCGGCGCCGGCAGCGGCCTCGGGCGCGAGACGGCGCTGGAGCTGGCGCGCCTCGGCGCCACGGTGGTCGCCTGCGGGCGCCGCGAGGAGCCGCTGGCGGAGACCGCCGAGCTGGCGGCGGCGCTCCCCGGCTCCTTCGAGCACGAGTGCCTCGACATCCGCGAGGAGGAGCCGGTCGGCCGCTTCTTCGACGGCCTGCTGGAGCGCCACGGCCGCCTCGACGTCCTCGTCAACAACGCCGGCGGCCAGTTCCTCAGCCCGGCCGAGGCGATCTCGCCCAAAGGCTTCAAGACGGTGATCGACCTCAACGTCCTCGGCACCTGGCTGATGACCCACGCCGCCGCGACCAAGGCCTTCATCCCCCGGGGCGAGGGCAAGGTCCTCAGCGTCACCCTCTCACCTCACAACGGGATGCCGGGGATGGTCCACTCCGGCGCCGCCCGCGCCGCGGTCGAGAACATGATGCGGACGCTCGCAGTCGAGTGGGCGCGGTTCGGGATCAAGACCGTCGCCCTCGCCGCCGGCCAGTTCGCGACCGAGACGCTGCTGACGAAGTATCCGCAGGTGGTCGTCGACAACCTCGAGCGCTCGATCCCGATCGGCCGCGCCGGCCGCCCCGAGGAGATGGCCTGGCTCGTCGCCTACCTCGCCTCCCCCGCCGGCGACTTCTACTCGGGGACGACGATCACGATCGACGGCGCCCGCGACAACTGGGCCGGCCCCTGGCCGCCGGAGGCGATCGCCACCGAGTCGGGCGACCCGGTCGCGGAGGAACGCAAGCCGCGCTAGCGCGGTTCGAGGACGACCAGCGGGATCTCCCGGCCGGCGCGGGCCTGGTAGGTCCTATATCCGGGGTAGACCTCGACGGCCTTCGCCCAGATCCGGTCCCGCTCCTCGGGGCGGGCGGCGCGGGCCCGGACCGGGCGCCTCTCCCCCTTGATCTGGACCGTGGTCTCGGGATTGGCCTCGAGGTTGTGGAACCAGGCAGGGTGCTTCGGGAAGCCGCCCTTGGAGCCGACGAGGACGAGGTCCGTCCCGTCCTCGACGTAGATCAGCGGCGCCGTGCGCTTGACGCCGCTCCTGGCGCCGACGTGGTCGAGGAGCAGGATCGGGCCGAGGCCCGGGACCGTGTGGCCGAGGCGCCCACCCGTCCTCCGGTAGAGGAACATGTGGGCGCCCGCGACACGGTTGAGGGCGGGCCAGACATGGTCCGCCAGGTCGAGGTAGCGCGGCGAGCGCCGCGATTCCGCGGCCTCGCTCAGGTGTACATCCCCCCGAACATGCCGCCGGTCACGTTCAGCACCTGGCCGTGCATGTAGTTGGCGAGCGGCGAGGAGAGGAAGAGGACCGGGCCCGAGGCCTCCTCCGGGGTCGCCGGGCGGCCGAGCGGGATGATCGCCGAGGCCATCGCCCGCATCTGCTCGGGGATGCCGAGCTCGATCTTCTCGCCGGTCGGGGAGGTCATCTCTTCGCCGGCCTCTTTCGCCGCGGTGAGGCGGGTTTCGACGAAGCCGAAGGCGACCGCGTTGACGTTGATCTTGAACTGGCCCCACTCCTTGGCCAGCGTTTTCGTGATCCCGACCACGCCCATCTTCGCCGCCGAGTAGTTGACCTGGCCGGCGTTGCCCATCATCCCCGAGGTCGAGGAGACGTTGACGATCTTGCGGAAGACCTCCTTGCCCTCGCCGCGCTCGGCCTTGGCCGCCTCGCGCCAGCTCGGGGCCAGCGCCCGGGCGACCCGGAAGGGGACGATCGTGTGGATGTCCAGCATCGCCTGGAACTGCTCGTCGCTCATCTTGTGGGCGACGCCGTCCCAGGTGTAGCCGGCGTTGTTGACGACGATGTCGACCGCGCCGAAGGCGTCGTTGGCGGCCTTGACCAGCTCGTCGGCGGCGCCCTCCTTGGTCAGGTCGCCGGCGTGGACGGCGGTTTCGCCGTCGATCTCGCTCGACGCCTGCTCGGCGACGTCGGCGTCGAGGTCGTTGATCAGCACCTTCGCGCCCTCGCTGACGAACAGCTCCGCGGTGGCGCGTCCGATTCCGCGCGCCGAACCGGTGACGATCGCGGCTTTTCCATCCAGAAGTCCCATACCCGTCTCTCCTTCGCTCGCTGAAAAGTCGGGCCGGGAGGCTATCGGGATCGAGCCCTCCTGGTTGACCGGCCAGTCGGCGGGGATCGACGGCTTAACCGTTGTGTGGGCAATTCCCGATGACACTCTGTCCAGAAAGCGGCAGAATCGAGGCAGATGACAGTTCTCGTCGCCTACTCCTCCAAACGCGGCTCGACCGCCGAGATCGCCGAAACGCTGGCGGCCACCCTGCGCCGCGAAGGCCTCGGGGTCTGCCTGGAGCGAGCGGAGGACGTGCGGAGCCTCGAGCCCTACGACGCGGTCGTGCTCGGCAGCGCCGTCTACATGAAGCGCTGGGGCGGGGAAGCCAAGCACTTCCTCAAGAAGCACCGCAAGGCGCTGCGGCAGAAGCCCTTCTGGGTCTTCAGCTCCGGCCCGGTCGGCGATCCCGCCAACGACAACCCCGACTGGATCGAGCCGCCGAAGCTGGCGGAGAAGGTCGATGAGCTGGGGGGCCGGGGCCACGTCGTCTTCGGCGGCCGCGTGCCGGCGGAACCGCGGGGGCTGATGGAGAAGGCGATGGCCGAGGGAGTCCCCGAGCGGTTCCGCGACCGCCGCGACTGGGACGAGATCCGCGCCTGGGCCGCGGAAATTGCGCGCCAGCTAGTGCTGATTCGCTCTTAAGCATCAAGTCTCGGCTTTGTTAGCCGATACACATGCTTAAGATGCCCCGGATGTCCGCCACCCCTGGCCGCAAGCTCGTGGTCGGCCTGCTCGCGGCGATCGCCCTCGTACTCCTGGCGATCCCCGGCACCGCCGTGCCCGCTCGCAAGATCGTCATCTACGGAGCCAATTCCGGCTCCAAGCTGACCCTGACCAAGCGCCACCACAAGATCCTCGTCAAAGGCAACATGGCGCGCCAGCACCCGCGCGGCTGCCACTTCACCCGCGGCCACCGCCGCGCCCTCTGCTCCGCCCGCAACATCCACATGATCGAAATCCAGATGGGCCCGAGCGGCGACTTCGTCCGCATCAAGAAGAAGATGCCGGTGCCGGTCACCGTCTACCTCGGCCCCGGCCGCGACAAGTTCATCGGCAACGGCGAGCGGGACTTCTGCTACCCCGGCGGCGCCCGCCGCAACCGCTGCGTCGGCGGCCCCAACAACGACGTCTGCATCACCGGCAACCGCAACAGCGACTGCGTCGGCGGCCCCGGCAACGACTACTGCCGCCACGGCCGCGGCTCCGACGGCTGCTGGGGCGGGCGCGGCAACGACATCTGCATCATGGGCCCGGGCGAAGACGGCTGCCACGGCGGCCCCGGCCGCGACCGCCTCTACGGCGGCAGCGGTGCCGACCAGCTCTACGGCGGCCCCGGCTTCGACTACTGCAACGGCCAGCGCGGGTGGGGCAAGTCGCACCACTGCGACGCCGGTCCGCGCCGCTGACGCAGGGGGGTCGGGTTAGCGCGGCAGCTCGGCGCGCAGGTCGAGGACGCGCTGGGCGGCCGCTTCGAACTGCCGGGTGTCCAGGGATCCGCTTCGCAGCTGGCGGGCCAGCGCCCGGCGGGCCGCCTCCGCCGGGCCCGGTTCGGTGAAGAGGAGCAGGTCGCAGCCGGCGCGGACGGCCGCGAGGCCGGCCTCGGCCGGGTCGCCGAAGGCGGCGACGGAGACGGTGTCGAGAGCGTCGGTCATGACGACGCCCCGGTAGCCGAGGCGGTGGCGCAGCTCGCCGCCGACCAGCGAGCGCGAGAAGGCCGCCGGGCGGTTGGAGAAGGCGGGGTAGGTGGCGGCTGCGACCATCACCAGGTCACCGTCCGCGGCGGCATAGCGCCGGTAGGGCACCTCGTCCACGGCGCGCAGGCGTGCCCGGGAGAGGCCGATCCGGCTGACGTCGACGTCGGTGTCGTCCCGGGCGGCGCCGAGACCCGGGAAGTGCTTGGCGGTCGCCGCCACGCCGGCCTCCTGCAGCCCTTCGGCGAAGGCGACGCCGATCGCGGAGACCGCCGCCGGGGAGGCCGCGTAGCCACGGTGGGTTTCGGCGATCGGCGAGCCGGGGCGCGGCACGTCGAGGACCGGGGCGATGTCGACGTCGATGCCGACGCCGCGCAGGTTACGGGCGGTGCGGCGGCCTTCGCGGCGGGCGAACGCCGCCCCGCGCCGGCCGATTTCCTCGGCCGAGTGAAAGGGAGCGCCGGCGATCCGCTTGACCAGCCCGCCCTCCTGGTCGACCAGGATCAGCAGCGGGTCGCGCACGGCGGGCGGGCGCGGGATCGACTGCAAACCGGCGATCAGCCGCCGGGCATCCGCCCGGGTGGGGAGGTTTTCGGCGTAGAGGACGACGCCGGCGACGCGTCCCGCGCGGATCCCCTCGCGCAGCGCCGCGGGAGGTGCGGTGCCGTCGAACCCGGCGACGATCCGCGCTCCGGCCAGCTCTCCGAGCGGCAGCGAGGCGGCGCCTTCGCGCGGCGCGGGGGCCGGATCGACGGCGGTCGCGGTCGCGTCCCGGCCGTCGGCTGCGGCGCCGCAGCCAGCTCCCGCGGCGAGCGCCGGCACTGGCGCCAGGACCAGGGCGCACAGCGCTGCGAGAAGGCCCCGCCGGCGCGTTCCAACCCGCCTCATCGCGCCGATACTAGGCGTCCGGGGCGATTCCTAGGGTGCGTCCCGATGCCGCCGCTGATCACCTCCGAGGAGGCCCGCGCCTACGGTCGCCTCAGCGACCACGCCGAGATCGAAGCCCTGGTCGAACGCGCCTGGGAGGTGCGGGTCGAGAACTTCGGCGACTCGACCGACATGTGCTCGCTGGTCAACGCCAAGTCCGGCGGCTGCGCCGAGGACTGCGGCTTCTGCGCCCAGTCGCGCTACGCCGAGGCGGACACGCCGATGCACGCGATGATGGAGCCGGAGCAGATCCTCGAGCACGCGAAGGCGGCCGAGGCGGCCGGCGCCCACCGCTTCTGCATGGTCACCCAGGGCCAGGGGCTCTCCAAGCGCGATTTCCAGAAGATCCTCGAGGGGACGAAGCTGGTCGCCGAGCAGACCAACCTCAAGCGCTGCGCCTCGATCGGGCACATGTCGAGCGAGCGGGCGAAGGCGCTGAAGGAGGCCGGCGTCCAGCGCGTCCACCACAACGTCGAGTCGGCGCGCTCCTACTACCCCGAGGTCTCGACCACGGTCCGCTACGAGGGCCGGCTGCGGACGATCCAGGCGGTCAAGGAGGCGGGGCTGGAGACCTGCGTCGGCGGCATCCTCAACCTCGGCGAGAGCGAGGAGCAGCGGGTCGAGATGGCCTTCGAGCTCTCCGAGATCAACCCGACCTCGGTCCCGATCAACCTCCTGATCCCGAAGGAGGGGACGAAGTTCGGCGAGCGCGAGGTGATGGACCCGTGGGAGGTCGTGAAGTGGATCGCGATCTTCCGCCTGATCATCCCCGGCGCCCTCTTCCGCCTCTGCGGCGGCCGGGTCGAGAACCTCGGCTCCCTGCACAAGCTCGCGGTCAAGGCCGGCCTCAACGGGGTGATGATGGGGAACTTCCTCACCACCCTCGGGGCCGAGCCGGCCGAGGACCGGGCGATGTTCGAAGAGCTCGGCCTCAACGTCGCCCGCCAGCCCGACAACGGCGCCAACCCGCGCCCCGACAACCGCTCCGGCTGGCTCGAGGGCGAGGCGCCCGGAACGCCGATCGACGAGCTGATCGACAGCCAGGGAGAGGCCAACTTCTGGGACCCCTCGACCCAGCTGCGGGTCGTGAAGAAGGCGAAGAAGCCGCCTTCCTACCCGACGGCGGCGTGACGGACGTAGCCGAGCGGCTCGAGGAGCTCCGCGAGCGGGGGCTTCACCGGCGGTTGCGGCTGGTCGAGGGGGCGCAGGGACCGACCGTCGCCCTCGACGGCCGTCCCGTCCTCCTCCTCTGCTCCAACAACTACCTCGGGCTCGCCGACCGCGCCGAGGTGCGGGAGGCGGCGGCCGCGGCGGCGCTGCGCTGGGGCGCCGGGTCGGGGGCCTCGCGGCTGATCTCGGGGAACATGGAGCCGCACCGGGAGCTGGAGGCGCGGCTCGCCGCCTTCAAGGGCTGCGAGGAGGCGCTGCTCTTCGGCTCCGGCTACCTCGCCAACGCCGGCGTCATCGCTGCCCTGGCCGGGCGCGGCGAGGTCGTCTTCTCCGACGAGCTGAACCACGCCAGCATCGTCGACGGCTGCCGGCTCTCCCGGGCGGAGACCGTCGTCTACCGCCACGGCGACCTCGAGCACCTCGCCTCGTGCCTGCGCCGGGCGGGCGACCGCGCCTCGCTGATCGTCACCGACGGCGTCTTCTCGATGGACGGCGACGTGGCGCCGCTGTCGCAGCTGCTGGAGCTGGCGCGGCGGCACGGGGCGCGGCTGATGGTCGACGAGGCGCACGCGACCGGGGCGATCGGCCCCGGCGGGCGCGGCTCGGTCGCCGCCGCCGGCCTCAGCGGCGAGGTCGACGTCGTGGTCGGGACCCTCGGCAAGGCGCTCGGCTCCTACGGCGCCTACGCCTGCGCCAGCGCCGAGACGATCGAGTTCCTCGTCAACTCCGCCCGGCCGTTCATCTTCTCGACGGCGCCGCCGCCCTCCGCAGCCGGGGCCGCATTGGCGGCGCTGGACATCCTGGAAGCCGAGCCGGGGCTGGTCGAGCGGCTGCAGGCGAACGCGGAGATTCTGCGCGGGGCCCTCGGCGCCGAGGGGCTGGACGTCGGCCGCTCGGCGACGCAGGTGGTCCCGGTCGCGGTCGGCGAGGCCGAGGCGACGATGGCGCTCTGCGAGCGGGCGCTGGAGCGCGGCGTCTTCGCCCAGGGGATCCGGCCGCCGACCGTGCCCGAGGGGTCCTGCCGCCTGCGGTTCACGGCGATGGCGACCCACCGGCCGCAGGAGCTGACCGCGGCGGCACGGGAGGTCGGCGCGGCGGCACGCGAGGTCGGGGTGACCGAGCCCCGCGCGCTCGCGGCCTAACGCGTGGCCGTGGCCCAGGGCGTCTTCGTCACCGGCACCGGCACCGAGGTCGGCAAGACCGTCGTCGCGGCGGCCGTCGCTCGCACGCTCGCGGCGGAAGGCCACCGCGTGGCCGTCTTCAAGCCGGCGGTCACCGGCCTCGACGAAGGGGTCGAGACCGACCACGCGCTGCTGCGCCGCGCTTCGGGCTCGAGCCAGAGCGACGAGGAGATCGCCCCCTACCGCTACGGCCCGCCCGCGTCGCCCCACCTCGCCGCCGAGCTGGCCGGCGAGGAGATCGACCCCGAGCGCCTGCGCGAGCGCGCCCGCGCCGCAGCCGGCGGGGCCGACGCGATCGTCTGCGAGGGCGTCGGCGGCCTCCTCGTCCCCCTCGCCCCCAGCTACCTGGTCCGCGACCTCGCCGCCGACCTCGGCTACCCCCTCCTCGTCGTCGCCGGCCCCGGCCTGGGGACGATCAACCACACCCTGCTGACGCTCGAGTCCGCTCGCGGCGCCGGCCTCGAGGTCGCGGCCGTGGCCCTCACCCCCTGGCCCGAGAAGCCGTCTGAGATCGAGCGCTCCAACCGCGAGACGATCGCCACCCTCGGCGGCGTCGAGGTCCTCGCCCTCCCCCACCTCGACCTCGGCGCCCCCGAGAGCTGGCCGGCGCTGCGGATCTAGACGATCACGTCGAGGTTGCCCTCGCCGAGCTCGACGGTGAAACCGGCGGATCGAGCGAGGCGCGCCGCATCCTTCGGGCCCCCGGGCGCCTTCTCCGCCTTCAGCAGGGCCCGCGCCACGTCCCCGCGCACGGCCTTTGCCATGTGCGAGACGGCCTTGCGCTCGCCGTTCTGCTCGGTAAACGCCCGCACCGCCAGCAGCGTCGCCCGCGTCGGTTTCCAGAACGAGCTGTAGGCGCCGGAGCGCATGTCGACGATCAGCTCGCCGTCGGCGTCCGGCAGCGCCTCGGCCAGAGCCGGCCGCCAGTAGGCCGCCGGCGCTCCGATCCCCTCCAGCCGCGTCTTCGGCGGAAGCCTGTAGTGCGGGATCCGGTCGTCCGGCCGCACGAACCCCCAGAGCGCGCTGGCGATCAACACCCGCCGCCGCGCTTTCGCCGCCAGCCTCGGCAGCTGCAGCCGCTGGAAGAGAACGCCGGTGTAGACCTGGCCCGCCGGTGCCGCGGGCGCCTCGCGCAAGCCGGGGTCGAAGAGATCGAGCAACTGCTCCCGCCGCTCTCCCAGCTCCTCGGCGAAGACGAGCGAGCCGAGGTCCATCGGCTCGCTCGTCTCGGGCTTTGCCTTCCCTTCGGAAGGCGGCAGCAGGATCAGCATCGGGGCGGCAGCCTATGCCTCCGCCATCGCCACCTGGGAGCTGGTCGAGGTCTTCGCCTTGGAGCGGATCGCCGTCGCGCCGATCGTCGCCCCCAGCAGCGCGACGAAGCCGGAGACGGTCATCGCGTGACTGAGCGCGTAGACGAAGGCTTCGTTGCCCGCCGCGGCGACCGCTTTCACCTGCCCCGCGCCGAGCCCCTGCACGTGCGGCACCGTGCCGCCGCCGAGCTGGTCGGAGATCGACTGCCGCTGCGCTTCGGTGACGCCGGTGCCGGTCAGCAGCGAGTCCAGCTTCGAGCTGACCAGCCCCTGGAAGATCGCGCCGGTGACGGCGATGCCGAGGCTGCCGCCGACCATGCGGAACATCGAGAGGACCCCGGAGGCGATCCCGGCTTTCTGCACCGGCACCGCGTTCATCGCCGCGCTGGTCATCGGCGACATCGTCATCGCGATGCCGATGCCGAGCAGCATGAACCCGGGCAGCAGGTCGAGGTAGGTGGAGTCGACCGCGATGCGGCTGAAGCTGAACAGCGAGGCGGCGACGATCGTCAGGCCGCCGGCGATGAACCAGCGCGGCCCGTAGCGGTCCGAGAGCCGGCCGGCGACCGGCGCCACGCCGACGATCATCAGGGTCGAGGGCAGGAACCGGATGCCCGCCTCCAGCGGCGAGTAGTCGAGGATGTCCTGCATGTAGAGGGCGAGGAAGAAGAAGACGCCCAGCATCCCGAAGCTGATGATCATCGCGACGCAGACCGCGGCGAGGAAGTTGCGGTCGCTGAGGAGGTCGAACTGGACCATCGGCGCCTTGACCCGGTTCTCGACGAAGACGAAGGCGGGCAGCGCCAGCGCGGCGAGGGCGAGCAGGGCGACGACCTCGGTCGAGCCCCAGCCCCAGCTGTTGCCCTCGACCAGGGCGAGGACGAGCGCCGTCAATCCGGCGGTGAGGACCGCGACGCCGGCGTAGTCGACCTCGCGGCCGACGGAGGTGTCGCGGGACTCGCGCACGGCGAACAGGGTCGCGATGACGGCGCCGATCGCGACCGGGATGTTGACGTAGAAGATCGCCCGCCAGCTGACGTGCTCGGTGAGGAAGCCGCCGAGCACCGGCCCGACCGCCAGCGCCAGGGCCGAGACGCCGGCCCAGGTGCCCATCGCCTTGCCGCGCTCGTGGGCGGGGAAGGCGTCGGTGATGATCGAGAGCGTGCCCGGCATCATCAGCGCCGCGCCGACGCCCTGGACGACGCGGCTGAGGACCAGCGCGGTCTCGTCGGGGGCGAAGCCGGCGGTCGCCGAGGAGAGGGCGAAGATGATTACGCCGGCGATGAACATCAGCCGCCGGCCGAAGATGTCGCCGAGCCGGCCGCCGGTCGCCAGCAGCACCGCGAAGGAGAGCGTGTAGCCGTTGATCGTCCACTCGAGGCCGCTGATCGAGGCGCCCAGGTCCTTCTGGATCGACGGCAGGGCGACGTTGACGATGGTGTTGTCGAGCATGATCATGAACAGCGCGAAGCACATCGCTCCGAGCGTCCACCACTTGCGGTTGTCGTCGGTGATCAGGTGGCGGTAACGGGTCAAGCGCGCTCACTTCCCTTCAGGTGCTGGTAGGTCTGGGCGAGGTCCTCGCGGTCCAGCAGCGAGTCGACGGCGGCGTCGAGCTTGCGGCGCTGGGCGGCGCTGAGGGTGCCGACGAAGGATTCGATCCCGGTCATGCGGACGGTGACGAGGGCGGCGACGAGGTTCTTGCCCCTGGCGGTGATCTTCACCCGGCGCACCCGGCGGTCGGCCGGGTCCTCGACCCGGGTCGCCAGCTTCGCCTTGACGAGGGCGTCGACCGCCCGGCTCATCGAGGGGACCGAGACGCCGAAGAGCTCGGCGAGGTCGCTGACGTGCCAGGCCTGCGCCTCGTGGCCGAGGCCGCCGAGCTCGAGCAGGACCTTGCACTGGGTCATCGAGAGGCCGGTCTCCTCGATCACCCGCAGCTGGTTGCCGCGGTCGTAGAGGAAGAGGTGGTGCATGAGGGCCGCGATGCGAGCCGCGGTGCCGGTCGTCTCCCCGGTCTCGTCAATCGTCGCGTGCATCGAATAATGGTTGCACGAGCGCAACCTTTTCAAAAGGGCAATATTTGTTCGTGTGATGCATATCACGCGCGGCTGCCGCCGCCGCCAGGGCTAACGTCCGCCTCATGCCGGACCACGCGCAGCTCGATCGCGACCACGTCTGGCACCCCTTCACCCAGCAGCAGGGGTGGAGCGAGGAAGAGCCGCTGGTGATCGAGCGCGGCGAGGGCTCCTACCTCTTCGACAGCGAGGGACGGCGCTACCTGGACGGGACGGCGGCGCTCTGGTGCAACGTCCACGGCCACCGCCACCCGGCGATCGACCGCGCCGTGCGCGAGCAGCTCGACCGCGTCGCCCACACGACGATGCTGGGGCTGACCCACCCCGGGGCGACCGAGCTGGCGGCCCGGCTGACGGCGATCGCGCCGGCGGGGCTCTCGCGCGTCTTCTACTCGGACTCGGGCTCGACCGCGGCGGAGATCGCGCTGAAGATCGCCTTCCAGTACCAGCAGCAGCGCGGCGGCGAGCACGCCCGCCGGACCAGGTTCGTGCGCCTGCGCGAGGCCTACCACGGCGACACGATCGGCTCGGTCTCGGTCGGCGGCATCGACCTCTTCCACTCGACCTACCGGCCGCTGCTGTTCGAGACCCACGTCGCCGAGCCGGGCGACGCGGCCGACCTCGAGCGGGTGCTGGCGGCGCATGGCGGGGAGGTCGCGGCGGTGGTCGTCGAGCCGCTGGTCCAGGGAGCGGCGGGGATCCTCGTCCAGCCGGAGGGTTACCTGCGCGCCGCGCGGGAGCTCTGCGATCGCTTCGGGGTGCTGCTCGTCTGCGACGAGGTGGCGACCGGGTTCGGCCGCACCGGGACGATGTTCGCCTGCGAGCAGGAGGGCGTGGCGCCGGACCTGATGTGCCTGGCGAAGGGGATCACCGGCGGCTACCTGCCGCTGGCGGCGACGCTGGCGACGGAGGAGATCTACGAGGGCTTCCTCGGCAGCTACGAGGAGTTCAGGACCTTCTTCCACGGCCACACCTACACCGGCAACCCGCTCGCCTGCGCCGCGGCGCTGGCCAACCTCGACGTCTTCGAGCAGGAGCGGACGCTGGAGCGGCTGCAGCCGAAGATCGCCCTGCTGGAAGAGCTGCTGGCCGAGCTCGCGGCGACGGACGAGGTGGCCGAGGTGCGCCAGAAGGGCTTCATGGTCGGCATCGACCTCGGCGACCATGACGACGCGCTGCGGATGGGCCACCGGGTGACGGTCGAGGCGCGCCGGCGCGGCGCCTTCATCCGCCCGCTCGGCAACACCGTGGTCCTGATGCCCCCACTTTCGATGGCAGAGGACGAGCTGCGGGAGCTGGTGGCGATCGCGAAGGACTCGATCCACGCCGCGGTGACCGAGTCGATACTCCCCGTGTGACGGATCCTCAGGTCCCCCGTAGTAGGGACATGGAGCAGGCACTTGTCGCTGAGGCACAGGAGGCACCGCGAGCCGCGGATCTCGCCTTCGACCGCCTCTATCGATCCAGCCGCGACGACGTCTACGCCTATGTCGCCAGCCTGCTGCGGGACGGGCCGGCGGCGGAGGAAGTCACCGCCGCCGCCTTCGAACGCGCCTACCGCAAGCGCAATCGCTTCGACCCCGAGCGAGGGGAGCCGCGAGCGTGGCTGTTCGGAATCGCCCGCAACGCGGCGCTCGATGAGCTGCGGCGACGGGGCCGGCAGGCGGAGCTGACCGCCGAGCCAGCGGACCTCGACAGCTTCAGCCCTTCTGAGGGCGCCGAGCAGAGCGAGCGCCGCCTCGCCGTCTCCGCCGCCTTGGAGCGACTCGAGCCGAGCGAGCGGGAGCTGATCGCGCTGAAGTTCTCCGCCGGCCTCGAGAACCGGGAGATCGCCCGCGTCCTCGGGATCAGCGAGTCGAACGCCGGGACCAAATTGCACCGAGCGATGACCAAGTTGAGGGAGGCCTGCGATGGAAACGCCTAGGGACGAGCAACTGGCCGCCGAGCTCCGCGCCCTGCGCCCGACGCCGCGGCCCGAGTTCACCGCCGAGCTCGACGAGCGCGCCGCCACGGGTTTCCCGCGGCGCACGCACTGGCGGTGGACCCCGTTCGCCCGACTCCGGGAGGTGCAGCCGCGACGCCTGCTGATCCCGGCGGGTGGAGTGGCCGTGATCGCGATCGCGCTGACGACGACCGTCGTCGCGATGAACGAGGGGGGCGGCGCGTCGAGCTCCGAGGCCCCGAACACGCTCTTCCACGCGACCAAGGCGACTCCCGCCCCCGAGATCGCGAAGCCGTCCAAGCAGTTCAAGGGAATGTCCGAAGAAATCGAAGGAAGCGTGAATGCCGCGGGCGGCGCGTCCAGCGCCGGTGCGGCAGCCGAAGTCGAAGTCAAGCCCTTCAGCCGTGAAATCAGACCTCACCTCGACCACCGCGCCGTCGAACGCTCCGCCGAGCTCGTCCTCGGCGCCGACCCCGCCGACGTCGCTGATGACGCCAGCAAGGTCTTCGAAGCGGTCCACGCCCACGAGGGCATCGTCATGCGCTCCTCCACCCGCGAGGGGGAACCCGGCGTCGCCGGCGCCCGCTTCGAGCTGCTGATCCCCAGCGCCAAGCTCGGCGACGCGCTCGCCGCGCTCTCGCAGATCGACGAGGTGCGCTCGCGGCACGAGGCGACCGACGACATCACCGCCCCCACCGTCCAGACCGGCGAGCTGCTGCAGGACTCGAGGGCGCGGATCGACAGCCTCCTCGCCCAGCTGGAGGGCGCGGAAGCCGAATCCGAGCGCGAAGCGGTGGAAGGCGAGCTGGCGGCGGAGCGACGGCACCGCGCCCGCCTGCGCGCCCAGCTCCAGCACCTCGAGCGCCGCGCCGACTACTCGCGGGTGCTGGTGCGGATCGAGACCGGCGCCTCCGAACACTCCTCCGGGGCCGGCGCCTGGGGGATCGACGACGCCATCGGCGATGCCGGCCACATCCTCGCCGTCGCCGCCGCGGCCGCCGTCGTCGCCCTGGCGATCCTCGGCCCGATCGCCCTCGTCGCCCTCCTCGCCTGGCTCGCCCACCGCGCCTGGGTCCGCCGCGAGCGCCGCCGCGTCCTCGGCTGAGGGTTACCCTGCCCCGCATGGAGGAGCGGCGACGCGGGCCGGCGGAGATGCCGAACTTCGGGCCGCCTTCGACGCCCCGTCCCGCCGCCTCGGTGGTGCTGCTGCGGCGCGGAGGCAAGCATTCGCAGCGGGCGCTCGAGGTGCTGATGCTGCGGCGCAGCGAGGAGGCGAACTTCATGCCCGGGGTCTGGGTCTTCCCCGGCGGCTCGCTCGACGCGGCCGACGGCGCCGAGGAAGCCGGCCTCCGCGCCTGCGCCCTGCGCGAGCTGGCCGAGGAGGCCGGGATCGAGCTCGATGCCGGCGAGGAGCTCGTCCCCTTCTCCCGCTGGATCACCCCGGAGGTGATCGCGACCCGCTTCGACGCTTGGTTCTTCCTCGCCCTCGCGCCCGCCCACACGCCGCCGCGGGCCGACGGCGTCGAGACCACCGAGGCGCGCTGGTTCGAGCCCGCCGCGGCGCTGGCGGCCCAGGAGGCCGGCGAGCTCGTCCTCTCCTTCCCGACCCAGACGCAGCTGCGCTGGCTGGCCGAGTTCCGCACCTCCGACGAGGCGATGACGGCCTACCGCGAGCGCACCCTCGAGCCGATCCTTCCCGTCGTCATCGCCGAAGACGGCGCCGAACCGCGCGTCGTCCTCCCCGGCGACCCGGACTACCCCGCCTGAGGCTGCGGGAACGGCTCCAGCCCCGCGTGCCAGGGGCCGGGCGGGTAGGTGTTGATCCCGCTCTCGTCCATCTCCGACTGCAGCCGCCGGAACAGCTGGCCGGCGTTCTCCAGCGCCCCCTTCAGCTCCCCCTCGCTGCGCTCGCGCAGCCGCCAGAGGAACCAGAGCTGGCGGTCGTTGACGCCGAAGTCGATCTCCCCCTCCATCGTCGTCACCCAGCTGAGGAAGCCGGGGCTGAACAGCTCCCGCAGCGCCACCGGGTCGTATTCGCTCGGCACCGTCGCCAGGAAGCGCCGGTTGAAGTCGATCGACTCGAACTCGACCTTGCGCTGGAAGCGCTGGGTCACCACCTCGCGCCCCTCGATCGACTCGACGTTGAAGGCCGGCACCACCTGCGCCAGGTCGGGCATGTGGGACTTGGCCAGCACCGCGGTCGGCAGCACCGCCTTGCCGAAGAGACCGCCGACCTCCTTTTCGTCGGCGTCGCAGCAGGCGCCCCAGAAACCCTGGGCGAGCTGGCCGGTGAGGCGGTTGACGCCGCCGACGCAGAGCGCCACCGGCCCGTCCTTCGGATTGATGCCGCCGACCGGCTCGTAGGTGAGGCCGTTGCGCTCGCCGTAGCGCCGCACGGTCTCGGCCCACTCCCCCGCTTCCGCCTTCGCGCCCACGCCGCGATCCTAGCCTGGCGTTCGTCCTTTGTTTCGCGTACGGCATACAAAGGACGAACGCCGCGGCGTTAGGATGGCTTCAACCCCGGTTCGACCACAGGAGCCTCAATGACCATCGTCATCATCGTCCTCGTCGCGATCATCGTCCTCGCGGTCCTCTACTACATCGCGAAGCGCAACTCGATCATCGCCTCGCGGAACCGCGTCGACGAGTCCTGGAGCGGGATCGACGTGCAGCTGAAACGGCGCCACGACCTCGTCCCCAACCTGGTCGAGACGGTCAAGGGCTACGCCGAGCACGAGAGCGCGACCTTCGAGAAAACGACCCAGGCGCGGGCCGCGGCGATGCAGGCGCAGGGCGTCCAAGAGACCGCCAAAGCCGAGCAGCAGCTGACCCGGGCCCTCGCCGACGTCAAAGCGGTGGCCGAGAACTACCCGACCCTGCGAGCGACCGAGAACTTCCAGCAACTGAGCCGCAACCTCTCCGAGCTGGAGGACGAGATCCAGGCCTCGCGCCGGATCTACAACTCCAACGTCCAGTCCTACAACACGGACATCCAGCAGTTCCCGGGCTCGATCATCGCCAGCCAGGGCGACTTCACCCCGCGCGAGTACTTCGAGATCGCGGACGCCGGCGATCGCGACGCGCCCCAGGTCAGCTTCGGCAAATAGTCACCCTGGCCGCGTAGCCAGGACCTCTAACATTCACCTAGATGACGACCGAGACCAAAGACGCGACCCTCTGGATCTGCGACAGCTGCGGGTTCATCTACGACCCGGAGATCGGGGACCCGGACGGCGGCATCCCGCCGGGAACCGCCTTCGAGGACATCCCCAAGGACTGGTTCTGCCCGGTCTGCGGCGCCCGCACGACGGACTTCCGCCCGCTCGAGCCCGGCGAGGCCTAGGCCCGCGGTGAGGCTGGGGCGATGAGCCAGTACGACTACGACTGGATCGTCGTCGGCTCCGGGTTCGGGGGGTCGGTGTCGGCCCTGCGCCTGGCCGAAAAGGGCTACAGGGTCGCGGTGCTGGAGTGCGGCAAGCGCTTCACCGACAAGGACTTCCCGAAGTCGACCTGGGACGTGCGGCGCTACTTCTGGGCGCCCCGGCTCGGCCTCCGCGGCATCTTCCGGCTCTCGACCTTCAAGGACGTCTCGGTGGTCAGCGGCAGCGGCGTCGGCGGCGGCAGCCTCGGCTACGCCAACACGCTCTACGTCCCGCCCGAGAGGTTCTTCCAGGACCCGCAGTGGGCGGACCTGGCCGACTGGCAGCGCGAGCTCGCCCCCCACTACGCCGAGGCGCAGCGGATGCTCGGCGTCGTCCAGGTCGAGACCGACGACGCCGCCGACGACCTCCTGCGCGAGTACGGCGCGCACATCGGCGTCGCCGACACCTACCAGAAGACCCCGGTGGGGATCTACTTCGGCGAGTCCGGGAAGACCGTTCCCGACCCCTTCTTCGGCGGCGAAGGGCCCGACCGCACCGGCTGCACCCTCTGCGCCCGCTGCATGGTCGGCTGCCCGGTCGGCGCCAAGAACACGCTCGTGAAGAACTACCTCCACCTGGCCGAACACCGCGGGGTCGAGGTGGTCCCCGACCGCACCGTGACCGAGATCCGCCCGATCGGCGCCTACGACGGCAGCGACGGCTACACGGTCGCCAGCGAGCGCTCGGGGATGATCCCCGGCCGCGGCAGGCGCACCCTGCGGGCGCGCGGAGTCGTCGTCGCCGCCGGCGCCCTCGGCACCAACAAGCTGCTGCAGCGCTGCCGCCTCGGCGGCGCCCTCCCCCGCATCTCCGAGCGCCTCGGCGAGCTGGTGCGGACCAACAGCGAGATGATCCTCGCCGTCACCGTCCCCGAGGACTACCCCGAAGACCTGACCAAGCGGGTGGCGATCAGCGGCAGCATCTATCCCGACGCCGACACTCACATCGAGACCGTCAGCTACGGCAAGGCGGGCGACTCGATGAGCCTGCTCTACACGCTGCTGGTCGGCGACGGCACCCGCGTCACCCGGCCGCTGAAGCTGCTCGGGCAGATGCTCCGCCACCCGGTCCGCTTCGCCAAGGTGATCTACCCGAAGAACTGGTCGCGGCGGACGATCATCCTGCTGGTGATGCAGACGCTCGACAACGCGATCTCCCTGCGCCCGAAGCTGAAACGGTCGGGCAACGTCTGGCTGCAGACCGAACAGGACCCCGAGAAACCGAACCCGACCTTCATCCCGGTCGCCAACGAGGCGGCGGAATGGCTGGCCGAGCGCACCGGCGGCATCGCCCAGAGCTCGATGACCGAGGCGCTGCTGAACGTGCCGACCACCGCCCACATCCTCGGCGGGGCGGTGATCGGGCACGGGCCCGAGGACGGCGTCGTCGACGCCCGCCAGCGGGTCTTCGGCTACGAGAACCTGCTCGTCTGCGACGGCTCGGCGGTGCCGGCGAACGTCGGCGTCAACCCCAGCCTGACGATCACCGCACTCGCCGAGC
>JAICSS010000034.1 GCA_025936755.1 Solirubrobacterales bacterium | reverse complement strand
GGATCGGAGCGGATTGCGGCGGCTTTTGCTCTCGCGCGGGATGAAGGCCGGGCGGCGCTGATGCCCTACATGATGGCCGGCTATCCCGACCGCGATACCGGGCTGGCGGTCGCCGAGGCCTACGTCGACGCCGGCGCCGACCTGATCGAGCTCGGGGTTCCCTTCTCCGACCCGCTCGCCGACGGGCCGACGATCCACGCCGCCGCGACCACGGCGCTGGAGGCGGGGGCGACGCTGGCGACGGCGCTGGAGGTCTGCCGCGCCGTCGGCGAGCGCGTCCCGGTCGTCTTCATGGCCTACGCCAACATGGTCCTCGCCCACGGCGGCTCGCGCGAGTTCGCCGAGATCGCGCACGCGGCCGGCGCCGCCGGGGCGATCGTCCCCGACCTGCCGCTGGACGAGTCCGGCGAGGTGCGCGAGGACTTCGCCGCCGCGGGCCTGGCGCTGGTGCCCCTGCTGGCGCCGACCACGCCGGCCGAGCGCCGCCGGCGGATCTGCGAGGCGGCTCGCGGCTTCGTCTACGTCGTCTCCACGGTCGGCACCACCGGCGAGCGGACCGAGATCCCGGCGGCGCTGACCGAGCTGGTCGAGGCGACCAAGGCCGACGCCGCGACCCCCGTCGCCGTCGGCTTCGGGATCGGCACCCCGGAGCAGGCCGCCCAGGTCGGCGGGATCGCCGACGGGGTGATCATCGGCAGCCGCCTCGTCCGCGCCGCCGGCGAGGGCGGGTCGCCCGAGGGTGCCGCCGACGCGGTCGCCTCATTCCTCGGCGAGACGCGCGACGCGCTTGCTGCCGGGTCGATCCAATAGGATCCCGCGCGATATGGGCATGGTCGTAACGCTCTTCCTGGCGATCGCCGCGATGGTGATCGGCTACGCCGCCTTCGGACAGGGCGGCGGCGTCGCCGGCATGGTCTTCTTCGGCGTGCTCCTCATAGGAGCGGCCATCAGAACTCTGCAGCCGCAGAAGACCGACGCTTAAGTCGCGCCTAGCGCTTCGTCGCGATGACCTGGAGGTATTCGGGTTCGATCACCAAGGCGCGGTCGCCGGCGACGTTGGCGCTCTCGAGCCAGGCGCGGAGGTCGTTCGCCAGCTCTTCCTCGCCCTCGGGGCCGACTTTCTCGAAGGCGGTCTGAATCGGGCCGAAGTAGCTGCGGAAGAACTCGATGTAGTGGTCGGCGGAGTAGAAGGCCTGCCGCGACGGCAGCCGCTCCATCTTCAGCTCGCCGACTCCGTCGCCGAAGAGCTCGCGGACGTGGTCCTCGGTGCCCCAGAGGATCGGCGGGACGGTGCCGGGCGGCGGGCCGCCGGTGTGCTTGACGATCGTCATGAAAAGTCCCTCGAGGCCGCCGTCCGGGCACCAGTTGGCCATCCCGATACGCCCGCCGGGCTTCGTCACCCGCAGCAGCTCGCTCGCGGTCTTGGCGTGGTCGGGGGCGAACATCGCGCCGAAGATCGACAACGTCACGTCGAACGACGCCTCGCCGAAGGGCAGATCCTGGGCATCGGCCTCGACGAGCTCGATCTCCAGCCGCTCCGCCGCCGCCCGCTCCCGCGCCCGCTCCAGCAGCGCCGGCACGAAGTCGGCCCCGGTCGTGTTCCCCCAGGCGCGCCGCGCCGCCGCCAGGGCGCCGTTGCCGCTGCCGCAGGCGACGTCGAGCACGCGCTCGCCGGGGACGATCCCCAGCGCTTCCGCGAGGATCTCGGCGGTGTTGTAGACGACGCCGGCGACCATCGCGAAGTCGCCCTTCGACCACATCTCCTGCTGCAGGGCGGTCGCCTGGTCGAGGTCGGGTCGATCGGCCATCTCGTTGAACCTATCGCGCGCTCGCTCCCGGGGCGAGCTTCTAAGCTCAGGGCATGCGGATCGGAGTCCTCACCGGCGGCGGCGACTGCCCCGGCCTCAACGCGGTCATTCGCGCCGTGGTGCGCAAGGGGGTCGGCGTCTACGGGCACGAGTTCGTCGGCTACCGGGACGGTTGGCGCGGTCCCCTGGAGGCGGACAGCCGGCCGCTCGGGGTCCCCGAGGTACGGGGGATCCTGCCGCGCGGGGGGACGATCCTCGGCTCCTCGCGCACCAACCCCTTCGCGGACGCGGACGGGCCCAAGCGGGTCGCGGAGAACCTCGAGGCCGCCGGCGTCGACGGCCTGATCGCGATCGGCGGCGAGGACACGCTCGGAGCCGCCTCGAGGCTGCACGCCGAGCACGGGATTCCGATCGTCGGCGTCCCGAAGACGATCGACAACGACCTCGGCGCCACCGACTACACCTTCGGCTTCGACACCGCCGTCAACATCGCGATGGAGGCGATCGACCGCCTCCACACCACCGCCGACAGCCATCACCGCGTCCTCATCGTCGAGGTGATGGGGCGCCATGCGGGCTGGATCGCCTTCCACGCCGGTCTCGCCGGCGGCGCCAACGTGATCCTGATCCCGGAGCGGAACTTCGACGTCGAGAAGGTCTGCGAGCTGGTCGGGCGCCGCTTCGCCAGCCAGTTCGCCCCGATCATCGTCGTCGCCGAGGGGGCCGTGCCGGCGGGCGGGATGCCCGATCGGAACGAAGCCTCCACCGATGCCTTCGGCCACGTCCGCCTCGGCGGGATCGGCCACTGGCTCGAGGGAGAGATCGAGCGCCGGACCGGCAAAGAGGCGCGGGCCACGGTGCTGGGCCACGTCCAGCGCGGTGGCACCCCGACGGCCTTCGACCGGGTGCTGGCGACCCGTTTCGGCCTGCACGCGATCGATGCGGTCCACGACGGCCGCTGGGGGACGATGGCGGCGCTCCGCGGCACCGAGATCGACCTCGTCGAGCTGTCCGAGGCGACCGCGGAGCTGAAGACGCTGCCGCCGTCGATGTACGAGGAGGCAGAGGTCTTCTTTGGCTAGGCGGGCCCGCTGGGGCCTGGTTCTCCTCCTGGCCGCGGCTTCCGCTGCGGCTGCGGCCGGCTGCGGCGAAGGTGGCGCAGCGGCCGGGGCGACGGTTCGGGTCTACGTCAGCGCGCCGCTGCGGGGGCCGGAAGCCGGGGCGGGGCGGCGAATCTGCGCCGAAGCGCGCGAGCAGGCGCGGCGGGGGAAGGGCGGAGGGGATCGCCGGCTGCGGGTCGTCTGCCTCGATGCTTCGGAGGGGGGCGCCTGGACGCTGGCGCAGGTCGGCGCGAACGCGCGGCGGGCGACGGAGGACTCGGCCGCGGTCGCCTACGTCGGCGAGCCCGACCCCGCGGCAAGGAAGCAGTCGCGCCCGATCGTCGAAGCGGCGGGGATCGCCGAGCTCGGCGGCCTCTCCGGGCGCAAGGCGGTGGCGAAGGTCGCGAAGGCGATGGAGGAAGGCGACGCGAGCCAGCCGCGCGACGCGGTCTTCGAAGCCTTCGGCCGCTGATGGGTGAGGGGCGGCCGCCGGTCTCGGTCGTGGTGCCGACCCGAGGCCGGCCGGGGCTGCTGCGTCAGTGCGTGGCGGCGCTGGAGGCGCAGACGGTGCCGGTCGAGATCGTCGTGGTCGAGGATGTGGAGGGAAGGGGCCCGGCCTGGGCGCGGAACGAGGGGGTGCGACGGGCGCGGGGGGAGATCGTCTGCTTCACCGACGACGATTGCGTGCCGGCGCCGGGGTGGGCCGAGGCGCTGACGGCGCCGATCGCGAGCGGGGCAGGGCAGGCGAGCACCGGTCCCGTCCCGGTCGGCCAGGGAGCGACGGCCGCCGATCGCGCCTGGGAGGCGATCGTCGGCTATTTGCAGCGGCAGGCGGGAGCGCCCGGTACCGCTTCGCCCGGGTTCGCGATCACCGCCAACCTCGCCACGCGGCGGCAGCTGCTGCAGCAGCTGCCCTTCGACGAGTCCTTTCCCGCCGCCGCCGGAGAGGACCGCGATTGGGGCGAGCGGGCGTTCCGAGCCGGCGCGGCGGCTCGCTTCGTCCCCGGCGCGATCGTCGTCCACCGCAGCGGCATGGGAGCTCGTGACTTCATACGCCAGCAGTACCGCTACGGACGAGGCGCAGCCCGCTACCGAAGCGCCTGCGAAGACCGTCGCCCGGGCTCCCCGAGCTTCTACCTCGGCCTCCTGCGCGCCGCCTTCCGCGCCGGCCCCGCTCCCGGCCTCCTCGTCACCGCCGCCCAGCTCGCCACCTTTGCCGGAGGTCTCGCGATTAACGCTCGAGGAGGGGCTCGCCGCTGAGGCCTTGCAGCGGCACGTCGCAGAGGGCGGCGACGGTGGCGGGGATGTCGGTGAGGCGGGCGGGGCGGGTCAGCTTGCGGGTGCGGCCGGTGCGGGGGGCGAGGATCGCCCAGGCGTCGCCGTCGGTGTGGTTGCCGGTGCGGCCGCTGCCGTGGCCCTGGCGGTGGACTTCGCCGAAGCGGGGGGAGTGAACGGCGGGGAGGACGACGGAGGAGGTCGGGCGCCAGCGGACGACGAGGTCGGGCAGGCGACCGGCGGCGGCGCCCTGCCAGCGGCCGGCGACCTCCTCGACGGCGACCACGGCCGGTTCGCCGTCGCGGTCGCGGAAGTCGAGCAGGCCCTCGCGGATCTGCGCCGTCAGCTCCGCCGCCTCGGCCTCGCCGACGATGCCGTCGCGCTCGCGGCTCCGGCGGTTGAGGCTGACGTAACCCTGGTTGTCGGCGGGGTGGGCGAAGGCGCGGGTGGACGACCAGTCGACGCCGCGCAGCTCCAGCCGCGCAGTCAGCTCCAGCGCCAGGCGGTCCGGCATCGCGGCGGCGATTCGCGAGCGCAGCCGGCCGGAGAGGGCGCCGCGCAGGCGCCAGATCGCGCCGGAGTCGGAGTCCCTGCCGCCGCCGCCGGTTCCCTCGCCGAGGACGGCGCTCAACATCCCCGGAAGGAGGTCGGCGCGGCTGGTGTTCTCGTCCATCCCGAGGACCGAGCAGACGATCACGTCGCACGCGTCGGGGAGCGCCTCGAGGACGCGGCCGAGCTGGGCGTCTACCTCCTCGTAGACCTCGGCCAGGGTCGAGTCGAGCCGCTCCCGCTCTGCCAGTGGGACCGCCGCCTCGTCGAGATAGGGCGGGACCGCCCAGAGCCGGTGGCCGGCGAGGTGCGGGGCGGCGAAGACGATCCAGGCAAGGTCGAACGGGCGAGCCCGCAGGCGCTCGACGGCGAGGTCGGCGACCCGGCGCGGTGCCTGCAGGAAGCGCTCGCGGAGGCGGCGCAGCTCCCGCGGGGCCTGGGCGCCGAAGACCTCGGTCACGTCCGGCGGCCGGCCGTGGCGGCGGCGGGCCTCGCGGTCGCCGTCATCCGGGACCGACCAGCGCTCGAGCACGACTCGCTCCCGCATCCCCCAGCCGCAGACGAGCTCCCCCCGTGCGTCGTCGGGGCGGTGGCACTCGTAGGGGTCGATCGCGAGGGTGCTGCGGCCGGCGCGGCCGAGGCGGTCCCAGATCGGCGGCGGCGCGTCGAAGCTCGCCGCCAGGCGGACCCGCTGGTCGCCGGCCGCCCACTGGAAGGGGTAGTAGAGCCCGTGCTCGCCGACCTCGACCCCGCGGTAGAGATCTTGGTAGGCGCTGGCGGGGAAGTGCGCGGCGGGGGTCTCGAGGTCGAGGTGGGTTCCCTGTTGCCGCAGCGCCGTCAGGTTCGGCAGCCGGCCTTCGCCTTCCAGGCGGGTCAGCAGCGAGGCGCTGGCGGCGTCGAACTGGACGACCGCGATCACGCCGAGGCTCCGGCAAGCGGCGCCACCGTCACCTCGGCGCCCCCGAGCTGGGCCGAGCGCCGGGCTGCTTCGACGACCGCCATCGCGGCTACGGCATCGGCGGCGGTGGCGAGGGGGCGGTGGGGGTGTCCCCGCTGGAGAAAAGACTGGGGAGACTCCACCGGGGACACCCCCACCGCCCGGGTCGCTTCGAGCTGACGCCGGAGGGACAGGACCAGGGGATCGGGGCGGCCGATCAGTCCCCCAACGCGGGTGCGTAGGCCGCCCCAGGACGAGCGGGCGAGCAGCTTCCCGGAGCGGTCGCGGACCGCGACGAGCTCCCGGTGGCTGCGGTCGGTTGCGCAGGCGATGCGGGCGCGGCCGCGGGACAGCTCCAGCTCCAGGGTCGCGCGCTCAGGCTCGATCCGGGCGTCCCGCACGGCGATCGGGGCGGCGCCGCTGAGATGGCAGGCGAGGTCGATCAGGTGGAGGCCGGCGTCCAGCAGCGCCTCGTCGTCGGCCTGGTGTGCGCCCCAGGCGTCGCGCCGGAAGCGCAGCTCCAGGTCGAGCTCGAGCCAGCCATCGGCCGGGATTGAGTCGCGCAGCTCGTGACCCTGCAGGAAGCGGCGGTTGAAGGCGACGAGGGGTTGGGGGTCCAGCGCCGCCAGCCGTTGCGCCTCGGAGAGATCCAGGGCCGGAGGCTTCTCGACCAGCGAGCGGACTCCGGTGGCGGCCGCCTCTTCGGCGAGGGGGAGGTGGTGGGCGGCGGGAGCGGCGACGACGAGCAGGTCGACCGGCTCGGCCGCGAGCAGCTTGGCGAGGCTGGGGAAGGTAGGTGACTCGCTGCCGTCGCCACGTGCCCATAGCTCCGCGCACTCTCGTGCTCGCCCGGCGTCGGGATCGGCGAAGCCGGAGATCGCGACCCCCTCGGCGGCCAGGGCGGCTGGGATGTAGCCCCGCTCGGCGATGCGCCCGCAGCCGGCGATCCCGATCCTCATTGCTGTGCTCCCTCGGCGACATGGAGGGCGACGGCGACGGGAACGGAGGCGGCGGCAGTGAGCTGGTGCAGCTGGTGCAGGCCGATCCCGGCGACGAGCAGCGGCGGGCCACCCCGGCGGGCGAGTAGCGAGTAGAGGTCGCGGTCGAGAAAGAGGTTGGCGAGGAGCGCCGCCGCCGCGGCGCGGGGGCGGCGGGCGAGCAGAGCGGCAAGCAGGGCGACGCTGGTCGCGGCGCTCGACCGCCGGCGCCAGCCGAGGTTGAGGGCGGTGCTGCTGGATCGCTCGCGCAGCAGCAGTCGCGCCCAGGGGATGCCGCGCCGGGCGAAATCGGTGCCGACCATGCTCGCCAAAGTCCAGCGCTTGAGGTGGCGCCCACGGATCCGCGGATCGAGAAGGATGCGGCGCCCGTTCCGGCGCAGTCGCATCCCCAGCTCGATGTCCTCGACGCTTGCTTGCGGGTAGCGGTCTGCGTCGAAGCCGCCGGCGGCTTCGAAGGCCTCCCGCCGCACCGCGCCGAGGCCCGCCCAGAAGGTCTCGGCCTCTCCGGCTGCCCCGGCGTGGACGTGGTGGTGGAGGAGGTTGCGGTAGCGCGAGGCGCGGCCGGGATCGCCGGGGTCGTCGTCGTAGGCGCCGAAGACGGCGGTGAGCCCCGGATCCTCCTCGAAGTGCCGCGCGATCCGGGCCAGGGCGTCGCCATCCACCTCGACGTCGGAGTCGACGAAGACGAGCACCTCGGCGGTCGTCCCCTCGCCGCCGAGGTTGCGCGCGGCCGCGGGCCCTGAGCGCCCGGGCTCGCGCTGGACGACCAGTTCGTCCGGCCGGCGATCTCCGGCTTGGAGCGCCGCCAAGCACCGCTCGAGCGTCGGCGGATCGTCGGTCGCGGGGACGACGACGGCGAGGGTGGGAGCGGAGCCGCGAGGGGGGCGCGGGTCCGGGGGAGAGGCCGGCATTAGGGATACCTAATAGCATCTCCGAACCCGATGACGGTGCCCGCCTCCAGCCCGGATTCCGCGCCCGTCGCCGTGCTCGGAGCCGGTCCCGCCGGGCTCACCGCCGCCTACCGGCTGGTCCAGCGCCGCGTCCCCGTCGTCGTCTTCGAGGCCGGCGAGGAGGTCGGCGGCCTGGCGCGGACGGTGGTCCGCGACGGCTATCGCTTCGACCTCGGCGGCCACCGCTTCTTCACCAAGAGCGGGGAGGTCGAGGCGCTCTGGGAGGAGCTGCTGGGGCCGGAGCTGCTGGTGCGGCCGCGGCTCTCGCGGATCTACTGGCGCGGCCGCTTCATCGAGTACCCCCTGCGGCCGGCCGACGTCTTCGCCAAGGTCGGGCCGCTGGAGCTGGCCCGCAGCCTCGCCTCCTACGCCCGCGCCCGCCTCGGCCGCCGCGGCGAGGCCGAGACCTACGAGGAGTGGGTCAGCGCCCGCTTCGGCCGCCGGCTCTTCGAGCTCTTCTTCAAGACCTACACGGAAAAGGTCTGGGGGGTGGGGACCGGCGAGCTGCGGGCCGAGTGGGCGGCGCAGCGGATCGCCGACCTCTCGCTCGGCTCGGCCCTGCGGGCGGCGCTGCCGGGCGGCGGCGAGCCGCCGAAGAGCCTGATCGGGCAGTTCCGCTACCCGCGCCTGGGGCCGGGGCAGATGTGGGAGGAGATGGCGCGGCGGATCGAGGAGCGCGGCGGCGAGATCCGCCTCGGCGCCGCGGTCGAATGCCTCGAGCACGAGGGCGGCCGCCTGATCGCGGTCCGCGCCGGCGGCGAGCGGGTCGAGGTCGGCGCCGCGATCTCCTCGATCCCGCTGCGCACCGCCGTCGGCGCCGCCGAGCCGGCGCCGCCGCGCGAGGTCACTGTCGCCGCCGCAGGCCTGCGCTACCGCGACTTCCTCACGGTGGCGCTGCCGATCGACGGCGAGCCGCCCTTCCCCGACAACTGGGTCTACGTCCACGACCCGCGGGCGCGGGTCGGCCGGATCCAGAACTTCCGCGCCTGGAGCCCCTGGATGACCCCCGACCCGCGCCGCTCCTGCCTCGGGCTCGAGTATTTCTGCTTCGAGGGCGACGAGCTCTGGCGCGCCGGCGACGAGGAGCTGGTCGAGCTGGGCCGGCGCGAGGTCGCCGCGCTGGGCCTGGTCGACCCGGAGCGGGTCGCGGGCGGCCACGTCGTCCGCGTCCCCAAGGCCTATCCGGTCTACGACGCCGAGTACGCCGGCCGGGTCGAGCGGATCCGCGAGTGGCTCGACGGCATCTCCAACCTGCAGCAGGTCGGCCGCAACGGCCTCCACAGGTACAACAACTCGGACCACTCGATGCTGACGGCGATGCGGGCGGTGGAGAACCTCTGCGACGGGGCGGGGCACGACGTCTGGGCGGTCAACGCGGAGAGCGTCTACCTCGAGCGGGATGAGGTGGCGGAGCAGCCCTACCGGGTGGCCCCGGAGACGCCGGCTATGGCCCGGCCTTTGGCGGAGTTGGAGTAGCTCGCTCGGAGGTGGGCGGGGATGCAGGGCTCGGCTGGTGGCCGTAGTCGGTGGGGCAGGGGAGGACGGTGGCTCGCCAGGGGCCGACTTGGGCGATGACGTCGCCGTGGGGGAGGGGTTGGGTCGAGAGGGCGACGCCATGGCGCGGCTTCCGGTGAATCGGCACGGTGGAGATGGGTTCTTCCAGCTTCCAGGCGAGGGCGGTCTGCTCTCGGACCCGGGTCATGCGGGCGCGGTTTTGGCAGGCGAGCAGGGGGGCCTTGCCGGTCGCCTCGACGAGGTCGAAGAGGTCGTTGACCGAGTGGGTCTGGCGCTGAACGACGTTCAGGTCGCCAGGTAGCTGCGAGACGCGCCAGGTGAAGCCGACGAGAGCGATTACGAGAAGGGCGAGGACAAGGGGTCGGTTTTTCTGAGCTGCTCGGGCGATGCCGACGCTGCCGCAGACGGCGACGACGGCGGTGGCGGGGGCGAGGAAGCGGGGGAGGCCGGCGAAGCCGGCGACGGCCATCAGGGCGACGAGGAGGATCCAGGCGCCGGCGCCGAGCAGGAGGACCGCGAGGGTGCGGTCGCCGCGGGGCGCTTTTGCCGACCATGCGTTGCCAAAGGCGTCCCGCCAGAGCAGGAGGACGAGGCCGATCCAGGAAGCGGCCAGGGGGGCGGCGAGGGCTCGGCCGACGACGGCGAGGCCGTCGAGAGGTTCGATGCCGCCGGCGCGGGCGGTCTCGCCGCCCTCGAGCGGGTTGCCGGCGCCGAGGACGTCGGGCACGAACCAGGCGACCGGGACGAGGATCGCGACCAGGATCGCCGCCGCGCGCAGACGCGGCCGGCCTCGGCTCGCGAAGTAGGCCCAGAGCGCCAGGAAGGGCCAGCATTCGGGACGCAGCAGCGCCGCCGCCGTTCCCAAGCCGAGGACCCACCCCGGCCGCTCGTCGAGAGCCGCCCAGATCGCTCCCAGGACCAGCGCCACCAGCAGCGGCTCGGAGAGGCCGCCGGTGAACTGGCGCAGCGGCGGCGTGAACGAATCGGCGGTCAGCGCCACCGAGCCGGCGGCGATCGCCGCGGCGACCCAGCGCCAGCGCCCCGTCCCCTCGCCGCTCAACCGCGCCGCCAGCAGCCCGGCCAGCAGCGGCGCGCAGATCCAGCCGGCGCGGGCGACCAGCAGCCACGCTCGCGGCGCCGCGCCGCCCAGCAGCGAGAGCGGCGCGTCGACCAGGACCGGCAGCGGCTTCCAGGAGGGACCGCCGGTCGTCTCCAGGCCCCCGTGGGCCAGTTCCCGTCCCCAGACCAGCCAGGCCCAGGGGTCGTAGACCGGGAGGTAGGGGAGGGCGAGCGAGGCGGCAGCGAGGACCAGGGCCGCCCCCACCGCCAGCGCCGGGCGCGGCCGCAGGAGGGGGCTCACCGGATCAGGACGGGGCCGCGCCCTGCTCGCTCAACAGGTAGACCGGGATCGCGGCGACCGCGAGCAGGACCAGGGCCGGGATCGCGCTCGCCTCGTAGAAGCCGTAGGTCGTCTGCGTCCAGATGTCGGTCGCCAGGGTTTTGAACCCGATCGGCGAGAGGATCAGGGTCACGGTCAGCTCCTTCATCGCGTGCAGGAAGACCAGCGCCGCGCCGGCCATCATCCCGCCGCGGGCGAGCGGGATCGTGATCGTGCGGAAGACCTCGGCCGGGCCGCGCCCCATCCCGCGCGCCGCCTCTTCGATCCGCGGCGAGAGCTGGACCAGGGAGCTGGCGATCGGCCCGATCGCCAGCGGCAGGTAGTGGATCGTCAGTGCGAAGACCAGCAGCGCGATCGTCTGGTAGAGCGCTGGCGCCGCCCGGGTCGAGAAGAAGACGAGGCCGAGGGCGACGAGGATCCCCGGCAGCGCGTAGCCGCCGTGGGCGAGTCGCTCGATCAGGCTGGTCACCCGCGACGGGTAGCGGACCGCCAGCGCCGCGACGACGAGCGCCGCCACCGCTCCCAACACCGCCGCCCAGATCGCGAGCAGCAGCGAGTTGCCGCCCAGCGCCGCCACCGTGTGCAGCGAGGTGCTGCCGGTGGAGATGCCTTTCGAGGCCCAGTAGACCAGCACCCCGACCGGGAGCGCGAAGGCGACGGTCACGACCAGCGAGCAGAAGGCGAGCGCCGGCCAGCGCCAGCGGCCGAGCCGGTAGGGCTGGGTCGGGCGCAGCGTCCCCGGGCCGAGCCGGTGGACCGCCCGGGCGCCGCGCACGCGCGAGCTCGCCAGCAGCAGGACCAGCATCGCGACGACGAGGACGGCGCCGAGCGAGGCCGCCGCGACCCGGTCGAAGCTCGACTGGTAGGCGACGTAGATTTCGGAGGTGAAGGACTGGAAGCGGAGGATCGAGACGGCGCCGAAGTCGCTGATCGTGAAGAGGGCGACGAGCAGCGAGCCGGCGGCGAGCACCGGCCAGAGCTGTGGCAGCACCACCGTGCGGAAGACCTCCAGCGGGCTGCGGCCCATCGCCCGCGCCGCGTCCTCGAGCTGTGGGTCGATCCGCCGCAGCGTCGCCCGCAGCGGGATCAGGACCAGGGGATAGGTGAAGAGCGTCAGCACCAGCCAGGCGCCCGGGAAGCCGTAGATCGAGGGCAGGCGGTCGACCCCGAGCGCTTCCTGCAGCAGCCCGTTCGGCCCCAGCGCCGCGACCAGCAGGTAGGCGCCGACATAGCTCGGGATCACCAGCGGCAGCGTGCAGAGGACGGTCCAGAGGCGGCGGCCGGGGAGGTCGGTGCGGACCGTCAGCCAGCCGACCGGCAGCGCGATCGCCACCGAGGCGACGACCACGGCGGCGGTCAGCGCCGCCGTCCGCAGCAGCGTCTCCAGCGCCCGCGAGGAGAAGGCGGTTTCCAGCGCCGCCGAGAGGTCGGTGGCGACGACGACGACGAGGTAGGCGGCGGGGAGGACGGCGGCGGCGCCGACCAGGGCGCCGAAGGCGAGGAGGCCGAGCGGCGCCCGGCGCGCCGCCGGCATCTACAGCGCCCCGCTTTCTTTCATCAGTTCGATCGTCCCCTGCAGCTCCTTGAGGTCGACCAGGCTGGAGTCGGAGACGGGGATCCGCCCGATCGGCACGTTCAGCGAGGGGTCTGGCTTGGCGCCCTTGGCGAGCGGGTACTCCTTCGAGCTCGAGGTGAAGAAGGCCTGGCTCTTCTTCGAGAGCAGCGAGCGGACGAAGGCGAAGGCTTCCGGCTTGCGATCGCTCGATTCGAGCACGCCGACGCTGGTCAGCAGCAACAGCGAGCCCAGGCCCTTGGGGGGGAAGTAGACGGAGACGGGGTAGTCGGGGCCTTCTTCGGAGATCGCCTGGGCGACGTAGTAGTGGTTGATCAGGCCGACGTCGATTTCGCCTTTGGCGATCGCGTCGCGGATCGTCACGTTGTCGGGGAAGGCGACGGCGCCGTTGTCGACCATTTCTTCCAGCCATTGCCTGGTCCGGTCGTCGCCGTACTTGGCGCGCAGGGCGGTCACGTACTCCTGCATGCTCGAGGAGGCCGGGCTCCAGCCGACCCGGTCCTTCCACTGCGGTGCGGTCAGGCCGAACGGGGAGGGCGGCAGTTCGGACTGCTTGACGACGTTGCGGTTGTAGGCGATCACGCGGGCGCGGCCGGTGACGCCGACCCAGCGCCCTTCCGGGTCGCGGTACCGCGCCGGCACCCGGTCGAGGATGTCCTGCGGCAGCTTCGCCAGCAGCCCGGCTTCGGCGACGGCGGCGATCGCCCCCGGCTCCTGGGCGAAGAAGACGTCGGCGGGGGAGGCGTCGCCCTCCTCGACCAGGGTCGCGGCGAGGTCGGCGGTTTCGGCGAAGCGGACCTTGACGTTGCGGTTGGCTTCGGCCTCGTAGCTGTCGATCGCGGGCCCGATCGCCGCCGGAATCCGCCCCGAGTAGAGCGTGATCCCTTCGACTTCGGGATCGTTGGAGCTGCCGCCGCTGTCTTCGGTGCTGAAGCCGCAACCGGCGGCGAGGAGCGCGGCGAAAACGAGGAGGGCGGCCGCAAGCAAGCGGCGTTGTGGGGTGGGGAGGATCACAGAGGAAGAAGTTAGGTTGCCCTAATCTTATGGAACTTCCCGCTTATGGAGTACGGAGAGTCAAATCTGAGCCCCGGCCTGCGCCTGCGCGGCCTGCGCAAGAGCTTCGGCGAGGTCGTCGCCGTCGACGGCCTCGACCTCGACGTGCCCGAGGGCTCGATCTGCGCCCTGCTCGGCCCCAGCGGCTGCGGCAAGACGACGACGCTGCGGCTGGTCGCCGGGCTCGAGCGCCCCGACGCCGGCACGATCGAGATCGGCGGCGCGCTCGTCACGGGCGACGGCCGCACGGTCCCGGCCGAGCGCCGGCGCATCGGCATGGTCTTCCAGGACTACGCGCTCTTCCCGCACATGGACGTCGCCGCCAACGTCGGCTACGCGCTGGGCCGGCGGCCCGACCGCGCCAAGGTCGCCGCGGCGCTGGAGACGGTCGGCCTCGGCGGCCTCGGCAAGCGCAACCCGCACGAGCTCTCCGGCGGCCAGCAGCAGCGGGTGGCGCTGGCGCGGGCGCTCGTCGCCGAGCCGCGGGCGCTGCTCCTCGACGAGCCCTTCTCCAACCTCGACGCCGGCCTGCGGGCGCGGGTGCGCGAAGAGGTGCGCGAGATCCTCGCCGAGCAGAAGCTGACCTCGGTCTTCGTCACCCACGACCAGGAGGAGGCCCTCAGCGTCGCCGACGTGGTCGCGGTCGTCAACGAGGGCAGGGTCGAACAGGTCGGCACGCCCGAGGACGTCTACTCGCGCCCGGCGAATCGCTGGGTCGCCGGCTTCCTCGGCGAGATCGAGGTGCTGCCGGGCAGGGCGACCGACGGGAGGATCGAGTGCGAGCTCGGGAACCTCCCGAACCGCGAGGGCCACAGCGGTGACGTCGACGTGCTGGTGCGGCCGGAGTCGCTGGCGATCGGCACGCTCGAGCCGCCCGACCGCCGCAGCCAGAAAGCAACGGTCCTCTCGCGCAGCTTCTTCGGCCACGACCAGATGGTGGAGCTGGAGCTCCCCTCCGGCTCGGTGGTCAAGGTGCGCCGCCTCGGCTTCCCCGCCTGGCATCCCGGCGACCGGGTGAACATTTGGATCGAGGGGCCTGCGGACGTGCTGGCGCGGGACCCTTAGCGGGGTGGGGAGGGGAGGGGAGGGGGTACCCACCCCTCCTGCGACAGTTAGAGGAGGTCCTGCAGGGCCTTGTCTAGGTCGCGGTAGATGAACTGATATCCGAGCTCTTCGGTGCGTTTCGGGATGACGCGTTGGCCGCCTCTTAGGACCTGGCCGAACTCGCGGCCGAATTTGAGGTCCAGGACCAGGCCGGGGACCGGCATTACCGCGGGGCGGTTGAGGGTGCGGCCGAGGGCCTTCGAGAATTCCCTGTTGGTGGCGGGACTCGGGGAGGAGGCGTTGACGGTGCCGCTGACGCTCTCCTGGTCGAGGGCCCAGAGGAGGATGCCGACCTCGTCGTCGATGTGGATCCAGGAGAGGTACTGCTCGCCGCCGGCGAGCGGGCCGCCGACGCCGAGCTGGAAGGGGGTCAGCATCTCCTTCAGGATCCCGGCGCGCTTCGCCAGCACCTGGCCGGTGCGGACGACGACGAGGCGGACATCGCTCGAGTCGAGCTCGTGGGCGGCGGCCTCCCAGGCGACCACGACCTCGGAGTCGAAGCTCGATCCCGGCCCGTCGCCCTCGTCGACCTCCTCGGCGCCGCGGTCGCCGTAGTAACCGACCGCCGACTGGCTGACCAGGACCCGCGGCGGCTGGGTCAGCGCGGCGATCGTCTGCACCAGGTTGTGGGTCCCCTGGCGGCGGCTCTCCATGATCCGCTCCTTCGCCTCCGGGGTCCATTTCTGGTCGATCCGCTCGCCCAGCAGGTGGACGACGCCGTCGACGCCTTCGAAGGCGGCGGGGTCGGGCCGTTCCAGCCGCGGCTCCCACTTGCGCCACTCGACGCGCGGGTTTGCTTCGCGGGCGCGGCCGGGATCGCGGGTCAGCCCGACGACGTCGTCGCCGCGGGCGAAGAGCGCGTCACACAGGGCCTGGCCGATCAGGCCGCTGGCGCCGGTGACGAGGACCCGCAAGGGCTAGGCCCCGTCCACCGTGGCGAAGGTCCCGGTCTCCTCGTTGAGCCGGGCGATGCCGTCGCGCTTGGCCTCCTCGACCACCGCCTCGGCGACCTTCGGCGCCACCTCGCGGTTGAAGACGCTGGGGATGATGTAGTCCTCGGCGAGGTCGGCCTCGGAGACCGCCATCGCGATCCCCTTGGCGGCGGCGAGCTTCATCTCCTCGGTGATCGAGGGGGCGCCCGCGTCCAGCGCCCCGCGGAAGACGCCGGGGAAGGCGAGCACGTTGTTGATCTGGTTCGGGTAGTCCGAGCGCCCGGTGGCCATGATCCGCACGTAGGGCGCGGCGTCCTCGGGCATCACCTCGGGCGTCGGGTTGGCCATCGCGAAGACGATCGCGTCGTCGTTCATCTTCGCCAGCGACTCGGCCTGGATGATCCCCGGCCCGGAGAGGCCGATGAAGAGGTCCATCCCCTCGATCGCGTCGTCGGGGGTGCCGGTGACCTTGTCCGGGTTGAAGCTCTCGGCGAACCAGCGCTTGGTCTCGTTCATCTCGCCCGCCTGGTAGTCCTCGCGCTCGGTCGAGAGGGCCCCTTTGCGGTCGCAGCCGACGATGTGGCTGACGCCGGCTTCCTGCATCATCTTCGTCACCGCCACCCCGGCGGCGCCGAGGCCGACCACCAGGACCCGCAGCTGCTCGATCGGCTTGCCGGTGATCTTCAGCGCGTTGAAGAGCGCCGCCATCGTCACGATCGCGGTCCCGTGCTGGTCGTCGTGGAAGACCGGGATGTCGATCGACTCCTTCAGCCGGTCCTCGATCTCGAAGCAGCGCGGGGCGGAGATGTCCTCGAGGTTGATGCCGCCGAAGGTCGGGGCCATCAGCTCGACCGCGCGGACGATCTCGTCCGCGTCCTGGGTGTCGAGGCAGATCGGGAAGGCGTCGACCCCGGCGAACTCCTTGAAGAGCATGCACTTGCCCTCCATCACCGGCATCGCCGCCTCGGGGCCGATGTTGCCGAGGCCGAGCACGGCGCTGCCGTCGGAGACCACCGCGACCGTGTTCTTCTTGATCGTGTACTCGAAGGCCTTGCTGCGGTCGGCGTGGATGTCCATGCAGACGCGGGCGACGCCCGGCGTGTAGGCCATCGAGAGGTCGTCGCGCGTCTTCAGCGGGTACTTGTTGCGGACGTCGATCTTGCCGCCGCGGTGCATCTGCATCGTCCGGTCGACGTAGTCGAGCACGCGGGCGCCGCGGGTCGACCCGATCGCCCGCAGGATCCGCTCCCAGTGCTCGCGGTCGGCGGCGTCGATCGTGAACTCGCGGACCCGCTTCCCCTCCGGCCCCGCCCCGGGCACGAGGTCGACGCCCTGCAGGTGCCCGCCGGCCTCGGCGATCGCCGCGGTCAGCCGCCCCAGCGGCTCCTGCCGCGCATCGAGCTCGACGCGGATCGTGACGCTGTACTGGGCGCTGACGGCCATGGGCGGCTATCGAATCAGATTGGGGGCGCCGGCTCGCCTCTCGACGGTTCGCTGCCATGGGGTTCTGCGACTAATGAAGCTGCGTTGCGCCATCTGCCTGTGGTCGCGCAGTGTCCGCCGCCGCCAGGCGCGTGCCGGAGTTCCGTCGAGCCCTCCATCAAAGGAGCCCGGGCGCGTCGTGGCCGACGTCGCCCGGGCTCTCGAACAGGAGGACTGGTACTCGGGGGGCTAGCTAGTGGCGGGCGAAGGGGTCGACGTAGAGGTCGTCGACCTGCCAGTTGCCGCCGCTGCCGACCGGCGTGACCCGGATCTGGACCGCGCTCGGGATCAGGGTGCCGACGATGGTGGAGAGGGTGAGAACCGTCGACATCTTCTGGGTCGGCGCCCAGCTCGGCCCGGCAGTGACCGTGCTCAGGGTCTTGGTCCGGAGCAGCCCCAGCAGCAGGTAGGTCGCTTCCACCTTGAGGTAGGAGGCCGGGTCACCGCTGTTGCGCGCCAGCAGGCGGAACGACGGCGTGTCGATCGACATGCAGACCGGCGGGCTCACGGCCGTGCTGCCAGCCGGCAGGGCCAGCGATTTCGTGTCGGCCGGGTCGTTGAGGAAGAAGGCCTCGTTGCCGTCGACCACCTTCGCGCCGCCGCCGAGCTGCCACCCCAGGCCGCCGGCCTCGAAGCCGCCGTTGGGAGCGAGGACGTAATTTCCGGTGTCGCCCCAGGGCTGGAAGACCTGCTTGGCTCCGGTGTAGGAGCAGGCCTGGGCGCTGGCGGCCGAGAAAGCCACGGCGACTAGTGCCGCCACCGCGGCGAGAATCAGTTTGCGCAACGAGTTCGACTTCACTTGGGTAAACCTCCTGGTCGCAGGCGAAAAAGCCTGGTCTTGACAACCAAGCTGGCGGTCGAGCCGTCTCCGGGAGGGAGACCTCTGACTTTGCGTCCCTGCCTCGCGACAGGTTTGCCCTTATTCAGCTCACTTCTTGCACTTATGTGAAGCAAGCATCGGTGCCTGAACCCCTGCACTAAACGGTGTTAGACCTTCTGTCTAGTCGATTTTGAGGGGGCGCCCCGCGCAAAAAAGTGGAAAACCGGCTCATTTATGGGAGGAATGCCGTCGATGTAAGCCGGGGGAGCCCGGAGCGCCTCCCCGACCATGCAAACCGCAAACCCGGCATCCAACCCCGAGCAGCTCTTCGCCCGTGGCCGCACGCGCGCCCGCAGCGCCGCCGAGGGCCGCGAGCGCCTGGTCGAGCAGGCCGCCGGCGCCGGCTTCCTCTGCGTCGCCCTCGGCATGGCCGTGCTCGTCGACTCGCCGCGGCCGCTGGAAGCGGCGCCCCTGGTCGCGCTGGTAGTCGCCTACGTGATCGCCTGCCGGGCCAAGTTCGACATCGCCGACGGCTACACGGTCCCGACCGAGCTGGTGCTGGTGCCGATGCTCTTCCTGCTGCCGACCCCGGCGGTGCCGCTGGTGGTCAGCCTCAGCTGGGCCCTCGGCCGGCTGCTCGACTACGCCAGCGGCAGCACCAGCGTCCATCGCGCCTTCCACGTCTTCGGCGACTGCTGGCACGCGGTCGGGCCGGCCCTGGTGCTCGTGCTCGCCGGCGCCCAGGCGTTCTCCTGGAGCGACTGGCCCGTCTACCTCCTCGCCCTGCTCGCCCAGTTCGGCTTCGACTTCGCCGCGTCGGCGATCCGCGCCCGCCTGATCGACGGCGCCCGTCCGGTGGAGGTGCTGCGGATGATCGCCCCCGTCTACGGCCTCGACGCCGCTCTGGCGCCGATCGGGCTGCTCGCCGCCGTGGCGGCTCTCCAGGTCGGGCCGGCGATCTGCCTGGCGGTGATCCCGCTCGGACTCGTCCTCGCCGTCCTCTCCCGCGAGCGCCAGACCCGAATCGACCAGGCGCTGGCCCTGAGCGAGGCCTACCAGGGCACCGCGCTCCTCCTCGGCGACGTCGTCGAGGCCGACGACGCCTACACCGGCAGTCACAGCCGCGGCGTCGTCGAACTCTCGCTCGCGGTCAGCGACAGCCTCGGCCTCGGCTTCGAGCAGCGGCGCAACGTCGAGTTCGCCGCCCTCCTCCACGACGTCGGCAAGATCTCCGTCCCGGACGAGATCATCAACAAGGAAGGGCCGCTCGACGAGGCCGAGTGGGAGGTGATCCGCCGGCACACGATCGAGGGCGAGCGGATGCTGAAGCGGATCGGCGGCGTCCTCGCCGAGGTCGGGAAGATCGTCCGCGCCTCGCACGAGGACTTCGACGGCTCCGGCTACCCCGACGGGCTGGCCGGGGAGGAGATCCCGGTCGAGGCCCGCATCGTCACCTGCTGCGACGCCTTCAGCGCGATGACCACCACCCGCTCCTACCGCAAGGCGATGGGCACCGAAGCGGCGATCGCCGAGCTGCGGCGCTGCGCCGGCACCCAGTTCGATCCCGAGGTGGTGCGAATGCTGGTCGAGCTCGTGGAGTCCGGTCAGGCCTGAGCCATAAAGTGGCGGCCGATGGCGGACGCCCCACAGCTCTTCCTGATCGACGGCAACAGCCTCGCCTACCGCGCCTTCTTCGCCCTCCCCGAGTCGATCGGGACCAGCGACGGGCGGCCGACGAACGCGATCTACGGGCTCGCTTCGATGCTGGTGAAAATCATCGACGAGCACCACCCGCAGGGGGTCGTCGTCGCCTGGGACGCCGGCTGGAGCGGCCGCGAGAAGACCTACGACCTCTACAAGGCCCAGCGCAAACCGCGCCCCGACCTGCTGCGCGAGCAGTGGCCGCACCTGATGCCGCTGGTCGAGGCCTTCGGTTACACCAACGTCAAGGTCGACGGCTACGAGGCCGACGACGTGATCGCCTCGCTGGTCAAGCAGGCGCGCGAGCAGGGGATCGAGGTGATGGTCGTGACCGGCGACCGCGACGCCTACCAGCTGGTCGCCGAGGGGGTGCGGGTGATGAGCACCTCGCGCGGGATCACCGAGACCAAGATCTACGACCGCGCCGCGGTCGAGGAGCGCTACGGGGTGCCCCCGGAGTCGATCACCGACCTGATGGGGCTGCGCGGCGACACCTCCGACAACATCCCCGGCGTCCCCGGGATCGGCGAGAAAACCGCGACCCAGCTGCTGCAGCGGTTCGGCTCCCTGGAAGCGGTGCTGGAAAGCGTCGAGGAGATCTCCGGCAAGAAACGCAAGGAAAACCTCACCAACCACGCCGAGGACGCCCGCCTCTCCAAGCAGCTGGCGACGCTTCAGTACGACATCGAGACCGGGGTTGACCTCGGGGCGGCGATGTCGAGCGAGCCCGACCGCGGCGCCCTGCGCGAGTTCATGCGCGAGTTCGAGCTGCGGGCGGTGATGGAGCGGCTGGAAGAAGCGCTGCCGGAGGGCGACGCGGTGCCGGGCCGCAGGGTCGAGACCGAGCTCGAGGTCGAGGCGGTCGAGGGCAGGCCGGAGGACCTGGGGGAGGGGCCGGTGGCGCTGGCGATCGAAGGCGATCGCTGGGCCGCAGCCGAAGGCGACCGGGTCCTCGCCGGGAGCAACAGCCACGACGAGCTCGCGGTCGCCCTGGGCGCCAGGCCCTTCGCCGCCCACGACGCCAAGTCGCTCGGCGGCGGCCGCCACGGCCTCCTCGCCGCCGCCGCGCGCGAGGGGGTCGAGCCCAACCTCGACCACGACACGATGATCGCCGCCTACCTGCTGGAGCCGCAGCGCCGCACCTACGACCTCGTCGAGCTCTCCGCCGACGCCGGCATCGGCCTCGCCGAGGGCGCCGTCGCGGAGAAGCAGGACGAGGACGACGGGCAGCTGGCGCTGGGAGAAGAGCTGGAGGCCGGACTCGATCCCGCCGAGGAAGCCCAGCTCGTCGCCGCCCTCGCCGAGGTGCAGCGGCCCCGGATCGAGGAGCTGGGGCTGGCGCAGCTGCTGCGCGAGGTCGAGCTGCCGCTGGTCGGGGTCCTGGCGGCGATGGAGCGCGAGGGGCTGAAGCTCGACGCCGAGCGCCTGGCCGAGGTCGGCGCCGGCTTCGGCGAGCGCATCGACACGCTCGAGAAGGAGATCTTCGAGCTGGCCGAGGAGGAATTCACGATCGGTTCGCCGCAGCAGGTCGGCCGCATCCTCTTCGAGAAGCTCGGCCTGACCCGCAAGCGGCGCGGCAAGACCGGCTTCTCGACCGACGCCCGCGTCCTCGCCCAGATTCGCGACGAGCACCCGATCGTCGAGAAGATCGAGCAGTGGCGGGAGTTGAGCAAGCTGAAGAGCACCTACCTCGACACGCTGCCGGAGCTGATCGACCCCGGGACCGGCCGCGTCCACACCACCTTCAACCAGGCCGCGACCACCACCGGCCGCCTCTCCAGCACCAACCCGAACCTGCAGAACATCCCGATCCGGACCGAGATCGGCCGCCCCGTCCGCGCCTGCTTCGTCGCCGCGGAGGGCGCCCGGCTGCTCTCCGCCGACTACAGCCAGGTCGAGCTCCGCGTCCTCGCCCACGTCGCCGACGAGGAGGTGCTGAAAGAGGTCTTCCGCGAGGGCGAAGACGTCCACGCCGCCACCGCCGCCGAGGTCTTCGAGATCGAGCGCGACGAGGTCGACGTCGGCCAGCGCTCGAAGGCGAAGATGGTCAACTTCGGGATCGTCTACGGGCTGACCGGGTTCGGGCTCGCCGACCGC
>JAICSS010000005.1 GCA_025936755.1 Solirubrobacterales bacterium | reverse complement strand
CCGATCCCCCTCACGGCAGTACCTCACTAGGCGGTTTCAAACGAGCCGTGGCCTCGGCCATGTCCTTGTCGCCACGGCCCGACAGGCAGAGCACGTCGAAGCCGTCCCCTTGCAGCGGGTTCTCCGCCAGCCAGGCGATCGCGTGCGAGGACTCGAGCGCGGGGATGATCCCCTCCAGCCGCGCCAGCTCCTGGAACGCGCCCAGCGCCTGCTCGTCGGTCACCGCCTCGTAGGTCGCGCGGCCGCTGTCGCGAAGCTGCGCGTGCTCGGGGCCGACGCCCGGATAGTCGAGGCCGGCCGAGATCGAGTGGGCCTCGAGGATCTGCCCCTCCTCGTCGGCGATCACCAAGGAGAGCGAGCCGTGCAGGACGCCCTTGACGCCGCCCTGCAGCGAGGCGCCGTGCCGCTGCGTGTCCAGCCCCTCTCCCGCCGCCTCGACGCCGACCAGCGCCACCTCGGCGTCGCCGACGAAGGGGGTGAAGATCCCGATCGCGTTGGAGCCGCCGCCGACGCAGGCGATCACGCGGGCCGGCAGCGAGCCCTCGGCCGCCAGCGCCTGCTCGCGCGCCTCCTCGCCGATCACCCGCTGCAGGTCGCGGACCAGCGCCGGGTAGGGCGCCGGCCCGACCGCGGAGCCGATCACGTAGTGGGTGGTGGCGACGTTGGCGACCCAGTCGCGGATCGCGGCGCTGACCGCCTCCTTCAGCGTCCGCGCCCCGGCCTCGACCGGCGCCACCTCGGCCCCCAGCAACTTCATCCGCTCGACGTTGGGGGCCTGGCGGCGGATGTCCTCGGTCCCCATGTAGACGACGCATTCGAGGCCGAGGAGGGCACAGGCGGTCGCGGTCGCGACGCCGTGCTGGCCGGCGCCGGTCTCGGCGATAACCCGCGGCTTGCCCATCCGCGCCGCCAGCAGCGCCTGGCCGACCGCGTTGTTGATCTTGTGGGCGCCGGTGTGGGCGAGGTCCTCGCGCTTCAGGTAGACCCGCGAGCCGACCCGCTCGGAAAGGCGCTCGGCCAGGTAGAGCGGCGTCGGCCGGCCGATGAAGTCGCGGCGCAGCTGCCGCAGGCGTCCCATGAACTCCTCGTCCTCGCGCGCCTCCGCCCAGGCGGCGGTGAGCTCGTCGAGCGCCGGGATCAGGGTCTCGGGAACGTAGCGGCCCCCGTAGGGGCCGAACCTCTCCTCGACCGCGCTCATGCGCTGGCGCCGACCGAGTTCGCGGCCTCGAAGAAGGCCTCCATCGCCGCGTGGTCCTTGCGGCCCGGCTCCAGCTCGACGCCGCTGGCGACGTCGACCGCGTAGGGCCGGGTGACGTCGATCGCATGCGCGACGTTCTCCGGCCGCAGCCCGCCGGCGAGGATCGCCGGCACTTCGGAGCGATGGTTGCGCAGCAGCTCCCAGTCGAAGCTCTCGCCGGTCCCTCCCCACAGGCCCTTGCCGCGCCGGTCGAAGAGGTGGAAGTCGGTCCGGAAGGCCTCCGCCCCGTGGACGTCGGCGGCGCTCGCCACGTGCACCGCCTTCGCCACCTTGAGGCCGGTCCGCCGCTGCACCTCGGCACAGAACGAAGCCCCCTCCGCCCCGTTCAGCTGCACCATCGTCAACCCCTCGTCCTCCACGGCCCGCGCCACCTCGTCGAGGGTGGGATTGACGAACACCCCGACCACCTCGCACTTGCGCCGAAATGCCGCAGCCACTTCAGCCGCGACCCCCGTCTCGACGTTCCGGGGACTGCCGTGGAAGTGGATCAGCCCGATCGCCCAGGCGCCGAGCCGGACGGCCTCGGCCGCGTCGTCGAGATTGGTGATCCCACAGAACTTGACCCGCATGACCCCCAGCGTACGCGAAGGGCGGCCCCCGCTTCGCGAGGACCGCCCTGCCCGAAACCGCTGTTACCCGCCGTTGCTCTCCGGCTGAGTCCCAAGGGTCACGCTCACGGTCTTTTCGTCTCCGTCGCGAACGATCTTCAGTTCCAGCTCGTCCCCGGGCTTGTGGCCCTGGATGATTTCGACGAGCTGTTCCATGCTCTTCAGCTTCTTGCCGTCGACTTCGGTGATGATGTCGCCGCCGAGCCGGACTTCTTCGCCGTTGATCGTCGCCGAGGTTCCCCCGGCTTCGATCCCGGCCTTGTCGGCCGGCCCGCCCTTGACGACGGACTGGACGATCACTCCTTCGTCGACCGGCAGGTTGATCGCCTTCGCCAGTTCGCTGGTGACGGTGCCGCCGCTGATCCCGATGAAGGCGTGTTCGACTTCGCCCTTCGTCTTCAGCTGCTCGATCTCGGCCCGGACGGTGTCGATCGGGATCGCGAAGCCGATGCCGACGTTGCCGTTGCCACCGCCGCCGGTGGCGATCTGGGCGTTGATCCCGATCACTTCGCCGGAGGCGTTGATCAGCGGCCCGCCGGAGTTGCCCGGGTTGATCGCGGCGTCGGTCTGGATCACGTGGGAGATCGCGAACCCGTTCGGGGCTTCGATCTGCCGCTGCAGGGCCGAGACGATGCCGCTGGTCACCGTGCGGTCGAGGCCGAACGGGTTGCCGATCGCGACCACCGGGTCGCCGACTTCCATCTCGGCCGACTTGCCGAGCGTCAGCGGGTGGAGCTGGTCGGCGGGCGCGTTGACCTGGAGCAGGGCGATGTCGGTGCCGGGGTCGGCGCCGACCACTTCGGCGTCGTAGGTCTTTTCGGAGTCGCCGAGTTTGACCGTCACCTTGCTGGCGCCTTCGATGACGTGGTTGTTGGTGAGGATGTGGCCTTCGCCGTCGATCACGAAGCCTGAGCCGGTGGCGACGCCGCCGGATTCGGGTTCGGCTTCGCCGAAGGGGCTGAAGCTTTCGGTTTCGGTCGGTTCGAGCTGGGATTCGATGAAGGCGACGCCATCGCCGTCGGTCTTGTAGATCTGGTTGACGACGTTGGTGGATTCTTCTCCCGACTTGCTGTCGACCGGCGCCGTGATCGGCGCGGCGACGGTGGTGGTCGTGCCGCCGTCGGACTGGATCGCACCGGCGGCGATCGCGATCCAGCCGAGGACGGCGACGACCAGGCCTCCAAGGAGAGCGGAGCCGAAGGGACTGCGAAGTTTTCGATTGAGCTTGGACATGGACGGCAGGATGACGGCGGGAGCTGTTCGGTCCCTAAATGCTCTTCTAATTTTTCCTAAACGAGGTGTTCCCGGGTGCTCTCGTCGGTCCCGGTCAGCTCCCGGGCCTTCGCCTCGGGGTCCTCGGCGGCCATCAGGGCACCGCCGATCAGCACCGCGTCCACCCCTACCCGTTCGAGCTCCTCCAGCTCCGCCCGACCGGAGATGCCGCTCTCGGCGACCACGGTCTTGCCGGCGGGAACGTTCGGCATCAGCTCGTAGGTGGTGGCGATGTCGACGCTCATGTCGTCGAGGTTGCGGTTGTTGACCCCGATCACCTCGGCGCCGGCCTCCAGCGCCCGCTCCAGCTCCTCGCCGTCGTGGACCTCGACCAGGCAGTCGAGGTCGATCGAGCGGGCCTCCTCGTACAGCCCCCGCAGCTCCTCGTCGCCGAGGGCGGCGACGATCAGCAGCACCGCGTCGGCGCCGTTCACCGCCGCCTCGTAGAGCTGGTAAGGGTCGACGACGAAGTCCTTGCGGATGATCGGCAGGCCGCAGCCGGCGCGGGCAGCCCGGAGATCCGCGAGCGAGCCGCTGAAGTGCGGTTCGTCGGTGAGGACCGAGAGCGCGGCGGCGCCGCCCCGCTCGTAGGCCGCCACCTGGGAGGCGACGTCGACCTCCTCGCGGGCGAGCTGGCCGGCGCTGGGAGAGCGGCGCTTGAACTCGGCGATCACCGAGAGGCCGGGGCGGACCAGCGCCTCGTTGAAGGGGCGGTCCTCCCCCCGGACCGAGAGGCGCGCTTCGAGGTCGGCCTGGGGGAGGTCGCGGCGACGCGCGTCCACCCCCTCCCGGGCCCCAGCGATGAGCTGCTCCATCATTCCCACTTGAACCAGGAAAGCCTAGACCGCGGGGGCGACCGTTGCCGCGATCAGCCGCTCCAGCACGTTTGCCGCCGCCCCGGAGTCGATCGCCTCGGCGGACCTTCCGACTCCCTGCTCGAGGTCGGAGGCGAGCCCGCCGACGTAGAGGGTCGCGGCGGCATTGAGGAGAACGAGGTCGCGGTGCGGCCCCGCCTCGCCGGCCAGCACCCTGCGGGCGATCGCGGCGTTCTCCTCCGGGCTGCCGCCGGCGACCCGCTCCAGCTCGGCGGGCGCGAGGCCGAACTGCCCCGGCTCGACGAACCACTCCGAGGTGCGGCCGCCGGCGACCTCGATCACCCGCGTCCGCGAGGCGAGCGAGAGCTCGTCGAGGCCGTCCTCGGCGGAGACGACCAGCGCCCGCTCGCTGCCGAGCCCGATCAGCGCCTCCGCGATCGTCTCCTGGTAGCGGCGGTCGGCGACGCCGAGGAGCTGGCGGCTGGCGCCGGCGGGGTTGGTCAGCGGCCCGAGGAAGTTGAAGATCGTCCGCACCCCGAGGGCTTTGCGGGCGGGGACGACGTGCGCCATCGCCGCGTGGTGCCTGGGCGCGAACATGAAACCGAAGCCGACCTCGTCGATGCAGCGGCCAACCTGCGCGGGCTGGACTTCGACGTTGACCCCGAGCGCCTCCAGCAGGTCGGCCGAGCCCGACCGGCTGGTGTTCGAGCGGTTGCCGTGCTTGGCGATCGCGGCGCCGGCGCCAGCGGCGACCAGCGCCGCCGTGGTCGAGACGTTGAAGCTGGAGGGGCCGCCGCCGGTGCCGCAGGTGTCGACGAGGTCCTCGCGGCTGGTCTGCACCGGCGCCGCCAGCCCCCGCATCGTCCGCGCCAGCCCGACCAGCTCGGGCACCGTCTCCCCCTTCGCCCGCAGGGCGATCAGGAAGGCGCCGGTCTGGACCGGGTCGGCCCGCCCCTCCATGATCTCGCTGAGGACCGCGGAGGCGTGGTCGGCGGTGAGGTGGTCGCCGGCGCAGACGGCGTCGATCGCGCGGCTGACGACGTCGTTAGGCATCGGGGGCCCCCTTGCCGATGAAGTTCGCCAGCAGGTGCTTGCCCTGCGGGGTGAGGACCGACTCGGGGTGGAACTGGACCCCCTCCACCGGCAGGGACCTGTGGCGGGCGCCCATCACGACCTCGCCGAGGCTGGCGGTCAGCTCCAGCTCCTCGGGCAGGTCGGGGTCGGCGACGAGCGAGTGGTAGCGGCCGGCGACCATCGGGCTCGGCAGGCCGGCGTAGATGCTCTTCCCGTCGTGCTCGACCTCGCCGTCCTTGCCGTGGATCGGCTCGCCCTGGACCACCTTGCCGCCGAAGGCCTCGACCATCGCCTGGTGGCCGAGGCAGACGCCGAGCACCGGCGTCCCGGCTTCGCCGAAGGCCCTGATCGCCTCGCCGGAGATCCCGGCCTCGGCCGGCGTGCAGGGGCCCGGTGAGACCACCAGCCGGTCGACCTCCCGCTCCAGCAGCTCGGCCACGGTCGCCTTGTCGTTGCGCACGACTTCGACCTCGGCCCCGAGCTCGCCCAGGTACTGGACGAGGTTGTAGGTGAAGGAGTCGTAATTGTCGATCACGAGCACGCGCATTCGCCTCACGCCCAGTCCGGTTGTTCGCAGGCGACCTCGACGGCACGAAAGACCGCTTTCGCCTTGTTCACCGACTCGTGGTACTCGTAGGCGGGAACGGCGTCGGCGACGGTGCCGCCGCCGGCCTGCACATGCACCTGCCCGTCCTTGAGGACCGCGGTGCGGATGTGGATCGCGGTGTCGAGGTCCCCGTCCCAGGAGAGGTAGCCGATGGCGCCGCCGTAGCCGCCGCGCTTGACCTGCTCGAGCTCGTCGACGATCTGCATCGCCCGCACCTTCGGCGCCCCGGAGAGGGTTCCGGCGGGCAGCGCCGAGCGCAGCACGTCCATCGCGCTGACGCCGTCTTTCAGCCTGCCGGAGACCTGGCTGACGATGTGGAGGACGTGCGAGTAGGTCTCGACGACCATCAGCTCGTCGACCTTGACGCTGCCGTACTCGCAGACGCGGCCGAGGTCGTTGCGGCCGAGGTCGACCAGCATCACGTGCTCGGCCACCTCCTTCGGATCGTTTTTCAGCTTCTCGGCGAGCTGGCGATCCTCCTCCTCGCTTTCACCGCGCGGCTTGGTTCCGGCGATCGGCCGCGTCTCGACCCGGTCGCCGGTCACCTTGACCAGCGGCTCGGGGGAAGCGCCGGCGAGCTGGAAGTCGCCGAACTCGAGGAAGTACATGTACGGGGAGGGGTTGACCGCGCGCAGGCCGCGGTAGACGGAGAAGGCCTCGACCGGCGCCGGCGCCGAGAAACGCTGCGAGGGGACGACCTGGAAGGCGTCGCCGGCGTGGACGTACTCGACGATCCGCGCCACCGCGGCTTCGAACTCCTCGCGGCTGACGTTCGACTCGAACTCGGGCGGCCCGACCACCGACGGCCGCGCCGGGACCGGCACGGCGCCGCGCAGGCGCTCGCGCATCTCGCCGATTGTCGCCGCGGCGCGCTCGTAGGCCGCCTCGACGCCGCCGTCCTCTTCGACGAAGGCGCAGGCGAGGATCGTCAGCTCATGGCGAAGGTGGTCGAAGACCAGCATCGCGTCGGTCACCATCAGCGCCATGTCGGGCAGGCCGAGCGGGTCCGGGTTCGGTGGGCCCAGCGGCTCGACGGTCCGCACCAGGTCGTAGGCGAAGAAGCCGACGGCGCCGCCGGCGAAGGGCGGCAGACCGGGCACCGGGGCCGGCCGGTACCGCCGCAGCCGCTCGGCCACCGCCGCGTAGGGGTCGGGGGCGGGATCGGACTTCCTCGGCGCGGCGCTGGGATCCAACTCCTCCCCGCTCCACTCCGAGAGCACGCCGTCGCTCCAGCGCAGCAGCGCCCGCGGGCGCAGGCCGACGAAGGAGTAGCGCCCGACCTGGCCCTGCTCGGCGGACTCGAGCAGGAAGCAGGGCGACCCCTCGGGCTCGCCGGCGCGCAGCTTGAGGAAGGCGGAGACCGGCGTCTCGCAGTCGTCGACGAGGCGGGCGCGCACCGGCACCACGTTGCCCTCGCGCGCCAGCTCCCGCGCCTGCTCGAGGCTCGGCTCGAGGCGGATCTCGGAGTCAGCCGCTACGTGCATTCAGCACTTCCATCACCCTGGCCTGCGAGACCCCGCGCGAGGCCAGCAGAACGCTCAGGTGGTAGAGCAGGTCGGCGGCCTCTTCGGCCACCCGCTCGTCGCTCTCCTCGCGGGCGGCGCGGACCACCTCCTCCGCCTCCTCCTCGACCTTCTCGCCGATCAGTCCGCGGTCGTCGAGCAGCTTCACGGTGTAGCTGCCGTCGGGGCGCTGCAGGGCGCGGTGGCGGATCGTCCGCTCCAGTGCCGGCAGCGCTTCGTGGGTGACCGGATACGGCTCGCCCTCTGCCGCCGGCGCGTCCTTGCGCGGCGAGGCCGAGCCCAGCACCTCGCGGTAGAAGCAGCTGCGCTCGCCGGTGTGGCAGGCCGGTCCGGCGGGGTCGACCAGCGCCACCAGGGAGTCGCCGTCGCAGTCGTAGCGGAGCTGGCGCAGGTGCATCAGGTTGCCCGAGCTTTCCCCCTTCTTCCACAATTCGTCGCGCGAGCGGCTGTGAAAATGCAGGTCTCCCGTCTCGAGCGTCATTTCCAGGGAGCGCGAGCTCATGTAGGCGAGCATCAGCACCTCGCCGGAGGCGAAGTCCTGGACCACGCACGGCACCAGCCCCTGCTGGTCGAACTGAATTTCGGGAAACATCCGGGGAATCGTAAACGCCGCGTCGCTACTCGATGCCGAGGCGGTCGAGCAGGTCCTCGTCGCGGCGCCAGTGGCGGCGGACGCGGACAGTCAGGTCGAGGTGGACCTGGGCGCCCAGCTCGCGCTCCAGGGAACGGCGAGCGGCGACCCCGATCTCGCCGATCTTCTTTCCCCCCCTGCCGATCAGGATCCCCTTCTGCGACTCGGTCTCGGCCCAGATCTCGGCCCGGACGGCGACGAGCCCGTCCTCTCGCGGCTCGACCTCCAGCACCGAGACCTCGACCGAATGCGGGACCTCCTGCCGGGTCCGGTTCAGCACCTGCTCGCGGATCAGCTCCGCCAGCAGCAGCTCGCTCGACTGGTCGCTGCTGTCCTCCGGCGGGTACATGTACGGCCCCTCGGGGATCAGCTCGCCGAGGCGCTCCAGCAGCGGCGGCAGCCCCTCGCCGCTGCGGGCGCTGATCGGGAAGACCTCGTCGACGCCCTCCAGCCCCGCCGCCTCCGCCAGCACCGGCACCAGCTCGTTCGGCCCCAGCCGGTCGGCCTTGTTGACGGCGCAGAGCACCGGCAGCCCGGCGCGGGCGCCGAGCAGGGCGCGGACGATGAAGCGGTCGCCGGGCCCGATCCCCTCCTCGCCGTTGACGACGAAGACGACGGCGTCGGAATCGGCCAGCTCGCGCTCGACCCGTCCCTGCATCCGCTCGGTGAGGACGTCGCGCGGGCGCTGGACCCCCGGCAGGTCGACGAGGACGAGCTGGCGCCCGGCCTCGAGGTCGGTGGCGACGCCGCGAATCGCCCGCCGGGTCGTCTGCGGCCGGTTGGAGACGATCGCGACGTGGGAGCCGACGAGGGCGTTGACCAGGGTCGACTTGCCGACGTTGGGACGGCCGGCGAGGCCGACGAAGCCGGAGCGGGTCATCGCAGGCCGGCCAGCACCCTGGCCTGCAGGGCCAGCATCTCGCCGCCGTCGCTCTCGTGGTCGTGGCCGCAGAGGTGGAGGACGCCGTGGACCGCGGCCTCGGTCACGTCGGAGCAGTGCTCGGGGCAGATCGCGACGTCGCCGAGCTCGCGCGGGCCGGCGACCGGGTCCAGTTCGTCGATCGGGAAGGCGAGGACGTCGGTCGGCGCGTCCTTGCCACGATGCTCGCGGTTGAGCTGGCGGATCCGCTCCGCGTCGACGATCTCGACCGCGAGGTGGCCGTCCCCGACCCCGGCTGCCCGCAACGCCGCGGCGACGGCGTCGCGCAGCTCCGGGGGGACGTCGGCGAGATCGGCGCTCACGTACGCGGCGTCGGCCCGTGTTCGGCGCGCGCGTCTCGCGCCCCGTGGGCGTCGTAGGCGGCGACGATCCGCTGCACCAGCTTGTGCCGGACCACGTCCTCGCCGCCGAAGCGGACGAAGGAGATGTCCTGGACGTCGCTGAGGATGTCGCTGACGGCGATCAGGCCGGAGCGCTGGTCGGTCGGCAGGTCGATCTGAGTGACGTCGCCGGTCACCACCATCCGCGAGTTGAAGCCGAGCCGGGTGAGGAACATCTTCATCTGCTCCGGGCTCGTGTTCTGGGCCTCGTCGAGGATCACGAAGGAGTCGTTGAGGGTGCGGCCGCGCATGAAGGCCAGCGGCGCCACCTCGATCACGTTGCGCTCGAAGTAGCCGTTGACCCGGTCGGGGTCGAGCATGTCGAAGAGCGCGTCGAAGAGCGGCCGCAGGTAGGGGTCGACCTTGGCCTGGATGTCGCCGGGGAGGAAGCCGAGCCGCTCGCCGGCCTCGACCGCGGGGCGGGTGAGGATGATCCGCTGCACCTTGCGTTCGGTCAGCGCCGCCGCCGCCATCGCCACCGCGAGGAAGGTCTTGCCGGTGCCGGCCGGGCCGATCCCGAAGGTGATCGTGTGGCGGCGGATCGAGTCGACGTAGCGCTTCTGGTTCAGCGTCTTCGGCGCGACCTTGGTGTTGCGGTGGCGCCAGACGACGTCGTCGAGGATCTCCGCCGGGCTCTCGTCGGCGTCGAGGGCGCCGGTCACCGCTTCGATCGTCCCCGGGGCGACGTCGTGCCCCTGCTCGATCAGCTCCACCATCTCGTCGACCACCACGGCGGCGGCGGCGACGTCGTCGGGCTCGCCCTCCAGCGTCAGCACGTTGCCGCGCAGGTGCAGGTCCGCCTCCAGCTTGCCCCGCAGGGCGCGGAGCACGCTGTCCTCCGAGCCGGCCAGCTCGGCTGCGACGTTGTTGTCGAGGGTCAGCTGCCTGCGCGCCAAGGCTCAGGCACCCAGCTTCTCTCGCACCGCGGCGCTGACCCGCCTGCCGTCGGCGCGGCCGCCGAGCTTCGGCATCAGCGCCGACATCACCTCGCCCATCTGGCGCTGCTCGGCGGCCCCGGTCTCGGCGATCGCCGCCTCGACCAGCCGGTCCAGCTCCTCGTCGGAGAGCTGCTGGGGCAGGTAGGCCTCGATCAGCCCCGCCTCGAAGCGCTCGGCGCTGGCCTGCTCGGCGCGCCCGGCCTTCTCGTAGGCCTCGGCCGCCTCGACCCGCTTCTTGCGCTCCCGCTGCAGAACCGCGACCTCGTCGCCCTTGCCCAGCTTCGCGTCCTGCTGCAGCACGTCGACGATCATCCGCAGGGCGGAGGCGCGCTCGCGATCGCGCGCCTTCATCGCCGTCCTGACGTCGTCCTGGACCTGTTCGAGAACCGCCATCGGCTTAAGGGTAGACGGCGGCGTCGGGGGTGACGGCCAGGCCCTTGGAGACGAGGTCCGCAATATCGAGGCTGACGAGAGTCCAGCCGTTTCGCTGCGCGGCGGCGACGTAGGCGGCGTCATAAGCGGTGAGGCCGTGCTCGGCGACCGCGTCTATCGCCGAGTCGTGAAGGCCCAGGTCGACCCTCAGCACCTGATTCCCGCATCGCTTGACGATCAGAGCAAGGAGCCGCCGTGCGCGCTGCGGCTTCCTTGCCTTGAATGCGACCACGTTGGCAACCTCGAACAGAGTCAGGTCCAATGCCATCAGCTGCTCGCTCGAATCGACCAGCGACCCCGCCGCCGAGTGATACTCGTCCTCGGGAAGGGCCAGCGCCGCCCACACGCTTGCGTCCAGAAGGAACACCTAGTGGGATTCGCGGTCTTCGCGAACCATCTCGGCGGCGGACCTGGTGGGCTCGTCCCCTGGCTCCAGGGACGCGATCTGCCGCAACATCTTCCTCACCTCTCTCCGGTCGCGGGCCTCGGCGGCCTCCAACTCCCTTTCGGCCAAGCGCTGGAGAAGGCCGCTGCGCGATTCGCCCAGCGCCTTCGCCCGAGCGTCGAAGCGCGCCAGGAGATCGTCGGGAACGGAGATCATCACCTTGGCCACGGGATGAGTATATACGGTATTGCTCAGACTAAAAGTGGGCATGCGGTGGAGCCTGCCGGTTCTCGGCGCACGTGGGGTGCGCAAAACGTGCCGATTCTGCGCCAGCTTCAGCGCAGAACTTAGATTTCGACCTGCTCGACCTCGCCCAGCGGCATCTGCAGGAAGCGGGTGCCGATCTCGTGGAAGGCTTCGCAGTCGCCGGTGCAGAGGAAGTCGTAGCTCCCCTCGCCGCGCGCCTCCCGAGCGAGGCCGGAACCCTCGAGCGTCCGCTGCACCGCCGCCGCAACCGCGTGGCCGCCGCTGACCAGCCGCACGTCGCGGCCGAGGATCCGCTGCAGCATCGGCGCCACCAGCGGGTAGTGGGTGCAGCCGAGGATCAGGGTGTCGACCTCCGCCTCCTGCAGCGGCCGGCAATAGGAGCGGGCCATCGCCATCGTGTCCCCGTCGAAGAGCGCTCCGTCCTGGATGAAGGAGGCGAGGTCGGGCGCCGCCACCTCGACCACGTCGAGGCCGCGGCCGACCGCTTCCAGCGCCCGCCGGTAGGCGCCGCTGGCGACGGTGTTCGGCGTCGCCAGCACCCCCACCCGCGCGTTGGCGGTGATCGCGGCGGCGATCTCGGCCTGCGGCTCGACCACCGGCACCACCTCCACCCCCCGCGCCGCGGCGACTTCGCGGGCGACCTCCTGGCCGACCGAGGTGGCGGTGTTGCAGGCGATCACCAGCAGCTTGGCGCCGCGATCGAGCAGCAGACCGGCGATCCGCCCGATCCGCTGCCGCAGCTCCGCCGGGTCCTTGTCGCCGTAGGGGAACATCGCCGTGTCCCCCAGGTAGAGGAAGTCCTCCTGCGGCAGCGAAACGAGGCACTCGTGCAGAACGGTCAGGCCGCCGACGCCGGAGTCGAACATCCCCACCGGCTGGGCCGGGCTCGACTGTGGAGCCGTGCCGGACAGGGCGTCAGGGCTTGACGGTCATGAAGAAGATCGTCACCACGACGATCAGCCCGGCGATCGGCCCGACCATGCCGAGCCTGCGGCTTATCTCTTCGAATTCCTCGCTGAAGCTGTCGCCGCTCTTCAGGTCGCGTTCGGCCAGCTCCTGCGCCCTGCGTCCCTGGGGCCGGAAGAAGGCGTGCTGGAGACCGAAGAGGACCAGGATCGCGAGGAAGCCGACGGCGATGAACGCTTCGCCGCCGTCCCAGTTTCCATCCGACATCAGGTAGATCCCGGCCAGCAGAACGACGATCATCCCCGGGTTGACCAGGTAGGTGTCGACCTTGCGGATCGCCTCGAAGAAGGCCGGCGCCGAGCGCGGGTACTTCGGCATCAGCGAGAAGATCAGCCCGTAGGCGAAGGTCGGGCCGAAGGCCAGCACCACGGCGAGGATGTGGATGAAGAGCCCGACGCTGTAGCCGGTGATGTTCGCCAGGACCATCGGCGGGAACCCTATAGCTCAGGACCGACGGAGCAGGAGGGCGGCCCAGTCGCCGTCCTGGCGGCGGTCCACCTCACTCAAACCTGAAACGCCAAACGCGGCAGCTACCGAGTCCACCTCGTTCGGCAGCAACCCGGAGCAAACGACCGTCTCGGGAACCGGGGGAGGGGTCGCCGGACCCTCCCCGCTGTTGTCCGCCGACCCCTCCCCCGGTCCCCGTCCACGCCCCTTCATCCGCTCTGCCACGGCCAAGAGGATCGGGGCGGTCATGTTGGCGACGACAGTGGGAGCAAGGCCGGGGAGCCGTTCCCGCAGGTTTATCCGCTCCAGCTTCAAATCGACGCCGTTGGCCTCGGCGTTCGCGGCGGTGGCCTCGATCGCCGCCGGCTCGTGGTCGTAGGCGCGAACCGGCGCCCAGCCGAGCTTCGCCGCGGCGATCGCCAGAACGCCCGAGCCCGTGCCGAGGTCGACCAGCTCTCCCCCGGCCTTGATCTCGCAGAGGAATTCGAGACAGAGACGGGTGGTCGGGTGGGCGCCGGTGCCGAAGGCCTGGCCGGGGTCGACGACGACGTCGACCGCCCCCTCGCGCCGCGGCTCCCACGAGGGGCGCAGCCAGAGCCGCCCGGCGACCAGCAGCGGTTTGTGAAAGTCGCGCCAGCGGTCGGCCCAGTCGTCGGGGATCTCCGTCGAGGTGACCTCGACCCGACCGCCGGCGACCGCGGCGTCGAGATCTCCCAGCTCCGGCAGCTCCCCCTCGCCGCCGTAGATCGCGTACTCGACGTAGCCGGGCCCGCGCTCCTCCTCGACCCCGTTCGGCGCCAGCACCGTCAGCTCGGCGAGGACCAGCTCCGCCTGCTCCGGCGCGCAGCGGACCGCGAGGCGGATCAAGGATTTGCCTGCATCAACCGAAGGCCCGGCGCACGCGTGAGAACAGGCCCTCGCCGTGCTGGGGCTCGAGGTTGTCCTCCTCGAGGCTCTCGTCGAGCCGCTCGGCGATCTCGCGCTGGTCGGCGTCGAGATTGGTCGGGACGAAGACGTCGAGGACCACCCGCTGGCTGCCGCGGCGGCGGTTGTCGAGGCGCGGCAGGCCGGCGCCCCGCAGGACCTTTTCGGTCCCCGGCTGGGTACCCGGCTCGACCTCGATCTCCTCCTCGCCCTCCAGCGTCGGCACCGTCACCGTCGTCCCCAGCATCGCCGCGGTGGCGGGGATCGAAACCGTGCTGATCAGGTCCGGGCCGTCGCGCTCGAAGCGCTCGTCCTCGGCCACCCGGACCTCGACGTAGAGGTCGCCCGGCGGCGCCCCCGCTTCGCCGGCGTGGCCGGCGCCCGTGATCCGCATCCGCTGGCGGTCTTCGATCCCGGCCGGGATCTCGATCGCGCTGGTCCGGCTCTGCCGGGTGCGCCCGCTGCCGTCGCAGGTCTCGCAGGGCTGCTGCGGGATCTTGCCGGCGCCGCCGCAGCGCTCGCAGGCGGTGGCGCGGACCATCTGCCCGAACGGCGTCCGCGTCACCTGCCGCAGCTCGCCGGCGCCGCCGCAGCGCTCGCAGGTGACGATCGGCGTCCCCGGCTCGGCGCCGTTGCCGTGGCAGTGCTGGCAGGGGGCGACGACGTCGTAGGCGATCTCGCGACGGATCCCGGTCGCGACCTCGGCCAGCTCGACCTCGACCGCAGCCGCGATGTCGCCGCCTGCCGCCGGCCCGCGCCGGCCGCCGAACCCGAAGCCGCCGCCGCCGAAGAAGGCCTGGAAGATGTCGTCGATCGAGCCGAAGCCGGCGCCGGGGTCGAAACCGCCCGAGCGCAGGCCCTCGTGGCCGTAGGAGTCGTAGGTGCGCCGCCGCTCGGCGTCGGAGAGGACCTCGTAGGCCTCGGCCGCCTCCTTGAACCGTTCCTCCGCGTCGGCCTCCTGGTTGACGTCGGGGTGCAGCTCCCGCGCCAGCCGCCGGAACGATTTCTTGATCTCGGTCTCGCTCGCATCCCGGCTGACGCCGAGGATCTCGTAGTAGTCCCTGGGCATCGGCTAGTCGCTGTAGACGGTCTCGAAGTAGCGGGAGAGCTCGCGGGCGGCGTGGCGGACCGATGCGATCGCGGTCGCGTAGTCCATCCGCAGCGGCCCGACGACGCCGACGGCGCCGAGGTTGCGGTGGCCGAGCCCGTAGTTGGCGCCGATGACGCTGACCGAGCGCAGCTCCGGCTGCGGGTTCTCGCCGCCGATCCAGAAGAAGACCGAGCGCTCCTCGAGCGAGGAGCGCAGCATCTGCAGCACGCCGGCCCGCCTTTCCAGCGCCGTCATCAGCTCGTCGGCTCGCGGCAGGTCGGGCCGATGGGCATCGGAGAGCAGGCGCGAGGTCCCCTCCAGGTAGAGCTCGCCGCCTTCTTCGGCGACGAGGTCGGTGAAGGTGCGGCCGAGGATGGCGATGAAGTCGGCCTCGACCCGGTTCAGCCCGGGGTCGGCGAGGCGGGTGGCGATCATCCGCGCCCCGACGCCGAGGCCGGAGAGCCGCTCGTTGAGGTAGCTCGAGGCCCACTCGACGAGGCCGCTGTCGAGCGGCCGATCGAAGCCGTAGACGCGACGGGTGACGTCGCCGGTCGAGGCGATCGCGATCACCACCACCTTGTTCGGCTGCAGGCGCAGGACCTCGACCCGGTGGATCGTCGCCGTCAGGCTCGCCTGCGGCGCCGTCGCCATCGCCACCAGGTCGGTGACCTGGGCCAGCGCCACCGTCGTCTCCCGCATCGCCTCGTCGACCTCTCGGCGCAGGCGCGTCAGCTCCAGCTCGACGTTTGCCACCGGCACCGGCCCCGCCTCCACCATCAGGTCGACGTAGCGGCGATAACCCGCGTCGGTGGGAACGCGCCCGGCCGAGGTGTGCGGATGGGTCAGGTACCCGGCGGCCTCCAGCGCCGCCAGCTCGGCCCGCACGGTCGAGGGCCCCCACCCCACCTCCGGCCGGTCCGCCACCTCCTTCGAAGGCACGGGCCTGGCCGACCCCTGGTGGGCCTCGACCACGAGACGCAATATGAGCTCCTGCCGCTCGCTCAACATGCGGGCAATTCTAGGAGGGGCGCCGAACGTCCCTCCCCTACAGCGCGAGCTCGGCCTCGGCGTTCTTGATCAGCGTCGTCTCGCCCTGGGCGGCGACGGTGTCGACCACGACCCGGCCTCCGTCCGCCGATTTGACCGTGCCGGTGACGACGATCTCCTGCTCGGGCACGCCCATCCCGCGCATCTGCACCGAGAGGCGCTTCAGCGCCCGCGGGTCGCCGTCGGCCAGCGCGGCGTTGGCTTTCGCCACCAGCCCCATCGAGTAGAGGCCGTGGAGGATGTTGCGCGGCAGCCCGACGGCCTTGGCGAACTCGTCGTCGATGTGGATCGGGTTGAAGTCCCCCGAGGCGCCCGCGTAGCGGTGCGGCAGGTACTTGTCCGGGGTGACGCGCAGCTCCGGGACCTGGTCGCCTGCGTTCAAAGTCATCTCAAACCCCCCTGACGATCAGCGTCCAGGTTCCGCGGGCGACCTGTGCCCCGTCCTGGTTGACGCTGTTGGTCTCGAACACGTAGAAGCCCTTGCCGTCCTTCTCCTCGATCGAGAGGCACTTGGTCGCGGTCGTGATCTCGTCGCCCGAGCAGGCGGGCTCGTCCCACTCGAAGGCCTGGCCGCCGTGGACCATCGCCGCGAAGTTGAGCTCGACCTCCGGGTCGAGGATCGCCGGCGCCACGGCCGGGCTGCTGTAGACGACCGCGAACATCGGCGGCGCGACGACGTCGCGGAAGCCGGCGGCGCGGGCCGCCTCGACGTCGAAGTGGACCGGGTTCTCGATCCCCAGCGCGTTCGCGTACTCCTTGATCTTCTCCCGCCCCACCTGGTACGTGGTGCCGGGCCATTCCTTTCCAACTGCATCAGTCTTAAGCGGCATGGCCGGGCAGTCTATTGGCTACGCGGCCAGTCGGGCGGGTGGCGACGATTGCGAGGACTCTGCCGGTAGGCAGAGCCCGCAATCGGAGACAGGACCCGCCCGCCGAGCGCTACTCGTCGATCTCCAGCACCGCCAGGAACGCCTCCTGCGGCACTTCGACCCGGCCCACCGACTTCATCCGCTTCTTCCCCGCTTTCTGCTTCTTCAACAGCTTGTTCTTGCGGGTCACGTCTCCGCCGTAGAGCTTCGCGGTGACGTCCTTGCGCAGGGCCTTGACCGTCTCGCGGGCGAGGATGTTGGAGCCGACCGCGGCCTGGACCGGCACGTCGAAGAGCTGGCGCGGGATCGTCTTCCGCAGGCGGCCGACCAGGCGCTTGCCCTGGTCGTAGGCGAAGTCGCGGAAGACGATGATCGAGAGCGCGTCGACGCGGTCGCCGGCGAGGAGGATGTCGACCTTGACCAGGTCGGAGACGCGGTTGCCGATCGGCTCGTAGTCGAGCGAGGCGTAGCCGCGGGTGGAGCTCTTGAGGAGGTCGAAGAAGTCGAGGACGATTTCGGCCAGCGGCAGGTCGTAGCGGATCTGCACCCGCTCGGGGCTGAGGAAGTGCATGTCGACGTGGGTTCCGCGGCGCTGCTGGCAGAGCTCCATCACCGCCCCCACCTGCTCTTTCGGGCAGATCAGCGTCGCCCGGATGTAGGGCTCTTCGATCGTCTCGATCGTCCCCGGGTCGGGCAGGTCGGTCGGGCTGTGCACCTCCACCGTCTCGCCGCTGGTTTTGTTCACCAGGTAGCGCACGTTCGGGGTCGTCGCCAGCAGGTCGAGGTCGTACTCGCGCTCGAGGCGCTCGCGCACGATCTCCATGTGGAGAAGGCCGAGGAAGCCGCAGCGGAAGCCGAAGCCGAGCGCCTCGGAGGTCTCCGGCTCCCAGGAGAGGGCGGCGTCGTTCAGCGAGAGCTTCTCGAGCGCGTCGCGGAGGTCTTCGTAGCGGTCGGTGTCGATCGGGAAGAGGCCGCAGAAGACCATCGGCCGCACCTCGCGGTAGCCCTCCAGCGGCCCGGAGGCGGGGCTGCCCTGGGCCGTGAGGGTGTCGCCGACCCGCAGCTTGGTCACGTCCTTGATCCCGGTGATCAGGTAGCCGACGTCGCCGGCGTCCATCCTCTCGACCGCGGTCATCGCCGGGCGGAAGAAACCGAGGTCGTCGATCTCGGCGGTGGTCCCGTTCTGCATCGCCAGGATCCGCTCGCCCTTGCCGAAGGAGCCGTCGACCATCCGCACGTAGGCGATGACGCCGCGGTAGGGGTCGAACTCGGAGTCGAAGATGAGGGCGCGGGCGGGCGCCTCCGGCTTGCCGCCGGGGGGCGGGATCCGCTCGACGATCGCCTCCAGGACCTCCAGCACGCCCTCCCCGGTCTTGGCCGAGATCGGCAGCGCTTCGGAGGGGTCGCCGCCGAGCAGGTCGGCGATCTCCTGCGCGACCCGCTCCGGCTCGGCGCCCGGCAGGTCGACCTTGTTGATCACCGGGATCAGCTCGAGGCCGTTCTCGATCGCCAGGTAGGTGTTGGCGACCGTCTGCGCCTCTACTCCCTGGGCGGCGTCGACGACCAGCAGGGCGCCCTCGCAGGCGGCGAGGCTGCGCGAGACCTCGTAGGAGAAGTCGACGTGGCCGGGGGTGTCGATCAGGTGCAGGTGGTAGGTCTCGCCGTTGCGGGCGGTGTACTCGACCCGCACCGCCTGGGCCTTGATCGTGATCCCCCGCTCACGCTCGAGGTCCATCGAGTCGAGCAGCTGCGCCTGCATTTTCTTCGGGTCGACGGAGCCGGTCAGCTCGAGGATGCGGTCGGCCAGGGTGGACTTGCCGTGGTCGATGTGGGCGATGATCGAGAAGTTGCGGATGTGGTCCATGGGCGGGGGATGAGTATGAGGGACGGACGTGGTTGGCCGGCGGGTCCTGTCACGGCAGGGGACCCACCACCCCTTCCGGTAGCTAAAGCTTCCTCAGGGGTGGTCCCCCCTGCCGTGCCACCCGCCGGAGGAACGCTTCACCTGCACGCCGAGGGACGAAGCGCTTCCGGCAGCTCGAAGACGACCGTTGGGGGCTTGCGTAAGAGGACTTTTCCTCCGGCCGCTTCGGTCCACTCAGCCGAGAGTGGAAATGGGGCCTTTCCGGCTTCCACTCTGTCGCGGGTGGCTATGACGTAGTCGTAACTGCCTTCTTCCAAGAGCTGGAGGTACTGCCGGCAGTCGGCGGGAGATTTGAAGCCGCCGTGAGATTGCTCCGTCCCCAGGTACTGGACGTGGTTGGAGAGGTCGGTGCCGAAGAGGGGGTACTGGCGGGTGCTGGTGGTGGCGATGCGGGCGTCAGAGACGTCCCGGGCCCAGGCGAAGGCGGCGTTGAGGCCGGGGGCGGTGAAGGTCGGGTCCTCGTAGCGGGACTCCAGGTAGTGCCGCTGCATGGGATAGCCCACCGCGATCGCCATCAGGAGCACCGCCGCAGCCACGATGAGCCCCCGCCTGGCGCCCGATCCTCGGGTGTGGTTGAGCTTAGGCGTGTTATCTGCGCCAAAGCTCGACCACACCCTGATCCAGGGGGCCGTTGGCAGCAGCGCGAGGCCGAGGACGAGGGCTGGGGCGAGGTAGCGGAGGCCGGACTCGAAGCCGCGGGGCATCCCGTCTGGGCCCGACGCCGACGTCGGCGCCACGAGCCAGGCCAGGGCGGACGCCAGCCCCACAGCTCCCGCCACAGCCAAAACCTCCGCCGAGGGGACGATTCCGGTCCTATGTGGCCCGTTTCCGTCCCGTCGGCGGAGGAGCAGCGGGGCGATTGCAAGGAGGAGACCGGCGAGGGCTGCGAGGAGCAGCGGCGGCCAGAGGAGCCAGAGGCCCCGATGGAGGCCGGGGAGAAACCAGTCCGACCAGACGCCGCCGTCGCCGAGGTAGCCGAGAACGGAGTGGGCTTCGCGACCGCCGAGGGCCTGTTCGGGCGCCGGGAGGTCGATCGGACCGAGGTGGTGGATCCAGGGCAGCGGGTTGCCGCTGTGGGCGAGGTTGCGCAGGTACCAGTAGCCGCCGCCGGCGAGGGCGGCCAGGGCCGTCACGCTAAATGCGCGGCCTTTTAAGCCGCGCGGCGCAACGAAAGCCAAGCCGAGCACCAGCACCGCCGCCGGCAGCAGGAAGTTCAGCTTCGTCCCGGCCGCCAGGCCTGCGGCCAGGCCAACCATGAGATACGCATCGACGCCCGCAGCGCCCCCCTCCTCACCCAGCTTCTCTTCCGTCCCGCCATTCCCGCTCCACGCGTTCAGCGCGATTGCCACGGCAGCAAGCAGGAAAAAGATCCCGACGATGTCGTTCCTCGCCTCTCCCGCCTGGTCCGCCAGCGCGGGCACACTCAGCGCGATCGCCCCGAGCGCCAGCGACCACGGCGCCACCCGGAAGGGGCGCCCGATGCACCAGCACGCCGCCAGGCAGCCGGCGAACCAGCCCAGGTTCAGCAGCGGCGACGTCAAATCCCTTCCGAACGCCAGCATCCCCGCCGCGTGGAAGATTTCGCCGTTGGCGGGATAGAACCAGGCCAGGAACTGCGGCGCGATGAAGTGCAGATCCCAGGTGTCGCCGCTCTGGAAGAACCCGGCCGCGAACGGTCCGTGGTACCAGGTGCTGTCGAACCCGGTCATCCCCGTCGAGAACCGCGTCTTCACCCCGGCCGCGAAATGAAGCGCGGCAACGGCCGCCACGAGTAGCCCGACCAGCGTCGGGAGGGGGGTCGCTCCCACCCTTGCTTGCCGAGGCGGACGGGAGCGACCCCCCTCCCCCTCGGACGCCCGCGGCAGGAACCTCCAAAGCCCAAGCCCCACACCCGCGACGAGCAGCACGTACGCCAGCGGCTTCCACCACCCGAAGCTCCCCAGCAGCTCCGCCGGCCAGATCAGCAGGGCGAGGGCGATCACCGCCGAGGCCAGATGCGCCGGCGCTCCCTCGAACCGCGGCAGCAGCCACGACCGCGCCGCCGCGCCGCCCAGCCAGGCGAAGCCGCCCAACAGCAGGAGCTCGAGGACCCCCAGCAGGTACCGCCCCAGGTCGAGCACGGGTCGCTAGCGGCCCCGCCGCAGCAGCAGCCGGCTCATCTGCTCCAGCTCCGCCACCCGCAGGAGCTTCGCGACCGCGAGGTAGACGGCCAGCCCGGCGGCGAGACCGGAGCCGAGAGAGATGATCTGCCCGCCAAGCCCGCGTCCAAGCGCTTCGTCGAGCACGTCCCAGACGATCCAGCTGACGCCTGCCAGGGCGGCGGCGGCGGCCGTGATCCGCGCCGCGGTGGAGCAGAGCCGCCGCAGCTCCAGGCCGCCGAACCGGCGGCGCAGGATCACCGCCTGGGCGACGACCGCGACGGTCGTCCCGATCCCGGTTCCGGCGACGATCCCGCCGACGCCGAAGGGCTTGTAGAGCGCCAGCGCCGCCAGCGCCGAGACGACGAGGTCGATCACCGCCAGCGCCGTCGCCTGCCACGGTTTCTGGAGGCTGAAGAAGGTCCGCGTCTGCAGCAGGTAGAGGCCGTTGGTCGGCAGCGAGAAGGCGAACCAGAAGAGGGCGGTGGCGACGACGGCGGTATCCGCCGGACTGAATTCCCCGCGCTGATAGACGAGCCGGATCATCGGGTCCGAGAGGGCGAGGATCGCCGCCGCCGCGGGCACGAGAACGAAGAGGATCTGGCGCATCCCATTGGCCATCGTCGCCCGCAGGTTCTCGACTTCCCCGGCGTTGGCGAACCGCGCCAGGGTCGGGAACAGAACCGTCGCGATCGCCACCGAGAAGATCCCTTGCGGCAGCTGGTAGATGCGGAAGGCTTTGTCGATCGCCGCCGGCGCATGCTCGGAGACGAGGCTGCCGAAGAAGCTGTTGATCAGCAGGTTGAAGTTGATCAGGCCGAGGCTGATCGTCACCGGCAGCATCAGCACCAGCACCCGCCGCACCCCCGGGTGGCGCCAGTCGAAGCTCCAGCTGAAGCGGAAGGGCGTGTGGCGCAGGTCCCAGGCCGGGATCAGCAGCTGGACCAGGGTGCCGATGAGGATCGCGATCGCGTAGGCGTAGATCTTGTTCTGGCCGTGGAACCTCGGCTCGAGGAGGACCAGCACGAGGATGATCGTCAGGTTCCAGAACAGCGGCGAGATCGCGAAGGCGCCGAAGCGGTCGTAGCTGTTGAGGATGCCGACGACGATGCCGCTGACCCCGAGCAGGATCAGGATCGGGAAGAGGACCTGGGAGAGCGAGACGGTGAGGTCGGTGATCTCCTGGTTGAAGCCCGGCGCGAAGACCGGCATGATCGCCGGCGCGAGGAGGACGAAGAGAGCGGTGATCGCCCCCAGCACCATCGTCACCAGCAACAGCATCGTCGAGGCGAGGCGGAAGGCCTCCTTGTAGGCCTTCTTGCCGAGCAGTTCGGTGAAGACCGGGACGAATGCCGGCTGCAGCGCCGCGTCAGCGAAGAGGGCGCGGATCAGGTTCGGGACCTGGAAGGCGACCGTGAAGGCCGATACCGGGCCGCTGACCCCGTAGTAGCCGGCGGCGACGACTTCACGACCAAGCCCGGCGACGCGGGAGGCCGCGGTCGCGATCGAGAAGAAGGCGGTCGAGCGGGCAAGCCGGCCGCCCTGTTTGCCCGGCGCCGGCTCGGAGCCGAATTCCTCGCCCGGATCGAACCCCTCCGCCTCGCGGACCCCGACGTCGGAGGCGAACGCGGCCTCCTCGGCGTCGATCGGCCGCTCGTCGGGATTCGGGGTGTCAGGTGCCCTGGGCGTCTCCAAGCTTCGTCTCAATCGCTATAGTCGGCGGCCGCCCGGAGCCGGCAAGGCGCCCGCTCGGGAACTTGACATGGCCAACATAGCCTCACAGAAGAAGCGGATACTGCGCAGCGAGCGCGAGCGGACCGAGAACCGCCTGCTCACGAGCACCGTGAAGACCCACTTCCGCCGCCTCGAGAGCGCGGTGGAGTCCGGCGATGCCGACTCCGTCGCCAGCGAGCAGCGCGACCTCGTCTCGAAGATCGACAAGGCCGTGCAGAAGGGCGCCCTCCATCGCAATACGGGCGCTCGCAAGAAGGCCAAAGCGGCCCGCATCGCCTCCGGCGCCGCCTGATCAAGCAGATCAAGGACGCAGGGAGCGTGGCGTGCTCTGCACGCGAGCGACCGAGGACGCCGATATGCGCCGATCAGGCGGCGCCGGCAGCAGCTTTCCTCAACGCCAGCGTGAACGCCAGCTCGTCGCCGTAGTCGGCGCCCCCTCGGCACCAGAGCTCGAGGTCGGCGAGGGTCTCCGTCGCCGTTCGCAGGCTGGCGAGGTCGGTGCCCCCCAGGCGCTTGACCAGCTGCTTCGCCGCATAGGGATGCATCTTCAGCGAGGACTCGACCTGCTGGGAGGGGATCCCCTCTTCGAGCTGGGCGGCGGCGGCGCAGGCCCCGCGCAGGCGCGAGGCGAGGCCGTAGATCAGCCCGGTGACGTTCTCCCCCTGCCCGATCAGCCGCTCGCCGATCCGCAGCGCGCCCGCGGCGTCGCCTTCGATCAGCGCGTCGGAGAGCGACCAGACGGCGGCTTCGGAGGTGTCGGCGATCATCTCGGCCAGGTCGGCGGCGCCCACCTCTCCCCCGCTTCCGGCCCAGAGCGCGAGGCGCTCGAGCTCGTTGCGGAGCCGGACCGGGTTCGCGCCCATCCGCTCGACCAGCATCCGCGCCGCCGCCGGGTCGAGGCGGAAGCCGAGCCGCTGCGCCTCGCCGACCAGGACCCGTGGCATCTCCCGCGCCCTCGGCGCCTCGAATTCGTGCACTTCACCCTGGGCCGCCTTCACCGCTTTCAGCAGCTTCGCCGCCGGCTTGTCGCGGCAGATCAGGACCAGGGTCAGGTCCGGCGGCAGCTCCGCCAGCGCCCCGATCACCGGCTCGAGCTGCTTGTCGCGCCAGCGCTCGATCCCGTCGGCGAGCAGGTAGCGGCGCGAATCCATCAGCGACATCGCCGGGATCGCCGCCAGCAGCGCCTCGTGGTCGGGCATCCCCCTGCCCTCGGAGACCTCGTACACCTCCAGCGCCGCCGCTCCGCCCTCGCGCTCGGCCCGCGCTCGCAGCCGTGCCCGGGTCGCGTCTATCTTCGCCCCGTCGCTGCCGGCGATCAGGTAGAGCGGCTTCATCTCCTCGGCCATCGGGGCCGAGTCTAGATCGCGGCCCGGCCCGCCTACTTGCCCTGCCCGAGCGCTTTGCCGTTGCCGTTGCCCGGCGCGGCTTCCGGGGCGCCCGCCCCGCTGGCGGCGACGCCGGAGCTGGAAGGTTCCGGGGACGGCTTCGACGATGCTTCGATCCCGCGATCGCCGGCATGGCTCGCCGCGGCGGAGGACTGCGAGTTGCCGGGCGCCGGCGGGGGCGCGGATGCGGGGGGCCGGACGGGGGTCGGGACGGGCTTCGGCGCCGGGGCCGGATCCGGCGCGGCCGCCGGCGCGCCCCCGCCCTGCGCAGGTTCCGACGGCGGCGCGGGCGGCGGAGTCGGGGTCGAAGTCGGCGTTTCGACTGCCTCGCCGCCCGAGGTTCCACCATCCGCTCCGGTGCCGATCGCTACAGACGGCACGACCGCGTCCCCACCGCCGCCGGGGCCATCCCCGCCTTCGCCACCGGCTCCGCGCCGGCTCGAGGGGGTCGCCGCCGGGCTCGCCAGCTCGAACGCAGCGGGGCTGCGGTCGAGCGCCACCGCCCTGGAGACCGCGCCGTCCCGCGCCGGGCCGCCAGGCAGCGGCGCCGGCGAGAGGAGCGGAAAGTTGAGCTGGGCGAAGATCGCGACCAGGGTCAGTCCCGCTGCCGCGGTCAGGCCGAGGAAGGCAAAGGCGGTGCTGCGCATCCGTTCCGGCAGGCCGTCGCCGGCGAAGCTGAGGCCTCGCAGGGGGCCGATGATCTTGGCTTGGAGGCTGGAGCGCACCAGTTCGTGCATCGGCATCGGCGGGGCTGACGAGAGCGATTGGATCGGCTTCCTCGACTATCGATTCGGTCATCTGTCCAGGCGCATCGAGTGCGGCCCGACCTCGATCGTGATGTCGCCCGATTCGTCGGTGCGCAAAGTCGGCACGCCGTGACCGCGGAGCGTCGCCAGCGTGCCCGGCGTCGGGTGGCCATATGGATTCCCCGCGCCGACGGAGATCACCGCCAGCCGTGGCCGGGTCCGCTCTAGCAGGGGACCGAGGCCGGCGTCGTCGCTGCCGTGATGGGCGACCTTGAGCACGTCGACCGGACCGGGTTCGATCGGCACCGATTCGGCCTCGGCGTCGGCGGTGAGCAGCATGCTGAAGTCCCGCCAGCGGGCCTCGATCACCAGCGCCAGCTGGTTCGGGTCCTCACCGCGGCCGGCGGCGCCCAGCAGCTCTGGCGGCGGCCAGAGGACGTGCATCCGCAGCCCGCCGACCCGCAGCTCGTTCCCGGCCGCGATCCGCTTCGGCTCCGCCCCGGCCGCCGCGGCTTGCGCCAGCAGCCCGCGATCGAGCCGGGCGAAGAGCAGCCGTTCGACCGGCAGCGACCCGAGCAGCTCTTCGATCCCGCCGGCATGGTCGGACTGGTCGTGGGTGACGATGGCGGCGCCGAGGCGGTCCACCCCCGCCTCCGAGAGCTTGCGAGCGAGACCGTCCCCGGGCGGACCGCCGTCGACCAGCACGGCGGGGGCCGCGGCCGGCTGAAAGAGGATCGCGTCGCCCTGGCCGACGTCGAGCACCTCGACCCGCAGGCCCCGCGCCGGCGGCTCCGCCGCCGCTCCGCCCGGCCAGGGCAGCGGCAGCCAGCAGGCGAGGGCGAGGGCGCCCAGCGCCGCCGTCGGTCGCGGCCAGCGCCAGCAGAGGAGCGACCCGGCCCCCAGCCCCAGGTAGGCGGCGATCAGACCGCCTCCGCTCAGGTGCACCTCGACCTGGGCCCAGCTCGGCGCCGCGCACCATTCCGCCACCTGCGCGACGTAGGCGAGGAGCAGGGCGTCGACCCCGTTCAGGGGCTCGAGCGGCACGCCGGGGAGCTGCGCGAGGCCGGCGCCGCACATGCCCAGCCACATCGCCGGCGCCACCGCCGGCAGCGCCAGCACGTTGGCGACCAGCGTCGTCGTCGAGAGCGTTTCGAAGTGGTAGGCGATCAGCGGCGCCGTCGCCAGGGTCGCGGCCACGGTCGCCGCCACCCCCTCGGCCAATGCGCGCCGCCAGCGGCCACGGCCCAGCAGCCCGAGCAGGCGGTCCCGCAGCGGCGAGGCCAGCAGCAGGATCCCGAGCACGGCCGCGAAGCTCAGTTGCCAGCCGACGTCGCCGGCGATCGAAGGGTCGATCGCCAGCGTCACCGCCGTCGCCAGCGCCAGCGCGTAGAGACGCGAGGCGCGGCGCCCGCCCAGCGTCGCCAGCAGCCCCAGCGCTCCCATCACCCCCGCCCGCTGGATCGAGGGACCGGCGCCGGCGACCGGGACGTAGACGGCGATCAGCGCCAGGACCCAGAGCAGACGCTCCCGCAGCGGGACCCCCAGCGCCCCCAGCAGCGGCATCGCCAGCAAGGCCAGGAGGGTGACGTTCTGCCCCGATACCGCGAGCAGGTGACTGAGCCCGGCGCGGCGGAAGTCTTCCGCGGTCTTCTCGTCGATTTCGCCGTCTTCGCCGAGCACGAAGCCCCGTGCCAGCGCCGCCTCCCGCGCCGGCATCCCCCGCCCGATCCCTTCGGCTCCCCGTTCCCGGATCTCGCCGCTCCTCCCCAGCGCGACCACCGTCAGCAGGACGATCCCGATCAGGATCGGCAGGCTCGGCCGCGGCGAGCGCACGCCGGCCTACGGCTGCAGGCGAGCCCGCAGCGACTCCATCGTCGCCGGGCCGATCCCGGGCACCTGGTCGAGCTGGTCGACCGAGGAGAGGCCGCCGTGTTCGTCGCGGAACTCGACGATGTCGGCGGCGGTCACCGGGCCGATCCCCTCGATCCCTTCGAGTTGCCCGACGGTCGCGCTGCCGAGGCTGATCGGCCCTTCTTCGGTTTCCGCCGCCCCGGCGACCGCGGCCGCGCCCGGCGCCCTCTTCGGCACCACCACCTGCTGCCCGTCCGCCAGCCGCGCGGCCAGGTTGATCGCTTCCAGCTCCGCCCCCGGCGCCGCGCCCCCGGCCCGGGCGACCGCGTCGTTCACCCGGCTCCCGGCCGGCATCCGGTAGACCCCGGGGCGGCGGACCGCGCCGGTGACGTCGACGACCGTCTCGCTGCCCGGCCCACTGATCGAGAAGCTGCCGGAACCGCCGCTCCCCCCTCCGCTGGCGGCGGCAAAGGAGCTCTCCGTCGCCCCCTCCCCCCGGATCGCCCGCGCCCCAACCAGCAGCAGCGCCGCTGCCACCGCCGCGTACACGATCACCTGGCTCCGACTCATCTCCGGCATCGCCGCCGATGCTGGTGGGACCGGGCGCACGCGTGGTGCGCGAAAGGCAAATTCTCAGGAGAAAAAGGTGCGCGAAAGAGCGGCTACGAGCTAGTACTGATCGTCGTCGTCATATCCAGCGACCTCGGCCAATTGATCGCTGTACAGCTCCGCCGCCGCCACCGGCGGCGACTGGATCGAGACGCAGGCAAGCTCGCCCTCGCCCTCGTTGCCGATCGAGTGCTCGGTCGCGGGCGGGACGAGGATCAGGTCGCCCTCGGCCACCTCCTGGGTGTCCCCGGCGACCGACATCGTGCCGTTGCCGCGGACGACCACGTAGGCCTGCTCGGCCTCGCCGGAGGAGTGCAGCGTCTGGCTGGCGCCACCCGGCACCGTCACCCAGGTCACGGAGAGGTTGCGGGACCCCAGTTCGCCCGCGTCCATGAGAACGTGGGCCCGGAGGCGGTGCCAATCCTCGACAGCGGCTTCGTTCAATCGCCTGACCAGCATTCCGCGGCTTTCTACCAGAAGCGCGGGCACCCGCGGAGGGCGCTACCGCACCACCAGGTTGACCAGCTTGCCTGGAACTACAATTTCCTTGACTATTTCTCCGCCGTCGAGATGCCTGGCGACTTTGTCGCTCGCGCGGGCCAACCGCAGCAGCTCCTCCTTCGGCGCCTCCGCCGGCGCCTCGATCCGGTCGCGCAGCTTGCCGTTGACCTGGACGACGAGCGTCACCGTGTCGCTGACCAGCTTTTCGGGGTCGGCCTGCGGCCAGGGCTGCTCCCAGACCCGGCTTCCTTCGAGCCGCTCCCAGATCTCCGCCCCGAGATGGGGGGCGAAGGGAAAGATCAGCGAAGCGGCGGTGGCGACCGCTTCGCGCACGAGCTTCTCTCCGCCCGCGGTTCCGTAGAGCCGGTCCTTGAGGGCATAGATCGCGTTGACGAGCTCCATCACGGCGGCGATCACGGTGTTGAACTGGAAGCTGCGCTGGAAGTCCCGAGTAGCTTTGTCGATCGCCCAGTGGAGCTTGGCCTCGAGCTCGTGCGCCGCGGCCATCGTCTGCTGGTCCGCGGCCCTGCCGCCGACCGTGTCCCGGCCCTCGACCTCCTCGCAGAGCCGCCAGAGCCGCGAGAGGAAGCGGTTGACGCCCTCGACCCCCTCGTCGGTCCAGTCGCCGCCGCGCTCGGGCGGTCCCATGAAGCAGACGTAGGTGCGGGCGGTGTCGGCGCCGTAGCGCTCGACGTAGTCCCCGGGGCTGACCGTGTTCCCCTTCGACTTCGACATCTTCGCCCCGTCGCGGGTGATCATCCCCTGGGTGAAGAGGTTGGCGAACGGCTCCTGGACGCCGAGCTGGCCCAGGTCGGAGAGCGCCTTGGTGAAGAAGCGCGCGTACATCAGGTGCAGGATCGCGTGCTCGACGCCGCCGATGTACTGATCGACCGGCATCCAGTGGTCGACCGCGGCGCGGTCGAAGGCCGCCCCCTCGTTGTGCGCGTCGAGGTAGCGGAGGAAGTACCAGGAGGAGTCGACGAAGGTGTCCATCGTGTCGGTCTCGCGGCGGGCGGCGGCGCCGCAGCGCGGGCACTCGGTCGCAACCCAGTCCTCCGCCGCGGCCAGCGGGCTCTTGCCCTGCGGCGCGTAGTCCTCGATCTCCGGCAGCTCGACCGGAAGCTGCTCCTCGGGCACCGGGACGATCCCGCACTTCTCGCAGTAGACGACCGGGATCGGCGCCCCCCAGTAGCGCTGGCGCGAGACCAGCCAGTCGCGCAGGCGGTAGTTGACGGCGGGCTTGCCGCGGCCCTCGCCCTCGAGCCAGGCGACGATCTCCGCGTAGGCCTCGCGGTTGTCCTTGCCGTCGAAGCGGCCGGAGCCGGTCATCGGCCCGTCGCCGGAGTAGGGCAGGCCGGCCTCGTCGCGCGACTCCTCCTCCTCGCTCCCCTCGATCACCCGCTTGGCCGGCAGCCCGAACTTCCGGGCGAATTCGTAGTCGCGCGAGTCGTGGCCCGGCACCGCCATGATCGCCCCGGTCCCGTACTCCATCAGCACGTAGTCGGCGACGAACATCGGGATCTCCTCGCCGTTGACCGGGTTGACGACGCTGCGCCCCAGCGGCACGCCGGTCTTCTCGCGGTCCTCCGCCCCGCGTTCCTCGGCCGACTCGCGTCCGACCCGGTTGACGTACTCGCGCACCTCCTCCTCGGCGGCCGTTCCCGCCACCAGCCGCTCCAGCTCCGGGTGCTCGGGCGCCAGCACGAAGAAGGTGGCGCCGAAGAGGGTGTCGGGGCGGGTGGTGAAGACCGGGAAGTCGAGGTCGGCCTCCTCGCAGCGGAAGACGACCTCGGCTCCCTCGGAGCGGCCGATCCAGTTGCGCTGCATCGTGATCACGTGCTCGGGCCAGGACTCGAGCTCCTCGAAGTCCTCCAGCAGACGGTCGGCGTAATCGGTGATGCGGAAGAACCACTGCTCGAGGTTGCGCTGGACGACCTCGGTCCCGCAGCGCTCGCAGCGGCCGTCGACGACCTGCTCGTTGGCCAGCACGGTCGCGTCCTTCGGGCACCACTGGACCGGCGCCTCGGTCCGGTAGGCGAGCCCCTTCTCGAACAGCTGCAGGAAGATCCACTGGGTCCAGCGGTAGTACTCGGGGGTGTGGGTCGCCAGTTCGCGCGACCAGTCGATCGAGATCCCCCACTCGCGGAACTGGCGCCGGAAGGACTCGATCGAGCGCTCGGTCGCGACCCGCGGCGGCTCGCCGGTTTTGATCGCGTTGTTCTCCGCCGGCAGGCCGAAGGAGTCGTACCCCATCGGGTGGACCACCTCGAAGCCGTGGCGGCGGCGGAAGTGGGCGATCGCGTCGCCGACCGCGTAGCACTTGAGATGGCCGACGTGGGGCTCGCCCGAGGGGTAGGGCAGCATCTCCAGCACGTAGGACTTCGGCTTGCGCTCGTCGAAGCCGGGCTGGCCGGGGTTGGCGACCTCCCAGGTCTTCTCCTCGGCCCATACCCGCTGCCACTTGCGCTCGATCTCTTTCGGTTCGTAGCCCGCCATCCGCGGCTGCGATCTTACGAGGGCGAGGTGCTGCCGCGGCGCGTCAGGTTGGGTAGGAGTAGGTGACGCCGGAGAGCTCCCGGAGGATGTGGGGCCAGACGTAGACCTCGATCGTCGCCGCGATCACGAGCGTGGGGATCGCCAGGGCGACGGTGATGCAGGTCGCCGCGAGGAGCTGGTTCCACTCGCCGCGGCGGCTGGCGATCAGCCAGGCGGCGAGCGGGAGGAAGAGCGCGGTCAGCTCCGGCAGCGCGTGCGGCAGCACGCTGAGGATCAGCTCGAAGCGGGAGATGTGCAGCTGGTAGGCGATCGTCGAGCCCTGGAAGCCGAGGTAGAGCGCCTGGGTCGAGAGCGAGAAGAGGGTGACGGCGCAGACGAAGAGGATCGCGAACTCGCCGGCCTTGACGTGGATCCAGCGACTGAGCCCGGTTCGCTGCGCGGCGGCGATCGGCATCGAGGCGCCGGCGATGAAGCCGGCGACGCAGGCGGTGCCGTGGAGGGCGAGGACGAGCGAGTTACGCCAGAGGATCGGCAGCAGGTCGCCGGGCCCGCTCGGGTAGGTGAGGCCGGCGATGTGGACCGGGGTCAGGTCCGGGGTCAGCAGCCCGGCCACCGCCCAGGTCGCCGTCAGCAGCGCCAGCGCGATCGCCAGGCTGAGAGCGAGCCACGCCCGCAGCACCCGCCAGGGCCGCTCGCTCCAGGATTCGAGCGTGGCACGCGTATCTCGCATGCCGTGGCTGAAGACATGCTGGTTCGCGCTCATCCCCAGGAGCATCGGCACCGAACGCCGCCCGGTTGAGCCCTCAGCGCTTGCCCGACCCGGCCGCTCCGAGCTCGCGCTCGAACTCCTCGGCCAGGGCGGCGAGCCGCTCCAGCGGCATGTCCAGCCCTCTCGCGATGCGCCGCACGTTCCCCCAGGTCGGGTTGATCCGGCCCGACTCGATGTGGGAGATCCAGGTCGGGTGGATTTCAGCCTCGTTGCCGAGGGCCTCCTGGCTCAAACCCCTCTCCCGGCGGAGGCTGCGGATGGCCTTCCCGAGACCGATCTGGGGGTCGTCGCGTCGCGGCATCTAGCGCAGGGAATTGGGCTCCCGGCCCAACGTCCATAGAGGTGAACTCAACCCGCGGAATAGATCCCGCGACATGCGCATTCCGGTACGTCTGGTTTCGCCCATGGCGAAGCCAGGCGAGGCCGGAACAACTCGACGAGGGGAGGCGGCTAGGGCTGCGTCAGATACAGCCGTTGCCGCCCAGATGGTGGGCAGAAGACGTCAGTGGAGCTGAGGGGGCTCGAACCCCTGACCTCATCGCTGCCAGCGATGCGCTCTTCCAGCTGAGCTACAGCCCCATTCACAGGGCTCAGTTTAGCGACGCCAGGGCGCTAGGCGGCGCGCTGCTCCGGACCCTGGTCCTCGTCGACGTCGAGGATCAGGTTGTCCGGAGCGGTGTGACGGACCCTGAAGTCGAGGTTCGAGAGCTCCTCGAGTTCGTGCACGAGGTCGGTCGGCTGGTCGAGGTTCATCGAGAAGGTGGCGCGACCCTCGGAGAAGCGCTCGACCGAGATCTCGGAGGCGCCGACCTGGCCGACGGCGTCCTCGAAGCCGACCAGCTGGGAGAAGTCGTCGAGCGGGCCGATCTCGAGCTTGACCCGGCCGGCGAAGAGGCCCTCGGACTCCGATCCGGAGGGCGGCTGCGGTTGAGCCTCGTGGAGCTCCGGCTCGGCGTCGGTCAGCGCCTTCACCTTCTTGCTCACCTCGACCGCCTCGCGCAGCGCTTTCATCCGGATCCGCGTCGCCTGCCCCCGCGCCTGCGCCTCCAGCTCCTCGAGCCGGGAGGTGATCGCGTCGAGCGAGGCGATGCTGCGGTCGTGGCACTCGTTGGCCTCGCGCAGGCGCTGGCCGAGGACGCGGATCTCGCGCTCGCGCTCGAGCACCATCCCGGAGAGGACCTGCGTCTCGCCCTCCAGCTCCTCGAGCTTCCCGCGCTGGGAGTCGCCGGTCAGCTCGAGCCCGAGGATGCGGGCGTCGCGAAGGGAGATCGCATCCTCCACTTCCCTGCGCCGATAGCCCAACAGCGAACGCCTGAACCCACTCATCGCGCCGCACCGTATGGGGGCGCTCGGACGTTATTTCGTCACATAGCCGCGGAGGAAGCTTCCGGAGCTTCGAAATCCAGCTCCAGCCGGGGCGCGTCGCGCCACAGCTCCTCCAGCCCGTAGCGCTCGCGCGCGTCCGGCGTGAAGACGTGGAGGACGCAGTCGAGGTAGTCGAAGATCGTCCACCCCGCTTCGCCGCCGGCGTCGACGCCACCCGGCAGCAGGCCGGCGTCGCGCTTCACCCGCACCCGTACCTCGTCGACGATCGCCCGCGCCTGGCGTTCGCCGCGGGCGGTGCAGATGACGAGGAAGTCGGTGTAGGCGACCAGATCCCGCATGTCGAGGACGACGACGTCTTCGGCTTTTTTCGAGTCGGCGATCGCGGCCAATTGCCGCGCCAGCTGCTCGGACTGCGCCTGGTTCACCGGTAGGTCCCCTTCTCTTCGATGTAGTCGGCGACGGGCTGCGGCACGAGGTAGCGCAGCGGCCGTCCCTGCCTGGCCCGTTCCCGGACCGCCGAGGAGGAAACCCCGAACTGCGGCATCTCCAGCATCGTCGCCCGCTCCTCGCAGCCGAGGCTGCGCATCACCGTACCGACCTCGGCGTCGGAGACGCCTTCGCGCCGCGCCACCGCGATCCGGGCCAGCTCGACCACACGCTGCGGCCGCCGCCAGCTCTCCAGCCCGACCGCAGCGTCCGCCCCCATCACGAACACCAGCTCCCTGTCGGCCCGTTCCTCTGCAAGCGACTCCAAGGTCTCATACGTGTAGGACGGCCCTTCGCGCTCGACCTCCAGCGCCGAGACCGAGAAGCGACCGTCTTCGGCCGCCGCCAGCCGCGTCATCTCCATCCGCGCCTCGCGGCCGGGGTCTTCGGCGATCCGCTTGTGCGGGGCGTGGCCGGTGGGGACGAGGACCACCTCGTCGAGGCCGAGCTGCCAAAGAGCCTCCTGGGCGAGCGCCAGGTGACCGAGGTGCGGGGGGTTGAAGGCCGACCCCAGCACGCCGATCGCGGCGCTTTCGCCGCTACTCACGCACCTGGCCGTCGCCGCGCGCCACGTACTTGAAGGTGGTCAGCTCGCGCATCCCGATCGGGCCGCGGGCGTGCAGCTTCTGGGTCGAGTTGCCGATCTCGGCTCCCATCCCGTACTCGAAGCCGTCGGTATAGCGGGTCGAGGCGTTGACGTAGACGGCGGCGGCGTCGACGCCGCTGACGAAGGCCTCGGCCGCCTGCTCGTCGGCGGTGACGATCGCCTCCGAGTGGCCGGTGCCGTGGCGGTTGACGTGGTCGATCGCCTCCTCGACCCCGTCGACGACGGCGACCGCCATCTTCAGGCCGAGGTACTCGCTGTCCCAGTCCTCCTCGCCGGCGGTGCCGACGGACACCTCGCCGGCGGCGGCGCGGGCGCGCTCGTCGCCGACCAGCTCGACCCCGGCGGCGCTGAGGTCGGCGAGGACGGCGGGCACGAAGCGGTCGGCGACCGCGGCGTCGACCAGCAGCGTCTCGGCGGCATTGCAGACGCCCGGCCGCTGGACCTTGGCGTTGACCGCGATCCGCCGCGCCATCTCCGGGTCGGCGCCGGCGTGGACGTAGACGTGGCAGTTGCCGGCGGCCGCGTACATCACCGGCACCGTCGCCACCTTCTTGATCGCCGCCTTCAGGCCTTCGCCGCCGCGCGGGATCAGCAGGTCGACGAGCCCCTCCTGGGTCGCCAGCTCGGCCAGCTCCTCGTGGCCGCCGCCGCCGAGCGAGAGCACCGCGTCCTCGGGCAGGCCCGCCTCGGCCAGCGCCTCGCGGACGATCGCCGCCAGCGCCGCGTTGGAGCGCTCGGCGTAGCTGGAACCGCGGAGGACGATCGCGTTGCCGCTCTTGATCGTCAGCGCCGCGCAGTCGATCGTCACGTTCGGACGCGCCTCGTAGACGACGGCGACGACGCCGAGCGGCACCCGGACCTTGCGCAGGTCGAGGCCGCTGGCGAGCGTTTTCCGTTCCAGCTCCTCACCGACCGGATCGCCGAGCGCGGCGACCACCCGCACCCCCTCGGCCATCGCGGTGACGCGCTCGGCCGTCAGCCGCAGCCGATCGCGCAGGGCCTCGGTCAGCCCCTCGGCCCGCTCGTCGGCGAGGTCGCCGGCGTTCGCCTCGAGGATGTCGCCGGACCGCTCTTCGAGCAGTCGCGCGGTCGCCTCCAGAGCGGCGTTCTTCGCCTCGGTACTGGCGGTCGCAATCCCCCGTGCCGCCCGCTTCGCGGCGGCGCAGCTCTCAGCGACGGTCGTCTCGGTGGCGGCCATCGGCAAAGGGTAGTGCCTTCGTTCGCCTGTTCCTTTTCGTTGTCAGTCGACCAAAGGGAACAGGCGAGTCAGAGGAGGACGAACCGGTCGCGATGGATGACCTCGTCGGCGGCGTGCGGCAGCAGCTCGCGGACCTGGGCGCTCTGCTTCCCCATGACGCGGGTCAGCTCGTGCGAGGAGTACTCGCTGATGCCCTTGCCGATGTCGCCGCCGCCGCCGACGACCGAAACGGCGTCGCCGGCTTCGAAGGGCCCGTGCACATCGGAAACCCCCACGGGCAACAGACTGGAACCGCTTTCGCGCAGGACGCGTGCAGCGCCGTCGTCGACCTCGACCCTGCCGCGGATCGGCTTCGCATATTTCAGCCAAAGCTTGAAGCGGGACTCCCTTCCCTCCTGCGCGAGGAAGCGCGTGCCACCCGTCCCGCCTGCGGCCGCATCGAGCAGCGTGCCCGCCTCGGTCCCGTTGCAGATCGTCGCCGGTATCCCGGCCTCGCTCGCCATCTCCGCCGCCGCGACCTTGCTGCGCATGCCGCCAGAGCCGAAGGCGGAGGTGCGATCCCCGATCGTCAACCCCTCGAGCTCGGAAAGGTCGGCCACCTCGGCGATCAACTCCGGCTCTGGGTCGAGGTCCGGATCGCGAGCGTAGAGGCCGTCGACGTTCGTCAGCAGCACCAGCAGCCGCGCTTCGAGCAGCACCGCAACCTGGGCGGCGAGGAAGTCGTTGTCGCCGAAGCTGATCTCGTCGGTGGCGGTGGTGTCGTTCTCGTTGACGACCGGCACCACCCCCCACTCGATCAGCCGGCGCAGGGTCCGGTTCGCGTTCAGGTAGTTGGTGCGGGCGTCGAGATCGGCGGCGGTCAGCAGTACCTGGGCGGCGCGGGTGCCGTGCGAGGAGAGACGGCTCTCGTAGGCGCGAAACAGGTCTCCCTGCCCGACTGCCGAGGTTGCCTGCAGCTCGTCCATCGCCCGCGGCCGCGCCGGCAGCTCCAGCATCCGCACTCCGCGGGCGATCGCGCCGGAGGTGACCATCACCACCCGCTCTCCTCCCTGCTCCAGGCGCGCCACCTGCTCGCAGACGGAATCGAGCACGTCGCTGCGCAGCTCGCCGTCGTCGGCGGCGACGATCGAGGATCCGAGCTTGACGACGAGGGTCATGGCGGGGAAAGTAGCCGAGATGGGGTCCGCGATCGGCTGGGGAGCGCTCGCCGCAAGCTCGCTGGTCATCGGCGCTGCGTTCAGCTTCGCCCGCCGCTGGCCGTCGCGACAGGTCGGCTACGTCCTCTCCTTCGGGGCCGGGGCGCTGATCAGCGCCGTCAGCTTCGAGCTCGCCGCCGAGGGGATCGCGATCAGCGGCGCCGGCTTCACCGGCGCCGGCCTCGCCGCCGGCGCCCTCGCCTACTACTTCCTCGACGGCCTGATCTCGCGGCGGATGTCGACCGGGCGCGGCCGCCAGGGACGGACCGAAGGAAGCGGCAGCGGCACCGCCCTGGCGCTCGGCGCCTTCCTCGACGGGATCCCGGAGCAGCTGGTGCTGGGGATCGGAATCGCCGCCGGCGGCGGCGTCGGCATCTCGCTGCTGGTGGCGATCTTCGTCTCCAACCTGCCGGAGTCCCTGGGCTCGGCAACCGACATGAGCAACGCCGGCCGCTCCCGTGAGGCGATCCTGCGGCTGTGGGTGCTGGTGACGGCGATCTGCGCCCTCGCCACCGTCGTCGGCTACCTCGCCGCCGACGCCGTCAGCGCCGACGCCCGCGCCGCGATCGACGGCTTCGCCGCCGGCGCCCTGCTGGTGATGCTGATCGACTCGATGATCCCCGACGCCCGCGAGGACGCCGGCCGCGGCGCCGGCCTCGTCACCGTCCTCGGCTTCGCCGTCGCCGCCGGCCTCTCCAGCCTGAGCTGAGTCATCGAGGGCCTAAATGTGGAGCTCGAACTCGTGCTCGCCGATCCTCACGTCGTCGCCGGCTGCGAAGCCGGCGCGGTCGAGGGCGGCGAGGACGCCCATCTCCTTCAGCCGCTGCTCCAGGTAGGCGAGCGCCTCCTCGTTTTTCGTGTCGTGGCGCTCGAACAGCATCTCGACGCCGCGGCCGAGGATGCGGAAGCCGCCGTCCTCCTCGCGCTCGACCCAGTAGCCGCCCTCGCCGGCGGGACGGTAGACCCGGTGCTCGGCCTCGAATTCGTCGCCATCCGCGGCGACTGCGGCCGCGGGCGCCGAAACGGTCTCGGGGAGTTCGGCGAGGACCTGCCGGCGCAGCTCGTCCAGGCCCTCACCGGTCGCCGAGGAGATCGCGAGGACGCCGAGGGCGCGGTCGCCAAGGCGCTCGCGCCACGCCGCCACCTCCGCCTCGACCCGCTCTATCGGCAGGAGGTCGCGCTTGCTGAGGGCGATCAGCTCCGGCAGCCGCTCCAGCCCGGCGCCGTGCGCCGTCAGCTCGGCCCGCACGGTCTCGTAGTTGGCGACCGGGTCGCCGTCCAGCGGCGCCAGGTCGACGAGGTGGACCAGCATCGAGCAGCGCTCGACGTGGGCGAGGAACTCGTGGCCCAGCCCAGCGCCCCCGGCGGCGCCTTCGATCAAGCCGGGGATGTCGGCGACCACCGCCTGGCGGTCCTCGCCCTCGATCGTGCCGAGGACCGGTGAGATCGTCGTGAAGGGGTAGTCGGCGACCTTCGGCGCCGCCCGGGTCAGCCGGCTCAACAGGGAGGACTTGCCCGCGTTGGGGAGACCGACTAGCCCCACGTCGGCGAGCAGCTTCAGCCGCAGCTCGATCCAGTCGGCTTCGCCGCTGCTGCCTTTCTCGGCGAACCGCGGCGCCTGCCGGGTCGAGTTGGCGAAGCGCCTGTTGCCGTGACCGCCGCGCCCACCGCGCGCGACCACTGCCCGCTGCCCCGCCGTCACCAGGTCGATCGAGCTGCCGTCGACCGCCGTCGCCTGCGTCCCCGGCGGCACCGGGATCTCCCGGTCCTCGCCCCGCGCCCCGTGCCGGTTCGAACCTTCCCCATGCCGCCCCCGCTGCGCGCGGAAGTGCTTGCTCCCCTTCAGCGCGCCAAGATCGCGCCGCGAGGGATCGCAGGCCAGCACCACATCGCCGCCATGCCCCCCGTCGCCGCCGTCCGGCCCGCCCCGCGGCACGTGGGCCTCGCGCCGGAACGAGATCGACCCGTTGCCGCCGCCGCCGCCCTCGACCCAGATTTTTGCCTTGTCGTACATCGGCTATCGCTGAATTGTGCCCCCTGCAGGGAGCAAAAATCAGCGGGCGCTGGGTTCTGACTAGCCGTCAGCGAGAACGCTGATGGTGCGCCCCTTGCGGGACGGCTTGAAGTCGACGACGCCTTCGCGGGTGGCGAAGATCGTGTGGTCGCGGCCGAGGCCGACGCCGTCGCCGGGCCAGAAGCGGGTGCCGCGCTGGCGGACGATGATCTCGCCGCCGGAGACGCGCTGGCCGGCGAAGACCTTGACGCCGAGCATGTTCGGGTTCGATTCGCGGCCGTTGCGGCTGGAGCCGAGACCTTTCTTGTGCGCCATGCCTAGCCTTTCCCTTTCAGTTTCGTGACCTCGAGGCGGGTCAGCTCGGAGCGGTGGCCGGCGCGCCGGCGGTAGCCCTTCTTCGCCTTGTATTTGAAGACTTTGATCTTCGGCCCGCGCAGGTGCTCGGTGACTTTGGCCTCGACTTTGACCTTGGCCAGGTCTTTCGCCCCGGCGACGACGTCGTCGCCGCGGAAGAGGACCGGGCGCAGGGCGACTTTGTCGCCCTCCTTGGCGTCGAGCCGGTCGACGAGCAGGGACGTGCCCTCCTCGACTTTGTATTGCTTACCGCCGCTCTCTATGACTGCGTAATCGCTCATTCGTCCTTGCTGCCTTGATTGGCGCGCGAACGCCCACGACCGCCCCGGCGGCCACGACTGCGTTTGCGCGAAGGAGCGGAGGATTCTAGCTGGGAGCCGTTCTCCTCGCCTCCTCCGGAGCCGTTGGACGACTCGCCGCCTCCCAGCAGCGAGGCGATCGCCGCCGAGCGCTCGACCTCGTCGATCCGCACCAGCTTGCGCTCGCCGACGAAGCGGCCGCCGCCGGTGACGCTGACGATGTAGGAGTCGATCCGGGCGACGGCGTCGTCGGCGTTGTACATGTGCGGCTCGTCGATCTTGACCAGCACCTCCTCGCCGACCTTGAACGGCAGCGCCCGCTCCTCGATCTCGCTGCGGCTGCCGGACTCGACCAGCTCGAAGGTGCCGATCGGCAGAGCGTCGCCGCCCTCGAAGTGGAAGCGCTTGCCGGTTTCCTGCTCGAGCTCGGCGAGGCCGCTCTCCTCGTCGGTCAGCTCGTGCGCCACCTTCGGGTTGACGCGGATCAGGAAAGCCTCGACGTCGCCGTGCTCACCGGCGATGTCGCGCAGCTTCTGCACCCCTTCCAGCGCCACCGTCTCGGCCGAGAGGACGACCCCCTCGCCGTGGCAGGTCGGGCAGGGCGCGGTGAGGATCTCCCGCACCCCGTCGGTGATGTTCTGGCGGGTCATCTCGACCAGCCCCAGCGGCGAGACCTCGACCACGTAGCTCTTCGACTTGTCGGCGTCGAGCGCTTTGCGCATCGTCTTCAGCACCTTGTCGCGGTTGCTGGCCCGGGCCATGTCGATGAAGTCGACGACGATGATGCCGCCGATGTCGCGCAGGCGCAGCTGCCGCACCGCCTCCTCGGCGGCCTCGGTGTTGACTTTCGTGATCGTCTCCTCGAGGCCGCCTTTGCCGCGGCCGGTGAAGGAGCCGCTGTTGACGTCGATCACCGTCAGCGCCTCGGTGTAGTCGATGATCAGGTAGCCGCCGGAGGGCAGGTCGACCCGCCGGTTCAGGGTCGACTCGATCGCCTCGTTGACCTTCCATTTGTCGAACAGCGGCTTCGTGCCCTCGTAGAGTTCGACCCCGCCGACCAGCTCCGGCGCGGTGCGCTGGAAGAAGCTGGTGACCCGCTCGAACTGCTTCGGCGAGTCGATCACGGCCTTTTCGAACTCGTTGAGGAAGACGTCGCGGAGGACGCGAACCGAGAGGTCGGCCTCCTGGAAGACCAGGGCCGGCGCCTTGGTCGACTCGGAGCGCCGCTGCAGCACCTCGTTCAGCTTCTGCAGGTAGCTGATCTCACGCACGAAGTCGGCTTTTTTCGCCCCGTGGGCGGCGGTGCGGACGATCAGCCCGCCCGGCCCTTTGTAGGTGCGGTCGACCATCTTCCGCAGGCGATCGCGCTCTTTGTCGGCGAGCCGGCGGCTGACGCCGACGCCGCCGCCCTGGGGGGCGTAGACGAGGTAGCGGCCGGCGATCGAGAGGTTCATCGAGAGCCGGGCGCCCTTCGACTTCAGCGGGTCCTTGACCACCGCGACGAGGATCTCCTGCCCCGGCTTGATCAGCTCGTTGATGCGGCGGCCGCTGCCGCGGCCGCGCTTGGGGGCCTGTTCGCCGTTCGGGAGGACGATCTCGTCGACATGGAGGAAGCCGTTGCGCTCGAGGCCGATGTCGACGAAGGCGGCCTCCATCCCGGGCAGGACGTTGTCGACCTTGCCCTTGTAGATGTTGCCGACGATGGAGCGGCGGCCGCGGCGCTCGATGTAGAGCTCCGCGACGCTGGCTTTGCCGCCCTTCTGCTTTGCCTCGAGGACGGCGACACGGGTCTCACCGCGCTCGGCGGAGACCAAAATCGTTTTTTTCATTTGTGTTTCAGCTCAGTTCGTTTAGGTACGCGATGCCGGCTCTCTTTCCAGAGATCACCAGGCGAACCTTCCCCTCTGGCTGAGATGCGCTTGGACGTTGATGCTCTGAAGAACTCCGATCGCCAGGAAAGTAGCGAGCACGGAGGACCCTCCGTAGCTCATCAACGGCAGGGGGATCCCGGTGATCGGCATGATCCCGAGGTTCATCCCCACGTTGACGAAGGTCTGGAACAGCAGCGCGACGGCGATGCCGCCGGCCACCAGGGTTCCGTAGGCGTTCTTCGAGAGTGTCGTGATCCGCAGCGCCCGCCAGAAGAGCAGGGCGTAAAGGGATAGGACGAACGCGGCGCCCATGAACCCGTAGCGCTCACCGATCACCGCGAAGATGAAGTCGGTGTGCCGCTCGGGAACGAAGTCGAGCCGCGTCTGGGTGGCTTTGTCGCCGCGGCCGGTGAACTGACCGGAGCCGGTGGCGATCTTCGATTGGTTCTGCTGGTAGCCCGCGCCGCCTTCGTGCTCGTGGGGGCTGAGGAAGGACGTCAGACGTTCCTTCTGGTAGCCCTTGAGCAGCGGGACGCCGGCCGCCGGAGCGACGACCAGGACGATCGCGACAAGCGCGACGAGGGCCCCGCCGATGACCGCGAAGTGCGTCCAGGGGACGCCTCCGAAGTACATGACGGCAAGGGTGGCGACCACGTACACCAGGGAGGTGCCGAGGTCGGGTTGGAGGAAGACGAGCCCGGCCGGGGCCAGGCCGAGGCAGAGGTAGCGGACGGTGCGCTGCACCGCCGACCCCCGCCTGGCGCCGTCGATCACGAACCCGGCAAGCGCGAGCACGAGCAGGAGCTTGCCGAGCTCCGACGGCTGGAAGCTGAAGAGGGGAAGTTCGAAGGCGCGCCGCGAGCCGCGGGCGGCGAAGCCGAAGACGAAGACGAGCGAGACGCTGGCGCAGAGGAAGGTGTAGATCCCGACCCTCAGCTCGCGGAAGCGCGAGTAGTCGATCCGCGTCGCCAGCAGCATTCCGACGATGCCGAGGCCGGCGTAGATCGCCTGCCGGTCGAGGTAGTAGTGGGGGTCGCCGGGGATGTCGTTCTGGGTCGCCTCGCCGAGGACGAAGACGCTGAAGGCGATCAGGGCGACGGCGGCGATCGTCAGCGGCCAGTCCATGTGGGCGAGGCCGAGGCGCTCGGCGATGCCGACGCGGACCGCGAAGGGCTCGGGCCGGGAGTTCCTGGTGCGGGTTGCGTAGGTGTTCATTCGGCTCCACCGCCGCTGGAGACAGCTGACGCCTTCTTGTTGTAGATCGCTTCGAGGATGTCGAGCACGATCGGGGCAGCGGATTCGACTCCGTAGCCGCCTTCCTCGACGGTGGCAATGGTCACGATACGCGGGTTCGGGTACGGAGAGAGCGCCGCGAACCAGGATTGGTTGCCGTGGCCGGGACGTTCCGCGGTCCCGGTCTTGCCGGCGATGTCGATCGGGAAGCCGCCGAAGACGCTGACGGCGGTGCCTTCGCCTTCCTGCGCGGCGGCGTGCAGGCCTTCGAGGATCGCGGTGCGGCTGCCGGGGTCGATGTGGATATGCCGTTGGGGCTTGAATTCGAATTCCTTCAACACCCGCCCGGCCGCGTCCTCGACTTCCAGCCCCACGTGCGGGGTCGGGATCGTGCCGCCGTTGCCGAGCGCGGCGTAGGCGAGCGCCATCTGCAGCGGGTTGGTCTGCAGGTCCCCCTGGCCGGTGGCGAGCTGGATGTTGTCGCCGGCCGACCAGGGCCGGTCTTCCAGCGCCCGGCCTTCCTTGACGAACTGTTCGTGCCACGCCTTGCTCGGCAGCAGCGTTTCCCCTTCCTCGGGAAGGTCGAGGCCGGCCGGGCGGCCGATCCCGAGCTTGTGCGCCCATTCCTGCAGGTCGTTCGTTTCCCACATGTCGAGGCCGAGCAGGTAGAAGTAGACGTCGGAGGAGACCTGCAGCGCGCGGCGCAGTTCCACCGGTCCGTGAGCGACGCCGCCGGCGTTTTCGAAGGGCTGGTCGCCGACCTTGATCCGGCCGTTGTCCTGGACCACCTTGTCCGGGGTGATGACCCCGTTTTCCAGCGCCGCCAGGGCGGTGATGATCTTGAAGGTCGAGCCGGTCGGGTAGGCGCCTTCGGTCGCCCGGTTCACCAAAGGCGCCAGCACCGGGTCTCTGTACAGTTCGTTGACCTGCGCCTGACTCGGTTCGATCAGGTCGGATGGGTCGAAGGTCGGGTTCGACCCCATCGCCAGGATCTGGCCGTTGTCGATGTTCATCGTGATGAACGCGCCCGGCAGCCCCCGCGCCGCCAGACCCGCTTCGCCGGCGGTCTGGACGTCGCCGTCGATCGTCAGCTTGAGGCTGTCCCCCGGCGTCGGCGGGATCGAGACCAGCTGCCCGCCGGGCGTCGGCTGGCCCAGCGCGTTGACCTGGATCCGGGTCAGCCCCGGGTCTCCGCGGAGGAACTTGTCGTAGGTGTACTCGGCCCCCGCCTGGCCGATCTCGTCTCCCGGCTCCAGGGCCTTGTACTGCGGTTCCTTCAGCTCTTCCTCGTCGATCTCGCCGACGCTGCCGAGGATGTGGGCGGCCCGGGACCCGTCGGGGTAATGGCGGACGAAGACGCGCTGGACTGCCACCCCGGGGAATTCGTCCTGGTTTTCTTCGACGTAGGCGACGAGGTCGAAGCCGACGTCCCGGCGCAGCGTCACCGGCGCCCCGGCGGCGACTTCTTCGCCTTCCTCGATCGTGCGGCGGACCTGGCGCAGGGACATGTGCGCCAGGCCCCCCAGCCGCGTCAGCTCGGCCCGTTCTTCGGCCGCATCTCCGGGGAGTTTCTGCGGGTTCAGCTGCAGCGCCAGGCTGGTGCGGTTGTCGACCAGGACTTCGCCGTTGCGGTCGAGGATGTCGCCGCGGGGGGCGATCACTTTGAACTCGTGGGTGCGGTTGTTCTTGGCTTCGGCCAGGTACTTGTCGCCGGAGATGATCTGCAGGTTCCAGAGGCGGAAGAAGAGGACCGCGAAGAGGACCATCCCGACGCCGCCGACGACGGCGACGCGGAGCGAGAGGCGGCTGCCCTTGGGCATGTGGTCGTTGCGCGCGAACAAGGCCCTAGGCCCCCGACCACGACGGTCGCCTGCGGCGCCGCGCCATCGGCTCCTCGACCAGGGCCGGCCGCAGCGCCCGCCGCGCCCCGACGTAGATCGCCCAGCCGCCGAAGAAGGCGAAGATGCTCTTCAGCAGGATGTCGCGGATGACCAGGGTGCTGACCGGCGCGTCGAGGCCCAGCATCAGCTCGACCGCGCCGAAGCCGAGCTCGGCGAACAGGGTCAGCCCCATGCAGAGCAGCGGCGGCACCAGCGGGCTGTGGATCTCGAAGCGCTCGCGGAAGAGGCCGGCGAGGTAGCCCACGGCGAGCAGGACGAGCGAGCCGCCGCCGAGCGGCACGATCAGCAGGCAGTCGAGCAGGAAGCCGGCCGAGAAGCCGCAGACGGCGCCGGTGAGGGAGCCGCCGAGGAGGCCGAGGACCACGACCAGCGCCGGCAGCAGGTCGGGGCTGACGTGGAAGAGGGCGACCCGGGAGAAGAAGGTGAGCTGGAGGATGACGCCGCCGACGAGGATCGCGACCAGGCGGGCGAGGATGTTGGGGGTGAGGATCACCCGCGAGATCCTCCGGTCAGGACCTGAACGATGTCTAAGTCGCGCAGGTCGGCGAAGGGGCGGACGTGGACCTGCTGCTGGGCCTCCTGCTCGAGCAGCGGGGATTCGACGACTTCGCCGATCGGCAGGTTCGGCGGGTAGTCCGATTCGATCCCCTGACCGCGCCAGCCCGAGGTGACGACGTCCTGGCCCTTGCCGATCAGCTTTTCGGAGCTGAGGAAGTCGAGGATGAGGTCCCCGGGATCGCCGACCGAAGGCTTCAAGACCCCCTGGGCGCCCTCGGGGACGATCTTCGCCCCGACGGCGCTTGAGTGGTCGGCGATCAGCGTCACCCGCGCCGAGCCGCCGGTGACGGCGGAGACTTTGCCGACCAGCCCGTCGCCGTTGACGACCGGGTCGTCGACCTCGACCCCGTCCCCGGAGCCGACGTCGATCGTCACGTCGGCGAACCAGACCGTGGGCGAGCGCCCGATCACGCGGCCGGTCACCTCGGTGTAGCCGCCCGGGATCGCGCCGCCGTCGTCGAGCTTGACCAGCTTGCGCAGCTGTTCGTTTTCTTCCAGCGCCGCCTTCGCCCCCACCGCCTGTTCGCGCGCCGCTTCCAGTTCGGAGTGCAGGCGCGCGTTGCGGCCCTTGGCGTCGAAGGTCTCGTCGAACCAGTTGACGAGGTCGCGAGCGGGCTTCAGCGCCCGGTCGGCGACCGAGAGGATCGGGTTGAAGACGGTGCTGACGCCGCGCTGGATGCCGTTGGACCCCTGCCCGTAGGTGAGGGTCAGCAGGGCGAAGGAGCCGACTATCAGCAGCGCGAGCACCGCCCGGCGGCGGCGTACTTGCTTTCGATACACGTTGTGGACCTAAGTTCTCGGGTGGTTCGCATTGGGGCTGCGGCCGGCTAGCGCCGGGGTCGCGCTCCGTTGTTCCGACCGGCGCGGTGGATCGTCTCGACCTCCTCGAGCGAGATGCCCGAGCCGACCGCCACGCACGTCAACGGCGACTCTGCCAGCTGGCAGGGCATCTGGCACTCGTCGCGCAGGCGCTGCTCCAAGCCTTGCAGGAGCGCGCCGCCCCCGGCCAGGGTGATGCCGCGGTCCATGATGTCACCCGCGAGCTCCGGGGGAGTGCGGTCGAGCGTCTCCTTGACCGCGGCGACGATGTGGCTGACCGGCTCCTCCAGCGCCCCCCGCACCTCCTCCGAGGTCAGCTCGATCGTCTTCGGCAGGCCGGAGACGAGGTCGCGGCCGCGGATCTCAGTCCGCACCTCTTCCGGCAGCGCCGAGGCCGAGCCGGCCTCGAGCTTCACCTCCTCCGCGGTCTGGGTGCCGATCGCCAGTTTGTAGTTCTGCTTGCAGTGGGCGACGATCGCCTCGTCGAGCTCGTCGCCGCCGACCCGGATCGACTGCGAGACGACGATGCCGCCGAGGCTGATCACCGCGACCTCGGTGGTGCCGCCGCCGACGTCGACGATCATCGAGCCGGTCGGCTCGGCCACCGGCAGCCCGGCGCCGATCGCCGCCGCCATCGGCTCCTCGATCAGGTAGGCCTGGCGGGCGCCGGCCGAGAGGCAGGCCTCCTCGACCGCGCGCTTCTCGACTCCGGTGACGCCGGAGGGAACGCAGACGACCACCCGCGGGTGGGCGAAGCGGCTGGAGTGGACGGACATGATGAAGTGGCGGAGCATCTGCTCGGTGACGTCGAAGTCGGCGATCACCCCGTCCTTGAGCGGCCGGATCGCGGTGATCGTCCCCGGGGTCCGACCCAGCATCCGCTTCGCTTCGACGCCGACGGCGTGGACCTGGCCGCTGAGGGAGTCGATCGCGACCACCGAGGGCTCCGAGAGGACGATTCCGCGCCCGCGCACGTAAACGAGCGTGTTTGCGGTTCCGAGGTCGACGGCCATGTCGCGGCCACCGAGGCGGATCAAACGACTGAGCATGCCCAATCACAAGCCCTTTGCGGATCGATTCGACCTTCCAGGCCGCAAATCATCGCAGAGCCGCAAAATCCGGCTTTGCAGGGGCTGCACGCTGGGTGTCGTCAGCCGCGGTAGGGGGTCCGGCTCACCGCTGCTCGAACAGAGCGGGTGCCAGCTCCGCCAGCAGGCCGACCGGTAGCCCGACCACGTTGGAGACGCTGCCCTCCAGGCGCTCCACCAGCGAGGAGCCGAGGGTCTGGATCGCGTAGCCGCCCGAGCGACCCCGCCACTCGCCGAAGGCGACGTAGCGCTCCTTCTCCTCCGCGGAGAGTCGCCTGAAGACCACCTCGGTCTTCTCCAGCCCGCTCCGCTCCTCGCCGTCCGCGACGACCACCAGTCCGCTCATCACCGTGTGGGCGCGGCCGGACATGCGGTCGAGGTAGGCGCGCGCCTCCTCCGCGTTCTCCGGCTTGCCCAGGACCTCGCCGTCGAGGACGACGTCGGTATCGCAGGCGATCACGAGCTCGCCTCGCACCGCCGCCGCCTTGCGCCGCGCGTTCTCGACCACGAGCTGCTCGGGATCGCCGCGGGTCAGCTCCTCGACCCCGGGGACGAGGACCTCGAACTCGAGGCCCAGCTTCTGCAGGATCTCCCGCCGCTGCGGGGATCCGGATGCGAGGACCAGCTTCAGGAGAGGTCCGTCAGGAGAGCTCGGGGAACCAGATCCCGATCTCGCGCTCGGCCGACTCCTCGGAGTCGGAGCCGTGGACCATGTTGAAGGTCACCTCGAGCGCGAAGTCGCCGCGGATCGAGCCGGGAGCGGCCTCGACCGGATTGGTCGCGCCGATCAGCTGACGCGCCGCCTTGACGGCTTCCTCGCCCTCCAGCACCATCGCCACCAGGGTGCCGCCGGTGATGAAGGAGACCAGCTCGCCGAAGAAGGGCTTGTCGGAGTGCTCGGCGTAGTGCTCGTTGGCGGTCTCCTCGCTGGCGCGCATCGACTTCAGGGCGGCGATCCGCAGCCCCTTGCGCTCGAAGCGGGCGATCACCTCGCCGGTGAGGGCGCGTTCGAAGGCGTCAGGCTTGACGAGGATCAGGGTCCGGCTCACGGCGGGGGCTCCTTTGCTCTTTGGTTTCCGAGTCCCCTTGCTCCGCCTCCGGCGGCGCTTTCCTGCGGCGCGGCGGCGCCTGGCGCTGCTGCGGCGGGCGCTCTTCGGGGTTCCTACGTTTGCGGCGCGCCCGCTCGCCGCCGCCGAGGCTGGTCTCGCAGTAGGGGCAGAGCCCCCAGCGAGGGTCGACCGGCTTGCCGCAGCTCGGGCAAGGGTCCTTCAGCCGCTGCTGGCAGTTGGGGCAGCGCAGGTAGTTCTTCTCGACCGGGTACTCGCAGTTGGGGCAGCTCTGGTCGCGCAGCTGCCGCACCCGCAGCTCCGCGGCCTTGATCTCCAGCTCGCGCTCGTGGGCGTCCTCCAGGTACTCCGGCGGCCGCACGATCGCGTAGACGGCGGTGCCGATGAAGGGGAAGAAGGAGGCGACGGTGGCGCAGGCGACGAGGAAGGGGTCGGAGATGCGGCGGCGGGCGTCGAGGTAGGTGTAGACGATCAGCGCCAGCCAGAGCACGACCAGCATCAGCAGGAAGAGGGTGGCGACCAGATTGAGGCCGTCGTTGGTGATGCCGAAGATCGCTAGAGGCATAGGCAAGATTTGTGGCTGGGGGCGCGCCGAGGGGGCGGCAGTCTACTTCGCCGTGGGCGACGCTAACCCTGTCGCTAGAGGAAAAGCCTTCCGAACAGGTAGCCGACGCCGAAGAAGACGAGGATCACGATCGCGACGACGGCGGCGACGAGCCCCATCATCGAGAGCAGTTCGGAACCGGCGCTGCGAGGGCGATCCATGCCCGAATCCTCGCACAGTCAAGCCGCGATCAGCGCCCGTGCGGGGGCGATTGCATAGTGGGAACCGGCGACGAGGAGCAGGCCCTCCGGCCCCTCCGCGGCCAGCGCCCTGCCGCGTGCCAGCGCCGAGCCGAAATCGGCCTCGGCCTCGGCTTGCAAGCCCGCCGCCTCGCAGGCGGCGGCCAGCTCCGCCGCGGGGCGCGAGCGGGCGCCGGGGCGGCCGTGTCCTTCCAGGGCGCTCGCTGGCAACTCGGTGCAGACGGCGCGGTCGAGGACAGGCGCCAGCGCCGCGACCATCGCCGCCGCGTCCTTGTCGGCGAGGACGGCGAGGACGGCGACCACGCCCCTGCCTTCGGCGAGCGCCGGCAGCGAGCGCGCCAGGGCCGCGGCGCCGGCGGGGTTGTGGGCGGCGTCGAGGAAGACCGGCGGGCGCTCGGCGATCTGCTCCAGGCGCCCCGGGACCGTGACGGCGGCGGCGGCCGCTGCGACCCGATCGGGCTCGAGCGGGCGGCCGAGGAACGCCTCGGCCGCAACCCGGGCGATCGCGAAATTGCGGCGCTGGAACTCCCCCGGCGCCCGCAGCCGCACCGCGGCCCCCGGATCGGCCGGCGCCCGGACCAGGTGCGCCCCCCGGTCCCGCGCCGTCGCTTCGGCCAGCTCCCCCACCTCGGCGGAGACCTCGCCCAGGACCAGGGTCGTCTGGTCGCGCAGCACCGCCATCTTCTCGGCCGCGATCGCAGCCTCGGTCTCCCCCAGCCACTCGGTGTGGTCGAGGCCGATCGAGGTGAGGACGGTGACCTTGGAGGGGATCGTGTTGGTCGCGTCGAGCCGGCCGCCGAGGCCGGCCTCGATCACCGCCGCCTCGACCCTTGCGCTGGCCAGGGCGACGAAGCTCGCCGCGGTCGCGGCCTCGAACTGGGTCACCGCCTCCCCCTCCTCGAGGCTGCGGTTCACTCCCTCGGCGGCGCGGGCGACCTGCTCGACCGCCTGCGCCCAGCGCGTCGGCTCGATCTCCTCACCGCCGACCAGCGTCCGCTGCGACCAGCGCTCGGTGTGGGGCGAGACGGAGGCGCCGGCGCGGAGGCCGTGCGCTTCCAGCAGCGCCGCGGTCATCCGCGTCACCGAGGACTTGCCGTTGGTCCCGACGACATGGACGGAGGCGAAGCGGTGCTGCGGCAGGCCGAGCGCCGTCGTCAGCTTGCGCATCCGCTCGAGCCCGAGCCGCCAGCCGACCGGTTCCAGCGAGTCCAGATATGCGTCGGAGTCGATCAGGTCAGCTCGGCGAGTTCGTTGCGGTAGCGCTCCAGCTTTCCCCGCTCCTCCTCGACCACCTCGGACGGAGCCTTGGCGACGAACTTCTCGTTGCCGAGTTTGCGCTCGCCGCGCTCGACCTCGGCCTGCAGTTCCTCTCGGCGCTTGTCGAGGCGCTCGGTGACAGCGGCGGCATCGAGCTGGTTGGAAGGCAGGATCCGGATCGGGCCTACCGACGCGACCGCCTCCGGTGAACCCCCGGCCATCGCATCGGCGAACTCAAACCTCGAGAGGCGTCCGACGAAGTTGGGGGGTCTCACCCCGTCGAGCAACCCGCTGAGGACGCTCCCCGCCGGCACCCCGGCGAGGTCGCGCCAGGCACGCAGCCGCTGGGTCAGCCGGATCCCGCCCTCGACGTCGTCCTCGGCGGCCGGGTCGATCAGCGACTCGTCGGCGCCCGGGAACGAGTGCACCGCCAGGTGCCCCTGGCGGGCCGGGTGGTAGCTCCAGATCTCCTCGGTGACGAAGGGCATCAGCGGGTGCAGCAGGCCCAGCACCCGTTCCAGCGCGTAGAGGAGCGTCGCCGCGACCTCCTCCTCGCCGTCGTAGAGCCGCGGCTTGACGATCTCCAGGTACCAGTCGCAGAGGTCGCGCCAGAAGAACGAGTAGGCCTCCCCGACCGCGTGGGCGAAGTCGTAGGTCTCGAGCTTCCCGGTCACCGAGGCGACCGTGCGCTCCAGCCGCGAGAGCAGCCAGCGGTCCTCGACGCAGGTCGGCCGCGGCGCCGGCGAGGCCTCGGCCGCGTTCAGGAGGATCAGCCGGCTCGCGTTCCAAAGCTTGTTGGCGAGGTCGCGGCCCTGCTGCACCTTGGCGTCGGAGAAGCGCACGTCCTGGGTCGAGGACATCGCCAGCAGGCCGAAGCGCAGCGCGTCGGCGCCGTGGACGTCGATTTCCTCCAGCGGGTCGATCCCGGTGCCGAGGCTCTTCGACATCCGGCGGCCGTCGCGGGCCTGGATCACCGAGTGGACGTAGACGTCGCGGAAGGGGATCGCCCCGGGAAACTCGAGCCCGGTCATGATCATCCGCGCCACCCAGAGGAAGAGGATCTCCCGTGCCGTGGTCAGGAAGCTGGTCGGGTAGAAGGCGCGCAGCTCGGGGGTGTCGTCGGGCCAGCCGAGGGTGGCGAAAGGCCAGATCGCCGAGCTGAACCAGGTGTCGAGGACGTCCTCCTCCTGGCGCAGCTCGCCGCCGCAGGCTCCGCAGCGCTCGGGCTCGGACTCGGCGACGATCGTCTCCTCGCAGGCGTCGCAGTACCAGACCGGGATCCGGTGCCCCCACCAGAGCTGGCGGGAGATGCACCAGGGACGGATCTCCCGCATCCAGTCGAGGTAGACCCGCTTCCACTGCGACGGCGCGATCCTCACTTCGTCGCGCTGGACGACCTCGATCGCCGGCCGGGCCAGCTCGTCCATGCGGCAGAACCACTGCAGCGAGATCAGCGGCTCGATCCGCTCGCCGGAGCGGTGCGAGAAGGGGACCGAGTGGGTGTAGGGCTCCTCGGCGCGGAGCCGGCCCTCGCTGCGCAGCGCCGCGACGACCGCTTCCTGCGCCTCCGCCGCGGTGAGGCCGGCGAACTCGCCCGCCTCCTCGGTCATCCGCCCGTCGGGGCCGATCACGCCGATCTCCTCGAGCCCGTGCTTGCGGCCGATCTCGAAGTCGTTGGGGTCGTGGCCGGGGGTGATCTTCAGCGCCCCGGTGCCGAACTCGACGTCGACGTGCTCGTCGGCGATGATCGGGATCCGGCGCCCGACCAGCGGCAGGACGCAGAACCTGCCGACGAGGTCGGCGTAGCGCTCGTCCCCCGGGTTCACGGCGACGGCGGTGTCGGCCAGCATCGTCTCCGGCCGCACGGTGGCGACGGTCAGCACCCGCTCGGAGCCCTCGACCGGGTAATCGATCGAATAGAGGGCGTCCTCGACCTCGCGGTTCTCGACCTCGAGGTCGGAGATCGCCGAGTGCGAACCGGGGTCCCAGTTGACCATGTAGTTGTCGCGGTAGATGTAGCCCTTGTCGTAGAGCTGCTTGAAGACGCGGTAGACCGCCTTCACGTAGCCCTCGTCGAGGGTGAAGCGCTCGCGCTCGTAGTCGCAGGAGGCGCCGAGCCGCTTGTACTGCTCGACGATCCGCGAGCCGTACTCGGCTTTCCACTCCCAGACCCGCTCGACGAAGGCCTCGCGGCCGAGGTCGTGGCGGCTCACCCCTTCCTTCTTCAGCTCTTTCTCGACCACGGCCTGGGTGGCGATCCCGGCGTGGTCGGTGCCGAGGATCCAGAGCGTGTTGCGCCCCCGCATCCGGTTCATCCGCACCAGCGCGTCCTGCATCGACCCGTTCAGCGCGTGCCCCATGTGCAGCGCCCCGGTCACGTTCGGCGGCGGGATCGCCACCGAGAAGTTCTCCTCCGCCGACCCCTCCGCATCCGGGTGGAAATACCCCCCCTCAATCCACTCCGCGAAGATCCGCGCCTCGATCTCGGTCGGGTCGTACCGCGTCGTTTCCTCCAGCTTTTTCCGCTGCCCGGCGTCCACGCGCCGAGTCTAGATAGCCGCTTCCGACTTTGTCCCCACTGGGGTGGGGCAAAAGTCGGAAGGGTTATGCGGTTTCTTCGGTGAGGCCTTCGTCGGCCGGGCCGATGTCCTGCTGGACGGCCTCGGTGACCAGGGTCGGACGGCGGCCCTCGGTGATCGTCTCCCTGGTGACGACGCACTTGGTGACGTCGCGGCGGGAGGGCAGCTCGAACTGGACGTCGAGCAGGGTCTCCTCGAGGATCGAGCGCAGGCCGCGGGCGCCGGTCTCGCGCTCCAGGGCCTTGTCGGCGATCGCCTCCAGGCTGTCCTCGGAGAAGACGAGCTCGATGTCGTCGAACTCGAAGAAGCGCTGGAACTGGCGGGTGAGGGCGTGGCGCGGCTCGGTCAGGATCGTGGTCAGGTCGTCGCGGCTGAGTTGGTGGATCGCCGTGATCACCGGCAGGCGGCCGATGAACTCGGGGATCAGCCCGTACTCGACCAGGTCCTCGGGCAGCACCTGCTCGAACCACTCGCCGGCGTCCTTTTTCTCGCGGGAGGAGATTTCGGCGCCGAAGCCGATCCCGCGGTCGCCGACGCGGCGCTCGATCACCTTGTCGAGCTCGGCGAAGGAGCCGCCGCAGACGAAGAGGATGTTGGTGGTGTCGATCGTCAGGAACTCCTGGTGGGGGTGCTTGCGCCCGCCCTGCGGCGGCACGGAAGCGGTCGTCCCCTCGAGGATCTTCAGGAGCGCCTGCTGGACGCCTTCGCCGGAGACGTCGCGGGTGATCGAGGGGTTGTCGGCTTTGCGCGCGATCTTGTCGATCTCGTCGATGTAGATGATCCCGGTTTCCGCCTTCTTGACGTCGAAGTCGGCGGCCTGGATCAGCTTCAGGAGGATGTTCTCGACGTCCTCGCCGACGTAGCCGGCCTCGGTCAGAGCGGTCGCGTCGGCGATCGCGAAGGGGACGTTGAGGATCCGCGCCAGGGTCTGCGCCAGCAGCGTCTTGCCGCAGCCGGTCGGGCCCAGCATCATGATGTTCGACTTCTGCAGCTCGACCTCGGTCTCCTCGGACTGGGCGATCTGGACCCGCTTGTAGTGGTGGTAGACGGCGACTGCGAGCGAGCGCTTGGCGGCCTCCTGGCCGACCACGTACTCCTGCAGCACGTCGTGGATTTCCTGCGGTTTCGGCAGGTTCTCCAGCTCGAAGGCGGGCGGCGCCGTCAGCTCCTCGTCGATGATCTCGTTGCAGAGGTCGATGCACTCGTCGCAGATGTAGACGCCGGGGCCGGCGATCAGCTTTTTCACCTGACGCTGCGACTTGCCGCAGAAGCTGCAGAGGAGCTGCTCGTTCGAATCTGAAGGACGTGCCAGCGGAATCCCCTCCTAAACGGGACGAATCTCTTGCCTCCGGCGGCGCCCCAAAGCTTAGACAGGGACCTGCACCGGTTCGTGAGGGTCGTTTACGGCATCGGCTCGGCTGTCCCTGCACATGAGCGCAGGCTTGCGTGGCGCTACCGTGCACACGTGTCCGCCGAGGTCGAGATCGCCCCGATCGCCGTCGGGGAGTTCGAGCGGCTGCTGCCGCTGATCGCCGCCTACCAGCGCTTCTACGAGGTCGAGGAGATCGACGAGGGGCGCAACCGCGCCTTCTTCCGCCGCTTCCTGGCGCCGAGCGAGGACGGCCTCCTGCTCGGCGCCCGCCACGACGGGCGCCTGGTCGGCTACGCCTGCCTCTATTGGCACTTCAGCTCGCTCGAGGCCTGCGAGAGCGTGCTGATGAACGACCTCTTCGTCGAGGAGTCGGCGCGGGGCCGGGGCGTCGGCCGCGCCCTGATCGAGGCAACCGCGGATGTCGCCCGCGAGCGCGGCGTCCCCTTCGTCGAGTGGTCGACCGCGCCAGACAACCACACCGCCCAGCGCCTCTACGACTCGACCGGCACCCAGCGCAGCGAGTGGTTCAGCTACGAACTGCGGGTCTGAGGGCCCCGGCGTCAGGGGATTTCAGCAACGCGTTAGCGTCATCTCCGTGAATTTCTCCCTGGAGCCGGTCAACCGCGACGATCCGCGCGTTCTCGACCTCTACGCCGACTTCGTGCGCGAGGCCGACGGCCCCCTGGTCTACGACCGCGAAGAGGCCGGGATCGACCTCGACGAGGAGATCGCGAAGGGGCCGCCGGCGGACCTCGCGCCGCCGAACGGCGTCTTCCTCCTCGCCCTCGCCGGCGGCCGGCCGGCCGGCCTTGGCGGCGTCCGCCACCTCGACACCGACGTCGCCGAGGTGAAGAGCATGTACGTGGCGCCCACCTACCGCGGGACCGGGCTCGGGCGGCGCATCCTCGCCCGGCTCGACCAGATCGCGCTCGAACACGGCTGCGGCGCCGTTCGCCTCGACACCTCCGACTATCTCACCCCCGCCGTCGGTCTCTACCGCTCGGCCGGCTACCGCGAAGTCCCCGCCTACAACGAGAACCCGAAAGCCGACCTCTGGTTCGAACGGGCGCTGCGCCAGGAGGGCTAGCTGTAGCGGTCCCAGCGCCGCAGCGCCGGCTCGGGGTCGATCGGGGCCCCGTGGACGTGGATCTCGAAGTGCAGGTGGCAGCCGGTGCCGGCGGCGTTGCCGGTTTCGCCGACGGCGCCGATCCGCTCGCCCTCCCACACCCGCTGGCCGCGGTGGAAACGCGCCGGGCGGGACATGTGGGCGTAGAAGTAGCTGCGGTCCTCGCCTTCACGCCAGCGCAACGAAGAGGAGGACGGAGGCGCGCTTCAGTGGTGCTCGATCACGCGGTCGACGATGTTGTACTCCTTCGCCTCCTCCGCGCTCATGAAGTAGTCCCGCTCGGTGTCTTTGGTGACCTTCTCGAACGGTTGCCCGGTGTGCTGGGCGATGATCTCGTCGAGGCGACGGCGGACGTCGATGATCTCTTTGGCGTGGATCTCGATGTCGGTCGCCTGACCCTGGAACCCGGCCGAGACCTGGTGGATCAGGATCTTCGAGTTCGGCAGCGCCATCCGCTTGCCGGCGGCGCCGCCGCTCAACAGCAGCGCCCCCATGCTCATCGCCACGCCGACGCAGATCGTCTGCACGTCGGGCTTGATGAACTGCATCGTGTCGTAGATCGCGAGGCCGGCGTAAACGGAGCCGCCGGGCGAGTTGACGTAGAGGCTGACGTCCTTGTCGGGGTCCTCGGACTCCAGGTGCAGCAGCTGGGCGACGATCAGGTTGGCGATGTCGTCGGTGACGGGGGTGCCGAGGAAGATGATCCGCTCGCCGAGCAGGCGCGAGTAGATATCGAAAGCGCGCTCGCCGCGCGAGGTCTGCTCGACCACCATCGGGACCAGAGGACTCATGGCTCGCACTCTATAGAGACCGCCCGATGGGGCTATTCGCTGCCCGGCGTCCACAGCTCGCCGGCTTTTTTCTGCCCCTCCTCGGGCGCCAGCAGCTTCTCCCGCGCCTCGGCTTTCCCCTGGCGCGCGTCGGCTTCGCCCTTCGGGATCGGTTTGGCCGAGGCGGCGACCAGCTCGATCGCCTTGCGGGCCCGCAGGTCTTCGCGGATCATCGCGTCGCGGCCGCTCTTCTGCAGCCGCTCGAGCAGCTTCTCGGGGGTGGTGCGCTCGTGTTCGGCGCTGTGCTCCAGCGCCTCCACCATCTCCGCCTCGGAGACCTCGATTCCCTCCGCCTCGGCGATCGCGGTCACCACCGCCTCGCGCTTCAGCTCCTTTTCCCCGTCCTCTTTCGTCTCCTCGATCAGCTCGTCGCGGGTTTTGCCCTGCATCTGCAGGAACTGGTTGGGGTCCATGCCGCGACCGGCCAGCTGCCGTTCCATCCGCTCCCAGCGTTCGGTCGCCCGCGCCGTCGCCAGCTCCGCCGGAACCTCGACCGTCGCCTCGGCGACCGCGGCGTCGATCGCGGCGACGCGGAAGTCTTCCTCGGCGCGGCTGCCGAGGGCGGCGCCGACTTTCTCGCGGATGCTGTCGCGCAGCTCCTCCAGCGTCTCGAACTCGGATGCGTCGGCGGCGAAGTCGTCGTCGAGCTCGGGCAGGACCTTCTCCCGCACCTCCTTCACCTTGACCTTGAAGACCGCGGCTTCGCCGGCCAGGTGCTCGGCCTGGTAGTCCTCCGGGAAGGTGACGTTCACCTCGTGCTCCTCGCCCGCCTTGGCGCCGACGAGCTGCTCCTCGAAGCCCTCGATCAGCTGACCGGAGCCGAGCGCCAGCAGGTAGTCCTCGGCGGCGCCGCCCTGGAAGGCGCTGCCGTCGAGAAAGCCCTCGAAGTCGACCAGCAGCGAGTCGCCCTCGCGCGCCTCGCGCTCGACCGGCTCCAGCCGCGCGAACCCCTCGCGGATCCGCTCGACCTCGGTGTCGACGATTTCGTCGGGCACCTCCTGCTCCTCCTTGCCGACCTCGAGGCCCTTGTACTCACCGAGCTCGGCCTCCGGCCGCACCCCGACCGCGAACTTGAACCCGAGCGGCTCGCCTTCGTTCTCCGGCACCGAGGCCATCTCGATGTCGGGGTCGCCGATCGGGCTCACCTCGGCGTCGAGCAGAGCCTGTTCGTACCACTCCGGCAGGGCCTCGCGGATCGCCTCCTGCAGCACCGAGCCGAAACCGAGGCGCTGGATCACCAGCGAGGGCGGTGCCTTGCCGGCGCGGAAGCCGGGCATCCGCATCTCCTTCGCCATCGCCCGGGCGGCGCGCGAGGTCGCTTTCTCCACGTCGGCGGCGGCGACCTCCACCTCGACCTCGACGCGGGAGTTGGGGAGCTCTTTCAGGGTGGTCTGCATGGGCGACGACCCTAGCGACGTTGGGCCAGCATCGTCCGCAGCGCCACGGCGAAGTCGATCGCGAAGGAGAGCCCCCGCCCCAGCGGCCCGGTGACGAGCCAGGCGCGCAGCCGCTCGGCGAGCTCACTCATCTCCCGCCTGGCCTCCCCCGGCGCCGGTCAGCTGCCGCTCCAGCCGCGCCCCCTGCCCGGCGGCGACCGCCCGCTGGGCCCGCGCCTCGTCCAGCTCCACCCCGCGCTCCAGCGCCAGGTCCAGCAGGCGCTGCTTCTCGATCCCTTCGCGGGAGACCTCGAAGAAGACCCAGGCGAGCAGGCCGAGGCCGAGGAAGGTCCCCTCGATCATCATCACCACGCCGGCGGTGCTCTGGTCGGCGAGCGGGGAGATCTTCCAGTAGGCCTCGCCGGCGGCGTACTTCGGGTAGAGCACCGTGCCCGACCACATCAGGACGTTGCCGAGGATCGCCCCGGCGAAGCGGACGGCGACCACGTAGGCGACTTTCCAGCCGGCGTTGAACCAGCTCGGCTTCGGCAGCGGCCCGAAGATCGGCATCCACATCAGGCAGCCGAAGAAGACGAAGCTGGAGTGCTCGAGCGCGTGCACCGCCGCCTCCCCGTAGGCGGCGTCGTAGAACACCGGGATGTGCCAGAAGTAGAAGTCGAGCACCCAGAGTGGGAAGGCGACGAGCGGGTGGGCGAGGATCCGCAGCCGGTCGAAGACCGGGATCGCCAGGATCGGCTGCAGCAGCGGGCCGGTGAGGCCGAGGACGAGGAGCAGGGTGGCGACGTCCCCCAGCAGCAGGTGCTCGACCATGTGGGCGATCACCAGCTCCTCGGCGACGTGGGAGACCGGCGAGACCAGGGCCACCGCCATCGTCAGCAGCCCGCCGGCGAAGCAGAGCTGGCGCCATAGCGGCAGCGGCCGGCCCCGCTCGGCCAGGGTGACGGAGCGCTTGCCGTAGAGGACGGCCGCCACCAACAGCGGCAGCACCTCGACCGGGGCGAAGACCGCGTCCACGTGGGCGAACGGCGTGCTCATCGTTTTCAGCGTAGCCCGCTGGTAGCTTGGCTCCCTCCGTGAGCTCCCAGAACCACCGCTTTCCCCCGATCGGGAGCTACGGCTTCCTCTCCGATTGCCACACCTCCGCCCTGGTCTCCTTCAGCGGCAGCGTCGAGTGGCTCTGCTTCCCCCGCTTCGACTCCCCCAGCGCCTTCGCGGCCCTGCTCGACCGCGGCGCCGGCCACATGCTGCTGCGGCCGAAGGGGGTGATCGTCCCGATCGCCCGCCGCTACGCGCCCGGCACCCTGGTGATCGAGACCACCTGGGTCACCGACACCGGCTGGGTGGTGGTCAAGGACGCGCTGACGATCGCCGACTGGGCCGCCGCCGACGGCGACGAGGAGAACCGCCGGGGGCGCCCGGCCACCGAGCACGAAAACGACCGCTCGCTGCTGCGGACGATGACCTGCATCGACGGCGAGGTCGAGATGGAGATGGAGTGCATCCCCCGTTTCGGCTACGGCTCCGAAGGCGCGCGGTGGAACGGCGGCGAGCTCGGCGAAGCGACCGCCACCGGCGCCGACGGGACCGAGCTGCTGCTGACCAGCGACCTGCACCTGGAGATCGAGGAAGGCGCCGCACGGGGCCGCGTCACCCTGCGCGAGGACCAGACGGCGTTCTGCGCCCTGACCTGGAGCGACGGCGAGCTCGGCGGTCCCCGCAGCGCCCCCGAGGCGCTCGAGCGGATCGACTCGACCGAAGAGTTCTGGCGCGAATGGCTGCGCGACGGCAACTTCCCCGACCACCCCTGGCGGATCCACCTGCAGCGCTCCGCCCTCGTCCTCAAGGGCCTCACCTACACCCCCACCGGCGCCATCGTCGCCGCCCCCACCACCTCGCTGCCGGAGACGCCGGGCGGGGAACGCAACTGGGACTACCGCTTCAGCTGGATCCGCGACTCGACCTTCAGCCTCTGGGCCCTGCACACGCTCGGCTTCGACCACGAGGCGCGGGACTTCATGCGCTTCATCGTCGACGTCTGCAAGGACCGGCCGGACCTGCAGATCATGTACGGGATCGGGCACGAGCGCGACCTCACCGAGAAGACGCTCGACCACCTCGAAGGCTACGGCGGCGCCAAGCCGGTGCGGATCGGCAACGGCGCCTACGACCAGCGCCAGAACGACGTCTGGGGCTCGCTGCTCGATTCGATCTACGTCCACGAAAAGGCGCTGCGGGGGCGCGGCACGGCGGCGACGCGCGAGCTGATCCGCTACCAGGTGGAGGCGGCGATCGAGGCCTGGCCGCACCCCGACCAGGGGATCTGGGAGTCCCGCGGCGAGCCCCGGCACTACGTCTCCTCGAAGCTGATGATCTGGGTCGCGGTCGACCGCGGCGCCCGCCTCGCGCGGTTCGGCGGCTTCGAGGAGCTGGCCGGCGAGTGGCAGGCCAAGGCCGGTGAGTTCAAGGCCGAGATCCTCGAGCGCGGCGTCCGCGACGGCGTCTTCCGCCAGCACTACGAGACCGACGCCCTCGACGCCTCGCTGCTGCTGATCCCGCTCTTCCGCTTCCTCCCCCCGGACGACCCGCGGGTCCGCGCCACCGTCAACGCGATCGCCGCCGACCTGACCGCGCACGGGCTCGTCTGCCGCTACAAGGTCGAGGAGACCGACGACGGCCTCCAGGGCCGCGAGGGCACCTTCCTGATCTGCTCCTTCTGGCTCGTCTCCGCCCTCTCGGAGATCGGCGAGCCCCAACGCGCCCGCGAGCTCTGCGAACGCCTGCTCGGGGCGGCGGGCTGGCTCGACCTCTTCGCCGAGGAGCTCGACGCCGAGTCGGGCCGGCACCTGGGCAACTTCCCCCAGGCCTTCACCCACCTGGCGCTGATCAACGCCGTCTCCCACGTGATCGCCGACGAGAAGCGCGGCGACGGCGGCTTCACCGCCGTGTTCACCGAGATGGGCGGGGTGCGCGAGGACGCCGGCGCCCCATAGACAAAAGACCTACAGACAACAGCTTTCCGTTTCTCCTAGACTGGCGATCGTCATGGCACCGATCGACCGCAACGAGGAAACGGACCTGCTGCGCGCCCTGCGCCATCCGCTGCGCCGTCGCATCCTGCGCGAGATGGCGGACGGCAGGGCGGCCAGCCCCCGCGGGCTGTCGGACCGCCTGCGGCAGCCCCTGAGCAACATCAGCTACCACGTCCGGGTTCTGGCCGAGTGCCGTGCGATAACTCTGGTCAGGACGAGGCCCGCAAGGGGCTCGGTGCAGCACTTCTACCGCAGCACCGTGGAGGCGCCATGGGCGCTGCAGGTTCTCGGCCTAGGGGAAAGCGATCGGAGCGGAACCGGAGAGAAATCCGACGGCGCTCCGACTTGACGCCAGGGAGGCGCGAATGAACGAATCTAGAGTGAGCCAGACCACCTGGGCCGAAGACGAGGGGGTGGAGTCCGCGGTGCTGCGGCAGCTGCTGGACCTCCACCCAGCCCAGCTGACGCTGGCGGAGTTGAATCGGGAGCTGGGAAGCGATCGCAGCGGCTTCGCCGAGCGCGACGCGGTCGAAAGGGCGGTGCGGGAACTGACCGCGGCCGGCCTCCTGCACGATGGCGGGGAATTCGTCCTCCCCACCCGCGCGGCGCTCCGGTGCAACGAGCTGCTGGACCGGTAGCGCAGAGAAACGGGAACGGCGATCGACGAGCGATCGCCGTCCCCGAAAGGACTTCCCAGGCTTAGGAGCCCTTGGTGATGGCAGTCGGAGCCACACGCTCCTCGGTCTCGATCCTCACGGGTCCACCTCCCCTCTCCCTCGATTGCGGGCCGCTCCCCCGCGGCTCCAGTCAGATTTGACTGACTGATGTTTACTCTAAACAATTCCAGCAATCAAGGTCGTACCAGTAAAACTCGTCAATAATCGGAAAACGCGGGAGCGTTGTGAAAATCCTGATTGACAAGGTGTAAAGTCTTCGTATCGGCCATCACCCCTGGAACCAACCCGAGAAAAGGCCATGCCGAAGACCAAGAAAAAGCAAGATGGCGTCGAACAGATAGTCGCCAAAGCATTCGCCCACCCCCTGCGGGTGCAGATCCTGATCATTTTGAACGAGAAGGTGGCGAGCCCGAACATGCTCGCCCAGCAACTCGACCAGAGCCTCAACCTCGTCGCCTACCACGTCCGCGTGCTCGAGAAATACGACTGCATCGAGCTCGTCGACACGAAGCAGCGGCGCGGCGCCACCGAGCACTTCTACCGCGCCACCCGCCGCCAGTTCCTCACCGACAGCGAATGGTCCCGGCTGCCGAAGAGCCTGCGACCAGGACTGTCGGGAGCGATGCTGAAGTCCGCTTTCGACGATGTCGAGGAAGCGCTCGACAAGGGCACCCTGGACGAGCTCGAGGATCGGCATCTGAGCCGAACCCCGATGGTCGTCGACAAAAAGGGCTGGGAAGACACCGTGGACCTCCTGGCGGGCACCCTCGAGCGTCTGCTCGAGATCCAAGCCGAGGCCAGCGAGCGGCTGGCGGCAGGCGACGAGGACAGCATGCTCGCCAAAGTCGTGATGCTCCACTTCAAGTCGCCGAGCGACGCCGAAGCGAAGTCCGAGTCCCCCGCCTCCTGAGCGCCCCCTGACGCCGACCGGCGCCGCTCCCCGCCCGAGCGGCGCCGCCGTTGGCCCATCTACTCCTCCCGCTATCGTTGCCGTGACGGCCGTTCCCTGCCGTCGCGCTGCACAGCTTCGGACTGACGCTCCCAGGGCAGCCACGTTGGACAGGTAACGCCGCTCAATCGATCGATGCTGTGAAAAGCGAAGAGACGCCGAAAAGCTCAGACCAGTCGAGCCCAGGGCCCGGTGAGGGCCTGGCGAGCGAGCGCATACTCTGGGCGCGCTTCGTCAAAGACCGCGACCCGGCGATCCGCGAGGAGCTCGTCCGCCGCTACCTGCCCTTCGCGAAAAACCTCGCTCTGCGCTACCGCGGGGCCAGCGAGTCCTTCGACGACCTCCTGCAGGTGGCGAGCCTCGGGCTCGTCAACGCGATCGACCGCTTCGACCCCGACCGCGGCGCCCCCTTCACCGCCTTCGCCTCGCCGACGATCCTCGGCGAGCTGAAGCGCCACTTCCGCGACCGCGTCTGGACCGTCCGCGTCCCTCGCGGCCTCCACGACCGCATGGCCGAAGTGGAGAAAGCGATCGCCGAGCTGACCGTCCAGCTGCAGCGCTCGCCCTCGGTCGGCGAGATCGCCGAGCGGCTCGAGGTCGACCCGACGGACGTGCTCGAGGTGCTCGAGGCGAACCACAACCGCCGCCCGCTCTCGCTCGACCGGCCGGTCGGCGGCGAGGACGCCGAAGAATCGCCGGCTTCCGAGTGGGTCGGAGACGAGGACGCCGGCTACGAGCTGATCGAGGACAAATTGGCCCTCGAGGGGGCCCTCCCCCACCTCGACGAGCGCGAGCGCCTCGTCCTGCAGCTGCGCTTCGTCGAGGATCTGACGCAGTCGCAGATCGCCGAGCGGATCGGCCACTCGCAGATGCACGTCTCGCGGATCCTGCGACGGACGCTGGAGCGGATCCGCGCCGAGGTCGCCGAGCAGAGCGGCGCCGCGGCCGACGCCGAGTAGGCGTGCCGGCGCAGCCGGCGTCTTCCTAGTTCTTCGAAAAGGAGGAGATCGCGACGACGAGGTACTCGCCTTCGTCGCCCTCCTCGACCCGCAGCTCGTCGGTCAGCTTCTCCAGCGAGCCGCCGACCTCGGGCAGCTCGAAGCTGGCGCGCAGGCGCTCGGCGCCGCCGTGGGTCATCGGCCCGACCTTGAGCTCGATCCCTTCCGGCAGCTCGGCGATGCTGAGCGAGACGTGGCCGTCGGTGAAGCCCTGGGGCGCCCGGGCCGAGATCGCGTCGCTGAGGAGCATCGTGTCCGAGAGCCGGTCGACGCTGATGTCCTGGCGGGCGGCGAGGGCGGAGAGGGCACGGCTGAGGACCGGGCCGACGATCTCCGGCGGGCCGACCCGGATCCGGGTCTCGGGGTCGGCGGTGACGGCGAAGGTGGAGCCCGTGACGGCCCCGTCCTCGCGCGCCTGCAGCGGCAGGTGCATGCGGATCTCGGTGCCTTTGTCGGCGCCGCCCTTGATCTCGAAGCTGCTGGAGAGGGCGGCGATCAGGGTCAGCCCGATCCGCAGGCTCGGGCGCTCGACGTCGGGACGCGGCCTGATCCCGGTGCCGTGGTCGCGGATCACGACCGTGAGCCCGTCGACGTCGCTCTCGGCCTCGACCTCGAGCGGCCCCGGCTCGCTGCCCGCATAGGCATGTAGGACGACGTTCATGCAGGCCTCGGTGACGACCGTCTTCAGGTCCGCCAGCGACGCCTCGTCCATCCCCAGCCGTTCCGCCAGGCCGGCTAGCGCGTGGCGAACGACCGCCACGTTCTCCGCCCGGGCCGGGAGGGACATTTGGAGCCCCGTTCGATCGTTGGTTGAGGTATTCAAAAGTTCCAGCCTGCCCCCAGGAACGCCGAGGCTCGTGATCCAGAGGCGCGAGCATAACCGTCGCCTCTTCTACAAAGCCTGCTTACCCCTGCCGCCGGGCGGCAAAACGCCGTGCGGCAATGTTGGCTGCCTGCGCTAGCATCGTCCCGTGAACCCAGCCCCGTTCGAGGTGAAAGTGGGAGATCTCGAGCACGGCGTCCGGACCGTCTCGGTACGCGGCGAGCTCGATCTGAGCACCGCCCCTGAACTGGAGGCTCCGCTCGAGGAGATACTCGGCGACGCCACCGGCTCGGTCCTCATCGACCTCTCCGGCTGCGAGTTCATCGACTCCACCGGGATCGCCCTCATCGTCCGCGCCTGGCAGCGTCTCGACGGCGGTGAGGGGGGTCGCACCCTGGTCATCTGCAGCCAGAACGACCAGGTCCGCCGGGTGCTGGAGATCACCGGCCTCGAGCTCTCGATCCCGGTACACCTCACCCGCGACGACGCCCTCGCCGCCCTCGCCGCCTGAGTTCCGGCCAAATGGGGGAATAGGCGTCCCGACCCTCGGGTAGCCGCTTCTCGATGTCCCCTGCGCCGCGCCGCCCCCGGCTCCCCCGCGAGCTGTTCGAGACCCGCAGCCACGCCTGGCACTCGCTGGGGCTGGGCGACGAGCTGGCGCCGCGGTTCTCCAAGCGCCAGCTCGGCGGCCTGCTGCTGGCGCTGCTGGCGATCGCCGGCACCCTCTTCGTCTACGGCCACCGGCACCAGATCGCGCCCGGGTACGGGCAGTGGATCCGGATCGGGACCGTCGTCGTCCTCGTCGTCGTCGGCTCCGCCGCCGTGCACTGGCTGGCGCAGGGCCTCTCCCCCCGCCTCTACCGGCGGCTCGACCCGGCCACCGCCGGCACCACCGGCTTCGTCATCCGCCTGCTGGCGACGTCGGCGGTGGTGATCCTCGCCCTGCGGATCGCCGGCGTTACCGCCAGCACCCTCGCCGTCGGCGGCGCCTTCACCGCGGTCCTGCTGGGGCTGGCGGCGCAGCAGGCCCTGGGCGGGATCTTCGCCGGCATCGTCCTGCAGAGCACGCGGCCCTTCCGGGTCGGCGAACGGGTGCGCCTGGTCGGCGGCGCACTCGCCGGCTCGCTCGAGGGCACGGTCTCCTCGCTCGGCCTCTTCTACACGACGTTGAGCCAGGGGGCCGACCGGCTGCTGGTGCCGAACAACGTCCTCCTCGGCCTCGTCGTCGTGCCGCTGCGCGAGCCCGACAAGGTCGACGTCCGCGTCCGCTTCCCGGCCCAGGCGAGCCCGCACGAGATCGAGCAGCGGCTGCTGCAGGCGATCACCGTCCCCACCCGCTACAAGCCGAGCGTCTCGCTGGAGGAGCTCGACGGCGACGCGGTCGTCTTCCGCGTCAGCGCGACGCCGCTGCGGGCCGAGGACGGCTCGCAGCTGGCCGAGGAGGTGCTGGAGGCCCTGCGCCGCTCGGAACCGGCGACCGCGGAAACGCGGCGCGGCGAGTAGGTCTCAGACGGCGAAGACCAGGATCGCCAAGTTGACGAGGATCGCCAGCGGGGTGAACGTCAGCGCGAGACGGCGGAAGAACCTGGCGAAGCCGCCGCGGTAGCGGATGCTCTCGAAGATGCCGAGGCCGACCACGTGGGCGAGGTTGGCGAGGGCGACGCCGATCGCAATCAGGATCGCCACCGCTTCCCAGCCGGACTCATGGCCGGCGCCGGCGGCGATCGCCGCGGCGAGGATCGCGACGACGATCGTGCCGAGGATCCCGGCGACCATCCCCGCCAGGTCCGAGCGGGTCATCCCGGGGATGTAGGCGCCGCGGGCGACTTCCTTGTCGGCGATCGGGTTGACGGTGCCGCGGCCGGTCTCCTCGACGTCGACGACGTGGTCGGGCTCGTTGTCCGCGTGCTCGAGGACCACCAGCCGCAGCGGCGGCTCGATCGATTCCTGGGCGCGCTCGTAGAGGCCCTTCTCGTACCACTCGGCCTGCCCCTCGGCGTGGGCGAAGATCAGAACTTCGTCGGCCGGCTCTTTCAGCAGGGCGTCCTGGGCGGCCTGCACGGGGTCGGGATCCCCCACCTCGCCGCTGACGGCGACGCCGCCGTCGCGCAGCGCCTCCAGGTTCCGCTCCAGCCGGCTCTCGGCCCGTTCGCGCGGGCCCTCGACGTCGCCGAGGGTGTGCTGCAACGAGCTCGCCTCCACGGCGGGGACGACCACCCGCACCTCGACTCCGGCGCCGTTGGCGTTGGCCTGGAGCTGCTGCAGCGGCTCGGGACCGTGGAGGTCGTCGGTGACGATCGCGATCACTCGGCGGGGCATGGCTGGACCTCCTACTCGTCGCGGCGGATCGCCTCGTCGGCGTCCCGGGGAATCTCTTCGTCCGCTTCGCCGAAGGCGGTGTCGGTCGGCTCCTCCGGCGGCGGGGCGTCCCGGTTCGGAAACCCCTTTTCGTCGCCGTGCTCGGCGTTGTCGATCAGCTCCGCCTCGGCCAGCTCGAACCCCTCGGACTCGCCCTCGCCGCTCTCGACCAGCGGCCGCAGGGCGGGGTCGTCGACCGGGTCCTCAGGGGCGGGGCCGCCGATCCGCGCGGCTTCCGCAGCCGCCGCGTCGGCCTCTTCCTCGGCGATCGGGTCCTTCTCGGTCTCGCTCACGAGGACTTCCTCTCCCCCCACATGCCGGTCTCGCCCTGGGCCTGGTGCTGGGGCTGACGCCCGGGCTGCTCGGGCGGGGCCAGCTTCTCGTCGGCGCGCCGGCTCATCCCCGCGTAGGCGAGGAAGGCGACGAAGCCGATCACGAAGAAGATCAGCGCGAAGATCGGCGACCAGGCGACCGCGATCAGCGCCAGCAGGACGATCAGGACAATCGGGATGACGTACATGCTGGGCCGGTACCCCTGCCAGGCGGGCACGAAACTCGGCGTCTTCGTTTTCCGCCCTCCCCTCCGGGTACCCGGAGGATGAACGGAAACGACCGTAAGGAGTGAGGATGGGGACGCAAGAGGCCGGCCACATCACCGGCACCAAGGACAAGGACTACAACGTCATCTGGTTCGTCGAGCAGTGCCTCAGCAACGTGCTGCGACTCGAGACCTACATCGAAGACGCGGAGCGCGACGGCGACTCCGACCTCGCCGACTTCTTCCGTCGCGCGCAGGAGACGAGCCGCAAGGGCGCCGAGCAGGGCAAGGATCTCCTCCGCTCGCGCCTCTCCTCTTAGAAGAGGGATGCCGACCGACATCGGCCCGGCCACCCGGCTGGGCCGATGTCCTCGCCGCCCGCCTACGCCAGCTGCGGGACCGAGAGCCCCTGGCGCAGCGAGATCGCGTTGGGGGGAGCGAATTCCTCCCAGTCGTTGTTGAGGTAGGCGAAGACCTCGCGCCGGACCCGCCAGGCGGCGATCCGGCGCCGCCAGCGGTCGAGCTCGCTCTTCGAGTAGTTGCCGTTGCGGCCGCGGGCGCCGTGGTGCAGACGCAGGTAGGCGATTTCCCCGGCCGGGCGCGCCTCGGGCAGCTCGCGACGGCCGTCGTGGGGGATCACCAGCGAGGCGCCGTGGTCCTCCAGCAGCCGGCGCACCGCCGGCACGAACCAGCTCGGGTGGCGGAACTCGAAACAGTGGCGGGCCGGCGGCAACAGCTCCAGCGCCGAGGCGAGAACGGCGTCGTCGCGGTGGAAGTTGCCGGGCAGCTGCCACAGCACCGGACCGAGCTTGCCGCTCTCGCGCAGCGGCTCCAGCGGCTCCCAGAAGCGGGCGAGGCCCTGCTCGATCCCGCGCAGCCTCTTCATGTGGGTGAGGTAACGGCTGCCCTTGACGGCGAAGAGGAAGCCGGGGGGCGTGCGCTCCACCCACCCCTCCACCGCCTCGCGCCTGACCAGCCGGTAGAAGGTGTTGTTGACCTCGACGGTGTCGAAGACCTCGGCGTAGCGTTCGAGCCAGCGCGCCGGCGGCACCCCTTTGTAGATGCCGTGGCGCCAGGAGTCGTAGACCCAGCCCGAGCAACCGATCCGCACATGTTTCATCCTCAGCCGGGTACCCCGCATCCATGTCGCTGAACGCGATCCTGGACGTCGACGGCACCCTCGTCGACACCAATTACCACCACGCGCTCGCCTGGCACCGGGCCCTGCACGCCCACGGCCACCCGGTTCAGATGTGGAAGGTCCACCGCCATATCGGCATGGGCGGCGACCAGATCCTCGACTCCCTGATCGGCGAAGAGGCCGCAGACGCGGACGGGGAGGCGATCCGCGAGGCGGAGGCGGAGGCCTACCGAGAGCTGATCGGCGAAGTCGAGCCGCTGGAGGGGGCGCGGGAGCTGATCGAGCGGCTGCGCGACGCCGGCGCCAGCGTCATCCTCGCCAGCTCCGCCAAGCAGGAGGAGGTGGACCGCTACCTCGACCTGCTGGAGGCGCGCGAGCTGGTCGACGGCTGGACCACCGCCGCCGACGTCGAGAGCACCAAGCCCGACCCCGACCTCGTCCTCGCCGCGCTGGAGAAGGCCGGCAACGAGGATCCCTCGGTGATGGTCGGCGACTCGGTCTGGGACGTGAAGGCGGCGAAGGCCGCCGGCATCCCCACCCTGGCGGTCCTCACCGGCGGCTTCTCGGAGGCGGAGCTACGCGAGGCGGGCGCCTCCCAGGTGGTCGAATCGATAGCGGAGCTGGATTTCGAGCCGCTGTTTGCGGAATCCTCCAAGAATTGAGCTTGGCCGCAGGCTTCCGATCGGGGAGGTTCTCCCCGTGGCACGGAGGCGGGACCGAGTCGATCAGGAACTGATCAAGGCGCTGTCGCATCCCCTGCGGGTGGAAATCCTCGAACGGCTGCAGGGGCGGATCGCCAGCCCGGTCGAACTCTCCAAGGAGCTGGACGCGAGCCTCGGCGTGATCACCTACCACGCCAAGACCCTGATCCAGTGCGGCTGCCTCGAGCTCGTCTACAGCGAGGCCCGCCACGGCAGCCGCGAGGACTTCTTCGGGATCACCTCCCGCTCTTCCCTGCGGCGGAACTAGAAAGGCCTGAGGATCGCTGGTCGCTCCTAGCTGGAGCCGGCCACTGCCCGCTCGAGTTCCTGCTTGTTCATCTTCGAGCGGCCTTCGATGCCCTTCTTCTTGGCGTCGTTGTAGAGCTGTTCCCGGGTGCGGCCGCCCGGGCCGTGGCCAGAGCGTTTGCCGCCGCGGCTGCTGGCCGAACGCCCGCGGGTCGAGCTGCGGGAGGAGGATTTCGATTCGCCCGAGCGCGCCTTTTCCTTGTTGACCGCACGGGCGGCGATCTCCTCCGCCCGCTTCTCCGAGCGCCCCTCTTCCTTCTCGCTCTTCTTGATGTGCTTGTACTGGCGGTCGCGCTTGCTGCCTTTCTTCACTCCTCGCGGCGGCATCAGTTCACGCTCGCTTTCTGCCCCTCGTGGACGCCCTCGGCGAACTCCTCGACGATCTTCGCCTTGAAGGCCTCGAGGTCGTCCGGTTTGCGGCTGGAGACGAGCCCCTGGTCGACGTGGACCTCCTCGTCGACCCACTCGGCGCCGGCGTTGCGCAGGTCGGTCTCCAGGCTCGGCCAGGAGGTGAGGGTGCGCCCCCCGGCGACGCCGGCGTCGATCAGCGTCCAGGGCCCGTGGCAGATCACACCGACCGGCTTCCCCGCCTCGAAGAAGCCGCGCACGAACTCGAGCGCCTCCGGTCTGGTCCGCAGCTGGTCGGGGTTGGCGACCCCGCCGGGCAGGACCAGCCCGTCGTATTCGCCGGCGTCGGCCTCGCCGACGGCCCGGTCGACCGGGAAGGCGTCGGCCTTGTCGAGGTGGTTGAAGGCCTGGACCTCGCCGGCCTCCGGCGCCAGCAGCTCGGCTTCGGCACCGGCCTCGCGCACCGCTTCCAGCGGCTCGACCAGCTCGACTTGCTCGACCCCCTCGTTGGCGGTCAGGAAGGCGATCTTCTTTCCCTGCAGGCGGTCGGACATCGCGACCCTCCTCGTTCTCGTCAGGTGATTGCGGTCACCTCACGAGTACCCCGTCGGCGGGGGTTAACGCAGGGCGGGCTGAGGGAGAGCCTTCTCCGCCGGCGTCGCGGCGGCTTCGGCCTGGCCCCGCTGCCGCTGCCAGCCGAGCTCGAAGGCCAGGGGCACCTGCACCCTCTCTTTAGCCAGGCAGCGGGGACACGACGTCCACGACGCCGCCGCCTGCGCCGAGTATCCGCTTCCACAGTTGTCACACCGAAACATTTCGCGTCTCCCGTCTATCCCTTTTGTCGAAGCCCGTCGGACGGTTGACTACCCTTGGGCCAATGGGGGGAAACAGTAAATGGCGGAATTTGTCACCCCGGGGCGGAACAGCCGCAACGAGCGCCCGCTGTGCCCGCGTGCAAGAGTGACCCCGATGCAAGAGCCGCAGGAATTGGAGCTGTGGCGCTACCTGAGGAGCCAGCGTGAGCTTGCGGCTCGCCTGATCGAAGGCGACTCCCTCGACCAGGTGGCTCCCCGCTTCCTCGAAATCGTCGCCAGCCTCCTGCGCTGGGAGGCCGGGGCGATGTGGGAAGTGACCGGCATGGAGGATCCGCTGCGGCTGGTCTCGGGCTGGAGCACGCCGGACCTCGACGCGCGGCCGCTCTGGCGGCGCAGCCGCGAGATCGACTTCATGCGGGGCACCGGCTTGCCGGGCGACGCCTGGGGCAGCGGGGAGATCGCCCTCGCCCCCGACTACAAGTCCTACCCGACGCCGACGCCGCGCTTCGAAGTCTCGGCCGAGCTGGGGCTGGAGGCGGCGCTGGCGATTCCCGTTCCCACCGGCTCGCCGGAGAGCGTCCTCGCGGTGGCCGAGTTCCACACCACCTCCTTCAACCCCCAGTCCGAGGAGCTGATGGAGCTGCTGGCGAGCTTCGCCGATCAGCTCGGCACCTTCATCGCCAGGCGCCGGGCGGAGGCGAAGAGCGCCGAAGCCGAGCGCTTCCGCCAGCACCTGGCGGAGGTCGTGCGCGGAACCCAGGACGCGGTCCTGAGCAAGGACCTGGACGGGATCGTCACCACCTGGAACCCGGCCGCGACGCGGCTCTACGGCTACAGCACCGAGGAAGCGATCGGGGAACACGTCTCCTTCCTCGTCCCCCCCGACCACAAGAACGAGGAGATGGTGATCCTCGACCGGATCAAGCGCGGCGAACGGCTCGAGACCTACGAGACCGAACGGATCCGCGCCGACGGCGCCCGGATCGCCGTCTCGCTCACCGTCTCGCCGATCCGCAGCCCGCTGCGAGGGCTGATCGGGGCCTCGGTCGTCGCCCGCGACATCACCGCCGAGGTGCGGCGGCGGCGCGCCCAGGAGTTCCTCGTCGCCGCCAGCCGCCTCCTCGACAGCTCGCTCGACCCGACCGAGACGGCGCGGACGATCGTCTCCACCGCGGTGCCGGAGCTGGCCGAGCTCTGCCTGATCGACTTCCGCCGTCCCGACGGCTGGTACGGCGACAGCGTCGTCGCCGGCGCCAACCCGGAGATGGCGGCGCGGCTGGAACGGATCCGGCGCGAGCAGCCGCTCGACCCCACGGGCGAGCACCCGGTGGCGCAGGTCCTGCGGCTGAACCAGCCGATGGTCTGGCGCGACCTGAAGGCGCCCGAGGTGGTCGACAAGGTCTCCCAGAACGCCGACCACCTGGAGCTGATGCACGAAGCCGGCTACAACTCGGCGGCGGTGGTCCCTCTCATCGCCCGCGGCCGCACCCTGGGCGCCCTCTCCTTCCTCCACGCCCACGGAGACATGCGCTACGACCAGGGCGACCTCGAGTTCCTCGCCGAGCTGGGGGAAAGGGCGGCGCTGGCGCTCGACAACGCCCGCCTCTACCGGGAGCGCGACCGGGTGGCGAAGAACCTGCAGCGGGGCCTGCGACCGCCGCGGCCGGCCGAGGTGCCGGGCCTCGCCATCTCCGTCGTCTTCGAGGCGGCCGGCGAGGGGATCGAAGTCGGCGGCGACCTCTACGACGTGATCCCGAGCGAGAACGGCTGCTGGATCATCGTCGGCGATGTCGCCGGCAAGGGCAGCACCGCCGCCGGCGTCTCGGTCGCGGTGCGCCACTCGGTCCGCGGGCTGACCCGGGAGATCGGCGAGCCCGACGAGGTCCTGCGCCGCGTCAACGAGCTGCTGTTGAGCGGCGAAAGCCTCAACGACTTCGCGACGGGAATGCTCGCCTGCCTGCGCCGCGAAGAGGACGGGTGGCACCTGACGCTCGCCTCGGCGGGGCACCCGCCGGCGGTTCTGGCCGGCCCGGAGGGGCCGCGGCTGCTCGGCGGGGGCTCGGTGCTCGGCGCCTGGCGCGAGGCCAATATCGAGCGCCACGAATGCGCCCTCAAAGCAACCGACACCCTCGCCATCTGCACCGACGGCTGGCTCGAGGCCGGCCCGTCCGGCTCCCACCAGGGCCCCGAGAGCTTCGCCGAGATGACGCAGGGCCTTTGCGGCCTCGAGCTCGACGAGGTGACCGAGCGTCTCCGCGCCGACGCCGTCGGCCGCAGCTCGGGGACGCTGCGCGACGACCTCGTCGTGCTCGCGATCCGCCCCCAGGGCGCCTCAGATGCCGAGGCGCACCAGGAGCTCGCGATCGGCCGTTCGGCCGCCAGTCCCTCCTAGCGCTTCGCCGCGGCTTTTCTGCCGGAACGGCCTTTGCGGCCACCGGTTTTTTTCGTTTTGGAGGAGCGTTTCGCCGGCGATTTCGCTTTCGAGCTCGAGCGTTTGGCCGGGGCCTTTTTCGGGCTCGGTTTTCTCGCCGCTTTTTTGGTTTTCCGCGCTGGGCTGGAGCTGCGGCGCTGGGCGGCGGGGATGTCCTCCCGCGCGACCGCTCCGGTCAGCGACTTGATCTGCCCCTGGAGGAAGTTGGCCATCCTTTCCTCCTCGCGGCGGATACCCCGCGCCAGCTTCGCCGTCTCGGAGTCCCGGACCCTTTCGGCGAGGGTCTCGATCGCGAGGTAGGTGGCGATCTCCTCGTGCTCGTTGAAGTACTCGGTCTTGGCGTTCTTCAGCATTTTCTCCTGCTCGCCGCTGCCGCGGATCGCGTGGAGCGGCCCCTTCGCCGCCGCGGTCAGTTTGCCGACCGCCCCCTGCAGGGTCTGGCCGCCGCCGCCGAGCTTCTTGATCCGGCGCTCGACCTGTCTGGCGTGCCCTTTCGTCTCTTTCAGGTGCTGCTGAAGCCGTTTTTTGTAAGGCCCTTTGACGGTCATCGCGATATGGGCCTGGAGGGCAGCCTCCAGTTCGCGCTCCTTGCCGTAGGCCTCGCTGAGGTACTGGACCAACTTCGCGTCACGCTCGTTCATGTCCGCCATCCCGAATCGCGCCTCCTTACTTTTGCCGATGCGTTTTCCTACCCAGCGGTTTTGCGGCGAAACTGGGGGCGCGGGAGGGTAATGACCCGGACGGCGCGCGCGGCTAGCCGGAGGCTTTTGGAAAAGTTTCTCGGGGCGTGTCGATTTCGACGCCGGCCGTTCGTCGTTGGGGTAAAAGGGCGGAACAGCCGCCCGCGACAGAGGAGGACCCGATGCGCTTCATGATGTTCATGTACCCGCAGCTCGAGGAGCAGGACTGGAACCCCACGGCCGAGGCCGTGGCGGCGATGGGCCGCTACAACGAGGAGCTGCGCAAGGCCGGGATGCTGCTGTCGCTGGACGGGCTGCATCCGCCGAGCGAGGGCGGCGTCGTCAGCTTCGACGGCGACGGAAAGGCAAGCGTGACCGACGGGCCGTTCGCCGAGGCGAAGGAGGTCGTCGGCGGCTACTGGCTGATCCAGGCCCGCTCGAAGGAGGAGGCGCTGGAGTGGGCCAGCCGCGTCCCCGCCGGGAACTGCCGGGTCGAGGTGCGGCGGGTCTTCGAGATGGAGGACTTCCCCCAGGACGTGCAGGACGCCGTCAGCGAGAACTTCGGCGGCTAGTTTGAGCGAGGCCACGCGCGCGATCGAGGCGGTCTGGCGGATCGAGTCCGCCCGCCTCGTCGCGGGTCTGGCGCGGATGACCGGCGACGTCGGCCTCGCCGAGGACCTGGCGCAGGACGCGCTGGTGGCGGCGCTGGAGACGTGGCCGGAGGCCGGGGTCCCGGACAACCCCGGCGCCTGGCTGATGGCGACGGCGAAGAACCGGGCGATCGACCGCATGCGCCGGGAGAAGACCTACGAGCGCAAGCGCGAAGAGGTCGCCCGCGAGGCCGGGGCGCTGTTCGCGATCGAGCGCTCCGAGCTCACGGCGGCCGAGGAGGAGATCGGCGACGACCTGCTGGCGCTGATCTTCACCTGCTGCCACCCGCTGCTCTCGCGCGAGGCGCGGGTGGCGCTGACCCTGCGTTTGCTGGGCGGGCTGACGACGCCGGAGATCGCCCGCGCCTTCCTCGCCCCGGAGGCGACCGTGGCCCAGCGCCTGGTCCGGGCGAAGCGGACGCTGCGCGACGCCAGGGTGCCGTTCGAGGCGCCGCGGAACGCGGAGCTGAAGGAGCGCCTGCCCTCGGTGCTGGAAGTGATCTACCTCGTCTTCAACGAGGGCTACGCGGCGAGCGCCGGCGAGGACTGGGTCCGCGCCGACCTCTGCGAGGAAGCGCTGCGCCTGGGCCGGATCCTCGCCGCGCTGGCGCCGGGCGAGCCCGAGGTCCACGGCCTGGTGGCGCTGATGGAGATCCAGGCATCCCGGGGCGCGGCCCGGCGCGGGCCGGACGGCGCCCCGGTGCTGCTGCTCGACCAGGACCGCGGCCGCTGGGACCCCCTGCTGATCGTCCGCGGCCGCCGCGCGCTGGAGCTGGCAGAAGCGCTGCCGGGACCGCTCGGCCCCTACGGCCTGCAGGCGGCGATCGCCGCCTGTCACGCCGCCGCCCTCCAGGCCGAGGAAACCGACTGGGTGCGGATCGCCGCCCTCTACGACGCCCTCGCCCAGATCGCCCCCTCCCCCGTCGTCGAGCTGAACCGGGCGGTGGCGCTCGGCATGGCCTTCGGCCCGGAGGCCGGGCTCGAGCTCCTGGAGCGGATCGAAGACGATCCGGCGCTGGCGCGATACCACCTCCTCCCCAGCGTCCGCGGCGATCTGCTCGAGAAAGCCGGCCGCCGCGAAGAGGCCGCCGCCGAATTCCGCCGCGCCGCCGGGATGACCGGGAACGAGCGCGAGCGCGAGCTGCTACTCAGGCGCGCCCGGCCAACCGTTTGATCCCGTCCTCCTCGAGGCGCAGCATCCGCCAGTCGTCGAGGCGGCGGGCGCCGAGCTTGGCGTAGAAGTCGAGCGCCGGTTCGTTCCACTGAAGGGCGCACCATTCGAGGCGGGCGTAGCCGCGCTTGGCGGCGATTCCCGCCAGGTGCTCCATCACCGCAAGGCCGATGCCGCCGCGGCGGTGCTCCGGGCGCACGTAGACGTCCTCGAGCCAGATGCCGGGGCGGCACTCGAAGGTGGAGAAGTTGGTGAAGAAGATCGCGTAGCCGACCGCTTCGCCGTCGGCGGTCTCCAGCAGCAGGGCCTCCGCCACCTCCTGCTCGAAGAGGGAGCGGCGCAGGGTCTCGGTCGTGCCGGCGACGGCGTCACCGAGTTTCTCGTAGGAGGCGAGCTCGACGATCAGGTCGTAGAGGACCTCGACGTCGGCTTCGCTCGCCGCGCGGATCTGGACGTCGTTGGCGGTGGCCATGCGCGCAGCCTAGGCGACCGCCGGTTGGAGGTCAGGCAGAGCCATGGAGGCGCGGCAGCACCGAGCTCTTGTAGACGTCGATCGCGCCCAGCGGATCGGCGCCGGAGTTGTTCATCAGGGCGACCGTGGTTGCCCCCATCGCCTCGACCTCGCGGATCCGTTCGACGTGGGTCTCCGGATCGGCGGCGACGATCAGCGCCTCCTTCAATTCCTCGTCGGAGACCTGGCGCTCGCCCTCCTCGTACATCGCCTGCGGGTCGTGCCAGTCGTCGCGGTAGAACTCCTTCGGCTGCGCGCCCTTCCAGACCCGGCAGCCCTCCAGCGCCGCCTCGTCGTCGGGCGCCCAGGAGAAGGCCGCCTGGAGGATCACCTCACCCGGTTCCCGCCCGGCGTCCTCGGCGGCGCCGCGGTAGGCGTCGAGGATCTCCGGCACCGCTTCGGGATCGGCGAGGGTCCAGATGCCGTCGCCCTGGCGGGCGGCGACTGCCGCGGCCTTGGGCCCGAAGGCGGAGACGTAGATCGGCGGCCGGCGGTTCTCGGGCCGGGAGTGGACGTAGGCGCGGTCGGTCTTGAAGTGCCTGCCGCCGTCGAGCCGCTCGCCCTCCCAGAGGGCGCGGATCGTCTCCAGCGCCTCCTCCATCCGCTCGACCTTCTCGCCCGGCGTCGGCCACTCGGCCCCCAGCGGCACCTCGTTCAGCGCCTCCCCCGAGCCGACCCCGAGGTAGGGGCGGCCGGGGAACATCAGCTCCATCGTCGCCCAGGCCTGGGCGATCAGCACCGGGTGGTAGCGCGGCCCCGGCGGCGTCACCGCGGTGCCGAAGCTGACCCGCTCGGTCGCCTGGGCGGCGGCGCCGAGCCAGACCCAGGCGTGCCCCGCCTCCCCCGGTTCCCACCATGGCTGCAGGTGGTCGCTGCAGCCGATCCCGGAGAAGCCGGCCTCCTCGGCGGCGACCGCCTGGCGCAGCAGCTGCTCGGGCGGGAACTGCTCGTGGGCGCAGAGGTGGAGGTAGCGCATCGGAAAAGCGCGCTACGCCTTGCCCTCGAACTCGTACTCGCGCAGGAAGCCCTCGAAGAGGCGGCGGTGCCCCTGCTCGTCGCGGAGGATCGCGATCACCATGTCCTGGGTCACCGGGTCGACCCCGTCGGTGACCTCGACGATCCGCGTGTAGTGCTCGATCGCGCCGCTCTCGGCCTTGATCACGCCGCGGATCACGTGGACGACGTCGACCTGCTCCGCGGGCGGCTGCAGGAAGCTCTGCTCGGCGGCGAAGGCTTCGGAGCCGGGGACGACGCCGTAGAGCTCCTTGATCCGGGCGGCGAACTGCTTCGCGTGGCCGAGCTCCTCTTCGACGTCTTCGGCCAGGGACTCGCGGATCTCCTGGGCGCGGACGCCGTCGAGGTTGGTGGAGGCGGCGAGGTAGCTCATCACCGTCTCGATCTCCATCCAGTAGGCCTTGGTCAACAGGGCGACGATCTCTTCCCGGGTGCCGGAGGCATCGCCGCCGAAGATCCCCTTGTCGGTCGTGGTGGACTCCATTTTCTTCCTTCTTCCTCTTCGGTCGTCTGCGGTGCTGCCATCGCGGCTACCCCGTCCGCAGGCACGGAAACGCCTGCGCGCGACGGTCTCTGGCTAGGCTGCCCGCCATGGATACGATCGATTCACTGCTCGAGAACAACCAGACCTTTGCCGCCGGCCTGGCGGAGCGGCACCTCGACGTCGAACCCCAGCGCCACCTGGCGATCGTCACCTGCATGGACTCCCGGCTCGACGTCTTCGCCGCCCTCGGCCTCGGCCACGGCGAGGCGCACGTCCTGCGCAACGCCGGCGGCATCATCACCGACGACGTGATCCGCTCGCTGGCGCTCTCGCAGCGGCGGCTGGGGACGCGCGAGGTGATGCTGATCCACCACGACGACTGCGGGATGCAGAAGATCACCGAGGAAGGCTTCCGCACCGAGCTGCAGGAGACGACCGGGGTCGCCCCCTCCTTCGCGATCGAGTCCTTCAGCGACGTCGAGGAGGACGTGCGGCAGTCGATCCGGCGAGTCCGCTCCTCCCCCTTCCTCCCCCACCGCGAGACCGTTCGCGGCTTCGTCTACGACGTCGACACCCACCGGCTGCGCGAGGTCGAGGCAGGGGAATAGATGGCCGCCGTCGCCGGCTACGGCTCCTGGTCTTCGCCGGTCGACGCGGAGACTGTGGCGCGGGCGGGGCGGCGGCTGGCGTTCCCGGCGCTGGCCGGGGACGGCGCGGTCTGGTGGCTGGAGGGCCGGCCGGACGAGGGCGGCCGCGTGGCGCTGATGCGGCGGCCGCCGCAGGGCGAGCCCGAGGCGGTGACGCCGGCGGGGACGAACGTGCGGACGCGGGCGCACGAGTACGGCGGCGGCGCCTGGCGCCTGGTCGGGCCCGACCTTCTCGTCTTCGTCGAGTTCGGCGACCAGCGCCTCTACCGGCTGCGGCTCGGCGAGGCGCCGGAGGCGATCTCGCCCCGGCCGGCCGGGGACGAGGCGCTGCACTACGCCGACATGCGCCCGACCCCCGACGGCGCCCGGATCGTCTGCGTGCGCGAACGCCATGGCGAGGGCGAACCGGTGAACGAGATCGTCTCCGTCCCGCTCGACGGCTCCGGCGCGCCGCAGGTGCTGGCGGGCGGCCGCGACTTCTACTCCTCCCCGCGAGTCAGCGCCGACGGGCGCTGGCTTGCGTGGACCTGCTGGGACCACCCCAACATGCCCTGGGACGGGACCGAGTTGTGGGTCGCGCCGCTGCGGGACCCCGGCGAGGAGCGGCTCGTCGCCGGCGGCCCGGAGGAGTCGGTCTTCCAGCCCGAGTGGGGGCCCGACGGGCGCCTGCACTTCGTCTCCGACCGCGACGGCTGGTGGAACCTCTACCGGGCTCGCGAGCCCGGAGCCGAGTTGAGCGGCGAGGACGGGCCGCTGGTGCAGCTGACCGAGCAGGAAGCAGATTTCGCCCATCCCCAGTGGCTCTTCGGCGGCGCCACCTACGCGTTCCTCGAGAGCGGCGCGATCGCCTGCGTGCGTTGCGAGCGCGGCGAGGAACGGTTGTTCCTCCTGCGGCCGGAGGGCTGGGAGCCGGCCGACCTCGGCCTCCCCTACACCTCCTTCGGCTACCCCGTGCTGGCCTCGCGCGGCGAGGCGGTTGCCTTCGCGGCGGCGAGCCCGGAGAGCGAGACCGCGATCGTCCTCCACCACGTCGCCGGCGGCGAGAGCGAAGTCGTCCGCGCCTCCAGCGAGGAGCCGGTCGATCCGGCCTTCGTCTCGCGGCCGCGGCCGATCGAGTTCCCGACCGGCGCGGGCGAGCTCGCCTACGGCTTCTACTACCCGCCTGCGAACCCGGGCTTCTCGGCCCCGGAGGGGGAATTGCCGCCGCTGATCGTCGAGAGCCACGGCGGGCCGACCTCCCACGCGACCCCGGCGCTCAGTCGCGAGTACCTCTACTGGACCAGCCGCGGGATCGGCGTCGTCGACGTCAACTACCGCGGCTCCAGCGGCTACGGTCGCGAGTACCGCAACAAGCTGCGCGGAACCTGGGGCGTGGTCGACACCGAGGACTGCGTCAACGCGGCGCGCTACCTGGCCGAGGAGGGCCTCGCCGACGGCGCGCGGCTGGCGATCCGCGGCGGCTCGGCCGGCGGCTACGCGACCCTCTGCGCCCTCACCTTTCACGACGCCTTCGCCGCCGGCGCCAGCTACTACGGCGTCGCCGACGCCGAGGCGCTCGCCGGCGACACCCACAAGTTCGAGTCCCGCTACCTCGACCGCCTGATCGGCCCCTATCCGCAGGAGGCCGAGCTCTACCGCCAGCGCTCGCCGATCCACCACGCCCGGCAGCTGCGCTCGCCGGTGATCCTCTTCCAGGGCCTGGAGGACAAGGTCGTGCCGCCGAACCAGGCGGAGACGATGGCGGCGGCGCTGGAGCGGAACGGGGTCCCGCACGCCTACCTCGCCTTCGAGGGCGAGCAGCACGGCTTCCGCAAGGCGGAGACGAACATCCGCTGCCTCGAAGCCGAGCTCTACTTCTACGGGCGGATCATGGGCTTCGAGCCGGCCGGGGACCCCCAGCCGGTCGAGATCGCCGGCCTCAGCTGACGACGCACCTCTTCGAGCCGCCTTCGGTTTCGCCTTTTTCCGGGAAGGCGTGGGCCAGGGCCAGGGCGATCAGCTGGGCGCGGGCGGCGTAGCCGGGCGAGGTGAAGTGGATGCCGTCTTCGATGAACCAGTCGTCTTTGACGTCGGAGGCCCAGTCGTAGATGCGCATGTTCGGGTAGGAGGCGCAGGCGGCTTCGAGTTCTTCGTCCCACTTCTCCATGTTTTCCTTCGAGTAGGGGTCGCCGGCTTCGACCAGCGAGCGGACGTTCACCCACAGCACCGGTTCCCCGCCGATGATCGCCATCATCTTTTCGATCCGTTCGCGCTCGCTTACAGCGGAGCCGGCGGCGACGTCGGCGGCCTCGTTGGTGCCGAGGGCGAGCACCCAGCAGCCTTCGAATCCTTCCGCCTTCCAGGCGGCGGCGACTTCCTGGGCGTTGGGGTGGCCTTCGAACCGCTCTTCGATCGAGGTCGCCCCCTGGACCTCCATGTGGACTTCCCTGACCCCGACTTCGGCGTAGCGGGCGGGGATGCGCTCCCCTTCCTCAGGCAGGTATTCGGCGTCGTCGAGGCCCTCGGAAGTGGAGTCGCCGATGTGGACGACCGCTTTGCAGGAGGATTTGGTCGAGTCTTCCGCCTGCGCTTTGGTCAGCGGCGGCGGCTTGGTGGTCCCCTCCGCCCGCGCCTGCTCGACGCGGATGGTTTCGCCTTCGGCGGCGGTCGAGTTGACCCCCGCCATGCCGGCGGCGGCGACGAGGAGGACGATCCCCATGCCGGCGATCGCCACCCGCATCCCCGGCGCGAAGGTCTCCCATTTCCAGCCGACGGCGCGGCGGCGGGCGAAGAAGCGGCCGATCGCCCCGTGCCGGATCGGCTCCTCGACGAAGCGCCAGGAGAGGGCGGCGACGGCGAAGATCGCCGCCACCTGGAGGAGGCTGCGGACGGTGTCGTCGCCGTGGATGCCCTGCGGCGAGGTGAGGACGATGACCGGCGTCTGCCAGAGGTAGATCCCGTAGGAGCGGACGCCGACCCAGCGCAGCGGCCTCGTCCCGAGCCAGGCGCCGAGGCGGCAGGCCGGGTGGGTGAGCGGCATCAGCACCATCACCGTCGCCAGCGAGAGGAGGACGAAGCCGCCGCGGTAGTTGAAGGCGGAGAGTTCGCCGGTGCGCCAGATCATCAGGGCGATGACCAAGAGGCCGGCGGCGCCCATCGCGTCGAGCGTGTTGCGAGCCTGCGGGGCGATCCGGCGGCTGAGTTTGCGGCTCGGCCAGACCATCGCCAGGGCGGCCCCGAAGAGAAGGCCGCCGGCGCGGGTGTCGGTGCCGAAGTAGATCCGCGAAGGGTCGAGACTGGGCTCGTAGAGGACGAACATCAGGATCGAGGAAGCGAGGGCGCCGGCGAGCGTCAGCAGCGCCAGGCGGGGGCGGACGCCGGAGGGCAGCGGGCGCTCGCGGACCAGCTTGGCGCCGAGCAGCAGCAGGAACGGCCAGACGATGTAGAACTGCTCCTCGACCGAGAGCGACCAGAGGTGGTCGAGCGGGCCTTCGGCTTCGAAGCGGGCGAAGTAGGAGACGTCGGCGAAGATCTGCTCCCAGTTGTTGGCGTAGAAGACGGCCGAGATCACCCCCTTGCGGAACTGGTCCGGCTGGGCGGGGCCGAAGATCGTCACCCAGGCGACGACGAGCGCCAGCATCACGAAGAGGGCGGGCAGCAGGCGGCGGGCGCGGGCGAGCCAGAAGGCGGTCAGCGCGATCCGGCCGCGGGCGTTCAGCTGTTTCAGCAGGATGTCGCTGATCAGGTAGCCGCTGAGGGTGAAGAAGACGCCGACCCCGAGCATGCCGCCGGGGGCCCAGTCGACGCCGAGGTGGAAGAGGATGACGGCGATGACGGCGATCGCGCGCAGCCCGTCGAGCCCAGGCATGTAGCGCTGGTTGCGCTTGACGGGTTCCGGCATCGGTCGCCCGAATGCTACGGATCGGGGCTGCCGGATCGAGCCGTCGAACGGGGTCTAGCCCAGCAGCACCCGAAGATCCGCAGCGACGGCCTCCGGTTCCTCATCGAGCTGGTTCCAGGTAAGGCGGGTGACCGAGTAGCCGGCGACGCGCAGGCGGCGGTCGCGGGCGCGATCCTCACGGAAGGCGGTCTTGGTGCGGTGGCCCTGCCAGCCGTCGAGCTCGACGATCCGGCCGGTGCCGGACCAGTGGCAGTCGACCTGGTAGCGCTTGCCGTTCGGGAGGAGGATCCAGTCGTTGTAGCGGGGCAAGGGAAGACGGTGCAGGCGAAGAAATGGGCTGAAGCGCTCCTCGAGGGGCGAGCGCTTGCGCCCGGAAGGCTCTTCCTCCAGCCGCTCGAGCGCCAGCTTCACCTTCCGCACCCCACGCCGACCCGGGTAGCGGTCGATCAGGTCCGGAAGCGAGAGCCGATCCCATAGCTGGCGGAATTCCATCTCCCGGAGGGCGTTCTCGACGACATCGACCCGCTCGGTGGCGGCGAGGTCGAGAATCGTCCGCGGAACCGTCGTGACCGGTATTCCCTCCTCCACGGCGACCTCGTCGGCCGGAAGCGCTTTGTGGTGCCTCTTGATCCCGTCCCAAGTCCTGCTCTTGTGGGGCGTGGTGACGTCGATCACCGACCGCGAGTTCGGCCGGATCATCCAGAGCGCTGCAGCCGACCAATGACTGAGAACGGCATCCGGTCCGGAAGCGAGCACCGCCGCCATCCATCGTCCCGGCCGCGAAATCACCCCGTGGCCTACGCGGTACACCCCCGCGTAGAGAGGATGCAGGCGCCCGCGACGAATCCGCCCTTTGATCGCCCCGCCACTCCACCCCGCCTCCACTAGCTGCCACCGCCCCACCAACCCGTACTGCCGCTCGGCAAGAGCCGCCAACCACCGATCATCATCGCGAGACCGCAAAAAGGGTGCTCCAGGAACCCTTTTTGCGGTCTCGGCGGGAAGGGGCGGGGGCATGGTGCTTCTCTAAGGGTTTGGGGGCTCGGTTTCGCCCCTGCTCACGCTTGGGTAGCTGCGGTTTATGCCGAGTGCTGCGGAGTTCTTGCCTTCTTCCCGCTCGCTGAGGGCGCTCGAGGAGGCGGTGCAGGGGTGCCGGGGGTGCGAGCTCTACGAGGAGGCGACGCAGGCGGTGTTCGGGCAGGGGCGGAAAGCCGCGGAGCTGATGCTGGTCGGGGAGCAGCCGGGGGACAAGGAGGACCTGGCGGGGGAGCCGTTCGTGGGCCCGGCGGGGCGGCTGCTGGACAGGGCGCTGGAGGAGGCGGGGATCGATCGCTCGGCGGCCTACGTGACCAACGCCGTCAAGCACTTCAAGTGGAAGCCGAGGGGCAAGCGGCGGCTGCACCAGACGCCGCGGGCGGGCGAGATCGAGGCCTGCAGGCCGTGGCTGGCGGCGGAGGTCGAGGCGGTGAAACCGCAGGCGGTGCTGGCGATGGGCGCGACGGCGGCGCGCTCGCTGTTCGGGACGAAGGTGAGGGTGACCAAGGACCGGGGACGGCAGCTGGAGTCGCCGCTGGCGCCCGTCGCGGCGGTGACCATCCACCCCTCGGCGATCCTTCGCCTGCGCGAGCACGACGAGCGCGAGGCCGAGTTCGCCGGCTTCGTCGCCGACCTCGAAGGCGTCGCGAACGCGCTGCAGGGCGCCGCCGGGTGAGCGCGACCGCAACCGCACCCCGCCGCGGCCGCCTGCGCCGGGCCGACTGTGCGGGGCCCGGGATCCGGCGCGTCCGCCGCGGCCGCGGCTTCTCCTTCGAGGACGGGACCGGCGAGAAGATCGCCGACGAGGAGACGCTGGAGCGGATCCGCCAGCTGGCGATCCCGCCCGCCTGGAAGGAGGTCTGGATCTGCCCCGACCCCTTCGGCCACATCCAGGCCACCGGCTACGACGAAGCCGGGCGCAAGCAGTACCTCTACCACGAGCGCTGGCAGCAGCGGCAGGCGGAACGGAAGTTCGAGCTGGTGCGCGAATTCGCGCTGAAGCTGCCGAGGCTGCGCCGGGTCGTCACCGCCGACCTGCGCCGCCAGGGGATGCCGCGCGAGCGCGCGCTCGCCTGCGCGGTCCGCCTCCTCGACCTCGGCTTCTTCCGCGTCGGCGGCGAGGTCTACGCCGAGGAAAACGAGAGCTTCGGGCTCGCCACCGTGCGCCGCGAGCACGTCACGGTCAAGCGCGGCGAGGTCGTCTTCGACTTCCCGGCCAAGAGCGGCCAGCGGCGGGTGCAGTCGATCCGCGATGCCGCCGCGCGGCGGGCGATCGAGGCGATGCACCGGCGCCGCAGCGGCCCCGAGGACCTGCTCGCCTACCGCGCCGGCGGCGAATGGGTCGACGTCCGCTCCGACGAGATCAACGAGTACATCCACGAGAAGATCGGCGAGGAGTTCACGGCGAAGAACTTCCGCACCTGGCACGGGACCGTGCTCGCCGCGGTCGCCCTCGCCGGCGAGGAGCCACCCCGCTCCGAGGCCGCCGCCAAACGGGCGATCACCCGCGCCGTCAACCAGGTCTCCGAGGCGCTCGGCAACACCCCAGCCGTCTGCCGCGCCTCCTACATCGACCCCCGCGTCCTCGACCGTTTCCGCAACGGCGACACGATCCGGCCGGCGCCGAGCGCCAACGGCCGGATGACCGCGAAGCAGCGCCTGAAGATCGAGCGCGAAGTGATCGAGCTCGTTTCGTAACCCCGGGCCACGGGGAGTTGAGAGGTCCGTACAGCTAGGGAAGGGCACCAGTATGAGCACGCAGCAGAGGCGGCCGTTCGCGGTCGTGACCGGAGCCTCGAGCGGGATCGGGTTCGAGCTCGCCAAGGTCCTCGCCGAAGAGGGATTCGACCTCCTGATCACCGCCGAGGACGCCGGGATCGAGCAGGCCCAGCGGGAGCTGAACCAGCTCACCGCCAGCGTCGAGTGCACCCGCCTCGACCTCTCCCGCGAGGAGGAGGTGGTCCGCCTCCACGAGCGGATCCAGGCGACCGCCCGGGCCGTCGACGTCCTCGTCCTCAACGCCGGGATCGGCGCCGGCGGCGACTTCGCCCGCGAAACCGACCTGCGCAAGGAGCTGCGGCTGATCGACCTCAACGTCCGCTCCACCGTCCACCTCTGCAAGCTGGCGGTGAGGGACATGGTCGCCCGCGACGAGGGCCGGGTCCTCTTCACCTCCTCGATCGCCTCGACGATGCCGGGCGCCTACCAGGCCGTCTACAACGCCTCCAAGTCCTTCGTCCAGTCCTTCGCCCTGGCGATCCGCAACGAGCTCAAGGACACCGGCGTCACCGTCACCGCGCTGATGCCCGGCCCGACCGAGACCGAGTTCTTCGAGCGGGCCGAGATGCTCGAGACGCCGATCGGCGAAGAAGAGAAGGACGACCCCGCCGAAGTCGCCCGCCAGGGCTACGAGGCGCTGATGGCCGGCAGGGAAAAGGTCGTCGGCGGCAGCTTCAAGAACAAGGCGCAGACCGTCCTCGGCAAGGTCGTGCCCGACTCGGTCAAGGCCGAGATGCACCGCAAGATGGCCCAGCCGGCGACGGCGGGCGAGAAGGAGGAGCGATGAAGGCCGCCGTCTGGCACGGCCCCCGCGACGTCCGCGTCGACGAGGTCGAGGACCCGAAGATCGAGGAGGCGACCGACGCGATCGTCCGCATCACCTCGAGCGCGATCTGCGGCTCCGACCTGCACCTCTACGAGGTCCTCTCGCCGTTCATGGAAGAGGGCGACATCCTCGGCCACGAGCCGATGGGGATCGTCGAGGAGGTCGGCCCGGAGGTGACCCACATCGCCCCCGGCGACCGCGTCGTGATCCCCTTCAACATCTCCTGCGGGCACTGCTGGATGTGCGACCGCCAGCTCTACGCCCAGTGCGAGACGACCCAGAACCGCGAGGAGGAAAAGGGGGCCTCGCTGTTCGGCTACACCAAACTCTACGGCCAGGTGCCGGGCGGGCAGGCCGAGTACCTGCGGGTGCCGCAGGCGCAGTTCGGGCCGATCAAGGTGCCCGAGGGCCCGCCCGACGACCGCTTCCTCTACCTCTCCGACGTGCTGCCGACCTCCTGGCAGGCGGTCGAGTACGCGGCGATCCCCGAGGGCGGCTCGGTCGCCGTCTTCGGCCTCGGCCCGATCGGCCAGATGACCGCTCGGATCGCCGCCCACAAAGGGGCGCGGGTGATCGGCGTCGACATCGTCCCCGAGCGCCTGGAGCTGGCGCGCAAGCACGGGATCGAGGCGCTCGACCTCCAGGAGCACGACGACGTCTCCGAGACGATCCGCGAGATGACCGAGGGCCGCGGCACCGACGGCGCGATCGACGCAGTCGGGATGGAGGCCCACGGCGCCCCGGTCGGCGAGTTCGCCCAGAAAGCGGCCGGCCTGCTGCCCGATGCGGTCGCCGAAAAGCTGATCGAAAAGGCGGCGATCGACCGGATGTCGGCGCTGTATCAGTGCTTCGACACCGTCCGCCGCGGCGGCACCGTCTCGATCAGCGGCGTCTACGGCGGCATGGTCGACCCGATCCCGATGATGCAGCTCTTCGACAAGGGCGTGCAGCTGCGGATGGGGCAGGCGCACGTGAAGAGATGGATCGACGAGATCATGCCGCTGGTCAGCGACGACGCCGACCCGCTCGGGACCGAGGAGCTCGCCTCCCACAAGATCGGGATCGACGAGGTGCCCGACGCCTACGAGACCTTCCAGAAGAAGGAAGACGGCGCGATCAAGTTCGTGATCCAGCCGTGAGAGGAGCCTGAGCCAGATGCGCGTCCTCGTCACCGGAGCCAGCGGCAACGTCGGCACCAGCGTGCTCGAGGCGCTGGGCCGGGAGGGCAAGGTCGAGGAGATCGTCGGGGTCGCCCGGCGGGTGCCCGAGGTGGAGATGCCGAAGGTCCGCTGGGTCGGCGCCGACGTCACCGAGGACGACCTGGTGCCGGTCTTCGCCGGCGCCGACGCGGTCGTCCACCTCGCCTGGGCGATCCAGCCCGGCCGGGACGAGCGGGTGACCGAGCGGATCAACGTCGAGGGCAGCCGCCGGGTCTTCGACGCGGTGGCGCGGGCGGGCGTCGGCGCCGTCGTCTACGCCTCCTCGGTCGGCGCCTACAGCCCCGGTCCGAAGCAGCGAGCGGTCGACGAGTCCTGGCCGGTAGAGGGGATCCCGACCTCGTTCTACTCCCGCCACAAGGCCGCGGTGGAAACGCTCCTCGACGCCTTCGAGCGCCGCGAGCCGGAGGTCCGGGTGGTCCGCCTCCGCCCGGGCCTGATCTTCAAATCCGAGGCCGCGAGCGAGATCCGCCGCCTCTTCGCCGGGCCCTTCCTGCCCGGCTTCCTGGTCCGCAAGCAGCTGGTGCCGCTTGTCCCGAACGTGCCGCGGCTGCGCTTCCAGGCCGTCCACTCGCGCGACGTCGGCGAGGCCTACCGGCAGGCGGTGGTGCGCGACGTCCACGGCCCCTTCAACATCGCCGCCGAGCCCGAGATCGGGGTCGGGGAGCTGCGCGAGTTCTTCGGCGCCCGCAGCTTCCCGCTGCCGGCCGGCGCCCTCCGCGCCGCGGCCGATCTCACCTGGAGGCTGCGCCTGCAGCCCTCTCCCCCCGGCTGGATCGACCTCGCGCTCGGGGTGCCGATGATGGACGCGACCCGCGCCCGCACCGAGCTCGGCTGGAAGCCGCAGGTCACCTCGCTGGAGGCGCTCGACGACCTCCTGCGGGGGATGCGGAACGCGGATGGGGCGCCGACGCCGCCGCTGGAGCCGACCGCCGGGGGGCCGCTGCGGGCCCGCGAGATCGCGACCGGGATCGGGCAGCGCCAGGGCACCTGAGCGAACGGAAAAATTTATCTTGCCTTAGCCCAAACTCGGGGAAGGTTCGGCGTTTTCGCGTCGAATGCAGGGGTACCGAAGACCCATGGCGAGCTCCAATGTAAAAACCCTTCCCAAACCGGGCGAGTTCTGGCTCAGTTGCCCGCCCTACCTGATGATGGCTCGCGTCATCGCCGTCGACCTCGACGACGAGACCCCGGTCGTCAGCTACGAGCTCCACGACGACGACGGCTCGCTCCTGCAGGCGGTCGAGCACGCCACGCTCGACCGCGGCTGGTGGCGCACCTTCCAGCGGCTCGAACCGCGCTTCGGCTGAGGCGGTTTCTCGCCCGCGACCGGCGGGGGTAGACGCGCGAGCGAGGGGCGACCGTGCCGGTGCCCCGGCGCAGCCTGCCGGTGCGCGCGGGCCGGGACTAGGAGGCCGGCTCGGCGATTGCCGCGATCGCCTCCGCGGCGCTGGCGAAGACGAGGCCGTTGGAGGTGAGACCGGTCATCTCGAGAACCCGCTGGACCTGGTCCGTCGGCGCGTAGACGGCGAGCCGGTGGCCCTCATCCTCCATCCGGCTCCGGGCGCGGAGGATGACGGCGATCCCGGAGGAGTCGATGAAGGCGCAGCGCTCGAGCCCGACGAGGACGCGGTCGCACTCCTCCGCGGCCGCGGTCAGGACCTCGTCGAGCTGGCCGGCGACGGCGAGGTCGAGCTCGCCTTCGACCTGCACGTCCCGAGAGCCGGGGCTCAGATCCTTGGTGGTGACGTTGAATCGCTGCATTTGGCTAGATCCAGGCGATCCTAACTTAAGCTCGCGCCCGTGTCCCCCCGCAAGCCGCTGCCGCCGCCGGAGGAGATCGTCGCGGCGATCGTCGCCCTCGCCGACGACGGGTTCTGCCGCCGCGGCGAGCTGGCGCAGAGCTTCCCGCGGCTGGAGTCGCGCGACCTGCGGCGGGCGCTGCGGCGAGCGGTCGCGCAGGGCCTCGTGATCGAGCGGCGGGGGCCCGACGGCGCCTTCCACCTCGCGGTCAGCAGCGAGGGTTGGAACCGTCACCGCAATGGGTAACAGGGGACGGTGACCCCAGAGGACGGATCCGCTCTCAAGGCGCCGGAGGCTGTCATAGCCGGCTACGCCGAGCCGGACGAACGCCCGCTCTTCCTTCCCTACCTGGCCTTCATGAGCATCTTCGGCGCCCTCCTCAGCGCCGCCCTGCTCCTCGCCAGGCGCCAGGGCCGCGAGCTGCCGGCGAAGGTCAGCCCGGGCGAGTTGCTGCTGGTCGGGACCGCCTCGCACAAACTCAGCCGCCTGGTCGCCAAGGACAAGGTGACGAGCCCGCTGCGGGCGCCGTTCACCGAACTCGAAGGCAAGGGCGGCCCGGCCGAGCTCGAGGAGAGCAGCCGCGGCACCGGCCTGCGGAAAGCGATCGGCGAGCTGCTGATCTGCCCCTACTGCCTCGACCTCTGGGTCGTCGCCGGCTTCTCGGTCGGGCTGCTGTTCGCCCCGCGCCTGACCCGCTTCGCCGCCTTCCTCTTCTCGGCGCTGACGATCTCGGACTTCTTCCAGATCGCCTACAAGGCAGCCGAGGAGAAGGGCCTCGGCTAGCAGGTTTACCGCCACCGTCCCCAAGGGTACCCTCGGCGCAACATGCAGGAGAACCGCCTGGCATGGATCTTCGGCTCGTCCCGCAGCGGCAGTACCTGGCTGCTGAAGATGCTCTCCGAGCTGGAGACGGTGGTCCCGGTCGACGACCCGCACCTCGGCCACCACCTCGGCGTCTGGCGGCCGATCCCGCTCGCCTGGGCGGCCTGCGAGAACCCGCCGCAGCTCAACACCCTGCTCGAGGTCAAGGCCGGAGAGCCGGGCTACTTCTTCGCCGAGCGCTACCGCGACGCCTGGGAGGAGCCGCTGCGGGAGCTGATCCGGGCCCGCTTCGAAGCGCAGGCCGAAGGGGGAGTCGACGCGGCCGCGGCGGCCTTCGTCGTCAAGGAGCCCGGCTCCCACGTCGCCCCCTTCCTGGCCGGCCTCTTCCCCCGCTCGAAGGTGATCTTCCTCCTGCGCGACGGGCGCGACGTCATCGACTCCTGGCTCGACGCCTACAGCGAGGGCTCCTGGGCGATCCCCGGCGGCGCCTTCCCGGTGTCGGAGGAGGGTCGGATCCCGCTGATCCGCTGGCTCTCGGAAGTCTGGGCCTTCCGCAGTCGCGAGGTGCGCAGGGCCTACGAGGCGCGGGCCGAGGAGGACCGGATCCTGATCCGCTACGAGGACCTGCGCGCCGAAACCGAGACCCTCCTGACCCGGATCTGCGAGATGATCGAAGTCGACCCGGGGCCGGTGCCCGAGGTCGTCGCAGCGCACCGCTTCGAGAAGCAGCCGCGGACCGCCCGCGGTCGCCACCGCTTCGTCCGCCGCGCCCAGCCGGGGGGCTGGCGCGACAACCTGAGCCCGGCCGAGCAGCACGCGATGCACGAGGTGATGGCCGAGACCCTGGCCGAGTTCGGCTACGAGGTCGAGTCCCAGCTCGCCGCCGCCGGCTGATCGCGGTCATCCACGATTCCGGTCCTTTCCGCCGCCGCCGGCCTGCGCTTCGAACACCTCTGGCTCGGGTAGGGAAAACGGCATCCCGCCAACCACCCAGAGGAGGAAGACGATGGCCGAGTTGACGACCTTGGAGGAGAAGCTCGCGGAGGTGATCGGCCTCGCCGAAGCGGCGCAGAAAGCGACGGAGAAGGTCGAGGGGCTCGTCGACGACGACAGCGTCGCCCGGAAGCTGCGGCAGATGCGCGAGGAGGCCGAGGAGACCGCGCGCCGCGGCGCCGAGGTCGCCGACCGGCGCGAGGGCAAGAAGACGGCGATCCTCGAAAAGGCGAGAGAAACCAAAGGCGAGGCCGCCGAGATGATGGACACCTACCTCGGCGACGACGCCGACGGGCTCGACGGCTTCGAGTTCATGACCATGGCCGAGGCCGGCGAGGTCGGCCACTGGGCGGTGCTGAGGAAGCTCAACGAGCAGGCCGGCGAGGAGCAGGTCTCCGAACTGGTCGAGTGGGCGCTGCCGATCCAGGAACGCCACTTCAGCGAGACCAAGGAGTGCGCGCTGCAGCTGGCCGGCGAGAAAGACCCCTACGAGGAGGCCTGACCCTCCGATGACCCAGAGCGCGGATCCCGATCGGCTTCTGGCCATCTACCTGAACGACCACCTGGCGGGGGCCACGCTCGGAGTCGAGCTGGCCCGCCGCCTGCGGTCGAGCAACCGCGGCGACGCCGAGTTCGGCGAGCCCCTGGGGCGGATCTGCGGCGAGATCGAAGCGGACCGCGAGACCATGATCCGGGTGATGGAACGGCTCGGGGTCGAGCGCAGGCCGTTCAAACCGGCGCTGGCGCTGGTCGGCGAGCGCCTCGGCCGGCTGAAGCTGAACGGCCAGCTGCGCGGCTACTCCCCGCTCAGTCGGGTCCTCGAGCTGGAGGTCCTCGCCTCCGGGATCGGCGGCAAGATGCAGCTCTGGAACGCGCTCGAGCAGAGCTTCGGCGAGCGCCTCGACGGGATCGACTTCCACGCCCTCGCCGAGCGTGCCGACCGCAAGGCCCGCAGGTCGAAGACCTCCACCTCGCCGCCGCCCAGCGGGCGCTGCCGAGCGCGACCGCCGGCATCCGGGCGTCCCTTAGGCGACCGACATCGAGACCGGCCACTGGTCGGCGACCGATTTCGCCGCCGCCTGCTCCTCGGCGAGGATCGATTCGGCGAGGGTGACGGTCTCCTCGTCGTCAGCGCGGCGGGCGACGCGGAGCAGCAGCTCGTAGGCGGCCACCTCGAGGTTCTCGACCGCGTAGGCGAAGCCGGCGAGCTTGGCCGGCGTGTCTGGCTGGGCGGCGAAGAAGACGCCCCAGTTGAGGGCGCCCAGACGGAGCATCGCGTCCTTGATCGCCGAGGGGGTGGCGCCGCGGTCGTCGAGCCGCCGCTCGATCTTCTCCAGGTGGCCTTCGGTCTCCCGCAGGTGGCGGTCGAGAGCCGAGCGCAGCGCCTCCGGCACGTCCAGCTCGCGGCTTTTCTCCAGCAGCTTCTTCGACTGCCCCTCGAGCGCGTGGACGTCGGCGAGGTAGGTGTCGAGCGTGTCGCCGAGGTCGTCGGGCTCGACCCGCGCCAGCGCCTGCTCGACCGCTTCGTCCCAGCTGGCGGCGATCCGGCCCGCCATCTCGCGCTCCTCGCCGGCGATCGTCGCCGCCATCGCCGCCGTCTCCTCGTCGCCGGCTTCGCGGGCGGCGATCCCCAGCAGCTCGTAGGCGGCGACCTCCATGTGCTCGTAGGAGAAGGCGTGCATCGCCAGCTTGCCCGGCGTGTCCGGTTGCGAGCGGGCGAAGAGGACCATGCCGAAGCCGCCGGCCGCCCCGGCGACGTCCTTGATTCTCGAAGGGGAGGCGTCGTGCGCCTCCAGGCGGCCGCGCACGCGCTGCTCCTGGGATTCGGTCTCCCCGAGGTGGCGCTGGAAGGCCACGGCGAACGCGCCCTCGACGAGCTTCGGCGCGCGTTCCATCTGGATCCGCGCCTGTTCCTCGATCGAGTGGACGTCGGTCAGGTACTTGACGAGCTGGGTCTGGGGGTCGTTGGCCGGCATGTCCGCCAGCTACCCGCGACGGGGGGAAGCCACGCCTCGTCCCTAGACGAAGGCCATCTCCGGCGCCAGCGCGTGCAGTCGCACCTTCGTGCCCCGCTCGCCGGAGCGGATCTGGACCAGGTCGCAGAGCTTGTTGGCGAGCCAGAGGCCGCGACCGCCCTGCTGCGAGACGTCCGGCCGCAGGCGGCCGACGAGGGGGTCTTCGATTCGGCCCCGGTCCTCGACCTCGACCAGCAGCCGCCCCTGGTCGCGCCAGAGGCGCAGGGCGCCGCCGCCGCCGCCGTGGACGACGCTGTTGGCGGCGAGCTCGCTGGTCGCGGTGACGACGTCGGCCACCCCGCCGGAGGCCATCCCGACTTCGCTGGCGGCGGCGGCGACCCGGCGGCGGACCTCGGCGAGCCCGCGTTCCTCGAACTCGAACGTTTCCGGCGTCGCCGAAGGCGGCGGCAGCTCGCCGGCGAAGCAATCGGGGCTGGGCTCGAACCTGGCGCTCGGTTCGCGGCGCCCCCTGCGCCGGAGGCAGGGGTGCGATTGCGCCACCTTCTCGATGATGTCGTCGCCGATCGAGACGGCGTCGTAGGGACAGAGGAGGTCCCAGGCCGGGCCGCCGTCGAAGGCGACGTTGAGCAGGGACTCGTGGCGCCGGCACTCCTCGAGCGCCGCATCGCTGCGGGAGGCCCAGACCGGTTCTCCGATCCCGAGCACCGGCCTGCCGCCAGCCGCATCGACGAACTCACGCCAGAGCGGGATGATCGTCGCCGGGTTGCGACCGACCTCGCGCATATCGGTGAAGTCGACCCGGCTGGCGTCGGCGCCCAGCTCGCGCCGCAGAAGCGCGGCCTGCTCCGGCCCGACCGCGACCAGAACCGGCTGGCCGGCCTCGATCCCGGCCTGGATGAAGGGAACCGTCCCCGCCAGGTACTCGGCGGGCCCGTCGTAGATCAGGGCTTCGTGTTGAAAACCGGGGTGTTCCATCGCTACCTCTGCCAAGTCGTGTTCCCGCTCTACCTGGATCGAAACGAGGTTTGTGCGCTACGTCACTGGGTACTCGACTCTTGGCGCAGCTGTCACAGCGCAGTTGGCGTCGGGAGAACACCGCTCACTTCTCAGGGCATCGCACGGAGATTGGGAGAGGTACCAGATCCAGATCGCCCAATTTCAAAGCCGGAGGAAGAAATGACCGCCCCACCCCCCAGTAGCCAAGCCAGTACCCAAGCTTCGACCCGCGCCCGAGCCGGAGTTCGCGGCCCAGAGATCGGGCCCGCCCTCAAGCGCGACGTTCTGCTGCAGCGAGTCCGCGCCGCGCGGAAACGACTTTCGCCGACTTCCGGCCCGGTTCCCCGACTGCGCTAGCATCGTCAAGTGGGTCTTGCCGGTCCGCCATTTCCGACCGGCCGGCACTTCAGCTGCGAGGTAAGACTGCGGCGTCCATCGTGTGACGTTTCGGGACTTCCGAAATTTTCCAAGATGGAGGTCCCCAGTGCCCAGCGATTCATCCGTTCGAGACGGCTTGCTCGTCGTCGACGAACAAGACGAAGGCCAGCGCCTCCGCCTCTGCCTGCGCGGCGAGCTCGACCTCTCCAATGCCTGCACGGCGGAATCGCAGATCGAGAAGGTCCTCGGCTCGGACCGGCCGGTGCTGATCGACCTCAGCAAGCTGGAGTTCCTCGATTCGACCGGCATCGCCCTGTTGATAACGGCGCTCGGCCGCCCGGACGCGCGCCGGCTCGAGTTCCTTCCCAGCGAGACGGCGGGGGTGCGCCGCGTGCTGAAGCTGACCGGGCTCGAGGAGAGGCTGCCCTACGCCTTGATCGAGGACGGCCCGCCGCTCCAGCCCGCCGCCTAGCTAGCTCCTAGCCGGCTGGGGCCTCCGCTCGAGCCGCCGGCGCAGCTGCCGCTCGGAGTGGGCGGCGACGGGGATCACCGAGTCGCCGTAGCGAACGCCGCCGAAACGGAGGCGCTGGAGCACCGCCAGCCAGGCACAGACCCCGCGCTCGAGCACCCAGACCGGCGCCAGCAGGGAGGAGGAGGCGGGGAAGAAGGCTGCGCCGCGGGCGCGCCGGCGGCCGCGCTCGGCGCATGCGATCGCCACCGCGGTCGCAGGCAGCGCCTGGCGCCGGCGCCAGGCCAGCAGCGGGACGACCGCGAGCCAGAGCGCCATCCGCAGCGGCAGCGCGAAGTCGTCGTAGGCCTGGCGGGTGCGCTGGCCCCAGAAGTGGGCGGCCGAAGGCGGGGTCCGGGCGACGTAGAGGTCGAGCGGGGCGACGTCGCTGCCGCCGTGGGCGCGGACGGTGCGGATCAGCTCCAGGTTCTCGAAGAGGACGTCGCCGTCGTAGAGTCCCATCGCCACCAGCCGCGAGCGCCGCACCGCCAGCGTCCCCGGGTAGTCGCGCCCGAAGCAGCGGTTGAGCAGGGTGCGGGCGGTGTCCCAGCGCGCGTGCCAGGGCAGCGAGCTGAAGTAGTTCTGCGGGCGCACCAGGTCGTGGGCGTCGAGCAGGCGCGCCGTCCGCCGCAGCGCCTCGAGCTCGTAGCGGACGTCGTCGTCGGCGATCACGACCCGCTCGCGCGAGGCGAGCCGGATCCCCGTCCGGACCCCCGAGACCTTGCCCATCAGCCAGTGCTCGTCCCGGCGCGGCGCAACGTGGGTGACGAGGCCGCCCCAGGCTTCGGCGTTGGCGGCGAAGACCTCCTCCGGAGAGCCGTCGACGACGATCGTCTCGGCGCAGTGCGGGGCGATCTCGGCCAGGTAGCTCGCCAGCTCCCGCCGCTGCTCGCCGTCGCGCCAGCGCACCGGCACCACGTAGCTGAGGTCGAGCGGGACGCTCACGCGGCGGCGGGGACCAGGGGGGTGCGCAGCGACGTCTCCCCCCGCTCCCAGGAATCCATCAGGTGGCGCGCCCAGCGGGCCTCGACCTGCAGCAGGGCCCGGGCGCCGAAGAGGATGTCGGCGGCAACCTCCGGCTCCTCGGCGGCGAGCCCGCCCGCCAGGTCCCAGGCGGCGATGTTCTCGTGGACGGCGTCGGCCTCGACGTGCTCGTCGTAGAAGTGCGTCACCTCCTCGCCGTACCCGAGCCGGCGCAGGGCGTTGCCGTAGCGGCGGTTGGGGATCGAGGAGGTCATCTCGAAGCCGGCGAGGTGGCCGACGAGGGCGCCGCGGCGGCGCCGGTGCAGCCCGAAGTTGGTGACCAAATTGACGGTCGCCAGGGTGATCCCCGGCCAGCGGTCGAGGTACCGCCCGTAGGTCGGATCGAGCCCGAGGCCCGCCATCGTCTTCGCGAACAGGGCCGAGTGCATGCGCTCGCCGCTGCCGCCGCCGTACTCGTCGAACTGGACCTCGAGCAGGGCCGTCTTCGGCCGCGGCGAGAGGCGCGGGATCGCCCAGGAATGCGGATCGGCCTCCTTCAGCTGGTAGGCGGAGCGGTGGACGACCTGCTCGAGCACCCGCTCCCGGGTCCCCTGGGTCTCGACGTAGCGGGAGAGCGGCGGGCCGGGGTCCCGGGCGACGATCTCCTGCAGGGCGGCGCCGACCGACTCCAGCTCGGCCGCTTCGGCCGGCGGCACCAGCTCCGCCACGGCTTCTTCGAACGGGCGTTCCAGGGCGCCCCGGAAGGAGAGCAGCGAAGGCGACCACTCCCAGCTTTCGTCGACGCCGCGGATGGAGCTGTAGTGGAGCTCGTAGGCGACGTAGAGGGCGAGCTGCAGGTCCTCGTCGGCCAGCGCGTCGCTCGGCTCGATCAGGCCCGGACAGGCGAGGCGGGTGTGCGGGGGCCCTGCCAGGGCCTCGAACAGCTGCTCGCTGAGGGGGCCCCGCGGCGCGGGAAGCTCGATCAGGCGCCCGGCCATGGCTCCGGCCCGCTCGGGGCCTTGAACCCGATCAGCTTGTGGGTGCCGTCGCAAAACGGGCGCATGCGGGACTTGCCGCAACGGCAGAGCGCGATCGTCCGCCGCTCCAGCGGCAGCTCGTTGCCCTGCTGGTCGGTCAAGGCGAAGTCGCCGCGGACCAGGTAAGGACCGTCGGGATAGGGGGTGATGGTGGCTGGGGGCGACCCGTCGTCTGCTGGCATGCGACCGTTTCGACTACCCGCAGATTGGAGTGATAAATCGTTGCGGTCGCGGGGTAGGAAATCGACATGGCACAGGAACAGACGATCGAGCCGCAGAGCGGCGACCACAACGGGTTCGAGTCGATCCGGGCCGAGATTTCGCGCGAAATGGTCCGCCTCTACAAGGAACTCTTCGGGCGCGGGCCGACGAAAGCGCGGACCGAGTTCGCCGGTCCCGACATCGTCATCTGCTCGCTGGAGAACACCTTCACCCCGGCCGAGCGCAGCCTCGCCGATCTCGGAGAGCACCAGCGCCTGCGCGACACCCGGCTCTACTTCCAGGCCGCGACCCACGACAAATTCACCGAGATCGTCGAGCGCCTGACCGGCCGCAGGGTCCGCGCCTTCATCAGCGGCCTCGACGCGGACGTCGACGTCTGCGCCGAGGTCTTCTACCTCGAGCCCAGGGAGCCGATGGGGCGCGAGGGCTGAGATCCCGCCGGGCTCGCCGCCGGTTAGCTCCCGTTACCGTTCTTCCGCGCCTTCTTGGCCCCCGCGGCGGCCTGCCGCAGCCGCTCGGCCTCGCGCTCGGTCGCGGCTGCCTCCTCCTTGGCCTCGATGCTCTCTTCCCTGGCCTCGAGCTTCTCCAGCTGCGCGGTCTTCTCGGCCTTGGCGTTGGCGCGTTTGACTTTGCTCGCGGCCTTCGCCGCTTTCTCCTTCTTCCCGGCCTCGGTCTTCTTCGCCCGCGCCTCGCGCTCGCGCCGCCGTTTCTCGGCGCTCCGCTTCTCCTGCTCGGCCGCGCGGCGGGCCTCCGCGGCCGCTTTCCCGGCGGCTTCGGCGGTCCGCGCCTCTCGCTCGGCGGCCTCGCGCTCCTGGACCTCGGCCTGCTCGCGCAGCTCGGTCGCCCGCTCGCGCTGCTTCGTCGCCAGCAGCGCCGCCCGGCCTTCTTCCCGCAGCTCAGGGTCGGCGAAGAGGACGCCGGTGGCGCTGCGGGCGCCGGCCTCGGCGCGGTCGAGCAGGAGCTTGGCCTGGGAGTCGGAGCCGCCGAGAGCGCCGAGGGCGACGTCGAACGGCGTCCTCGCGAGCTTCAGCGACGAGTCGAAGATCGTCTTGGAAATTTTCGGCATTGCCATCTTCTAGCTCTCCTCCTTGGGATCGATCGCGGCGGCAGCCGCTTCGGCTCGGTCGGCTTCGCGCTGCAGCTCCGCCGCCTCGCGCGTCGCCTCGCCCTTCTCCGCTGCGGCCTGCTGGCGTTTGGCGGCGGCGCGGTCTTCGCCCGCCAGCCGCTGGCGCTCGGCCGCGACTTTCTCGGCCTGGGCTCGGTTGGCGGCTTCGCGCTCCTCTTCGGCCCGCCGGCGCTCGGCCTCCTCTTCGGCCTCGATCTCGGCCGCCTCCAGCTCCACCTCGTGGCGCTCGGCCTCGGTCTCGGCCCGCTCGGCCTCGATCTCGGCTTCCTCTTCCCGCCGCTCGGCCGCGGCCGCCTTCGCGGCCGCCTCGGCCCGGGCGTCGGCCTGGACCTCCTGCAACTTTCCCTCGCGCTGGAGGTCTTCGCGCCCAAGCGCCGCGCCGGCCGCCTGCTTGGCCCTGCCGACCATCTTGCCCAGGGGGCCTCCGGCGACCCGCTCTTGCTCAGTCAAGCTCGTCTCCTTCCGATTCTCTCCTGGCTTCCTCGTACCCCATACCCCTGGCGCCGGGGCAGCGAACCGGACGGAGGTCACACTTCGGGTCAGTAGCGCAGGATCGCCGCCACTCCCTCGGCCTCGTGCAGCGCCGCCGCCTGCTCCTCGCGGACCACCGTCACCCGGGCGCCGCTGGACATCGCCCCGCGAATCAGCGACTCGCCCTCCTGGCCGATCGCGCCGTCGAAGACGAGGTGGTCGACGCGGCCTTCGGCCAGCGCCTCTTTCACCTCCTGCAGGCCGGCGGCGCCGCGGCTGCCGCCCTTCGCGCCTGCCAGCGCCCGCTCGACGACGGCGCGGTCGCGCTCCTCGTCGAGGCGGCCGACCACCTCGGAGACGACGTCGGTCAGCTTCCCCGTCGGCACGGAGATCAGGTCCTGGTCGCCGCCGGGTGTCAGCTCCGCCTGCGGCGAGCCGAAGCCGGATTCGAAGCTCTCCCGGTCCCTGCTCGGGCCGAAGACGATCAGCTCGTCGATCCCGTCCTTCTCCAGGCGCCGGGCGGCGAAGCCGCCGCACTCGCCGAGGAAGCGCTGGCGGTTGTGGTCGAGCCGCTCTTCGAACTGGTCGTGGCCGGAGGAGCTGACGCCCTGGGCGCGGGCGGGGTTGTTGGCGCTCTGCGCTTTGCGCTCGCGCCAGTCGAGCATGGTGACGCTCAACTCCCAGTCCTCCAGCTCCTCGAGCGAACCTTCGGCGCAGCGCAGCAGCCGCACCCGCTCGGAGGAGAGCAGGGCCACCCCGCGGGCGGCGCCGTGGCCGCAGATGTCCAGCAGGGGCGCCACCACCGGGTCGACGCCGAACTCGACGCAGGCGCCGGCGACGGGCGCCGCCGAGGTCCCGAACCAGTGCTCGGTCCCCTCCTTCTCGGAAACTTCGACGAAGCCGACTTCGCCGCGCGGCGGCGGCCGCAGGTCGCCGTCTTCGAAGCGCTCGGTCAGCCGTTTCGCCGTCGCCCGCAGCGCCACCCGGCGATCGTGCTCGGCTTCCTGCTGGGTCTCGAGGATCGAGTCGAGGCCGTTGCGCAGCTCGGTCCGCCAGGCGCCGCCGCGGTCGGCGGGGTCGAATCCCAGGAAGACGGAGAGGACGCCCAGCGGCGGGCGCCATTCGCTCAACTTCCGTGCAGCCTCCAAGGTCGGTTGGGTCATCGACGCCTCCTCCTTACTCGGGTCCGCTCCGGCTACCCCGGCCCCCGGTCAAGAAAAACCGAGGGCGGGGCGGCGCCTCATCGCCGGCTAGGCGTCGGCGTAACGGAGCGAGCCCGGCGTGTCGAGGTCCTCGCCGGTCTCCAGCAGCGTCTTCAGGCCGGAGAGGATCATCGGCCAGCCGCCGTAGAGCTCGTTGCTGGCGTCCTCGCCGAGCTGGTCGTGGGTGACGCGGAGGCGGCAGGAGGTGCCGACCGGCTCGATCTCCCAGGTCACCCGCGAGGTGCCCTCCTTCTGCACGTCCTCGCTCCAAAGCGCGGTGAAGCTCTGGACCAGGCGCCGCGGCGGGTCGACCTCGAGGTTCTCCCCGCTGGCGATGTCGATCACGCCGGGGACCGACGCCATGTAATCGGAGCCGGGGGTCCAGTCGGAGACGGTCCCGACCCCGAAGCTGTAGCGCGCCCGCATCTCCTCGCTGGTGATCGCCTCCCAGAGGCGCTCCGGCGTCGTCTTGACGTAGATCTCGAACACGGTCATCGATCCGCGCCCGCCGACCACGGCATAGGCCTGCTCGTCGTTCATCGCTTCTCCTCGCTCTCGATATCTTTCTTCAGCTCGCCGAGCGCCGAGGCCCAGGGCTGCGCGTACTTGCCGACCCAGCGGTCGTGGATCAGCCGGATCGGGACGGGGTTGAGGAAGTGCAGCTTCTCGCGGCCGCGCTTCCGCGTCGTCACCAGGCCCGCCCCCTCGAGCACCTTCAGGTGCTTCATCACGCCGAAGCGGGACATCGGCAACCGCTCTTCCAGGGCGCTCAGGCTCTGCCCGTCGAGCTCGAAGAGCCGGTCGAGCAGCTCCCGGCGGGTTGGATCCGCCAGCGCCCTGAAGACCTCGTCCACAAGCCGGACTATAGGTGACTATATGGTCACCTGTCAAGGCGAAGAAAAAGGCGTCCGTCCCCTGACAGACGCCTTCTTCGCTCCAAAGGTCACCCGAAAGCACCTTTCACTACACGAAACCGTGTCACATAGCGATAGACTCGCCATGGCGGTGCTCATCGGGGGCTTTGACTGGTAGCCCTGCACCCTTTCAGGGTTCGGTGGGCGCCGTCAAATGGCTTGGACCTACGATGGTCGCGTGGAGCCCAGCAGCCGGAGCCTCAACGCGCTCGCCCTCTCCGCCACCGTCCACTGCCTCACCGGCTGCGCGATCGGCGAGATCGCGGGGCTGGCGATCGGGACCGCGCTCGGGTTCTCCAACCTCGGCACGATCGTGCTGGCGGTGGTCCTCGCTTTCTTCTTCGGCTACGGGCTGACCAGCCTGCCGTTGCTGAGGTCGGGGATGCCCCTCCACGAGGTGGCGCCGATCGCCTTCGCCTCCGACACCCTCAGCATCACGACGATGGAGGTCGTCGACAACCTCGTCGTCCTCGGCGTCCCCGGGGCCATGGACGCCGGTCTCGACAGCCTTCTCTTCTGGGGCAGCCTCGCCTTCGCGCTGGTGGTCGCCGGCCTGATCGCCTGGCCGGTCAACCGCTGGTTGATCGCACGGGGCAAGGGCCACGCAGTCGTCCACCAAACCGGCATCCACGGCTGACGGCGAGTCCGCGTCAGGCGTCGCATGTCGACGCTCATCGGGGAGTCGTGAACTTGCCGGCGATCACGGTCTCGGTGCGGCCGCCGACCCAGACGGCGCCGTCGTCGTCCTGGGAGATGTGGATGCGGCCGGCGCGGCCGCTCGCGGCGCCCTGGGTGGCGACGTAGGGAGCGGCGAGCCGGCCGCCGCCGAGCAGCCACTGGGCGACCGAGGCGTTGAGGCTGCCGGTCACCGGGTCCTCCCAGGCGAGGCCGTCGACCGGGGTGAAGGCACGCAACTCGATCGCCGCCTCGGCGCCGGGAGGGTGGAAGCCGACGACGCCGAGGTCGAAGTCGAGGGCGCCGGGGCGCAGCTCCAGCACCCGCGCGGCGCTCTCGAGCAGGACCGCGATCCAGCCGGGCCCGTTGTCGACCCACTCGACCGCGAGCAGCTCGGCGGGGTGAACCCCCAGGACGCCGGCGACTTTCGTCGCCTCCTCCTCTGAAGCGGGCCCCGATCGGATCCTGGGGGGAGCCTCGAAAGCAAGCTGCCCGCCGTCGCGCCGGATCCTGATCAGTCCCGCCTCGCACTCCTGCACGATCTCGGCAGGATCCGCCGGCTCCCCCCCGGCCTCCAGCCAGGCGTGGCAGGTGCCGAGCGTCGGGTGCCCGGCGAACGGCAGCTCCAGCACCGGAGTGAAGATCCGCACCCGGTAGTCGGCCTCTCTTCTGTTGGGCGGCAGCACGAAGGTGGTCTCGGAGAGGTTCGTCCAGCGCGCGAGCCGCTGCATCTCCTCCTCCCCCATCCCCTCCGCGCCAAGCACGACCGCGACCGGGTTGCCCGAGCAGGAGCTGCTGCCGAAGACGTCCACCTGGGCGAATGGGCGGGGCATTCCCCGAGTCTCGCACCGGATTGGAATGTTTGGCTTTTAATCGCGGGGGAAGCCAGAGAGAGGGTCGCTATGAACGCGAAGGCGAGCGTGGATGCTCGCCGAGGAGGAGGGATCGCATGCCCGACGTAAGCGACATCACCAGCACGGCGGTGCAGCTGGCGCGCAGGAAAGGGAAGTCGCCGGCGGCGCCGCTGAAGAACCTGAAAAGCCCCGGGAAGATGGCCGCGGCAGGGGCGACGATGATGGCGCTGCCGTTCGCGGCCGAGGGGATCGCCAAGCTCGTCGGCGGCTCGCCGAAGGAGAAGGCCACCGACCTCGGCAGGAAGGCGAAAGACAAAGCCACCGAGGGCGCGAAGGAAGCGGTCGGCGACGTCGCCGACGAGAAGCTTGGCGGCCTCGGCGGCCTCTTCGGCAAAGGCAACGGGGGGTCGGGCGAGGACGCGACGGAGGCGCACGGCAGTGGGCGGCGGATGCCGATCCAGCAGTCGGTCGACGTCGCGGTCCCGATCAAAGAGGCCTACGACCAGTGGACCCGCTTCGAAGAGTGGCCGGAGTTCATGCACCGCGTCGACAGCGTCCAGCAGGTCGACGACTCGACGGTCCACATCTCGACCAAGGTCTGGGGCGTGACCAAGGAGTTCGAGGCCGAAATCGTCGAACAGCGGCCGGACGAGCGGATCGAATGGCACTCCGAGGACGGGCTGATGAACAGCGGCGTCGTCACCTTCCACCGCCTGGCGCCGCGCCTGACCCGGATCGAGGTGACGATGGACGTGAAGCCGGACTCGTTGCTGGAGAAAGCCGGCCGCGGGATGCGCTTCACCAAGCGCGCCGTCCGCGGCGACCTCCACCGCTTCAAGGCCTACGTCGAGATGGAGGAGCGCACGGACAAAGGCTGGCGCGGGACGATCGAGGACGGAGACGTCAAGCGCAAGACCGAGCGGAAATCGAGATCCGGGAAAAAGGCCAAAGCCAGGAGCTGAGGCCGAGTCCGCCTGAACCAGCGCCGGCGTCGGCGACCGCTAGGAGGGCTCGCAGCCGATGCCGTCGCCGTCGGAGTCGAGGCCGTAGTGGTCTTCCCCCACCACCGTCACCGTCCCCGTGTACTCGGGTCCGTCGCCGCTGCCCCCTTCGCAGTCGTAGTCGGAGGCGTAGGGATCGAGGCAGGCGCCGGAGTAGTTGGGATCGCATTCGCTGGCTTCTTCCTGCGGGGCGGCTTCTGCGGCAGCCGTTTCGGCGGCTGCGGCCCGTTCGGCCGCGTGACGCCGGGCTTCTTCGGCCCGGACCTGGATCCGGTGACGGCGCGCCGCCATCGCCCGCCGGCGGTGCCGGGCGGCCGCCCGCGCCCGCTGGCGCATCCTCGCACGGCGCATCGCCGCCTGGCGATGGTGGGCGTGCATCTCCATCCGGCCCTGCCGGTGACCCCCTTCGCCTGATTCCCCGCCTTCGCCGCAGCCTCCCAGCAGCAGCGCGACGGCCACAAGAAATAGTGCCGACTTGCCCACCAATTGCGAGCATATGTCTCTATTGAAAAACCCGCTTGTAGCGGTCTACATCCGGTAGACCGGCGCCGCCGCCTCGGCCAGCGGGGCGTTGGCGCAGGCGTCCAGCGCCTGGGCGAGGACGCGGCGGGTGTCGCGGGGGTCGATGACGCCGTCGTCCCAGAGGCGGGCGGTTGAGAAGAGAGGGCGGCCCTGGCGCTCGTACTGCTCCTTCAGCTCTTCGGCGGTCTCGGGCTGGCCGACCTCCTTCATCACCGCCGCCGCCATCTCGCCGCCCATCACGGAGATGCGGGCGTTGGGCCAGGTGAAAAGGAAGCGGGGCGAGTAGGCGCGGCCGCACATGCCGTAGTTGCCCGCCCCGAAGGAACCGCCGACGATCACGGTCAGCTTCGGCACCCGGGCGGTGGAGACGGCGGCGACCATCTTCGCCCCGTCCTTGGCGATGCCGCCGGCCTCGGCCTTGGAGCCGACCATGAAGCCGTTGACGTTCTGGACGAAGACGAGGGGGATGCGGCGCTTGTCGCAGAGCTCGACGAAGTGGGCGCCCTTGAGCGCGCTCTCGGAGAAGAGGATGCCGTTGTTGGCGAGGATCCCGACCGGGTGGCCGTCGAGGTGGGCGAAGGCGCAGACCAGGGTCTTCCCGTACTTCTCCTTGAACTCGCGCAGCTCGCCGGCGTCGACGAGGCGGCGCAGGACTTCGCGCACGTCCCAGGGCGCGCGGGAGCCGATCGGGACGGCGTCGAGGATCTCGTCCGGCTCGCCGAGCGGCGGCCGCGGCTCGATCCGCGCCCAGGGCGGCGCTGGGCTCGGCGGCAGCGTGGCGACGATTTCGCGCAGCATCCGCAGCGCCTCGGCGTCGTCGGCGGCGAGGTGGTCGGCGACGCCGGAGCGGCGGGCGTGGACGTCGCCGCCGCCGAGCTCCTCCGCCGTCACCTCCTCCCCGGTCGCCGCCTTCACCAGCGGCGGCCCGCCGAGGAAGATCGTCCCCTGGTGGCGGACGATCACGGTCTCGTCGCTCATCGCCGGCACGTAGGCGCCGCCGGCGGTGCAGGAGCCCATCACCGCCGCCAGCTGCGGGATCTCCCGCGCCGACATCGTCGCCTGGTTGAAGAAGATGCGGCCGAAGTGCTCGCGGTCGGGGAAGACCTCGTCCTGCAGCGGCAGGTAGGCGCCGCCGGAGTCGACCAGGTAGATGCAGGGGAGGCGGTTCTGCAGCGCCACCTCCTGGGCGCGCAGGTGCTTCTTCACCGTCACCGGGTAGTAGGTGCCGCCTTTGACGGTGGCGTCGTTGGCGACGACGACGCAGCGGCGCCCGCTGACGACACCGACCCCGGTGACGATCCCCGCCCCCGGCGCCGCGTCCTCGTACATCCCGTGCGCGGCCAGCGGCGAGAGCTCGAGGAACCCGGTGCCCTCGTCGCAGAGGCCGGCGACGCGCTCGCGCGCGGTCATCTTGCCGCGGCCGCGGTGGCGCTCGACCGCCTTCGGACCGCCGCCGGCGCGAACCCGCTCCAGCTCGGCGTCCAGCTCGGCGATCAGCTCCAGGTGCTTCTGGCGGGACCCCTCGACGGCGGTGCTCATCGCGGCGGGTTCTCCTTGAAGGGGTCGCGCTCGGCGTGCCACTCGACCGGGCCGGCAACGAGGGTGTGGGAGGCGAGCGGCCGCCCGAGGACCTCTTGGGCGGCGCGCGCCGCATCGAGCAGCCTGCCGAGGTCGACGCCGGTCTCGATCCCCATCTCGTGCAGCATCGAGACCAGGTCCTCGCTGGCGACGTTGCCGGTGGCGCCGGGCGGGACCGGGCAGCCGCCGAGCTGGCCGAAGCTCGACTCGAAGGAGTCGACGCCCGTCTCGAGCGCCGCCAGGACGTTGGCGAGCGCCTGGCCGCGGGTGTCGTGGAAGTGGGCCGTCAGCTCGGCACCGACGATCTCCTCGTGGGCGCGGCGGAAGAACTCGCCGACCTGGACCGGGTTGGCCATCCCGGTGGTGTCGCCGAAGCCGATCTCGACGGCGCCGGCCACCGACAGCCGCTTGGCGATCTCGAAGACGCGCTCGAACGGCACGTAGCCCTCGTACGGGCAGCCGAAGCTGGTGCTGATGACGCCCTCGCAGCGCAGCCCTTCCTCGGTCGCCCGCGCCAGCACGTGCTCGAGTCCCGAGAGCGACTCCTCTACCGAGCGGTTGACGTTGCGGCGGTTGTGCGTCTCCGAGGCGGAGAGGAAGACGTTGACCTCGTCGATCTTGTCGCGGACCTCCAGCGCCGCTTCGAGACCGCGCATATTGGGGACGAGCACCGAGACCGAGACCCCGTCAGGGATCTCGGCCCGCTCCAGCACCTCGCGCCCGTCGGCCAGCTGCGGGACGACGTCGGCGCGGACGAAGCTCGTCGCCTCCAGCCGCCGCAGCCCGGTCCGGGCCAGCATCTCGACCAGCCGCACCTTGTCGGCGGTGGCGATCGTCTCCGGCTCGTTCTGGAAGCCGTCGCGCGGACCGACCTCGCGGATGCGGACGGCTTTCGGGATCACGGACCCTACGCTCCCAGGGCGCGGGCGATCACCATCTGCTGGACCTCGTCGGTGCCCTCGCCGATCGTCAGGATCTTGGCGTCGCGGTAGAAGCGGCAGACCGGGTACTCCTCGATGTAGCCGTACCCCCCGTGGATCTGCACCGCCTCCTCGCAGCAGCGGACGGCGAGGCGGCCGCTCTTCAGCTTCGCCTGGGCGGCGGTGAGGCTGAAGTTTTCGCCGCGGTCCTTCATCCGCGCGGATTTGTAGACCAGCAGGCGGGTGGCCTCGATCTCGGTCGCCATGTCGGCGAGCTTGGCCTGGATCGACTGGAAGCGGGAGATCGGCTGCCCGAAGGCCTGGCGCTCCTTGGCGTAGGCGAGCGCCTCGTCGAGGGCGCCCTGGGCGAGGCCGACGCCCATCGCGGCGACGCCGATGCGGCCGATGTCGAGCACCTGCAGGAACTGGCGGAAGCCCATCCCGCGGGGGCCGAGCAGGTTCTCCTCCGGCACCCGGCAGTCGGCGAAGGTGAGCGGGCGGGTGTCGGAGGCGTTCCAGCCCATCTTCCGGTACGGCTCGCCCTGCTCGTAGCCGGGGGTGCCGTTGGCGACGATCAGGTTGGAGACCTCGTCCTCGCCGGTGCGGGCGGTGATGCAGACGACGCCGGAGATCTCGGTGCCGGCGTTGGTGATGAACTGCTTGGCGCCGTCGATCACCCATTCGCCGCCCTCGAGCCGGGCCCTGGTGCGGACGTTGCCGGCGTCGGAGCCCGCCTCGGGCTCGGTCAGGCCGAAGGCGCCGAGGACCTCGCCGGAGGTCAGCCGCGGCAGCCACTCGGCTTTCTGGGCCTCGGAGCCGAAGAGGTAGATCGGCTGGGTGCCGAGCGAGGTGTGGGCGCAGAGGGTGATCGCCACCGAGGAGTCGACCCGGGTCAGCTCCTCGACCGCGAGGGCGTAGGCGAGCGAGTCGCCGCCCCCGCCGCCGTACTCCTGCGGGAAGGGGATCCCCATCAGGCCGAGCTCGGCGAGCTTGCGCACGATCTCGTAGGGGAACCGCTTCTCGCGGTCGAGCTCCTCGGCGACCGGGGCCACCTCCTGGGCGGCGAAGTCGCGGACCGTGCGCTGGATCAGGCGATGCTCGTCGCCGAGGTCGAAGTCCATCCCGACAAGATACCGAATCGGCATTCGAAATTAGAGGGATGGTTCGGTTTTTGCGCTACCCTCGCCCGATGCCGGTCCCCTCTCCCCCGACCCGCCCGGCGCTGCGAGCCCGCTACGACGCCCGCCGCAGCGAAGTCGTCGCCACCGCCGCCGAGCTGTTCGCCGAACGCGGCTACGACTCGACCTCGATCAGCGAGCTGACCGCGGCGACCGGCCTCGCCGCCGGCGGCCTCTACCACTACATCGAGGGCAAGGACGACCTCCTGATCGCGATCTGCGACGAGCTGCTGGAGCCGCTGCTGACCCGGGCGCGGAAGATCGTCGCCGCCGAGGCCCCGCCCGTCGCCCAGCTGCGCGAGCTGGTCGGCGCCTGGGTCGGCCACGTCGTCGAGCACCGCCACCACATGCTCGTCTTCACCCAGGAGCGGCAGGCGATCGAGCGCGAGCCGCGCTGGCGCCGCGTCCGCTCCCAGCGCAAGGCCTTCGAGAAGATCCTCGACGACGTCCTCGCCCGCGGCGAGAGCGAGGGCTCGATGACCTTCGCCGACCGCCGCCTCTCCCTCCTCGCGCTGCTGGGGATGGTCAACTACACCCCGCAGTGGGTGCGGCCGAACGGCCGCCTCTCGCCGGCCGAGATCGCCGACGGCTACTGCGCGATGGTGCTCCACGGCGGGCTTCCGGAGCGATGAAGACCCTGCGGACGATCGGCGTCTACGGCTTCGACCGGGCCGCCTTCCTGCTGCGTCTCGAAGAAGCGCAGGTCGACCTCCTGCTCGACGTGCGGCAGCGGCGCGGCGTTCGCGGCAGCGAGTACGCCTGGGCCAACGCCCAGCGCCTCCAGGCTTCGCTGGCGGAGGCCGGAATCGGCTACTCCCACCTCAAGGAGCTGGCGCCGACCACCGAGATGCGCCAGCTCCAGTACGCCGAGGACGCCCGCCGCGGCGAGGGCAAACGCAGCCGCACCGTCCTCGCCCCCGCTTACGTGGAGCGCTACACCGAGGAGGTCCTGGACCGGGTCGACCTGGATCCGGTGGGGCGCTGGATCGGCGACTCCTCGGCGGTGCTGCTCTGCGTGGAGCGCGACCCCGCCGCCTGCCACCGCTCGCTGGTCGCCGAGCGCCTCCGGCGCGAGCAGGGCTTCCAGGTCGAGCACCTCCTGCCCGGCTGAACGAAGGCTCTCGGCGGAGTGCCGTCAGCCGAGGCCGTTGGAGGCGACGAGCAGGGCGACGACGCCGGCGATGAAGAAGGTGAGCAGGGCCGTCTTGAACGGCGCGGGTGGGGCGGAACGGATCATGTACCGAAGGTACGCCGCTAGGGGCGATTTACCTGTGCGAACGAGCACAGCTTGACGTTTGTCACATTGAGCGCCTCGCGGATCGACGGATCGCAAAGGGTGCGCAGCTCGACCTGGCGCTCGGCGTCGTAGGAGGAGGTGGGGACCGGGCCGGCGGCGGGATGGCAGCCGATCTCGGTCCAGCCGGGCGGCAGCCCGCGGATCAGTGCGGCCAGCGCCGCCGGCGCGATCCCCTCGGGGAACCCCTCGCCCTTGCCGCTCTGGCCGTAGAAGCCGCCCTGGTAGCGAATCGCCCGGTTGCGCAAGGGGACGCCCAGCTCGGCGGCCAGCGCCTCGGCGACGCCGGCGACCGGCTCGGATTCGTGCACGTGCTGGTGGGAGTCGAGGTGGGTCGGGTCGCGGCCGAGGAGGGCGCGGAAGCGCTCGACCTGGGCCCGGGACTCGCTCTCGACCGCCTCGCGGTCCTCGGTGTCGCAGCGCAGGTAGGCCTGGATCCATTCGCCGTTCTCGTAATCCCACTGACCGAGGTCCAGGTGGAGGCCGATCGCCAGCTCGGGGTGCCCGTTCGCGGCTTCGGCTGCCGCCGGCGCCGCCCCCTGCCGGACCATCAGGCTGGCGCTGGTGACGACGCCGCCGGCGTGCGCCCGGAAGATGCCCTCGTTGACGGCGTCGGAGAGGCCGAGGTCGTCGGCGTTGACGACGAGGAAGCGCTCCTCGCTCACAGCTCCAGCTCCTCCGCCAGCGCGAGCGCCTCGCCGAGCCAGTCGTGCCGCTGCCCCTGCGGCGGCTTCCACTCCGGCGGCGCCCAGCCGAGCCACTGGACCGCGACCTGGAGCCGGGCGAAGTCGAGGTCGCGGCGGCCGAACGCGGGGACGCCGGGCTCGGCGGCGTAGGCGGCGGCAATCGCCTCGCGGTCGGCCTCCGGCCAGCCGCTGACCAGGGCGGCGAGATCCGTGAGGCCGGTGCCGACCGCCGCCAGCTCCCAGTCGACCGGGGCGACACGCGCATCCGGGTTTCGCCCCAGCGGGGTGGGGCCGGAATCGGATGCGACGAGCACGTTGGAAGCGTAGAACTCGCCGTGGAGCACGGTCCGTGGCTGGGCGAGGAGCGCCTCGACCGCCCGCTCGTGGCGGGCCGCCAGCCACTCGATCGCCTTCGCGTCGGGTACGAACTCGCGCGCCCGCTCGATCCAGCGGCCGTGGAAGGCGGCGTCGTGGTCGAGCAGCCGCGCCTCCAGGCGGAGCTTCTCCTTCTGCGGCGCCAGGGCGACGTGGAAGCGCGCCAGCCACCGCGCCGCCTCCTCCCACAGCTCCCTCTCCCCCACCTGGAAGAGCTCCCGCCCCTCGACCCACTCGACGAAGAGCCAGTGCCGGCCGGCCTCCAGGACCGAGCCGAAGAACTCGGGCGGGCCGCTGGGCGCCTGCGGCAGCAGCGCCCGGTAGACCCCGGGCTCACGGTCGGGGTCGTGGACGAAGCGGGGCTTGGCGAGCTGGCCGGTCGGCTCGAGCCGGTCCCAGTCGAGCTGCTTGAAGCCGACCCGGACCGGTCCCCTCCCGGCCAGCCCGAAGCGCAGCTCCTCGATCGGGAAGCTGGTCCGGTAGGGCGAGGGCCGGCGCTCGACCTCCCCGGCCAGCTCCAGGCCGACCCCCGCCAGCGCCCGTTCCAGCCCGTCCCGCAGCTCGGCGTCGCTCGGCGCGCCCATGCTCAGGTCAGCTCGAGGACGGCGGCGCGGGCGGCATCGATCACGCGCTCGACCTCGGCGTCGCCGAGGTCGGCGAAGAGCGGCAGCCGCACCAGTCGGCCGGCCATCTCCTCGGTGTGGCCGAGCGGGCCCTCGGCGCGGCCGAAGCGCTGCCCGGCCGGCGAGCTGTGGAGCGGGACGAAGTGGAAGACCGTGGCGATCCCCTGCGCGCGCAGGCGCTCGATGAAAACCGAACGGATCTCCTCGCTCGGCAGCACCAGGTAGTAGACGTGGCCGTTGTGGACGCTGCCGGGCGGGGTCGCCGGCCGCTGCGCCCGCCCCTCGCGCTCGAGCTCCTCGAAGGCCCGGTGGTAGCGGTCCCAGATCGCCCGCCGCCGCGCCGTCACCTCGGCCGCCGCCTCCAGCTGGGCGAGGAGGAAGGCGGCGGTGAGGTCGCTGGCGCCGAAGGAGGAGCCGACGTCGACCCAGGTGTAGCGCTCGACCTCGCCGCGGAGGAACTGGGAGCGGTTGGTGCCCTTGTCCCAGATCACCTGCGCCCGCTCGGCCAGGGCCGGGTCGTTGACCAGCAAGACCCCGCCCTCGCCGCTGGTGACGTTCTTGGTCTCGTGGAAGCTGATCGCGCCGAGGTCGCCGATCGCCCCCAGCGCCCGCCCGTCCTGCTCGGCGAGAAGGCAGTGGGCGGCGTCCTCGACCAGCGCCAGCCCGCGCTCCGCCGCGATCGCCCCCAGTCGCCCCATCTCGCAGGCGAGGCCGCCGTAGTGGACGGCGACGATCGCCTTCGTCCGCTCCCCCACCGCCGCCGCGACCCGCTCCGGGTCGACGTTCAGCGTCCCCGGGTCGATCTCGACGAAGACCGGCGTCGCCCCCTGCCGCACCGCCGCCGTCGCCATCGTCGGATACCCGAACGAGGGCATGATCGCCTCGTCCCCCGGCCCCAGCTCCGCCAGCATCATCGCCGCCTCCAGCGCCCCCGTCGCCGAGTGCGAGAGCAGCGCCAGCGGCGACCCGGTCATCTCCCGCAGCCGCTCCTGGCAGCGCCGGGTGAACTCGCCGCCGCCGGCCAGGTCCCGCGCCGCGATCGCCCGCTCCAGGTAATCCACCTCCCTGCCGGAGACGAAGGGACGGTTGAAGGGGATCGGCTCGCTCACGCCAGCGCCGGCCACGGGAGCTTCCCGCCCTTTCGCAGCGCGGTCGCCCGCAGTTCGGCGTCGGCCTTGGCGTCGTTCGGGACGCGGATGAGAAAACGCTCGGTCGGCAGGCTGAGGACGACGTCGGGACGCTCCTGCTCCAAGATCCCCGTCGCGAACATGCTGGTGTGCACGAAGACCAGCCGCTGGAAGGTCTCCTTCAGGAACGGGAGCACGAACGGCGTGAAGGACTCTCCGAAAACCACGCACCGGGGACCGGGCCGCTCACGTTCGAAGCACCACACCCGTCCGTGATTGTTGACTTCGTTGTCGGAGACGAGATGCCCTCGGTTCTCTTTCAGGACCGCTCCGATGGTGGCGCCGAGGAGAGGCTCGGGGCGAACCTTGCTGCCCAGGTCCCCTTCCGTTCGCCCGTCCACCCAGCTGACGCCGGCTTCTCCCACCACCTCCAGATCGAGCCCTTGCCCGATCGCCTCCGCACAAAAAGCCAGGTAGGCGAGGTACGCCCCCCGGTAGTTCCAGTGGGTATCGGTCTTCGGGTACACGTCGAAAACCGGCTTGGCAGCCGCAAGCTCCTCGAGCGGATACAGGACAGGGGCTCCGACTTCAGCGGCGACCTCGAGGAATTCGTGCACCGGGCGACGGGCAGCCGGGACGATCTCCTCGGGAAGGAACTCGGGGTAGACCGACTCCTTGTCCGGAGCGACCACGCAGGCCCAGACGGCACTCAATCGCTTGCTCTCCCTCATCCGGCCTTCGAGGACGGCGCCCCACTCCTCCAGCTGCTCCCTCTCGAACCTGACCTTGCCGGTGTGCTGCCCGAGGATGTCGTTGGAGTCCCGGCGCAGGTACAGCCATCCCTCCTTGCCGAACATGACTTTCTCGTTTTCACGATCCTCCGTTTCGACGGTCCAGCCTTCACCGTCGACCTCGGCTGCACCCCCTTCGAACCTGCAGGAAATGCGTGCGAGCTCGGCCTTGACGTCGTCGTCGAACGCAACCAGGACCTGAATCTCGCTCTCGGCCCCTTGCGGGCGCAGCGTGATCCGGAAACCCGACGTCGCCGCCCCCACCATCCCCTCGAATGCCTCGGCGATGTCCGGACGCAGCTGATCGATCGCCACGTCGGCGATCTTGCGGCCCTCGGGGTCGCGCAGCTCGACACCGACAGCCACCGATCTTTTCCCGATCGCCCAGCCCTGCACCGTCAGGGTTTCGCCGGCGGCAATACCTCGGACCTGGCCGTAACCCCGGTGGTCGAATCCGGAGTCGCGCTCCACCTCTACCTGATCGATCACGGTCCCCCTCAAGCGCGCGATCATATTTCGCCCTCCGGTACCGCCAAGCGCTCCAGCAGGCGCGGCAGGACCTTGCCCGCGTCGAAGACCTCCTCGGCCAGGTCGCGCGCCGCACGACCGTGACGTCCGAGGCCGGCGTTCACCTCCTGCACCGCTGCCGCCGCCTCCTCGGCGGTGCCGAACAACAGGAGCCCCTCGCCCGCCGGAAGCACCTCGGCAAGACCCGTGTCCTGGGCGACCACCGGCCGCCCGCTGGCCAGGTAGGCGGCGCTGCGGTCGCTGAACCAGCCGCTGCGCGAGTTGACGTAGCCGCTCTTCGCGACTCCGAGCTCCGCCTTGGAACCGCGGACGAAGGAGGCGTAGAGATCGGGGTCGCCAGCCACCTCGTAGGGATCGAGAAGCGCCCAGCCGTGCTCCCCCAGCGCCCTCAGGTCTTCGGTCTCATCAGGGTGGATGCCGAGCGCAAGCTCGAAGCGCTCGCCGGAAAGGCGCGGCAGCTCGAGCAGGTCGCGCAATGAGTGCGCGCGCTGACCGTAGTGGACCCCGTCATGCTCGATTGAGCCGTAGCTGCGCCAATGTCCGACGCTGGTGAAGGCGCTGCGGCGCGGCGGTTCCCCGGTCCACGGCCAATGCTCCAGGGCCACCGGCGGCAGGGTATGAATCCAGTTGCGGCCCAGGGTGGGAACGGAGCAGTCGCCAGCCCCCACTCGAGCGCCCACGGTGACGCAATGGGTATGAAGGGCGATGCCCATATCGCTCCCAGTGGCTTCCCAGACCTGGTTGAAGCCGGGATCGAGGTCGAGAAACGCCCGCACCGGCACCGCCTCCAACAGCCGCTCGTCGCCGAGCATGCCCGAGATGTTCAGCAGCAGGTCGGCGCCGTTCGCGAAATCCAGCAGGTCCGCGTAGGGCAGCCCCACCGTCTCCTCCCCTCCCTGCGCCAGCAGAGCAGCGCGCCCTTCCAGCAACGGCAGCGAGTCGAAGTAGCGCACCACGTCGCCCTTCGGCTCCAGCGCCTCCGCCACCACCGGCTCGACCAGCATCACCTCGTGCCCGAGCTCGGAAAGCCCGGCGACGTACTGCAGCACCGCCCAGGTCGCCCCGCCCTGGTGGGGGTCGCCGGCGACCATGCCCGCGAGCAGGATCTGCAGACGCTCGCTCATTGCCGCATCACCGGCCGATCTCGAGCCGAACCCGCATCAGGTCCCGGTTGGCGGTCAGATGACAGCGGTCGTAATGGAGCAGCGTGTAATAGAGAAAGGGCCTCCTGCCGCTGGTGGCGAAAGTCTTCGAACTGCTCGCCGGATCGATCACCGAGGGATAGGCGATCGCCGAGGGCCCCCCACAGCGATGGCTGTGGTTCGTCACCGCCGGCGCGATCAGGGTGCGGGGAGCCCAGTGGACCAGGTCGGTCGAGGTGGAGTAGTAGAGCCCCCGCACCTTCGATCCGACGCTCGACGGACCCGGGAGCGCAAGGCCGACGAGCAGGTACCGGTGCAAGGCGCGGTTGTAGGTGAGGCTTTCGGTCATCGCCGCCACCGCTTCGGGTTCGATCAGCTCGCAGGGGAGGCGGGGCCGATCGGGAAAGCGGTAGGGATCGTGGAATCGCAGCTCGAAACCCTCGCCGTCCCACGCCCGCCACGCGCCCGGCGATGAGATGTGGGCGGTGCGCATCGCGCAGTCGCCTTCACGGCCGCTGAGGTCGCGGACGCGGACGAGGGCGTAGGAGGCCCCGTCGGACCCACGGACGATGTTGCTGGGAGCGAAGACGCCCCGCGAGCCGAGGTCCGGCCGATAGCGGAAGGACGGGGCCGCCACGAGTCCCCGCGAGCCGCGCCGGGCCGGTTCGTAGGTGCGGCCGCCGTCCTTGGAGCGCGCCAAGGTGACCGCGTTGTACCAGCAGCGGTAATAGGACCCGCTGGGGCAACGACCCGGATGCCGGTTGCCCTGGTACTCGTCGTGCACAAGTGCCCAGATGTTGCGGCCGTCGCGCGTGAAGACCGAGGCGATCCACTCCCGGTCCGCAAACGAGGAGGGGCGCGGATCTTCCGGAGAGCTCAGGACAGGGCGGCAGTCGGGCCGCAGGTCGTTCAAGGAGGATCCGATCAGGCGGTAGTTGACGTAATGGGAGAGCAGGAGCTGGATGTGGCCGCGGAGATCCCGGAAGGCCCGCGCCGGCTGATCGGGGTAGCTCCCGGATACGCAGGCCTCGCGGCTCCAATCGAAGACGACTTGCGGGGAGCCGATGATCGACACCCGAGGCTTGGCGAGCGGCTGCACCTGCACGCGGTCGCCAGACGCCCCTGCAAAGCCGAAGAGAAGAGCCGCCAGGACGACCACGGGGACAGGCAGGAAGCGCGTAATGCCCACCCTAGCCATGAACTCCGATCCTCTCCAGCAGCCGCCCGAGCACGCGATCGGAGTCCAGGTGCTCCTCGGCCATCTGCCTGGCAGCGGTGGCGTGGGCCGCCGGATCGGCGATGATCCGGCGCGCCGCCGCGGCGGCCTCCTCTGGGCGGGAGTAGGCCAGCAGCCCCTCCCCGGACGACAGCTGCCCAGGCAGGCCGGTGTCCTGGACCAGCGCCGGGCGGCCGCTCGCCAGGTAGGCGGCGGTGCGATCGCTGAACCAGCCGGTCCTGCCCTCGACGTAGACCCCCTGCGCCACCGAGAACTCGGCGTCCGACCCGCGCAGATAGGAACGGAAGGCCCCCGGGCTGGCCGCCGCCTCGAGCGGAGAGACGAGCTTCCACCCATGCCCGAGCAGCGACTCGCGATCGGCGCGGTCGCCCTCGTGGATGTCGAGCGCCAGCTCGAAGGTCGCCTCCGGCACCCGTTCGGGGAGTTGAAGGAAGCGGCGGAACTCGTGGTGCTTGAGGCCCGCGAGGCGGTCGCCGACCTGCACCTTCCCGTAAGGGCTCCGCCAGGTGGCCACGGTCGTGAACCGCAGCGGCACCTCCGGCGCGGGCGCGGGTGACCACTGGTCGAGGACGACCGGCGGCAGCGTCGGAATCCACTCGATCCCGCCGGCCGGGATCGAGGAGGCAACGGTGCCGACGTTCAGCCCCACCGTCACGTAGCTGTCGTGTCCGCCGACGCTGAACGGGATCGCGGGGTCGGAGTGCCAGGCCTGCGTGAAGCCGGGATCGAGATCGACGTAGGCCCGGTGGCGGGGCCCCGCCAGGAGCGGCCCGTCGTCGAGGTGGCCGCTGATGTTGAAGATGACCTCAGCCCCTGTGGCCGCCTCCCTCAGAGCCACCTCGGACATCCCGGCGCGGGATCGACCGTTGGCGTCGATCAGCCCCGAGCTCTCCGCCAGCCGGAACTCCGCCGCCACCTCCTCGAAATACCGCTGCCCATCCGCATGGTCTCCCGCCAGCCGCTCGACGAAGACGACGTCGAAGCCGAGCCGGCGCAGCCCGAGCACCCACGAGAGCCGGACCCACGCCTCCCCTCCGCTGCGTGGCTTGTTGGCGAGCGCTCCGGCGACGATTGCGACGGGCACGCTGCGCTCAGGCCGCCGCGTCTTCGGAACGGAAGACCCGCGGCAGCGCACCCGGCCGGTACCGCACCAACTTCGCCGCTCCCCGCAGGGCGTCCCCCCGGCGGCCCTCCCGCCGGGCCCGCGCCGCCTGCACCGCCAGGAGGTCGCCCCAGTAGCGCTTCCAGTTCCGCATCCCCCGGCGGTAGGCGCGCTTGCGCTCGCCGTCGCCGCGCAGGTAGGGGCGCTGCTTGCGCATCGCCGCCAGCGTCTCGGTCAGCATCACCGAGGCGTCGGCGCTGAGGTTGCGGCCGTGCTCGCGGTGCTCGGCGACCATCGTCTCGTGGCTGGCGATCGGGAACTCGCGGGCGACGGCGAGGTTGAAGCCGAAGTCGGCGGCGGCGTCGATCTCCGAGTCGAAACCGCGTACGTGCTCGAGCAGCGAGCGGCGGTAGATCGCCCGGGCCGGAAATCCGGCCCAGTTGTCTTCCATCATCTGCTCGTACTGGCGCTCGTTCACCGCCGGCTGCTCGTGGGTGTCGATCGGGCGGTTGTCGAAGGTCGTGCGCCGGTAGGTGCCGATCGCCGCCGCGCACTCCGGTCGCGCGTCAAGCGCTTGCACCCCGGCCTGCACTCCCTGCGGCAGCAGCCGGTCGTCGGCGTCGAGGAAGACCAGGAAGTCGCCGTTGCTGCTGCGGATGCCGGCGTTGCGGGCGGCGGCAGGACCGGAGTTCGGTTCGCGGACGCAGCGCACGCCGGGGTAGCGCGAGGCGATCGCGCCGACGTTGTCGGTGGAGCCGTCGTCGACCACGACGATCTCCAGGTGCGGGTAGGTCTGGGCGAGGACGCTCTCGATCGCCTCCCCGAGGTACTGCGCCTGCTGGTAGCAGGGGATCACCACCGAGACCAGCTCGGCGAAGGCCGGCGAGCGGTCGCGCCGCCACTTGTGGCGGCCGCGGATCGTCGCGAAGGGGACGCGGCGCTGGCCCTCGAGGACCGCGGCGACCCCGACCTCGAACTCGGCCGCGGTGCCCAGCAGGTTGAGCGTGGTGCGAAAGCCGGCCCGCCCCGCCTCGCCCCGGCCGGGAAAGGCCTCGGCCAGGTCGGGGCGCTCGGCCCGCAGGCTGGCGCGCCAGAAGGGCTTGCCCTCGTAGGAGAACTCGACCGCGACCGCTTCGCGCTCGGCCCCGATCGTCCAGCCGATCATGTCGAAAGCCTTGGCGTCGAGGACGGCGCCCGGCCGCGGTTCGTCGAGAAAGCAGCCAGCCAGCTCGCTCGGCCGGGGCTCGACCAGCGACACCTCCCCGATTTCAACCAGCGCGCCCATCTCTCCCGCCGCTTTCTCTCGCCGCTCCGAGGCGGGGGAATCTACATCGAGTTCCCAGATCCGGCACCACTCGTCGCTCCAGAGAGGATCCTTGCCGGCGAGGAGAGCGGAGAGCGGCGGCGATTCGAGCGGGCCGAGCGAGCGAGGCGCGACCAGCGCGCAGGCGCCCGGTCGCGACGGGCTGCGCTCAAATCCGGGAACGGGATAGTGCAGCTCCCCCTCGCCCTCGGCCGGGGCGGCGGCCAGGCCGGCGACGCCGGCAAGCGGCTCCGCCGCCGTGGGGGCGACGGAGAGCGCCGGGCGGCCGTTGAAGTAGGCGTCGGTCGCCCGCTCCCCCTCCCCCGTCGGCTCGACCAGGACGACGGGAGTCGAGGCTGCGACGCCGGCTTCCTCGACCGCGAGCTGGCAGCGGCGGTTCTCGGCGCAGCGCTCGATCAGCTGGCGGCGATCGGGGAGCTCGGCGGCCAGCCGCTCGTAGACGCGCAGGTCTTCCGCCAGCTGGTCGAGCCGGCTCCGCGCCGACCAGTTGCCCGCCCCGTGGACCCGGTAGGAGGCCATGTCCTCCTCGAGGAACCCGATCGCCCCCCGCCGCGCGCACCAGATATGGAAGAGCCAGTCGAACCAGCGGTACTCGAACAGCCACTCCGGCACCGTCGCAAGGACGTCGCGGCGGAAGACGACGGTGAGGAAGGGGATGAAGCAGCTGCGGAGGATGTCGCCGAGGTCGAAGACATCCTTGCCGAAGGCCGGGGTCGCCGGCCGCGAGGGACGGCTGCCGTCGTCGAAGAAGAGGGTGGCGCGATGGAAGCAGGTGCTCCAGCCGGAGTTGCGGTCGAGAAGCTCGACCTGCCGGGCCAGCTTGCGCGGCGAGGTCCAGTAGTCGTCGCCCTCGAGGATCGCGACGTACTCGCCCCGGCACCGGCGCGCCGCCTGCAGCCAGATGCCGGCGATCCCGAGATTGCGGTCGGGGAGGAAGGTGCGGATCCGGCCGGGATGGCGGGCGGCGTACTCGAGCACGCGCTCGCGGGTGCCGTCGCTGGAGAAGTCGTCGGCGACCACCAGCTCGTACTCGAACGGCGCCTCCTGTGCGAGGGCGCTGTCGAGGGCCTGTCCGATCCAGTCGACGTGGTCGTGGGTGAGGACGAAGACGCTTGCCTTCGGCGCCGCCGTCATTCCCCCGCCTCGGACGAATCGCCAGGCGGCTCGAAGCCGAGCTCGCCGATCGCGACGCGGCTGCCGTCGGCGAAGCGGCCGGCTACCTGGACACGTGCCCCCGGCGGCAGGTCGCGAACGTTGAGGGTGGTCTGGAAGCCCGGCGTCCCGGCCTCCGCGTCCGGGAAGCGCCGGGCGACGTCGGGCCGCATCCGTCCCACCGGCGCCCGCCAGATCAGCTCTCCCTCGTGCTCGAATTCGATCGCCCGCGCCGCCCCTCCGGACCCGGCGAGCCAGCCGGTGATCATCACCGCGTGGGCAGGGAGCAGCGCCCCGTCGGTGGGCGTGTCGAAGAAAGCGGCCGGCAGCTCGGCGGGGCCGCGAAGCGGCTTCACCCGCACCCGCCGCATGTCGCGCTCCCGCGTTCCGTCGCCCTCGCTCGGCAACGCTTCGAGCTGGTGGACCGTTACCCAGCCGTCCTCCCAGACCACGCGCCCGTTCTTCCCCAGGTAGTCGGTGAGATCGGGATGCCGCTCGAACCATTCCGCTGCCGGACCGGGGACGACGAGGAGGCAGCTTCGCTCTCCGTCGGCCGAGGTCGCCACCCCCGTCCCGTAGTCCTCCACCGCCGGCGGCAGGCGCGCGGCCGCTTCGCGGATCGCCTGCAGCTCGGTCACCTCGCGACCCTCGCGCCGCGGCAGCGCTCGCGCGTGGCGGCCGTTGAAGTACGGCCGGAACTCGCGGCGCGGGTCGACCAGGACCACGCAGGCGTCGAAGGGGACGGCGAGGCGCTCGATCGCCAGCTGCGCCTTGCGGTGGGCGAGGCAGCGCTCGATCAAGCCGCGCTGCTCCGGCAGCTGCGCCAGGAACCTGGCGTAGAAGTTCGCGTCCTCTTCCAGCTGGCTGACCCGGTCCAGGGCCGAGAACATGCCGCCGCGGTGGACGCGGTAGCAGGCCATCGGCTCGGGCACGTAGCCGAGCGGGCCGTGAGTGGCTGACTGGACGTGGATGATCCAGTCGAGCCAGGCAGAGTCGAAGGCCTCGCGCTCCAGCTCCTCGAAGACGCTGCGGCGGAACATCATCGCCGGCGCCGGCACGAAGCACTCCATCAGGATCTGCTCGATCCCGAAATGCTCCTCGGCGAGCCGCGGCGTGATCGTCCCCGAGGGCGCCCCCGCCTCGTCGTAGACGAGGCTGACGTCGTGGAAGCAGTCGTGGCACTCCGGGTTCGCCCGCATGAACTCCACCTGCCGCGCCAGCTTCGCGGTCGAGCTCCAGTAGTCGTCGCCGTCGAGGTAGGCGATCAGCTCCCCCCGCGTCGCCGCCAGCGCCATCCGCAGCATCTCCCCGTGGCCGACGTTCCGCTCCGGCAGCACCGGCCTGACGATCTCCGGATACGCCCGTCCGTAGGCCTCGACGATCTCCCGCGTTCCGTCGGTCGAGCAGTCCTCGCCGATCACCAGCTCGAAGGGGAACCCGGTCCGCTGGATCAGCACGCTCTCGATCGCCTGGGCGACGAAGGGGGCGTGGCCGTAGGTGCGCAGGACGACGCTGACGAGAGGCGCCTGCTCGTTCATGCCGCCTCCACCAGGCGCGCCAGCCTGCGCGGATCACGCCTGAAAAGCGTTCGCAGGCCCTTCAAGGCACGGAGGCGCTGACGCTGGCGCCAGTCATCGCCGATCTGCTCGACGAGGGCGCCGCCATGCTCGCTGCGCGTTTTGCGGATGCCGCGGCGCAGCGCCTCGCGCTCGAGCGGGTCGCGAACCATGCGCTTCTGGCGGCCCTGGACCTCCAGCTGGGAGGCGAGGACTACTGCGGCATCGCGGGTGGTGTTGGTGCCATGCCGCCGGTACTCGGTCACCACCTCCTCGTGGCAGAACACCGGGAAGCGCCTGGCGAGCCGCAGGTACAGCTCGTAGTCGTCGGCCGCCCACAGGCTTTCGTCGAACCCACCGACAGCCTCCAGCGCCGAACGCCGATAGACGATCGAGGAGCCCGACCAGATGAAGCAGTCTTCGAGCAGGCGCAGATAGTGGTCCTGGCCGACGAGGGGCTGGCGCAGGGCCGCGATCACCCTGCCGTCGTCGCCGATGTCCCGCGAGACGCCGGAGACGAAGGCGACGTTCGGGCGCCGACTCAGAGCCTGCGCACCGATCTCCAAGGCGTCCGGCAGCAGCCGGTCGTCGGCGTCGAGGAAGGCCAGGAACTCCGCGTCGCTCGCTTCCCAGCCGGCGTTGCGAGCCGCGGCGACGCCGCGATTTAGCTGCTGCATCCGGGTCACCGCCTCGTAGCGGCCGGCGACTTCATAGGAGTTGTCTTCAGAGCCGTCGTCGACGACGAGCAGCTCGGCCGGGGGCCGGGTCTGCCCCAACACGCTCTCGATCGCCTCGGCGAGGTAGTGCGCCTGGTTGAAGCAGGGGATTACGACGGCCACAGCAGGCGCCGCCGCTTCCGTCACCTGCTGAATCCGAAGAGCCCCTTCCGCTTCCGGCGGGCGGTTTGGACCTGCAGTTCTCCAAGGGGCGCCGCTTTCCCGTCCCGGAGCTCGGCCTGGATCAGCAGGTTGCTGGTCCCCTCGCCCATCGGTTCGAGGGTCATCTTGAAGCCGCAGGTGTCGGCGCCCTCCACCTCGGGGAAGGTCTGGCCGATGTCCGGTCGCTCGAGCACCGCCGGCGACCGCGCCACGACCGTGCCGCCGCTGACGACCATGACCTGATCGACCGCCGCGTCGACCGCGAGCACCCAGCCGATCAGCTCGAGCGTGGAGCCGGATTGTTCGATTCGGAAATGCCCTCTGACGTCGTCGTTCGGCGCGAGATGGACGATCTCCGAAACCGTAATCGGCGGCGGCTGGACCACGGCGGCATTGTATTCGGAAGTCGAGCGGTCGTCTTCGCTTCGCGAGCCCTCGACGAAGAAGCTCTCGTCCTCCCTGTTGTCGAGCTGGACGATCTCCGGAAACGGGCTCTCGGTCGTGCCGAACCCGCAGGTGCGGACGTCGAGGAACCCGGCGGCCTCCAGCAGTTCGCGGGTGAAGTCAGGGGTGAACAGCGTGCGGGTGTAGCCGTACCAGAGGATGTGCCGAATAAAGCGACCGTCTGGCGTTTGGGCCGCATCCGGCTCGATCTTGAAGAACTCCTCCCTCCCCTCGGCGTAAGCGGCGACGCTCAACCGGAGATCCGGCAGCGCAAGGCGCAGGACCCCTCCTGGCTTGAGAACTCGCAACAGCTCCGCCAAGGCTTTCTCGATCTCCGGGATCGACAGCTCGGGAAGCGCATGGATGCTGACTGCGTAGTCGATGCAAGCGTCGCTCAAGGGCAGGCCTCGCCTGACGTCAGCGACAAGGTCGACCCCACCGCCGTTCTTCACGTCGGAGTTGATCCACCCCGCCCCCAGATGGTCCCCGCATCCCCAATTGAGCCTCTGAGTCATCTACCTGTCAACCCGCGTCGAGCTCGGTAAGGAGTCCGCCGAGCACCACTCTCGAGTCGAATGCTTCCTCTGCCAGCGACCGTGCCGCCTCCCCCCTGGTGACCCGGTCCTCTTCGATCTTCCGAGCGCCGTCGACGGCCTCTTCCACAGTCGAGAAGGGAACCAAACCGTCTGATCGCAGTTCGTTGCTCCAGCCCGTGTCCTGCGCGAGGACGGGTCTGCCGCTTGCGAGGAAGCAGGCGCTGCGATCGCTGAACCAGCCGCTCCCGGTCTCGACGTAGATGTTCTTCGCAATCGAAATCTCAGCTCCCGAGCCGCGCACGAAATCAGCGTAGGCGGGCATGGTTCCAGCCACGGCCTTCGGTTCGGGCAGGGACCATCCGTGCTCGCGGAGGAGGCGCGCATCGCCCTCGTCGGCCGCGTCGATGTCGAGGGCCAGCTCGAAAGGCGCATCGACCCGCCGTGGCAGGTCGACGAACTTACGGAACTCGTGGACGCGGAGACCGAGCTTCTTGTCACCCTCCCAGATCGGGTCGTAGGGCCCACGCCAGGTAGCGACGCTGCGGAAGCTCTTCGAGCTGGCAGGCGAGGCCGGCCATCGCGAGAGGACCACCGGAGGGCGAATCGCGATCCAACTCCGTCCGCAGTCCGGGATCGGGCAATCGGGGGACCCGATGTTGGTTCCCACCGTGACGAAGCGGTCGTGGCCGCCGAGCAGATCGGCTTCGCCCCGGTCCTGCCAGATCTGGGTGAAACCGGGGTCGACGTCGAGGAAGACCAGCATCTGCGCCGCCTCGCGAAGCTCCGGGTCGTCGAGGAAGCCCATGATGTTGAGGACGAACGGGGCCTCCGCGATCAGCTTGCGCAGCCGGTCCCTGCCGAGCCCGACCGGGGCGCCGTCGTCGAGCAGGAGGGCGCAGCGATCGCCGAGGCCAGCTGCCGCCGTCACCTCGCGGAACCACTCGACCCCTGCCTCCTGACCCGGCATCCCGCCGGAGAGACGGTCGATCAGGATCGGTTCGTATCCGAGGTCTTTGAGCCCCAGGGCGAACTGCAGGAATGCCCAGGCGTGGCCGCCGTAGCCGGGACGTTGGGCGATGGAGGCCGCGACCGGCAGCGGCGCCTTCACTCCGCCTGTACCTGGATCGCCCCCTCGGCCTCGTAGCCCAGCTCCCGCAGCTTCGCGCCCATCACGTTTTCGACGACCTCGATCTCGTTTGGACGCAGACGCTCCTTCCACTGGCCCGGGTTGGCGCTGCGCGCCCTCTTGCCGGGGCCTTTCTGCGAGTCCGGGATCGCCTTGAAGGCGCGTTTCTCCACTACGGCCTGCAGCTGGTCGGGAGCAATGTCCATCCCAAGCCAGTCCAGCATCGCGCCGAATTCGGCCGTCGTGTCGGCCAGGAGATCCTCGTACCCGACCTGGTGGCGCTGCTCCTCGGCCAGCCCCGCGTAAGCGCGCTGGGTCGACTGGGTCCGTTGCAGCCAGAGCCGCGCGTGGTGGCCGATGAAGGACATCCGCTCGTTGACGAACCGCGGCTCCTCGGCGCCCTGGGCCTGCTGCCACCACGAATCCTCGGAGAGCATCGCGTCGATCATGGAATCGATCACGTCCCTGCCGTCGCGTACCAGGAACAGCAACCGCGACTCGGGGAAGAGCGACATCAGCGAGTCGGAGGCGTGCGAGCCGTTCGGCTCCTTGACCACGATCCAGCGGGCGTCGGTTTTCTGGCCCAGCTCCTCCAGCTGCCGCAGCAGCCCGCGCATGAACAGCTGCCGCAGTTCCGGGAACGCCTCGGGGAGATACCGCTTGGCGAAGAAGTAGTGCGGGTCGTTCCCCCGCGGCCCCTCCTGGAAGAACTCGCCCTCGTTGAGCGCGTGGTCGATCGGCACCAGGTGCAGCGGGATGTAGCTCTCGTCGATAACCGAGATGTCAGGGATCTCGGAGAACAACTGCATCAGCCAGGTGCTCCCGGTGCGGGGAGAGCCCAGCATCCAGACCAGCCGACTGGAGATGTCGCGGGAAGAGTCGGTGCTGCCGTCACTCAATGGGATCTCCTTCCTCGAATGGATCGAACTCGGCCATCAGCTCCTCGATCCGGCGGCCCCAGATCTCGCTGTGGAGCCACATGTTGTACTCGCTGGGGATGCGGCGGGTATCGGCGACGTAGGACTGGCCCTCGAGGTGGTAGAGCTCGACCTGCGGCAGGTACCAGTTCTCGTAGCCGGCCTTGGAGAGGCGCAGGCAGAGCTCGGAGTCCTCGTAGTCGCCCTGGACGTAATGCAGCGGCAGGCCGCCGGCTTCCTCGTAGCGCTCGCGGTCGATCAGCATGCAGGCGGCGGTCACCGCGGGCACGGGACGGGCGACGTTCGCCGCCGGGAACGCTCGGTGCAGGCCCTTGAAGCAGTGGGCGTTCTCCCACAGCTCGGCGCCGGGGGCGCGGTGGAAATAGAGGCCGGCGTGCTGGAGCGAGTCGTCCTCGTAGAGGAGCTTGGGCCCGAGGGCGCCGATCCCCTCCTGTCCTTCGTAGAACTCGCGCATCGCCGTCAGCCAGCCGGGCCGGTCGGGGATCACGTCGCTGTTGAGCAGCAGCAGCTGCGGTGCGGTCGAGGCCTCGATCCCGTGCCGGTTGGCGCCGGCGAACCCGGCGCCGGCGGTGAGGTTGACGACCTTGAACGGGAGCCCGTAGAGGGCAAACAGTTCTCGCGCCTTCGCCGCCAGCTCGTCCTTCTGCTCGACCGAGTCGAGGACGTAGACCAGCTCCACCCCGGCGAAGTCGGGGTCGGTGGAGAACTGGAGGAACTGGTGCTCGATGAAGTCGAGGCGCTTGTAGAGCGGGATCACGATCGAGGCAACCGGTTCGCTCGGCAGCTCGCCGTAGAGGTCCACCGACTCGACCTCGGAGTCGGCGACGATCCGTTCCTGCAGCCGCGTGAGCGCGTGGCGGCCGTGCTCCGCGGCCAGCTCGCCGCCGACAGGGCCGCGATTGCCGAGCTCGCCGAGGATCGTCGCGCGGATCGCCAGCGGATCGACGACGACAGCCGGGCAGCGGATCTCCACCGCCACCCCCTCGCTGGTCTGCAGCTCCGCGATCCAGCCGTCGGTCAGCAGGCTCGGCGCCGGCAGCTCGAAGAAGGCGGTGAAGCCGTGGTTCCTTGTCGTGCCGCGAAGAGTGGCGTAGAACTGGACGACGTCGGGGCGTTCGAACCGGAGGGCGCCCTTCGTCACCTCGACTCGGACGCCCTCGGGAGAGACCAGGGTCACCGCGCCCTCGCCGTCCTCGTCGTGCATCCAGCCGCTGACCCAGAACGAGCGCTCGTCGATCGCGAGGATCTGTTCGATCGCGAGGCCGACGGGCTGGCGGGCGTCGACGGCGCAGGCCGGTAGCCGCTCCCGCAGCACCTCGCGGATTTCGTAGAGCGATCCGCTCAACGGCAGCGAGGGGTGCTCGCCGACCAAGGGCGAGGCGCCCAGCTCGGCGGAGATCTCGTTGCGGCGGTCGGCATCGAGCGCCGCCAGCTCCTCTCGGAGCAGGGCCTTGAGGCTGCCGTCGGGCTCACCCGCGGTCCTGCTCTTCCGCAACTCGACAGCGCCGGCGTCGACAACCAGGTCGACGTCTGGGGAAAGGCGCGTCGCCTGCTCTTCCGCTCGGCCCGAACGCCGCCGGGCCCCGTTCTTGGCTTTGACCGCGTCAGGCACTTACGGCCACCCCCTTCCGCTGCTCGATCGTTTCCTCGTACAGGCCCAAGAGCTTCGACACGTGCGCGTCCATCGGGTACGGGTCCTCGATCCCCTCCCGCAGCGAGCGCCAGAGCCGCGGGTTCGTCGTCGCCCGTTCGATCGTCCGCGCCAGGCTGACCGGGTCGCCGCCGCGGAAGTGGAGCCCGTCGACCCCGTCGCGCACTTTCTCGGCCATGCCGCCGATGTCGCTGCAGATGATCGGGCGGCGGTGGAAGAAGGCCTCCTGGATCACCAGCGGCGAGTTCTCCCACCAGATCGAAGGGATCAGCGCCCAGTGCAGGTCTTCCATCAGCTTCGGCAGCTCGGCGTGTTCGTAGGGGCCGCGGAAGGTGACCCGTCCCCGCAGCCCCTCCTGCAGGCGCGCGAACTCCTCCTGGAACTCCTCCGTCTGCAGCTCGAGGTTGGCGCCGTTGAGCCAGAGGTGGGCGTCGACGCCGGGGTCGACCATCGCCATCGCCTCCATCATCACCTCGGCGCCCTTGAAGTGGCTGAGCTGGCCGAAGAAACCGATGTTGGCCGGCGACTTCGCCTGCGCCGGGTCGCCGGCGCGCCGGTCGGGCATCAGCCGGCCGTACTCCTCGACTTCGATCCGCTGCGGGCCGATCCCCCAGCGCAGGTACTTGTCCATCAGTTGCGCGCTGGGGGCGAGAAAGCGGTCGACGCTGGCGAAGTGGCCCTTGACGAAGCGTTCGCGCAGGAAGAACGACTGCGGGCTGATCTCCGGGAAGCATTCGTTGCAGCGCCGCGGCGAGGCTTCCGGGCAGAGCTCGTCGGCGAAGGTCCGCACCATCTGGCCGTGGTGGTTGCAGATCGGGAGGAACTCGTGCAGCGTGTAGACGATCGCGGCGTCGGGGAGGACGCGGCGGATCTGGCTCAACAGGTCGACGCCGATGAAGTGGGTGTGCTGGAGGTGGACGACGTCCGGCCGCTGGGCGAGCAGGAAGTCGGTCAGGTGCCGGGAGTAGAGGCTCTTGTCCCGCGAGGTGAGGGTGAAGAAGTCGAAGTGGTCGGTCTCGGTGAAGACGAAGTACTGGTTGGGATCGTCGTTCACGGAGCCGAAGGGCGTGCCGGGGTGGGCGACGCGGCGGCGCGCCACGTTGCTGCCGATCCGCGCCAGCAGGACCGGTTCGACCCCGGGCTGCCGCCGCATCGCTTCGTAGAGCTCCAGCGAGTAGGCCTCGGCCCCGCCCGGGTGCAGCGTCGGGTGGTTGTGGGCCACGTACAGAACGCGCAAATCGCTCATGCCTCTTCTCCCATATATGAGTCCTCTCCCAACTCGGTCAGCTCGTAGACGCGGCAGAGGTGACGCTGATCCGCGATCTTCCGGCAGCCTTCCTCGATCTCTTCGGCGACCTCGGCGTGATCCCGCAGCCACCCGTCAGCGGCGCGGGGCACCACCAGATATTCGGCTCCGCTGCGGGTGGATCTGCGCAGCCTCTGCAGTGGATCGCCGGCGGCGATGTCCGCCACACGCAGCCCGATCGCACGCAGCGGCGCCAGCCCCTCGGCGACACCGCCGTCGGCCTCGAGCACCACCAGCCGCTCCTCGGCGAACAGGTTCTCGAGATAGTCCCTGATCTGGGCGACGCTGGCTCGCGGACGCCCGGCGAGCGGCGCCCCGGCCGGCGGCTGAACGCTGCGACCGAGGCCGTAGATCAGACAGGAATCGGGCAGGTCGGCGACCAGCTCTCCGTGGCTGGCGAGGTGGGCGGCGAACTCGCCGTAGAAGTCGAGCCACCAGCGCGAGCTGGCCGGCATGACCAGGTATTCGGCGCCGCGGCGGCGCAGCTCCTCGAGCTGGGCGGTGGCGGCGGCGCTGTCATGCGGGTGGTGGCCGGCGTAGCCGCCGTTCGAGTCCTGGGGGAAGTGCGCGGCGGTGACCCCAGCGAGCTCGATCAGGGAGGTGTCGCCCTTGCTGACGACCAGCACCGAGGAGCCCGGCGGCACGTGCTCGGCGACGCTCGCCTGCACGCGCGAAACCAGCTCCGCGTACTCGCTCTGGCTGAGTCGGCCGTTGCCGCTCATCCGACCCGTTCTCCCGGCGTCGCCCGCAGCGGCGCCAGCCGGTAGATCGTGCAGAAGCCGAGCTCGGTCCCCTCGCAGCGCTCGCGCAGGCGAGCCGCCAGCTCCTCGTAGTGGTCGAGCCACCAGAACGAGGTGGCGGGCAGCACCAGGTACTCGGCCCCCGCCTCTCGCAGAGCCTCGAGCTGGGCGATCGCGTCATCGCTGTCGCGCGGGTGGTGGCCGAGGTAGCGGCCCTCCGGGCCCTGCGGGAAGTGACCGGCATCGAGCTCGCCGAGGTCGACCAGCCCGCGGTCGCCACGGCTGACCACCAGCACCTGCGCGGCGGCCGGCACCTCCTCCAGGACCGCGTCCCGGATCCGCTCGACCAGGCGCCGGTACCCGAGCTGGTCGGTGGCGGAGAAGCTCGTCGCGACACCTTTGCCGCCCGCCTTGACGAAGCGCTCCTGAAGGGTGCGCGCCTCCTCTTCCAGGCGGCTCGCTTCGGCGAGGAGGGCGCGGTGGTCGCTGCTGCGACCCGTCTCGGGACCGCTCTCCGGCGGCTCGGCCGGCGCACCGGCGAGCGCGGTCAGGCGCATCACCTCGGCGAGGAGGTCGGAGGTGCGGCGGGCGTAGGACTCGAGCAGCTCCTCCGCCTCCGACTCGCGGGCGTCGTCGACGCTCGCCAGCTGCGGCGAGACTTCGATTCGCAGCGGATAGGACGCCGGGTACTCGACCTCGATCAGGCCGTCTTCGGCATAGATCGAGAGATCGTCCCGCCGCACCTGCTCGCGCCAGCGCCGCCGGTAGAGGTCGACGCTGCGCTCGAAGCGATCGCGGCGGCCGCGCGAGACCGACTCCAGGTGTACGACCACGGCCTCGGGGCAGTAGTGGACCTCCCCGCCCCCGGCACCGATCCGCAGGCAGAGGTCGACGTCCTCGAGCGAGTTCTCATAACCCTCGTCGAACCCGTCGACCCGTTCGAAGGACACGCGGCGGACGAGCATGCAGGCGGCGGTGACGGCCTGCAGCCGGCGCGAGCGGTTGACCGCGGGGTGCTCCTCGGGCAGCCCCGCGTAGAGGTTGTGGGGATAGCCGTCCTGGCCGAAGACGACCCCCGCGTGCTGGACGGTGCCGGTCGGGTAGACGAGCTTCGCGCCGATCGCATCCGCTCCCGGCTCGCGCTCGGCGCAGGCCACGAGCGCCTCGAGCCAGCCGGCCCGCGGTTCGGTGTCGTTGTTGAGGAAGACGAGCAGCTCGCCGGCGGCCGCCGCCGCGCCTTCGTTGCAGGCACGGGCAAAGCCGACGTTCTCCTCCATCCTCAGCACCCGAATCCGCTCGCCGAACGAGACCAGCAGCTCAGGGGTCTCGTCCGCCGAAGCGTCGTCGACGACCACGACCTCGCAGTCCGGCGGCAGATCGGCCAGCACCAGCTCGAGGCAGCGACGGGTGAGCGCGGCGTTGCCGTGGACCGGGACGACGACGGAGACGCGGCTCACCGCCCCGCCTCCTCGAGCAGGTAGATCTCGCCGGAGCGCTCGTCGGAGAGAACCGACTGGTAGTGGGAGTCGAGGTGGTCCCGCAGACCCTCGTAGTAGCTCAACCACCAGCGGTAGGTCGGCGGCACCACCAGGTACCGGGCGCCGTTGCCGCGCAGCGCCTCCAGGTGGCCGATCGCCTCTTCGCTGTCGGCTGGATGGTGTCCCGCCCAGCCGCCCTCCCGAGACTGCGGGAAGTGCTGGGCCATGCGGCCGTCGAGCTGCAGCAGCGACTCGTCGCCGCGGGAGACGACCAGCACCGTCGCGTCCTCGGGCACGGTCGAGCAGACCGCTTCGCGCAGGTGCTGGGTCTCGCGCTCGTAGCGCGGGTTCGGCCGCCGCCCGTATGGCTGCCAGTCGCGGCCCCACTTCTCCGCGTAGCGCTCCTGGTTGGCACGAAGGATGCGGCTGTACTCCCCGTCGGAGACGAGGCGGCCGAAGGATGCCTCGCCGAAGTGGTGGACCACGAGGTCCTCGATGCAGCGCAGCTCGTACCCGGCCTCGCGGGCGCGATCGGCGTAGTCGTCGTCCTCCAGCAGCCCGACCTCGTAGCGCTCGTCGAGGCCGCCGAGGTGGACGTAGGTCTGGCGCCGCATCGCCAGGCAGAACATCGCCGGCGAGCGCAGCTCCAGCCAGTCGCCCCCGTGCCTCTCAGCGCGCCGGGCGGCGAAGTCGAGGTACTCGCCCCAGGTGCGGTAGTCGGCCTCGACCTCGGCCTCGTTGCCGATCCGGTTGGTCACCGGGCCGACCAGGCCGACCTCGGGGTTGCGCAGATGCGCGAGCAGCTTCTCCAACCATCGCGGCGGCACCATGGTGTCGTTGTTGAGGAGGACGAGGTGGTCGCCGGCGGCGAGGCCGAGGCCCTGGTTGCAGGCGACCGCGAAGCCGGCGTTGCGCCCGTTGAGCAGGACCCGGACCCGGGCGTCGGAGCGCGAGAGCCGGGTCAGGTACTCGGGGGTCCCGTCCTCGGAGCCGTTGTCGACGACCACCACCTCGAAGTCGACCCCGCCGCCGTGGGCGAGCACGGTCTCCAGGCAGAGCCGCGTGAAGGGAAGGCCGTTGTAGGTGACCACGACCACGCTGACGCTGCTGGCTCCCATCCGGGGCGCCTCCGGGTGCCGCGAGGTCGGCTGCCGCAAGGAGGTCTCGATCGTCTCCCGGGGCAGGGTCGTCGGCCGCCGCGAGACGGGCTCGAGGACCATCTCCGGCGGGAAGAGGCCAGGTGCCCGGCGCGGCGCCTGCGCCCCCGGGCGGATGCCGACGTGCTCGAGCAGCGGCCGCAGCACCGCCTCGTGCCCGAAGTGCTCCCGCGCCAGCTCGCGGGCGGCGCGGGCATGGCGGGCGTAGTCGGCGTCGATCGTTTCGACGGCTGCCGCAGCCGAGTCGAAGGAGTCGAAGGCGAACAGTCCCTCGCCGGTGGGGAGGGCGACGCCGAAGCCGGTGTCCTGGGTGACCGCCGGCCGGCCGGAGGCGAGGTAGGTGGCGGTGCGGTCGCTGAACCAGCCGGTCCGCAGGCGCACGTTCTGGTCCTTGGCGACGGTGAACTCGCCGCGCGAGGCGCCGACGTAGTCGCGGTAGCGGTCGATCCCGCGCGAGATCTCGAGCCCGTCGCGGACGCGCCAGCCGCGTTCGCGCAGCATCTGCCGTTCGGAGTCCTCGCAGCTGCTCAACGCCAGCTCGAAGGCGGCGCCGGTCCGCTGCGGCAGGTCGAGGTGCTTGAGGAACTCGTAGTGCTTGCTCCAGGTGTAGCGCTCGCCCTCGAAGGTGACGTCGCGCCAGTCCTGTCGCCAGTTGCCGATCGTCGTGAAGAGGTCGGCCGGCTGGGCGGAGCGGTCGGGCCAGAGGTCGGTCACCACCGGCTGGCGGGTGGGGACGAACCGGTAGCGCTCCTGAACCGGGAGTCCGCAATCGGCCTGGCCCCAGTTCTCGGCGAAGGTGAAGAAGGCGGAGTGGGGCTCGAGGAAGTCGAGCGTCTCCTGGACCCCGTGGCGCAGCTCGAGCTGGAGCTGAACCGGGTCGGTCTCGAGATACACCAGCCGGCCGCTCGCGGTCAGCTCCGGCAGCGGCTGCGTACCCCCATGCAGGTTGACGATCAGGTCGGCCGAGCCGTAGAGCCGTTCCAGCTGCCCCTCGCTCATCCCGAAGCAGCTGCCGTCGTCGTGCAGCGCCCGGAAGGCCCAGCGGTCGGCGAGCCCGAAGCGCCGCATGATCGCGGCGATGAACTCGGCCGCCAAGGCCGAGCTGTCGTCCTCGGCGTCGGTCATCAGCATCGACGGCGTCCGCGCGTGCGTCTCCACGTAGTAGGCCTCGCAGCCCAGCCGCTCGAAGCCGAGCAGGTAGTGCAGGTTCTGCCAGACGACCCCCGCCACCGGCATCTTGGTCATCATCCCGAGGAGGACGACCTTGGGCCGGCCGCTCACGAGCCACCGCCTCCGATCTGCCGCCAGGCCACCATTCCGCTCTGCCCCCCTCCGGATCCAGGGCCGAGCCGATGGCCGTTGCCGTTGCCGTTGCCGCCTTTGCGGCGGTCGCGGGTCTGCGCCTCATAGAGGCGGCTGTAGGTGCCGTCCTGCGAAAGCAGCCGATCATGGGATCCCGCTTCCACCAGCTCCCCCTTGGAGAGGACGAGGATTTGATCCGCGTGGTGGATGGTCGAGAGACGGTGGGCGATCATGAACGAAGTTCTTCCCACCATCAGATCGTCGAGGGCGTCGAGGATCACCCCCTCGGTTCGCGAGTCGATCGACGAGGTGGGCTCGTCGAGGATCAGGATCGGCGCGTCCTTCAAGAAGGCGCGGGCGACGCAAATCCGCTGACGCTCGCCTCCTGAAAGCTGGGCGCCGCGCTCTCCGACCACGGTCGCGTACCCGTTGGGCAGATCGTGGATGAAGTCGTGGGCATTGGCTCCCCGGGCAGCCCTCTCGATTGCCTCCTGAGAAGCGCCCAGGCTTCCGTAGCGGATGTTTTCCGCGATCGTTCCGGAGAAGAGAAGGGGCTCCTGCAGAACCACGCTGATCTGCTCCCGCAGCGAGTCAAGCGTGATGTCGCGAATGTCGACCCCGTCTATCGTGATCCGCCCCTCTGCCGGGTCGTAGAACCGGATCAAGAGGCTCATCAGGGTGCTCTTCCCCGCTCCGGTGTGACCGACGATCGCCACCCGTTCCCCGGCCGCGACCTCGAAGTTGAGGTCCTTGAGGGTTTCCTGCCTCCCCTGATAGGCGAACGAGACGTGCTCGACGGCCATTCGGCCACGCGCTCTGCCCAGGGCGATCGCGTGGGGGCTCTCCTTCACCTCGGGCTCTTTGTCCAACAGCCCCAGGGAGGCGTTGAACTGGACCAGCTGCTCGTGGATCATCGCCACGGTGCCGCTGATCTGTTCCAGCGGCTGGTAGACGGAGACGATGTAGGTGAGGAGGACGATCAGCTCCCCGACGGAGATTTTTCCCTCGATGACGTGCCAGGAGCCGACGCCCATGATCAACGTCGCGCCCACGGCGGTGGCGGTCTGGACCCCAAGCGTGTAGAGGCTCTGGCTGACGGTCAGCTTCACCCGCTCGTCGACGGCGGTCTGTCCCTGCTCGCGAAAGCGGTCGTGCTCGTACTTCTCCCGGCCGAAGGAGACGATCACCCTCAACATCGCCATCGCCTCGTGGACGATCGAGAGCGACCGCCACTCCAGTTCCTGAACTCGCTGTATCCGCGGCACGATCCGCTTCCCGTACACGCCGAACGACCACCAGAGGAGGGGGATGATGATCAGCGAGAGGATCGCCAGCTGCCAGTCCACGAAAGCGGCGATGACGAACATCCCGATCAGCGTCAAGGCCGCCTCGGCGATCGGCGGGATCACCATGACGATGTTCCCAACCGCGGCGGCCTGGATGTTGATCTGGCTCATCAGCGCGCCGGTGGCCCGCTCGTCGTGGAAGGTGAGCGAGAGGCGCTGGACGTGGCGGAAGAGATCGCTGCGCAGGTCGAGCACCATGTTCTGCTCGGTCTTCGCCCCCAGGTAGTGGTTGACCACCGTCATGGCGTTTCCGACCACCACGATCAGGAGACGCAGCAACAGCATCGAGATCAGGACCTTCCAGACGTCCGGATTGGCGCCGTAGATGGACCCAAGGAGCCCGCTCGCCGTTTCTTCGTGGAGAGCCTGGTTCAGGATCACCGCCAGCGGCCAGGGCTCGGCAAGCCCGAACAGGGCCGTTCCCGCGGTGAGAATGGTTACCGCAATCAAGGTGCGGCGATAGGGCGCGAGATACGGCTTTACGCGCGGCAGCGCCTTCCACAGCTCCCAGGCGCTGCGCTTGGCCTCTGGACGACGGCGGACTTTTTTCAGCGGAACCCGCATCCGCACGGGACCGAGGCTCGGGCTCATCGCCGCTCCTCCATCGCCGCCAGGCCGATGCGGGACTCCGAGCGGGTGACCGCAGGGCCTACCTCGCTCGCTTCCGTCGTCCCTCCCCCCTCCCCCAGCCCTTCGATCTCCGCCACCGCCAGGCGCGTCGCCGTCGCCATCCCCTCGACGCCGAAGGTGACCAGGAGGGTGAGGCCGACGGCGATCCCGATCGCGATCTCGGGGCGGTGCTGCTCGACCGCGACGCTCGCCAGCAGGATCAGGATCAGGACGACGAGGCGGCCGGCGGCGGTCGTCCGCGGCCAGACCTTGGCCCGCAGCAGCTGTCTGCCCTCGCCGTGCTCCTCGACCGCGGTGCGGATCTTGACCCCGCCGAGGGCGCCGGCGCGGAGGTCGAGGTCCCAGCGGTCGAAGGGCCCGCCGCTGCGGACGAAGCCGCCGGCGGCGGTGAGTTCGTCCTGCAGCTGCTCGACCCAGGCCCGGGGCTCGCGCCAGCGTTCGCTCCAGACTTCGACCGAACGCGGCCGGGGCAGGGTCGGCCGCGCCTGGGCCCGGCGCCGCCAGGGCGAGAGCCCGTTGCGCAGGCGTCCGGCGAGGCGGGCGAAAGGCTGGAGGAAGAAGAGCAGGGAGGTGACCGCGCGCCGCTTCAGCGTCTCGGCGCCGGGCCGGCCAGGGACGTGGTGGTGGGCCCGCCAGCCGCTCGCGACCGAGGCCGCGAGCATCCAGGCGAGGGCGGCGAGGAAGGCCGGGGCGGCGACGAGCAGCGGCGACCAGAGCAGGCCGAGGGCGGAGATCTCGCCCAGCAGCGCGACCAGGAGCAGGCCCTCCGGCGCCTTCAGCATCCCCGAGAGCGCGCGGGGGGAGTCGTAGACCGACTGGAAGAGGTCGGTGCCCCAGGTGCCGTAGCGGACCAGCGAGCGCCGCCGCGGCGCCTGCGCCGCGGGCGCCTCGTAGATCCGCCCCGACCAGCGGGAGGCGCCGGCGCGGTTGTAGTGGGTCGGCCACTTGCGCTCCAGCAGCGCCTCGGCTTTGCCGTAGCCGTACTGCTGGCGCAGGTAGCGGCGGATCGAGTCGCGGCGGCGGTGCATGACCACGGCGCCGGCGCTGAAGCCGAGCGTCCGCCCCGCCTTCTGCAGCCGCCAGCAGAGGTCGACGTCGTCGCCGGCGACCCGGAAGCGCTCGTCGAAGCCGCCGACCTGCTCCAGCAGGTCCTTGCGGAAGGCCATGTTGCAGCCGGGGACGTGCTCGGCCTCGCGGTCGGAGACGAGGACGTGGATCGGCCCGCCCGGCGCCGCGGCGACGCATTCGGCGACGAAGCCGTCGTCCTCGGGCGGGATGTTGGGACCGCCGACTCCGGCGTGCCCGTTTGCCCGCAGCAGCGCCGCGACGTAGTGGAGCCAGTCGGCGTCGGGGTAGGCGTCGTCGTCGAGGAAGGCGACGATCTCCCCCCGCGCCGCCTCGATCCCCCGGTTGCGCGCATGGCCGAGGCCGCGGTGCTCGGTCTGGATCAGCTCGACGCCGTGGGCGCGGGCGATCGCCGCGCACGCCTCGTCGGCGCCGTCGTTGACGACGATCACCTCGTAGTCGGGATAGGTCAGCTCCCCCGCCCGCGCCAGGCACTCGTCGAGGGTGGCCGAGCCCCTGTGGGTGCAGACGACGACCGAGACGGGGGGCCAGGGGCCGCGGTTCGAGAACGGGACCCCTGCGTAGGCGCGGCTGACCGCGGCCAGCGCCGGCTTCGGCTCGCGCTCGCGGTCGACGAGGCCGAAGTCCCAGTCCCCGACCTCGTGCCCGCCACGGTGCCACTCGTCGGTCCAGGCGAAGACGAAGGTGCCGGCGGCGCCGGTGGCGAAGGCGCTGCGGACCTGCCACTCGAGGCTGCGCGCCTGCTCCTCGGCCCCGTTGCGGCGGCTGTCGAGCCCGAGCTCGGTGATCAGCAGCGGCCGGTCGCCGGAGAGGTTCTGCAGCCGCGCCAGGTAGGCGTCGAAGTCCCGCTCTCCCTCGAGGAAGACGTTGAAGGCGCTGAGGTCGAGGAAGGGCAGCTCCAGGTACTCGGTCGAGGGGAAGTTGACGTAGGTGACGAGCCCCGCGGGGTCGACGCACTTCGTCACCCAGTGCAGCCGCTCGAGGAACTCCTCGATCCCCCGCTTGCCGTGCCAGCGCACGATCGGCGCCGGGATCTCGTTGCCGATCGAGTAGCAGAGGATCGCCGGGTGCCGCTCGAGGGCGCGGACCTCGTCGGCGAGCCGGCGCTCGATCCGCCGCGCCCGCTCCTCGTCGTCGAGGAAGGCGACGTGCTGCTCCCAGGCGAACCCGACCATGACCCGAAGCCCGTGCTCGAGAGCGAGGTCGAGCAGCCAGGCCGGCGGCGGCACGTAGGTGCGGACGGCGTTGATCCGCGCCGCCGCCATCGCCGCGAAGTCCTCGCGCACCCGCTCGGGCGCCGGGAACGAGGAGCCCTCCTCGCCGCGGAAGGTCCCATAGGTGGCCCCGCGAACGTGGAACTTCTCGCCGCCGACCAGCACCGAGCGCCCGTGGACACGGGGTCGTACCTCTGCCGGATGAAGTTTGGAAACGGTCACTCGCTCCTGTCTGGAGGTCCAGAAGGAATGTCGGCCTGCCAGACTGAATACCCGGATCTTGCGAGAACTCTCCCAGGCCCTCCCGCCTTGATCCAACTGCAACTTTATCGCGATTTCGTGTCAGATTGGACAGTTGTTCCAAGCTCGCGAAACGGCACCGTCAAGCGGAATCCGGCTGATCGCCACTGGCTCTCCGGCCGGCAGGAAAAAAACCCGTGTCTGGCGCCCGGCGGGTCAGGTCATCGATCGCGCGATGACCACCCGCTGGATCTCGTTCGTGCCCTCGTAGATCTGGGTGATCTTGGCGTCGCGCATCATCCGCTCGACCGGGTACTCGTTGACGTAGCCGTAGCCGCCGAGCACCTGGACCGCCTCGACCGTCACCTTCATCGCGTTGTCGGAGGCGAAGAGCTTGGCCATCGAGGAGTACTTGGGCAGGAGGGGCTCGCTGCGGTCGGCCATCGCGCAGGCCTTGTAGAGGAGCTCGCGGGCGGCGGCGGTGCCGGTCTCCATGTCGGCGAGCTTCCACTGCAGGCCCTGGAACTCGATGATCGGCTTGCCGAAGGCGATCCGCACCTTGGCGTAGTCGCGGGCTTAGTCGATCGCCCCCTGGGCGATCCCGACCGCCTGGGCGGCGGCGCCGAGCCGGGTCCGCTCCAGCGTCCCGAGGGCGATCCGCAGGCCCATCCCCTCCTCGCCGATCAGGTTCTCGGCCGGGACGCGGACGTCGGTGAAGCTCGGCGAGCCGGTCGGCGATCCCTTGATCCCGAGCTTGTGCTCGAGCTGGCCGGGGTCGAAGCCGCCGCGGTCCTTCTCGACGATGAACGCAGAGGTGCGGCGGTTCTCGCGGTCGGTGGTGGCGAAGACGACGTAGAAGTCGGCGACGGTGGCATTGGTGATCCAGGCCTTCTGGCCGTTGATCACCCATTCGTCGCCGTCGCGGACGGCGCTGGTTCGCATCGCCGCCGGGTCCGAGCCGGCCTCGGGCTCGGAGAGCGCGAAGGCCGGCGACCACTCGCCGCTGGCGCATTTCGGCAGCCACTTTTCTTTCTGCTCCTCGGAGGCGAAGAGCTGGATCGGCAGGGTGCCGAGCTCCTGCACCATCAGGATCAGGGCGCTGGTGGCGCAGGCGCGGGCGAGCTCCTCGACCCCGATCTGCAGCATCAGCGTCCCCGTTCCGGTGCCGCCGTAGCGCTCGGCGAAGGGCAGGCCGAGGATGTCCTGCTCGGCCAGCAGCTTGCGGATGTCCCACGGGTAGGAGGCCTCGCGGTCGATCTCCCCCGCCCGCGGCGCGATCCGCTCGCGGGCGATCTGGCGGATCGTTTCCCGGAAGTCGACGAGGTCCTGCGGGATCGAGTAGAGGTCGTGGGCGGCGGTGTCTGCGAGGGCGTCGGTCATGTGAGGCGGAACCCTTTCAGAAGACCGGCGACTCGGTGTAGGTGCCGAAGACCTCCTGCATGGCGCTGATCATCTCGCCCTCGGTGGCCTGGGCGCGGGCCGCCTCGAGGATCGGCGGCATCAGGTTGCCCTCGCCGGCGGCGGCGCGCTTCAGCTCGGCCAGGGCGGCCTCGACGGCGCTCGCGTCGCGGGCGGCCCGGGTCGCGGCCAGGCGGTCGCGCTGCTTGCCTTCCAGGGCGGGGTCGATCTTCAGGATCGGCGTCGGCTCTTCGTCGTCCTGGGTGAAGTCGTTGACGCCGACGACGATCCGCCGCCGTTCGTTCAGCTCCTGCTGGTAGCGGAAGGAGGCGTCGGCGATCTCGCGCTGGGGGAAGTTGCGGCGGATCGCCTCGACCATCCCGCCCAGCTCGTCGATACGGGCGAAGTAGCCGTAGGCCGCCTCCTCCATCTCGTCGGTCAGCTTCTCGACGAAGTACGAGCCGCCGAGGGGGTCGGCGGTGCTCGGGACGCCGGTCTCGGTGGCGATGATCTGCTGCGTTCGCAGCGCCACCCGCACCGCCTCCTCGGTCGGCAGCGCCAGCGCCTCGTCGAAGGAGTTGGTGTGCAGCGACTGGGTCCCGCCCATCACCGCCGCCAGGGCCTCCAGGGCGGTGCGGACGATGTTGTTGAGGGGCTGCTGCGCGGTCAGGCTGACGCCGGCGGTTTGGGTGTGGAAGCGCAGCCGCATCGACTCCTCCCGGGTCGCGCCGTAGGTCTCCTTCATCTCCCGCGCCCAGATCCGGCGCGCCGCCCGGTACTTGGCGATCTCCTCGAAGAAGTCGATGTGGGAGTTGAAGAAGAAGGAGAGGCGCGGGGCGAAGTCGTCGACGTCGAGGCCGCGCTCAATCGCCCGCTCGACGTAGGTGAAGCCGTCCTTGAGGGTGAAGGCCAGCTCCTGCTGCGCGGTCGAGCCGGCCTCGCGGATGTGGTACCCGGAGATCGAGACGGGGTGCCAGCGGGGCATGTTCTCCGTGCACCACTCGATCATGTCGGTGACCAGTCGCAGCGCCGGCTCGATCGGGAAGCACCACTCTTTCTGGGCGATGTACTCCTTGAGGATGTCGGTCTGGATCGTGCCGCCGAGGTTCTCGGCCGGGACCCCCTGCTGATCGCCGACGAGGTCGTATAAGGCGAGCAGAATCGACGCCGGGGCGTTGATCGTCATCGAGGTGGTGACGACGCCGATAGTGATACCATCTAAT
>JAICSS010000036.1 GCA_025936755.1 Solirubrobacterales bacterium | reverse complement strand
GGGCTGGGTGCCCCCTTCGCGGTACTCAGCATGGAGCCGAGCCAAAGACCATCTGGGCGTAAGCCCGACCCCGCTCCTCTCGGCGGAGGTGCTCCGAGAAGGGGGCACCCAGCTCTCCACCCAACCACGAACCCCCTCGATCAGACCTCGACCACGACCGGCAGGACCATCGGGCGGCGGCGGAGGCGCTGCCAGACGAACTTGCCGATCGCATCGTGCAGGTCTTCCTCGATCAGGTGGTTCTCGCGGCGGCGAGCCGAGGCGGCGGCGTCGAGCTGGTCTTCGACCAGGTCCTTGAGGTCTTCGACGAGACCGTCGGCTTCCTCCAGGAAGGCGACGCCGCGGAAGATCACCTCGGGGTCGGCGACGATGCTGCCGTCGTCGCTGGAGATCGTGGCGACGACGATGAAGATGCCGTCGGCGGAGATCTCGCGGCGGTCGCGCAGGGCGGCGTCGTCGGGCTCGCCGATGTTGACCCCGTCGACGTAGATGACGCCGGCGTGGATGTCCTCGCCGAAGCCGGCGCCGGAGCCGTCGACTTCCAGCGGCAGGCCGTTGCGGCCCTGGAAGATGCGGTCGCTCCCGATCCCAACCGCTTCGGCCAGCTCGGAGTGCAGGCGCAGGCGCTTGTAATCGCCGTGGACCGGCATCACGTACTTCGGCTTGGTCAGGTTCAGCATCAGCTTCAGCTCCTCCTGCCAGCCGTGACCCGAGGCGTGGATCGGCGCGTCCTTGGCGGTGATCACCGTGGCGCCGATCTCGTAGATGCGGTCGATCGTCTCGTTGACGGCGCGCTCGTTGCCGGGCACCGGCGTCGCCGAGAAGACGACGGTGTCGCCGGAGTGCAGCTGGACGTCGCGATGGTCGTTGTTGGCCATCCGCCGCAGGGCCGAGAGCGGCTCGCCCTGGCTGCCGGTCGAGATCACCACCACCTTCTCGTCGGGGAAGTCCCCGATCTCACGCGGCTGGATGAAGATCCCCTGCGGCGCGTTGGCGATGCCGAGATTGGAGGCGATGTTGAAGTTCTTCCGCATCGAGCGGCCGACCAGCGCCACTTTGCGGTCCAGGCGCGCGGCCGCGTCGATCACCTGCTGGACGCGGTGGATGTTGGAGGCGAAGGAGGTGACGATGATCCGCCCCTTGCAACGGGAGAACTGCTCCAGCAGCGCCGGGCCCACCGCCGACTCCGAGGGCGCCACGCCCGGCCGGTCGGCATTGGTCGAGTCGCCGCAGAGGAGCGTCAGCCCTTCCTGGCCGAGCGCGGCGAGGCGGGAGACGTCGGCGGGACGGCCGTCGACCGGGGTCTGGTCGAACTTGTAGTCGCCGGTCATCAGCACCGACCCCGCCTCGGTCTTCAGCAGGACCGCGCGCATGTCGGGGATCGAGTGGGCGAGGTGGATCAGCTCGAGCTCGAACGGCCCCCGCTTCACCTTCTCCCCCGGCGGCAGCTCCTGCAGCGGCGCCGACTCGCCGAGCTTGTGCTCGTCGAGCTTGGAGCGGACCATCCCGATCGTCAGCAGGCCGCCGTAGATCACCGGCGGCATCCCGACCTCGCGAAGCACGTAGGGGAGCGCCCCGACGTGGTCCTCGTGGCCGTGGGTGAGGACGATCGCCTCGATGTCGTCGGCGCGCTCGCGCAGGTAGGAGAAATCGGGCAGCACGAGGTCGATCCCGTGCATCTCGGCGGTCGGGAACATCAGCCCGGTGTCGACGACGACGATACGGCCGTCGTACTCGACGACGGTCATGTTCTTGCCGATCTCGCCGAGGCCGCCCAGGGGCAGCACTCGCAGTTTGCTTGGCACTAGTTGTTGCTCACTCTCTCGTAGTTAGGTCTAACTGGCGATCGCGACGCCCGCCGCATCGAGGCCGGCCTTGACGGCGGCTCGCTGCTCGGCGTCGGCGGAAACCAGGGGAAGTCTGAGCCGGTCCTCGCACAGCCCCAGCATCGCCAGGGCCGCCTTCAGCGGGATCGGGTTGGTGGTGACCGAAGTCGCCTCGTAGACAGGCGTGATCTCGGCGTCGATCTGACGGGCGCGGTCGAGGTCGCCGCTCTGGGCGGCCTCCCACATCTCCCGCATCCGCTCGCCGACGATGTGCGAGGCGACGGTGATCCCGCCGCCGCCGCCGAACTCGAGCACGCGGAGGAAGGTGTTGTCGTTGCCGGCGAGGACCGTCAGCCCCTCGATCGGCCCCAGCTCCTCGTCGTTGGCCTGCTTGACGGCGACGATGTTGTCGACCGCCCGGCCCAGCTCGCCCAACAGCTCGGGGCTGGCGTTGATCACCACCCGCGCAGGGATGTTGTACATCACCATCGGCAGCTCCGGAACGGCGGCGGCGACGGTTTCGAAGTGGGCGCGGATCCCGGCCGGATTCGGCTTGTTGTAGTACGGGACGACGACCAGCGAGGCGTCGGCTCCGGCCTCGGCGGCCATCTTCGTCAGCTCGCAGGAGTGGCGGGTGTCGTTGGTCCCGGTGCCGCAGACGATCAGCGTCTCGTCGCCCGCCTCGGCCCGCACCGCCTCGAGAAGATCGATCTCCTCCTGGTCGGTCAGCGTCGGGCACTCGCCGGTGCTGCCGGCGATCACCAGCCCGTGCGAGCCGTGCTCGAGCAGGTGCGCGGCCAGGCGACGGGCGCCGTCGCGGTCGACCCCGCCGCTCTCGCCGAACGGGGTCGCCATCGCCGTCAGCAGTCCCTTGATCTCCTTCATCTCACCCAGGGTATCCCGTCGCGCGGCCCTAAAGCAGTTTCTCGAGCCCGACCGTGAAGCGGTCGGGCAGAGCCGCCACCCTGCGGCAGGCGAGGACGACGCCGGGCATGAAGGAACGGCGGTCGATCGAGTCGTGGCGAACCGCCAGGGTCTGGCCGGCGCCGCCGAAGATCACTTCCTGGTGGGCGACGAGGCCGGGCAGGCGAACCGAGTGGATCGGCTGGTGGACGTGGCCGCCGGCCGCGTCTATCAGCTCCTGGGTCCGCTTCGCGGTCCCGGAGGGGGCGTCGAGCTTGCGGTCGTGGTGGAGCTCGACGATCTCGCACTCGGGCATGTGCTGGGCGATCGTCTGCGAGACCTCCATCAGCAGCACCGCCCCGATCGCGAAGTTGGGGGCGACGAAGCAGTTGGCCCGGGAGGACTCGGCCGCGGCGCGGGCGGCGTCGAGGTCGAAGCCGGTGGTGCCGACGACGGCGTGGACGCCCGCCTCCAGGCAGGCGCGGACGTTCGCCAGCGCGGTGTCGGGGACGGTGAAGTCGACGACGACGTCGGCCTCGGGCAGGACCTCGCCCAGCTCGGTCCCCAGGGCGGGATCGGCGCGGCCGGTCAGCTCCAGCCCCTCGGCCTCCTCGACCGCTTCGCAGACGGTCGCGCCCATTTTTCCGGCGGCGCCGGCGACCGCGACCCGGGTCATGCCGCGACCAGCGCCTCGCTGACCGGCGCCAGCGCCGATCGGAAGCGCGCTTCGTCGCCGCCGACGCAGGCGGCCGAGAGCCGATCGGCGCCGTAGAGCTCGGCCGCCAGCTCGGTCAGGTCGTCGACGCTGATCGCGTCGACCTTGACCAGCATCTCGTCGAGGGTTTCGATCGGCAGGCCGAACAGGGTGGCGCGGGAGATCCGCGTCATCCGCGCCGCCGTCGACTCCGAGGAGAGGACCAGCCGGCCCTTGACGCTCTCCTTCGCCCGCGTCAGCTCCTCCTCGGATACCGGCTCGGAACGCAGCCGCGCCATCTCCGTGCCGATGATCTGGCAGGCCTCCTCGACGTTGTCCTCGCGGGTGCCGACGTAGGTGGCGACCATGCCCTGGTCGGTGAACTGCTCGTTGTAGGACCCCACCGAGTAGGCGAGGCCGCGCTTCTCGCGGACCTCGCGGAAGAGGCGCGAAGAGGTGGAGCCGCCGAAGATCGCGTCGAGGACCGCCAGCGGGTAGCGCCGCTGGTCGTCGCGGCGCAGCCCCGGCGCCCCGAAGCAGATGTGGTACTGCTCGGTCTCCTTCTGCAGGAAGCAGAGGCGGGAATCGCCGCTGAGAGGAGCCTCGCGGGTCTCCCCCTCCCCCGCGCTCGGCGGCTTGACCAGGCGCTCGGCGAGCTCGGCGATGCGGTCGTGGTCGAGGTGGCCGGCGGCGCCGACGACGATCTGCGGCGCCGCGTAGTGGGCGCTGCGGTAGGCCTCGATGTCGGGGACCGGGATCGAAGCGATCACCTCGGGTTCGCCGAGCACCCGGCGCCCCAGCGGGTGCTCGCCGAAGACCGCCTCGGCGAGGACGTCGTGGACGCGGTCCTGGGGCTCGTCGTCGTACATCGCGATCTCCTCCAGCACCACCTGGCGCTCGGAGTCGATGTCGGGGTAGGTCGGGGCCAGCAGCATCTCCGCCAGCAGGTCGAAGACGTCCTCGGTGTGCTCGTCGAGGAAACGAGCGTGCAGGTGCGTCGTCTCCTTGCCGGTGGCGGCGTTGACCGAGGCGCCGAGCCCGTCGAAGCGCTCGGAGATCTCGATCGCCGAGTAGCGCGCGGTCCCCTTGAACAGCAGGTGCTCGAGGAAGTGGGAGACCCCGGCCTGCGCCGGGGTCTCGTTCCTGGAGCCGGTCCGGACCCAGAGCCCGAGCGCGACGGAGCGGACCGAGGGAACCTCCTCGGTCACGACCCGCACGCCCGAGCCGAGCTCGGTGAGCCGGGCGCCAGTCAACTAGCCGCGGCGCTCGCGTTCACGCCCGCCGCGCCCGCCGCGGTCCCGGTCACGGCCGCCGCGCCCACCGCGGTCACCGCCGTTGCGCCGGCCGCCGTCGCCGGAGCCGACCGAGGCCAGTTCCTCGGGCGATTTGCCGGCGACCGAGGGGTCGTCGGTGAGGCGCAGGCCGATCCGGCCCCGCTCCTTGTCGACCTCGACCACGGTGACGTCGATCTCTTCGCCCGCTTTGAGGACGTCGTCGACGGAGTCGACCCGCTCGCCCGGCTTCACGTTGGAGATGTGAAGCAGGCCGTCGGTGCCCTTGACCAGCTCGACGAAGGCGCCGAAGGTGGTCGTCTTCACGACCTTGGCGGAGTCGTAGCGATCGCCGATCTCGGCCTCCTTGGTCATCGAGTTGATGCGGGCGACGCAGCCCTCGACCAGTTCGCCGGTCGGCGCGTAGATCCGCACCGTGCCGTCGTCCTCGACGTCGATCTCGGCCTCGAACTCCTCGCAGAGGGCGCGGATCGTTTCGCCGCCTTTGCCGATGACCGCCCCGATCTTCTCCGGGTCGATCTTGATCGACTCGATCGCCGGCGCGTGGATCGAGAGCTTCTCCCGTGCCCCGTCGATCGCCTCGGCCATCTTGCCGAGGATGAACTGGCGGCCCTTGAGGGCCTGGTCCAGCGCGTCCCGGAGGATGTCGAAGGTGACGCCGGTGATCTTGATGTCCATCTGCAGGGCGGTGATGCCCTCGGCGGTGCCGGCGACCTTGAAGTCCATGTCGCCGAGGTGGTCCTCGACGCCGGCGATGTCGGTGAGGACGATGTAGTCGTCCCCCTCCTTGATCAGGCCCATGGCGACGCCGGCGACCGGTGCGGTGACCGGGACGCCCGCCGCCTGCAGGGCCATCGAGGAGGCGCAGACCGAGCCCATCGAGGAGGAGCCGTTGGACTCGAGGGTCTCGGAGACCACCCGGATCACGTACGGGAACGACTCTTCGTCGGGGATCGTCGCCACCAGGGCGCGCTCGGCGAGGGCGCCGTGGCCGATGTCGCGGCGCTTGGGGCCGCGCATGAAGCCCGCCTCCCCGACCGAGAAGGGCGGGAAGTTGTAGTGGTGCCAGAACCGTTTCGTGGTCTGCAGGCCGAGGGTGTCGATCCGCATGTCCATCCGGGTCGTGCCCAGGGCCACGTTGGAGAGGATCTGGGTCTCGCCGCGGGTGAACAGGGCGGAGCCGTGGACGCGCGGGGAGATGTCGACCTCGGTCTCGATCGGCCGGATCTCGTCCTGGGCGCGACCGTCGGGGCGCTTCTTTTCGACGGCGATCGCCTTGCGGATCGTGTCCTTCTCGATCGAGTTGATCGCGGCCTTGACCTCGGCGACTCGCTCGCTGTCGACCTCGCCGTCCTCGTGGGCGGCGGCGTAGTGGCCGACGACCTCGTCCTTGACCTTGTCGATCGCCTCGTAGCGCTCGAGCTTGCCCTCGGTGGCGATCGCGTCGACCAGGGCCTGGCCGTGCGAGGAGCGGATCTCGGAGAGCAGGCCCTCGTCGATCTGCGGCGCCTCGACCTCGATCTTCTCCTTGCCGACCTTCTGCTGCAGCTCCTCCATCACGGCGCAGAGCTTCTTGATCTCGGCGTGGGCGATGTCGAGGGCGTCGAGGATCTCGGCCTCGGTGACGCCGCTGGCGCCGGCCTCGACCATCAGGATCGCCTCGTCGGTGCCGGCGACGATGAGATCGAGTTCGAGCTCCTCGTGCGACTCCTCGGGCGGGTTGACGACGAAGTCGCCCTCGAGCTTGCCGATGCGGACGGCGCCGACGTGGGCGGCGACCGGGACCGGCGAGATCGCCAGCGCCGCAGAGGCGCCGTTCATCGCCAGGATGTCGTAGGGGTTGACCTGGTCGACCGACATCGGGATCGCGACCAGCTGCGTCTCGTAATGCCAGCCCTTGGGGAAGAGGGGGCGGATCGGGCGGTCGATCATGCGCGCGGTCAGCGTCGCCTTCTCGCTCGATTTGCCCTCGCGCCGGAAGAACGAGCCGGGGATCTTGCCCGCGGCGTACATCCGCTCCTCGATGTCGACGGTGAGGGGTAGGAAGTCCACGTCGCGCAGGCTGCCGACGGTGGCGGTGCAGAGGACCATCGTGTCGCCGCTGCGGACGACGACGGCGCCGCCCGCCTGCTTCGCGAGTTTGCCGGTCTCGAAGGAAATCTGGCTGTCGCCGATATCCGCCGAGACGCGGGTTACGTCAAACATGCTCATTTAGTTGTACCTCCGGCCGCCCGGTTGGCGGCTCGTTGCTTTCAGAACTCTCGTTCTCTGTCACGCAGAAGAGTACAGGCATCGAAAACCGCTGGAGTGCCCGCCACGCCGGCGCGGATCCCGGACTGGAAATCGCGCCTGATCCGGGCCTCGACCCGCTCCGAGCGGCGGTCGGCCTGGAAGCGGTCGAGATCGAGTCCCAGGTCCTCCGTCCGCCGCCAGAGGTGCGGGTCGTCGACGCGACCGCGGTCGGCGTAGAGGGAGTCGACCATCGCGAAGAAGCGGCCCTGCAGGCCGGCGGCCTCGGCGGCCGCGTGCAGCGCCGGCGAGCGCGGGTGCTTGCTGGCGACCGGGAAATGACGGAAGACGAGCCGTCCCGGCCGCTCGCGCAACCGCTGCCAAGCGCCGGCGCAGTGCGGGCAGCCGAGATCGGCGTAGACGACGATCCCCTCCTCCCCCTCGCCCCCAACATGGTCGTCGGGGCCGATTGGCGGGATCGATGCGCTCGTCAGGTCGTTCATCTCACCGAAACCGCAAAAACGGTTCCTCAAGAGCCATTTTTGCGGTCTCGCGCTAGGAGAGCGCGTCGAAGATGACGTTGGCGCCGGGGAACTCGCCGGGGTTCGGCGATTCGTAGGTCCAGGCGACCGTTCCGTCCTCGCCGACGAGGACGAGGGTGCGGTTGGCGAAGCCGAGCGGGGCGTCCAGGTAGGAGCCGTAGGCGCGGGCGACCTCGCCCTTAGGCTCGAAGTCCGAGAGCAGGGTCGTGTCGATCCCCAGCTTCTCCTGGAAGGCCTTGTGGGCGAAGAAGCTGTCGACGCTGATCCCGACCAGCTCGACCCCCTTCTCCTCGATCTCCGGCTTCACCTCCTGGTAGATCGAGAGCTGGTCGCCGCAGACCGGGCTGAAGTCCCCGGGATAGAAGACCAGCAGGACCTTGCGGCCCTCGTAGTCGGAGAGCGAGACCTTCTCCCCGTCCTGGTTGCGGAGGGTGAAGCCGGGGGCCTGGTCCCCGACGGCGATCATCGCCGCAGGCCGAGTTCTTTGACCAGGGCGCGGTAGCGCTCGAGATCCGACTTTTCGAGGTAGCGCAGCATCCGGCGGCGCTTGCCGACGAGCATCAGCAGGCCGCGCCGCGAGTGGTGGTCTTTGGCGTGGGCGCGCAGGTGCTCGGTGAGTTCGTTGATCCGCTCGGTCATCAGCGCGACCTGGACCTCGGCCGAGCCGGTGTCCTTGTCGCCGCGGCCGTACTTGCCGATCAGCTCGCTCTTTTTCTCTTTGGTCAGGCTCATCTCGTTAAAAACGCCGCGCAAACTCAGCGCGACGGCCGCTGGAAGCTAGCACAGACGCGCCTGGCGTCCTCGACGTCGCGGTGCATTTGGGCGACCAGCTCGCCGACGTCGTTGTAGGCGTGCTCGCCGCGGAGGCGCTCGACGAAGGCGACGCGGAGGGTCTTGCCGTAGAGGTCCTCTTCGTGGTCGATCAGGTAGGTCTCGATCAGGACTCCCCTCCCGGACTCGAAGGTCGGGCGGACGCCGACGTTGACGGCGGCGGGGACGCCGTCGGCGAAGGCGGCGTAGACGCCGTGCCCGGGGTAGGCGAGGCGGTCGTCGGGGACGATGTTGGCGGTCGGGAAGCCGAGCTCCCGCCCGCGCCGGTCGCCCTTGACGACGGTGCCCTCGACCATGAACGGGGCGCCGAGGCAGTGCCGCGCCGCCTCCATGTCGCCGGCGGCGACGAGGGCGCGGATCCGGGTCGAGGAGACGATCTCCCCGTCGACCTCGACCAGGGGCACGACCCGGGTCTCGAACTCGGGGTGCGCCTCCAGCATCGCCGGGTCGCCTTTGGCCTTGGCGCCGAAGCGGAAGTTCTCGCCGACCGCGACCTTTTGGGCGGCGAGCTTCTCGATCAGGACGCGCTGGACGAAGTCCTCGGCGGAACGGCCGGCGAACTCCTCGTCGAAGGGGATCACGACCAGCTCCTGGACGCCGAGGCCGTCGATCACGTCGCGCTTCACCCCGAAGGGCATGATCAGCTTCGGCGTCGCCGCGGGGTGCAGGACTTCGAGCGGGTGAGGGTCGAAGGTGAGGACGGTGTCGGCCCCCTCGATCACCGCCTGGTGGCCGCGATGGACGCCGTCGAAGGTGCCGATCGCGACGTTGCGCGGGCGCGGCTCGGCGTCCGGGAGCGAGGTGACCTGGATGCTCACCGCAGCGCCTCCGCGATCGCCGGCACCAGCTCGGCGACCCGCTCCGCCGGCACCTCTTCGCCGGCGTTCTCGACCCGGAAGGGGCCGATCGCGGTCCGGCGCAGGTCCGAGCAGTAGGCGTCCCCGAGGGTCTCGACCAGGGTCCGCACGTAGGTCCCGGCCGAGCATTCGACCTCGAAATGGGCGAACTCGGCGTCGCTGGAGAGGAGCTGGGCGCGGTGCACCTCGACGTCGCGCTCGGGCGTCTCCACCACCTCGCCGCGGTGGGCCTTCTTGTAGAGCCGCTCCCCTCCCACCCGCACCGCCGAGGTCATCGGCACCCGCTGGCGCACGGTCCCGGTCGGCAGCTCCAGCGCCTCGGGCATTCGGCCCGTCTCGGTCAGCTCGCCGTCGGGGTCGCCGGTGCTGGAGCGCCAGCCGAGGCGGGCGGTGGCGAGGTAGGTCTTCGGCAGGCCGACCAGGAAGCGCTGCAGGCGGGTGGCGCGGCCGAGCAGGATCAGCAGGAGGCCGGTGGCGAAGGGGTCGAGGGTGCCGGCGTGCCCGGCTTTGCTCCCGCGTTCGCGGCGGACCTTGGCGACGACGTCGTGGGAGGTCACGCCCGCCGGCTTGTCGTAGAGCAGGACGGCCCCTGCCTCGCCCGCCATCGTCAGGAACCGAGCTGGGCGGTGACCTCTGCGGTCAGGAACTCGACCAGCGCCTCGAACTCGAGATCGGTGGAGAAGCCCGCCGCGCGCTTGTGACCGCCGCCGCCCTGCTCGCGGGCGATCGCCGAGACGTCGACCTCGCCGGCGCTGGAGCGGAGGCTGACCTTGCGGGCGGCGCGGCCGCGGTCGCCGAGGTCGCGGATCACGGCGGCGACCTTGACGCCGTCGATCGAGCGCAGGTTGTCGATCAGGCCCTCGGTCATCTCCTCGCCGGCTCCGGTCGCCTCGTAGTCGGCGACGGTGATGTAGCTGATCGCGAGGCGACCGTCGCAGTGGCTGGAGATCTTCTCGAGGGCGCGGGAGACGAGGCGCAGCTTCTCCAGCGGCACGTGCTCGTAGAGGCGGCGGTAGGTGTCGTCGACGCTCACCCCCGCCTCGATCAGGTCGGCGGCGACCCGGTGCGTGTGCGCGTTGGTGTTCTCGTACATGAACTTGCCGGTGTCGGTGATCAGGCCGACGTAGAGCGCCGCGGCGATCTCCGCGGTGATCTCGGCCCCGAGCAGCTTCGCGAGGTCGTAGACGATCTCCGCCGTGCAGGAGGCGCCGACCTCGACCAGGTTGACGTCGCCGAAGCGGGTGTTGTCGTGGTGGTGGTCGATGTTGATGACGTCGTTGCCCCCCGCGGTCAGCCACTCGACCGGCATCCGGTCGATGTTGCCGCAGTCGAGGAAGACGACGGTGCGGTCGGCCATGTCGGCCGGCGCCTCGTGGAAGACCTCCTCCAGGGGCAGGAAGCGGTACTCGATCGGCAGCGGGAACTCCTTCGCCGCCATGAACATCACCGAGTCCTTGCCGAGCTGGGTGAGGACTTTGTGCAGCCCCAGCAGCGAGCCGAGGGCGTCGCCGTCGGGCCCCTCGTGGGCGGTGAGGAGAAAGCGGTCGCGGTCGCGCAGCTCGGCACCGGCCCGCTCCAGGTCCGAGGTCGCGATCTCCGGCACCGAGTTCACTCTTCCTCCTCCAACAGTTCGGAGATGCGGACGCCCTGCTCGATCGTGTCGTCGTAACGGAAGGTCAACGTCGGCGTCCGCTTCATCCGCGTCTCCGCCGCGATCCGCGACTGGATCACGCCGTGGGAGGAGCGCAGGCCCTCGAGCGTCGCCTCCCGCTCCTCCTCGGAGCCGAGCACGCTGACGAACACCTTGGCGGTGCGCAGGTCGGGGCTGGTCTCGACGGAGGTGACGGTCACGAAGCCGATACGGGGGTCACTCAGATCGTTTGAAATTGCCGCGCCCACGACCTCGCGAAGCACCTCGTTGATGCGCCGCATGCGGGAGCCGGCCATGCTACTCCAGGGTCTGCTCGACCTGTTTCGTCTGGAAGAACTCGAGCACGTCGTCCTCCTTGACGTCGGCGTACCCCTCGAGGACGATGCCGCACTCCTGGCCCTCCTCGACTTCCTGGACGTTGTCTTTGAAGCGGCGCAGGGAGCCGAGCTCGCCGGTCCAGATCACCGTTCCCTCGCGGATCAGGCGGACGCTCGCGGTGCGGACGGCCTTGCCCTCGGCGACGATGCAGCCGGCGATGCGGCCGACCTTGGAGGCTTTGAAGGTCTGTTTGACCAGCGCCTCGCCGATCGTCTCCTCGACCTCGATCGAATCCAGCAGGCCCTCCATCGCGTTGCGCAGGTCTTCGGTGATTTTGTAGATGACCGAGTAGGTGCGGACGTCGACGCCCTCGCGCGCGGCGGCGCGTTTGGCGTCGAGCAGCGGCCGCACGTTGAAGCCGATGATGATCGCGTCGGAGGCCGAAGCGAGCATCACGTCGGACTCGTTGATGCCGCCGGTCTGCGAGTGGATGATGTTGATCGCGACGCGCTCCTGCGGCACCTTCGCGAGCTCGTCCTGGAGCGCCTCCAGGGAGCCGGCGACGTCTGCCTTGAGGACGATGTTGAGCTCCTTGATTTCGCCCTCCTGGGCGCGGGCGAAGACCTCGTCGAGACTGACCTTGCGGCCCTGGCGGCGGGCCAGCGCCTCGGTTTTGAGCCGGTGGGCGCGCTCGCCGGCCATCTGGCGGGCCTGGCGGTCGCCGTCGACCGTCTGCACGAACTCGCCGGCGTCGGCGACGCCGTCGAAGCCGAGCACCTCGACCGGCATCCCGGGGACCGCCTCGGCGACGGCGGCACCGGTGAAGTCCTGCATCGCCCGCACCCGTCCCCACTGGGGGCCGGCGACCAGCGAGTCGCCGACTCGCAGGGTGCCGCGGTCGACGAGAACGGTGACGACCGGGCCGCGGCCGGGGTCGAGCTGGGACTCGATCACGTGGCCGGAGGCGGGTGCGTTCGGGTTGGCGGCGAGCTCCTCCAGCTCGGTGACGAGGAGGATCATGTCGAGCAGGTTGTCGAGCCCGTCCCTGGTCTTCGCCGAGACCTCGCAGAAGACGGTGTCGCCCCCCCACTCCTCGGAGGTGATCTCCATCTGGGCGAGCTCACCGCGGACCTTTTCCGGGTTGGCGCCCTCTTTGTCGATCTTGTTGACGGCGATCAGCATCGGCACGTCGGCGGCGCGGGCGTGGTCGATCGCCTCTCTGGTCTGCGGCATGACCCCGTCGTCGGCGGCGACGACGACGACGACGACGTCGGTGACCTTGGCGCCGCGGGCGCGCATCGCCGTGAAGGCGGCGTGGCCGGGCGTGTCGAGGAAGGTGATCGTCTTCTCGTCGTGGTGGACCTGGTAGGCGCCGATGTGCTGGGTGATGCCGCCGGCCTCGCCCGCGGCGACCTCGGTCTCGCGGATCGCGTCGAGCAGCGAGGTCTTGCCGTGGTCGACGTGGCCCATGATCGTCACCACCGGCGGCCGGTCGACCAGGTCCTCCTCCGCGTCGGAGAACTCAGGCTCCTCGGGCTCCTCGTCGGCGGCGTGGACGATTTCGATCTTGCGGTCGTACTCGTCGGCGATCGCCTTCACCGAGTCGTCGGTGAGGGTCTGCGTCAGCGTCGCCATCTCGCCCATCATCATCAGTTTTTTGATCACCTCGGCCGGGGCCAGGCCCAGCGATTCGGCGACCTCGCGGACGGTCGCCCCCGAGTTGACTTTGGAGGCCTCGGGCTCGATCGGGGTGTCGGACTGCGCCGGCGGCTCCTCGAGCAGCGGCCGGCGGCGGCGGCCGCCGCGGCGGCGCGGCGGGCGCTGCGGCGGCGGCCCGCCTCCCTGCTCGCGACGGGAAGCCTGCGAATCGATCACCACGCGGCGTTTTTTCGAGGACGCGCCGCCGCCGGAGCCGCCGCCGCCCTGCTGGGGGCCGGCCGGACGCACCGGTTTGGTCGAGGTGGTCCGCGCCTTGGGCGCCGCGGCGGGTTTGGCCGCAGGTTGTTGCGGCGCCGCCTGCGGCGCCTGCGGCGCCTGCGGCGGAGCCGATTTCGCAGCTTGCGGGGCGGGCGCTTTCTTCGCCTCGGCGCCGCCGTTGCCTTTCGCGGCGGAGATCGCCTTCAGCGCGTCGGCCTCCTCGACGCTGGAGGCGGCGGCTTTCGCCTCCACCCCAGCCGCCTTCAGGGCGGCCAGAAGCTCCTTGGAGCTGACGCCTTGCGCTTTGGCGATCTCGTGAACGCGTTTCTTGGCCACTAAGCCTGCTCCGCCTCCTCGACGATGGGCTCTGCCGCTTCGTCGTCGTTGTCGAGCGTCTCTCCGGCGACCTCCTCGGCTTCGGTCGCCTCCTGCTGGATGTCCTCTTCGATCGCCGCCTCGGTGGCGACTTCGTCCGCGGTCTCCTCCGCGGGCGCCTCGTCCTCCGTCGGCTCGACGAATTCGGAGGCGGCCCGGTCGACTATCTCTTCGACCTGGCCCTCGTCGGCGTCGGGGTCGGCGAGGATCGCCACCTCGGTCTCGGAGACGTTGGCGAGGATCGCGGTCTGGCTGGTCTCGAAGCGCGAGAGCGCCTGGTGCTGGGGCAGCCCGCAGTAGGTGGAGCCGGGGATCGCCGCGTTCGGGCAGCGACGGCCGTTGGAGAGGACCGCCATGCAGCGGCCGTCGAAGTTCTCTTCGCCCTCGACCTCGATCTCCTGTTCTTCGGAGGCGAACTCGGTCTCGGACTTGATGTCGACGCGCCAGCCGGTGAGGCGGGCGGCGAGGCGGGCGTTCTGGCCGTCGCGGCCGATCGCCAGCGAGAGCTGGTCGTCGGGCACGATCACCGTCGCCTGTCGCTCCTCGTCGTCGACGATCACCTCGCGGACCCGGGCGGGCGAAAGCGCTTTGGCGACGAAGCGGGCGGGCTCGTCGTTGTGGGGGATGATGTCGATCTTCTCGCCGCGCAGCTCGGAGACGACCATGCGGACGCGGGAGCCGCGCGGGCCGACGCAGGCGCCGACCGGGTCGACCCCCTGCACGCGCGACTCGACCGCGATCTTGGCGCGGTAGCCGGGCTCGCGGGCGACGGCGCGGATCGTGACCAGCCCGTCGGCGATCTCCGGCACCTCCAGCTCGAACAGCTGGCGGATCAGGTCGTCGCTGCGGCGCGAGAGCACCACCTGCGGCCCCTTGCCCTCCGAGCGCACCTCGATGATGACGGCCTTTATGCGGCTGCCCTGCTCGTAGCGCTCGCCCGGCACCTTCTCCGAGCCGGGCAGGATCGCCTCCATCTTGCCCAGGTCGACGAACGCATAGCGGTTGTCGTCCTGCTGCACGATGCCGGTCACGATCTCGCCCACGCGGTCGGCGTACTCGTCGTACATGATCGAGCGCTCGGCCTCATGGATGCGCTGGCGCAGCACCTGCTTGGCGGTCTGCCCGGCGATGCGGCTGAAGCCCTCGGGGGTAACGTCCACCATCTGGGCAGGCTTGAACCAGGCCCATTCGATCTCGGGCTCGGGCTCCTCCTCGGGCTGCTCACCCTCGGCCAGCGGCGCGGCCGGCTCGACGACCTCCTCGACCTCCGGCGGCCGGTGGTGCGGATGCGCCTCCAGGTAGGACTCCCACGCCTCGGGGTTCACGGACCACACGACGTAGTCGCCGGATTCGCGGTCGAGGTCGACGCGCACCGGATGGCGGGCATCGGGCATCTTCTTGTAGGCCGCCAGCAGCGCTTCCTCGATCGCCGACAGCAGCGTCTCGGCCTCGATGCCGCGTTCCTTCTCGAGCGCCTTCACGCCCTCCAACAGTTCCTTGCTCACCGGGTGCCTCCAGCCTGTTCCGCGACCAGATGCGCACGCTGGATCGCCCCGTAGGGCAGACGGGCGCGCGCGCCGTCGAGGTCGATCTCGATCTCATCATCTCCTGCATCCGTCAGCGTGCCCGTGAACGACCGGCGCCCGTCAACCGCCTCGGCGGTGCGGACGTGCACGCGGCTGCCCGTGGCAGCACGGTAGTGGTCGGGCTTGACCAGCGGCCGCTCGATCCCGGGCGACGAGACCTCGAGCGCGTAGCGGTCGCGCAGCGGGGAAAGCTCCCGGCTGACCCGCTCGCACAGGTCGAGGTCGACGGTCCCGCCGGGGCGGTCGATGGTGACCCGCACGAGGCCGGGTGACGCTTGCTCGGCGAGCAGCACCTCGACCTCCGGCACAGCCGTCCGAAGCGTCGTTTCGATCTGTTGCTGAAGCGCTGCTGAGCTTCCCATCGCACACCTCCCTTTGCGGGTTTGAGGGCGAAAAAAAGGTGGGTTCTCACCCACCTCGCCGGACGCCCGAATCACACTGACAGTGCCTGAAGGATAGCAGGGAGTTCCTCCACCGGGGTGAATCGGAAAGCCGTGAGAGCGCTCTTGCAACGGGTATCGGAGGCCTCGGTCGAGGTCGGCGGCGAGCGGATCGCCGAGATCGGCGTGGGCCTGCTGGCGCTGGTCGCTGCGGGCACCGGCGACAGCGACCAGGACGCCCGCCGGCTGGCCGAAAAGATCGCCCGCCTGCGCATCTTCGGGGACGACCAGGGCCGCATGAACCGCTCGGTGATCGACGTGGCCGGCAGCGTGCTGTGCGTGTCGCAGTTCACGCTCTACGCCGACGTCGCGCGCGGCAACCGGCCGGGTTTCACCGCCGCCGCGCCGCCCGACGAGGGGCGTGTGCTGGTGGATGCGGTGGCCGACCAGCTGCGGCTGTCCGGCCTGGAGGTGCAGACCGGCCGCTTCGGCGCGCACATGCGGGTCTCGCTCGTGAACGACGGCCCGGTTACGATCTGGCTCGGTGACTAGGCGGCTACGCCACTACGCACTGAGCTTGTCGACCGCTTCGCGGTAGTAGTCGACCTCCGGCCGCAGCCACAGCGCCATCTTGTAGTGCCCGGCCGCCAGGCCGTCCTCGCCCATCCGCGACAGGCAGCGCCCCATGCAGTAGTGCGCGTAGTCGTTGGCAGGCGCCGTGTCCAGGATGTACTCGAACTCCGCAGCCGCCTCGTGGTAGCGGTGCAGGCGCAGGTAGGCCAGGCCCAGCGCCTCGCGGATCGAAGCCTTGTCGGGCTCGCGCCGCTTCGCCTTCTCGAGCGAGACGGTTGCCTGCGCGTTGTCACCGCGATGCAGGTGCGCCCGTCCTCGCTGGAACAGCTCGTATGTCTCGTCCTGGGCCACTCCCTCACCATAGCGTCGCACGCAAGCCCCGCTCAGCCCCGCCGCCCTAGTCGAGATGCGTCGTCTGAGCCAGCATCGAGCGCAGCCGCAGCGAGCCC
>JAICSS010000006.1 GCA_025936755.1 Solirubrobacterales bacterium | reverse complement strand
GGGGGGGGGGGGGGGGGTGTCTCTCGTCCCTTCTGCTTGGCGGTCCTGCCCCCGCGGGGTGTGGTTGCCCCCCCCCCGACCCCTCCCCCCCAACCAGCCCCGGATAACCGTACGGCGAGACCGCGTCCCTCTCCCCCGTCCCCTCGATCTCGCGAACGACCAGCGGCGCCGCCAGCACCCCCTCCTCGCTCTCGATCCGCAGGGTGTGCGTGGCGCCCTCGGCGTCGAGGAATGGCCGCGAGCGAAAGAACTCGGGGCCCGCGGCCGCCTCGCCGCGGTCCTCGACCAGGAATGCCCTGGCGGTGGGCCCGCTCACTTCAGGAGGTCCGCTGCGGCGGCGCGGAACTCGTCCGGCAGCACGCCCCAGACCTCGCAGTCGTCGGGCGTCCCGTCGCGGCGGGCGAGATGGGCGCGCATCGTCCCCTCGTGCTTCCAGCCGAGCCCGGCGACGGTCTTCTTCGCCACCTCGTTGCGGGCCGGGATGCGGCCGTAGACGCGGTGGGCGCCGTACTCGTCGAAGGCCCTGGCGATCGTCAGCGCCTCGGCCCGGCGGCCGACGCCCTTGCCGCGCACGTCGTCGCCGATCAGCGCTCCCAGCTCCGGCGCGGTCTGCCGGAAGAGGCCGTAGAGGGCGGTGAACCCGACCGGCTCCTCGTAGCCCTCGACGACGATCGCGAACTTGCGGTCCTCGCCGGAGTCGTCCATCGCCCGCCGTGCCCAGGCTTCGGCCTGCTCGAGCGTGAATTCGTCCCGCTGCTCCATCAGCGACTGCACCGCCGCCGGGTTGTTGAACCAGCGGTGGACTGCGGGTGCGTCCCCGGGCTCGAACGGGCGCAGGCTGACTGCGGGACGGTCGCTCGTCACGGCCGAAACCCTATCCGCGCTCAATCGGGAGCGAGACCCTGGCCCGTCAATACGAGCCAGGCGGTCCTGGCGAGGATCCGTACGTCGAGCGCGAGACTGCGGTTGTCGACGTACCAGACGTCGAGCTCGATCCGCTCCTCCCAGGGGATGCCGGCGCGGCCCTGGACCTGGGCCCACCCGGTGATCCCGGGCAGGACCTCGTGGCGGCGTTTCTGGCGGGGGGTGTAGTCGTCGACCTGGGCCTTGATCGTCGGGCGGGGGCCGACGATCGCCATCTCGCCGCGGAGCACGTTGACGAAGTTGGGAAGCTCGTCGAGCGAGGTGCGGCGGAGGAGGCGGCCGGGGCCGGTGACGCGGGGGTCGTCGCGGTAGACGACCTTGCCGACCCCGACCGGGTCGGAGCCCTGGACCATCGTCCGCAGCTTCCACATCTCGAACTCGATGCCGCCGCGGCCGACGCGGCGCTGCCGGTAGACCACCGGGCCGCGGCTGGTCAGCTTGATCGCGATCGCCGCGACCAGGAGGACCGGCGAGAGGATCGCGAGGGCGAGGGCGGCGATGAGGATGTCGAAGGCGCGCGGCATCAGCGGGTTCCAGCGGCCTTCTCCCAGCGCCCGCCGGGTCCGTGACGCCAGCGGTCCCAGAGGCCGGCGGCGATCGAGGCGGTCGTCAGCGCGTAGTAGCGGGCCACCCGGAACGGGGCCAGCGGCAGGGCGCGGCCGAGCAACGCCGCGGCGATCAGCGCCAGTTGCAGGACGAAGGCGAGGACGTAGAACCAGCCCGCGCCGAGGAGGAGGGCGCTGGCGACGAGCGCGACCAGGTGCAGGAGCGGGCTGAGGTAGCGGAGCGCGCGGTGGGAGACGATCTCGAAGGCGAACAGCGGCGGGTAGCCGCGCGGGGAGAGCATTCCCTCGCCGACGGCGATGTCCCAGAGGCCGACCATCATCCGCCGTTTGCGGGCGAACTCGCCCTCGATCGTCGGCACCATCTTCTCCTCGGCCCGGGCGGCGGGTGCGTAGAGCGAGCGCAGGCCGCGCTTGGCGAAGGCGAAGGGGAAGCTGAGGTCGTGACTGCCGGAGGGGGCGAGGGCGATGTAGGCGTCGCCCCGCACGGCGTAGATCGCGCCGTTGCCGGCGGTGACGCCGGCGAGCGCCGACTCCATCTCCCGCACCGCCATCTCGTAGCGCCAGTAGGCGCCCTCCATGTTGTCGCCGTCGGCGTCCTGGAAGCGGACCTGGCCGCAGACGTAGCCGACCCGCGGGTCGGCGAAGGGGGCGACGAGCTGGCGCAGCGCGTCCGGCGCCCAGGCGCTGTTGGCGTCGGAGAAGGCGAGGACCTCGCCGCCGGCGGCCTCGGCGCCGGCGTTGAGGGCGGCGACCTTGCCGCCGGGCGGCAGCTCGAGGACGAGGTCGGCGCCGGCGGCGCGGGCGCGCTCGGCGGTCGCGTCGGAGCTGCCGTCGGAGGCGACGATCACCTGCAGCCGCTCGCGCGGATAGTCGAGCGCGAGCGCGTTGGCGACCTTGGCCCCGATCACCTCCTCCTCGTCAAAGGCGGGAACGATCAGGGAGACCGTCGGGAGGCCCCCAGCTCCATCGTTTCCCGACTTTTGGTTCCTATGGGGACCCAAATTCTGGAAACGACCGAGGCGGGTCAGCAGCCAGAGGGCGATCGGGTAGCCGAGGTGGGTGTAGAGGAGCGCGCCGGCGCTGAACCAGAAGAGGATCGCGGCGAAGGTGGTCACGAGCGGGCCTCGAGCAGGTCGCGGTAGAGGTCCATGTGCTTGCGGGCGGACTCGTCCCAGGAGTAGGGGCCGGCGGCGGCGCGAGTCGCGGCGGCGGCGAGCTCGGCGCGGGCGGCTTCGTCGCCGACCAGCTCCTGCAGCGACTCGGCAAGAGGGCCGGGATCGCCGGGCGGGACCAGGCGCGCGGCGCCGGTCTCCGCCACCTCCGGGAAGCCGCCGACGGCGGTCAGCAGCAGCGGCTTGCCGAAGGCGAGGGCGGTGTAGAGGACGCCCGAGTGCTCGGCGTCGAGGTAGGGGAGGACGACGAGGTCGGCGCGGCGGAAGATCGCCGGGATCTCGGCCTCGTCGACGAAACGGGTGACGGTGCGGATGCGGCCGCCGGACTCGCCCGCCCGGCGGCGCAGCGGCTCGACGTCCATCCGCGGGTTGCCGACGATCCAGAGCTCGGCGCCGGAGGCGCCGAGCTCGATCCGGCCGTAGGCCTCGATCAGGTTCTCGATCCCCTTGTACGGGCGGAGCAGGCCGAAGCAGAGGACCACGGGTCCTTCCGCCCCCTCCAGCTCCGCCGGCAGCGGCTTCTCCTCCGGCAGCTTGGTCAGGTAGTCGAAGGCGCCGTGGGGGATGACCCGGACCTTGGCCGCGTCGATCCCGACCTCGTCGCGGAGCCGGGCGGCGCCGTGCTCGGAGTGGGCGACGACCGCGTCCATCGCGCCGAAGACCCGGCGGGCGGAGCGGAGCTGGCGGCGGCTCGGATCGGGCGGCAGAACGTAGTGCGCGGTCATCGCCCGGGGCCGGCGCGGCGGAAGCAGGCGAACGTCGACCGCGGGAGCGGTCAGCCACTGGTAGTGGAGGACGTCGGCGTCGTCGTGTCGCCGCCGGAAGCGGAGCATGTCTGGGAAGTGCTCGGCGGCCTTGAAGGGCAGCCGAGCCGGTGCGTCGAGGCCGCGGGCGGCGCTGCGACGGTAGAAGGCCTCCTCGACCCGGTAGCCCTCCGCTGCCGGCACCGGGCCGTGGAGGAAGCGGCTGGTCAGCAGCTGGACCTCGGCGCCGGCACGCGCGAGCGCCGCCGCAAGAGCGCGGTCATAAGGCGGCGTGAACGCCGAGGGGTCGACTATCTGAACTTTCATTCGGGTCTATCCCGGTAGAGGTGGAACGTCTTGTACTTTTTCCGGGGCAAGGTCGGCGGACAGCCTCCGACTGTGTTCGGAAAAAGTTAAGTGGAACCTCTACCGGGATAGACCCTGCCACCTCTCCTCTCCTACTGCGTCGTGAACACGAACGGCCGCGAGTACCTGCTCGCCTGCCTGGCCGCGATCGAGCGCACCCACCCTGCTGGCGTCGAGCGGGAGATCCTCGTCCTCGACAACGCCTCCGAGGACGGCTCGGCCGCGGCGGTGCGGGCGCTCGGCGGCGCGATCCGGCTGGTCGCGCTGGAGCGGCGGACCGGCAAGGCCGAGAACGACTCGACCCTGATGCGGGAGGCGCAAGGGAGGTACTGCTTCCTGCTCAACGAGGATTCGGAGCTGCGGCCGGGGGCCGCCGAGGCGCTGCTCTCGGTGCTCGAGCGGGAACCGAGAGCGGGCGCGGCGACGCCGCAGCTGCTCGACTCAGCCGGACGCCCCGTCCCCTGCGCCTGGCGTTTCCCCGGCGTGGGGACGGCGGCGATCGGGGCGCTCTTCCTCCACCGCCGGCTGACCGTGCAGAGCAGCGGCAAGGGGGTGCGTCGCGTCGACTGGGCGCAGTCGAGCGCGCTGATGGTCCGGCGCGAGGCTGCCGCCGCGGTCGGCTACATGGACCCCGACTTCTTCGTCTACTACGACGAGTGCGACTTCGCCAGGCGCCTCGCGGACGCCGGCTGGAGCTCCCTCTTCGTCCCCGCAGCGCAGGCGGTCCACCACGACCAGCTCTCCACCGACCTCGCCAGGGGCCTGCCGCGGATCGTCGAATTCCACCGCAACCGCAACCTCTACATGCGTAAGCACCACGGGCGCGTCGCGGCCCTCGCGGTCCGCGCCCTCACCGCCTGGTCCTACGCGCTGCGCGCCCTCGCCGCGACCCTCATCCCCGGCCGCTCCGCGGCGATCATGTGGGCGCACGCCCGCCAGGCGCTGTTCCCCCGCCGCGGCGAATCGCTGCGCGACCGGACTCGCACCTGACGAGATCCAGACGTCGTCAGGCAAGGACGCAGGGAGCGTTGCGAGCTTTGCACGCGAGCGACCGAGGACGCCGCCTGGCGGGCTCTGGGTCCGTCAGGTCCTTAGGTCCTCGTCCATTCGCTCGACTTCATACGCCTCCGGAATCCGGCCGTCGACCGCCGGGGGCTGGGCGCGCAAGGAGGCGAGGCCGGCCATCACCGCACCCGGGTGGCGCAGGCGGGCGAGCCAGCCGCGCTCCTCGTCGCTGAAGAAGCCGGTCGCGAGGAGGACGAGCGGGTAGGCCGCGAAGAGCGCGACGCGAAGGAGGAGGCCGGCCGCTCCCTCCGTCGCCACCAGCAGTTCCGCCAACCCGACCAGGGCGGCGACCGTCAGCACCACCCGCAGCAGCCGCCCCCACTCGTAGGGCACCGGGAAGAGGCGCTGGGTGAAGGCGTACATCAGGCCCAGCACGACCAGGTAGGAGGCGACGAGGGCGAGCCCGGCGCCGACGATCCCGAGCGGCGGCACCAGGACGAGGTTGAGGATCACGTTGACGACGAGGGCGCCGATCGCGGCGGGCAGGTTGAGCTCAGTGCGGCCGGTGCGGCCGAGGATCACGACCAGCACCAGGTAGAGGGCGTAGAGGGTGACCGCGGTGGAGATCAGCCCGATCACCTCGAAGGAGTCGAAGAACTTCGGCGCCGCCAGAGCGCGGACGATCCAGCGCGAGAGCAGCCACATCCCGGCGACGACCCAGGCGCAGCCGGCGACGAAGAGGGTGACGACGACGGCGTAGACGCGGCGGGCCTCGCCGTCGTCGCGGATCGAGTAGGCGAGCGGCGGCCAGGCGAGCTGGAAGCCGCGGACGAGGACGTTGACCGCCTGCGCGAACTTGACCCCCAGCGAGTAGAGCCCCGCCTCGCGGAGGCCGAGGGAGCGGACGATGATCAGGCGGTCGACGAAGTTGAGGCCGTAGAGCGAGACCTCGGCGGGCATCGTCGGCAGGCCGAAGCGAAAGAGGCGGCGCAGCAGCGCCGGGTCGAACCAGAGCGAGAGGCGCCGCCGCTGCAGGACGATCAGGACGAGGACGAAGGCGGCGCCGGTCGCGTAGCTGCCGAGCAGCAGCCCCCGCGCGCCTTCGTCGAGGCCGACGACGAGGACGACGGTCAGCGCGATCGCGGCGCAGACGTTGAGCAGCGTCGTCAGGAAGTAAGCGCGCGCCCGCTCCTCGAGCCGGAACAGGGTCAGCATGAACTCCCACATCGTCAGCACCCAGAGACCGCCGATCGCGATCCGGACGAGCCCCGGCCCCGACACGTCGGGAGGCAGTTCCGACGGGTCGAGCAGCAGTTCCGAGAGCGGCCCGGCGAACGGGAGAGCGATCAGGGCGCCGAGCGTCGAGAGCCAGAAGAGCCCTGCGAAGGTGCTCGAGACAACCCGCTCGGGGTCCTCGTCGGGCAGGTAGTAGAAGCGCAGGATCGCCTCGATCAGCCCGAAGCGGACGATGATGCTGGCGGTGACGACGGCGGCGAAGAGGATCTCCGCGGCGCCGTAGTCTTCGGGCGTCAGGTACCGCGTGTAGAGCGGCAGCAGGGCGACCGCGATGACCTTGCTGAGGATGCTCGCCGCCGTGTAGGCGGCGCCGGTCGTCGCCAGGCGGCGCAGGTATCCCGACATGGCAGAACCCTAGGCGGGGCGGCGGATCACGGGGTCCTCACCGGCGGCCGCGTGCGCCAGCGAGACCCCGACCGCGAGCAGCACCCAGGTGATCGGGTCCTCGAAGAAGCCGGCGTAGGCGAGCGTGTGGACGAGCAGGGCGACGAATGCCGCCAGCACCGCGGCGCGGGCGGCGACGCCGGGAGGATCTGCCCCCCAGAGCCCCTTCCCGAGCGTCCCGAGCGCGACCGCGATCAGGGCGAAGTAGACCAGCAGCCCGATCAGCCCCTGCTCCGCCGCCACCGTCACGGGCTCGGTATGGGAGACGGTGACCGGGGCGTCCTTGTTTTCGCGGTGCTCGCGGTAGGCGGCCTGGAAGGAACCGGACCCGTAGCCCTGGACCGGCCTTTCGGCGAAGAGGTCGACGCCGCCGGAGACGAGGCTGCCGCGGCCGCTGAGGTCGACGTTGAGGCGGTCCCAGGTGAGCTTGCCGGAGCCGCCGACCAGGAGGACGACGAGGACCGCGCCGACCAGCCCGATCCCCACCGCCGCCAGCGTCCAGCGCGGGCTCCAGCGGATCGCGGCGAGGACCGCCAGCCCGGCGAGGAGGGCGAGGAAGCTCGACTGCGAGAAGGTCGGCACCAGCCCGATCCAGAGGACCGCGATCAGGCCGGTGAGGAGCCAGAAGGCGTCCCGGCTCCGTGCCCACAGCATCGCCGCGGCGGCGATCGTCGTCACCAGCGCCAGGTAGCGGCCGTAGACGTTCGGGTCCCAGAAGACCGAGTTGACGCGGAAGTAGGTGTGGAATTCGTTCGACCTGATGATCTGGTCGTTCCAGAAGAGGCTGCGGGTCAGGTACTCGGCGCTGCCGACGAGGACGAAGGCGCTCGCCTCGACCCCGACCACGATCACGACCCACTTCAGCAGCCGCCGGTCCCAGACCACCTCGCGCAGGAGCCGGTAGGCGACGGTGAAGGGGACGAAGAAGAAGCAGACGTTCTGCAGCCCCTTCGAGAAGTCCTCGGAGTAGAGGGCCTGCAGGGCGTAGAGGACGACGACCGCCGCCAGCAGCCAGGCGAGGGGCCGGGGGGCATGGCCGGGGGGCGGATCCGACCAGTCGCGCAGCAGCGTCGCCAGGACCGCCGCCGCGATCACCAGGTACAGCGGCACCAGCAGGTTGGCGGTGTCGCCGCCGGCGTGCAACGGCACCCGGAACGGGATCGCGAAGACGATCGCCAGCGGCATCAGGATCTCCCAGCGCCGGAAGGCGTAGGCGAGGACGCCGATCGCGGCGGCGGCCAGCGCCAGCAGGGCGAGGATCCGCGCCTCGTCGTGGCGGAGGTCGACGATCTGCGCGGTGTGCCACTGGTCGCCCAGGATCAGCACCGGGAAGAGCGCCATCGCCGCCACCATCAGCAGCGCCCGCGGCCTCCCCGGCGGCAGCAGGATCGCGGCGGCGCTGGCGCCGGCCGCGAGGACGAGGCCGAGACCGGCGAGGACGTCGCTCACGGGGCCACCCCGCCGGCGCCGGCGCCCGTGCCGCATCGCGACTTCGTCTTCTCGGGCGACGGGTGCAGGCGGATCGTCCCCGGCGTCACCAGCGTCCGCTCGGAGCCCAGCTCGACCCGCAGCTTGTAGCGGCCCGGCTTGGCGGTGCCGCCGCCGCGCTGGCGCCCGTCCCAGTAGTAGACGTGGAACGTGTAGCGCTTGAGGAAGACGTCGCGGGCGAGGGTGTAGACGACCCGCCCGCCCGGCTTGATCACCTGGACCGTGCCGCGGCCGCTGATCGTGGTGCGGAATTTGATCCGGATCCGGTCGCGGCGGCAGTCGCCGTTGGGGGTGAAGCTGTGGACCTTCGGGGTGCCCCGTGGATGCGGCGGCGCGATGAAGGTGACGCGGTCGAGCACCAGCGGCTCGCGCTTGGCTCGCTGCGAGTAGGCGAAGGCGGCTAGCGTGGCGAGGACGAGGAGGGCGAAGACGACGGCGGCCGGGGAGAGGCGCTCCCGCAGCTCATTCCGCCGCTTCGGCATTGTCCTCGCCGACGATCAAGGCGACGTCGGCGCCGGCCGAGGCTGCTTCGATTTCCCCGCTCATCAGCTGCGTCTTCCCGATCCCCAGCTGCTTCGCCACCTTCCGGGCCTCGGCCTTGTGCCCGCGTTTGAACATGACGACGCTCTGTTCGAAGCTGGCGCTGCTGTTGGTGACGGCGCCGAGGTCGAAGCCCTTGCCCTCGACTTTGTCGCCGTAGGTTGCGGCGAGGCCGACCACCGAGGTGCCGTTGAGGACGGTGACTTCGATTTCGCTCGGCTTCACCTTCGCCGCCGCCTGCTCGGCGCTGCCGCTGCCGCCGCCTTCGCCGCCGCCGCTCGAGAGGAGGTAGGCGCCGCCGCCGACGATCGCCAGCAGGACGACGAAGAGGGCGACGAGGGAGCTGGGGCGCGAGGCGGTCTCGCCGACCCCGGAGAAGCGGCCCCGCAGGCGTTCGCCGCGCGACTGCTCGGGCAGCCCCTCGTCGCGGCGGCGGCGGCGCTCTTCGCGGCTGGAGACCGCTTCCTGTTCGGCCGTCCGCGCTTCCTCCAGCGCCCGCAGCTCCTCGGCCCGCTGGGCGGCGATCGTCGAGGTCTGCTCCTTGCGCTCGGCGTCGCGCTCGGGAGCCGAGCCGGCCCACTCGCGCAGGCGGCGGATGTCCCGTCCGTGGGTGAACGAGAGGAGCGCGAGCACGGCCAGGCCGAGGAACGCGGCCAAGCCGGCGAAGGCGCCGATGTGTTCGATCGCGTGGACCAAAGTGGCTGCGAGAGGCTATTCGTTGGAGGCGACCGTCGCCGCGTCGCCGCCCGGGGAGGCGATCATCTCGACGACTCGCTCGGCCAAATTAGCCTCGTCGCCGGCCAGAACCAGGTGTTCGAGCGAGTTCAGCGTCGACTCCACCCACTCCTGGTCGATCGCCTTCCTGCGCACCGCCCGGTTGATCCGCCGCGCCGCCGTCGGCTGCGCCTCCTCGCCCTCGGAGAAGAGGACCTCGTGCAGCTTCTCGCCGGGCCGCGGCTGCGTGAACTCGACCGCGACGTCGGTCTCCGGCTCGTAGCCGGCGAGGCGGATCATGTTGTGGGCGAGGTCGACGATCTTCACCGGCTCGCCCATGTCGAGGACGAAGACCTCGCCCTTGCCGGCGCCGATGTCGCCGGTCCGGATCACCAGCTGCACCGCCTCCGGGATCGTCATGAAGTAGCGGGTCATCTCCGGGTGGGTGACCGTGACCGGGCCGCCGCGCTCGATCTGGGAGCGGAAGATCGGCACCACGCTTCCAGACGATGCGAGGACGTTGCCGAAGCGGACCGAGGCGAAGCGCGTCTGCGGGTACTTCTCACCGGCCGCCTGGACGATCCACTCGGCCATCGCCTTCGAGGCGCCCATCACGGTCTGCGGGTTGACCGCCTTGTCGGTGGAGATGAGGACGAAGCGCTCGACCTTCGAGGCGGCGGCGGTCTCGGCGGTGACCCGGGTGGCGATCGCGTTGTTGCGGACCGCCTCCAGCGGGTTCGCCTCCATCAGCGGCACGTGCTTGTAGGCGGCGGCGTGGAAGACCACGTCGGGCTTGAACCGCTGCATCACCTCGAGCATCCGGTGCGGCTCCTTGCAGTCGGCCAGCACCGCCTCGCAGGAGGCGAAGTGGCGCTCCTCGACCATCTCGCGGTCGATCTGGAAGAGGTTGTCCTCGGCGTGGTCGAGCATCACCAGCAGGCGCGGCTTCACCTGGGCGATCTGGCGGCAGAGCTCCGACCCGATCGAGCCGCCGGCGCCGGTGACGAGGACGATGCGGTCGCGCAGGTAGGCGCCGACCCGGTCGAGCTCGCGGACGATCGGCTCGCGGCCGAGGACGTCCTCGACCCGGACCTCGCGCAGCTGTTTGTTCAGCTGGACGCCGCCGCGCAGGAGCTCGAACACGGTCGGCAGGGTGCGGACGGGGATCGCCCGCTCGCGGCAGGCGGCGACGATGCGGGCGCGGAGGTTGCCGGGGGCCGAGGGGATCGCGATCACGACCTCGTCGGGGTTGGTCTCGTCGAGGATCTTCTCGATCTGCTTGGTCGAGCCGAGCACCTTCAGGCCCAGCATCCGCATCCCCCGCTTGCGCGGGTCGTCGTCGACGAAGCCGATCGCGGTGGCGCCGAGGTTGGGGTTGAGCTGCAGCTCGCGGACGACCATCTGGCCGCCGGAGCCGGCGCCGACGACGAGCACCTCGTGCTTGGGCAGGCGGGCGCCCCGCGTCGGCCGTTCGACGATCAGCCGCACCGCCAGGCGGGCGCCGGCGATCAGGATCAGGGTGAGGACGAAGTCGATCACCTCGACCGAGCGCGGCAGCGTGTGCCCGAACGGCTTGGCGACGGCGAAAACGACGACCAGCAGGGCGCTGGCGACGGCGACGGCGCGGAGGATCAGCATGAAGTCGCGGCCGCTGACGTAGCGCCACCACTTCTGGTAGAGCCCGAAGCCGGCGAAGACGATCAGCTTGCCGGCGACGACGAACCCGACCGACTGGGCGAAGAGGACCTCGTAGCGGTGCGGCCAGCCGTGCGGCTGGTCGAGGAAGCGCAACTGGAAGGCGAGGAAGTAGGCCAGCGCCACGAGCACGGCGTCGGCCGCCACCTGGAGAACCCGGTTGCGGTAGACGGGGTGGTTCAACCAGCGCATCGGGCTCCCAGTTTACGGTGCCTTGAGGTGAATCCATACGATGTGGCGCGAATGGGTCCCCTTCTGCTCGCGTCGGTCACCGACAAGGTGCTCGAACCGATAATCGAAGTCGCCACCAACTTCATCGGCTCCGCCGGGGAGGCCGCCGTCTTCCTGCTGATGGTGCTGGAGTCGGCCTGCATCCCGATCCCGAGCGAGGCGATCATGCTCTTCGCCGGCTTCAGCGTCTCCAAAGGCGAACTGTCGCTGGCCGGGATCGTCGTCGCCGGCGTGCTCGGCAACCTCGTCGGCTCCTGGATCGCCTACGCGGTCGGCTACTACGGCCGCATCGACCTGCTGGAACGGAACAAGCTGATCCACATCAGCCCCAGGCACCTGAGATGGGCCGACGACTGGTTCGCCCGCTACGGCAACGCCACCGTCTTCTTCTCGCGGATGCTGCCGATCATCCGCACCTTCATCTCGCTGCCGGCCGGGGTGGCGAAGATGCCGTTCTGGCGCTTCACCGTCTACACCCTGCTCGGCTCGATCCCCTGGGTGCTGATGCTGGCGATCGTCGGCGAAAAGGTCGGCGACAACTGGGAAGACTGGCGCCACAAGCTCGGCTACCTCGACTACCTGGTCGTGGCGGCGATCCTCGTCGGCATCGCCTACCTGCTGGTCAAGCGGCGGCGCGGAGGCGGTCCCGGCGGCGGCGAGCCAGAGGCCCGTCGCGACCCGGAGCCGGCCGGCAGCAGAGGCGCTTGAGCGGGATCCCGGCCCCGCGCGCGGTCGCGCTCGGCCTCGTCCAGGGCCCGGCGGAGCTGCTGCCGGTCTCCAGCTCGGCCCACATCGTCCTCGTCCCCTGGCTCGCCGGCTGGGACTGGGAGCAGATCGACCCCGAGCTGCGCAAGAGCTTCGAGGTCGCCCTGCACACCGGCGCGGCGATCGCGCTGCTGATCGGCCAGCGGCGGACGATCGCCGAGGAGCTGCGCCAGTTCGACGGGCGCAGGGCGCTGCTGCTCGGCCTCTCCTTCCTGCCGGCGGCGATCGTCGGCTACACCCTGGAGCGCCCGATCGAGCGCCACCTCGGCGGCCCCCGGGCGACCGCCTACGGCCTCCTCGCCGGGGCGGCGGCGATGCTCGTCGCCGACCGGCGGCCCCAGCGCCGCGGCCAGGGCGACGCCACCGCGACCGACGGCCTCGCCCTCGGCGTCGCCCAGGCGGCGGCGCTCGCCCCCGGGGTCTCCCGCAACGGCGTCACCCTCGCCGCCGCCCGCTGGCGCCGCTTCTCCCGCGACCAGGCCAACCTGCTCTCGCGCACGATCGCCCTGCCGATCATCGTCGGCGCCACCGCGCTCAAGGGCACCCGCCTCCTCCGTCGCGGCACCACCCCGGAGCTGCGGCGCTCCCTCGCCGTCGGCGTCTCCGCCTCCTTCGCCTCCACCCTCGCCTCCCAGCGCCTGATCCGCCTGGTCGAGCGCGACCGCGCGCTGTGGCCCTACGCGGCCTACCGAATCGGCCTTGCGGCCCTCGTCCTCAGGCGGCTCAGGCGGCGGCGTTCGCCTGTTCCTTTTCGTTGCGATGGGCCCAAAGGGAACAGGGGAGCGGAATGAGAGGATGGGGGCGATGACCGACGCCTACGCCAGAGCCGGGGTCGACCAGGGGGCGGCGGACTCGGCCGTGGCCGGGCTGGTGCGGGCGCTCGGCGCGATCCAGCTCGGGCGGCCCTCGGCGCAGGTGCCGCTGCCGGGGCACTACGCGAGCGTGATCAAGCTCGACGAGCGGCTGGGGATCGCGCTCTCGACCGACGGGGTCGGCACGAAGCTGGTGCTGGCCGAGCAGCTCGGGCGCTTCGACACGATCGGGATCGACTGCGTGGCGATGAACGTCAACGACGTCATCTGCGTCGGCGCCGAGCCGCTGGCGATGCTCGACTACATCGCGATCGAGAAGGCCGACCCGGAGGTCTGCGAGGAAATCGGCGTCGGCCTCGCCCGCGGCGCCGAGAAGGCCGGGATCGAGATCCCCGGCGGCGAGCTCGCCCAGCTCGGGCAGCTGGTCCGCGGCGTCGACGTCTCCGGCGCCTGCTTCGGCACCGTCGCCCTCGACGCGATCGTCGACGGCTCCGCGGTGCAGCCGGGCGACGTCGTCATCGGCCTCCCCTCGACCGGCCTGCACTCCAACGGCTACACGCTCGCCCGCTCGGCCCTGGCCGACATCCCCCTCGACGACGACCGCCTCGGCCGCCCGCTCGGCGACGTCCTGCTCGAGCCGACCGAGATCTACGTCAAGCCGGTCGTCGAGCTGCTGCGCTCCGCGGTCGAGGTCCGCGGCCTCGCCCACATCACCTCCGGCGGCACCGGGAACCTGCTCCGCCTCGCCGCCGAGGTCGGCTACGAGATCGACGACCCGCTGCCGGCGCCGCCGGTCTTCGACCTGATCCGGGAGCAGGGCGGCGTCTCCGGCGAGGAGATGAGCGAGGTCTTCAACATGGGCTGCGGCTTCTGCGTCGTCGTCCCCCCGGGTGACGAATCCCACGCGCTGGAGCTGCTGCGGCGCCATTACCCCGCCGCGAAGCGGGTCGGGCGCGCAACCGATGGACCACGCAGGATCCTCTAAGCCGCCCGCGAGGGCGATGCGTCGTAACGTTGGCGGCGCAAGTGCCCAACCGCCCCTCCACTAGCTCGCAGATGATCGGGACCGTGCTCTCCGGCCGTTACAAGCTGGAGGCGAAGCTCGGCAGCGGCGGTATGTCGACGGTCTACCTGGCGCGGGACACGACGCTCGACCGGCAGGTCGCGGTGAAGGTGATGCACCGGGAGATGTCCGAGCAGGAAGACCAGCTGCAGCGCTTCCGCCAGGAGGCACGGGCGGTGGCGAAGCTCTCCCACCCCAACGTCGTCGCCGTGATCGACGCCGGCGAGGACGGCGGCCACCCCTACATCGTCTTCGAATACGTCGAGGGGGAGACGCTGAAGCAGCGGATCAACCGGGTCGGCGCGCTCGACCCCCAGGAGGCGCTCGCCTACGCGATCGAGATCGCCCGCGGCCTCACCGTCGCCCACAACCGCAACATGGTCCACCGCGACATCAAGCCGCAGAACGTCCTCATCGACGCCGAGGGCCGCGCCAAGCTGACCGACTTCGGGATCTCCCGCCAGCTCGAGCAGGACGGGATGACCGCGACCGGCCGGGTCCTCGGCACCACCGACTACGTCGCCCCGGAGCAGGCGATGGGCCACCCGGTCGACCAGCGCTCCGACGTCTACTCGCTGGGCGTCGTCCTCTACGAGATGATGGTCGGGCAGGTCCCCTTCCACGCCGACAGCCAGGTCGGGGTGGCGATGAAACACGTCAACGAGGAGCTGCCCGACGTGCAGCAGCGCCGGCCGGAGCTCTCGGCGGCGGCGGCGATGGTGGTCGAGCGGGCCACGGCAAAGGACCCGGACCGGCGCTACCAGGAGGTCGGCGACCTGATCGACGACCTCGCCACCGCGCTCGAAGTCGAGGCGGCGCGGGCCGGGGCGACCACGGGCGAGGCGACGAGCGTGCTGGAAGCGGTGCCGCCGGCCGAGCGCAAGCTCTCGGGGGGCGGCGGCCGTCGCTCCTGGCTGCTGATCGGCGGGCTGGCGCTGGCCGCCGCCGCGATCCTCTTGGCGCTGCAGCTGATCGGCAGCGGCAACGGCCCCGGCGGCGGCGGCGCCCTCAAGGGCAAGGGCTCCACGGTGGCCCTCTCCAGCGCCTCCGACTACGACCCCGAGGGCGACGGCCAGGAGAACCCCGAGACCGTCAGCCTCGCCGTCGACGGCAATCCCACCACCACCGCCTGGAGCAGCGAGCACTACGACACCGACACCTTCGCCGGCACCAAGAGCGGCGAAAACCCCGGCGTCGGCCTCTACGTCACCGCCCGCTCGACGACGACGCCGAGCGAGATGATCGTCAGGACCCCGACCCCCGGCTGGGACGCCCAGGTCTTCGCCAGCCCCTCCGGCCCGCCGGAAGAGCTCTCCGAATGGGGCGAACCGGTCGGCGAGGTCACCGACGCCTCCGACAGCGCGGAAATCGAGCTCCACCTCGGCTCGCCCGCGAAGTACTTCCTGCTCTGGTTCAACCGCGCCTCCCCCGCCCGCGACCAGGAGGGGCGCTACCAGATCGAGATCAGCGACGTGAAGCTGATCGACTGATTCCGGGGGTCGCGGGTATAGGTGCGGAGGCGGTGCGGAGGATCGTCACAAAACCATTACATCGATCGGTGTAGCATCAAGCAATGGCAGAGCGAGGCGCGGTACCCAATGTCCCGAAAGCGCGCCAGCGTGCGCTCCATGCCGTGCGCTCGCTGTTCACGCCGCTGCTGCCCGACGACTACCTCGAACTGATCAACCCGCTCTGGTCGACGCAGGAGCTGCGCGGCCGGATCGAGCGGATCGAGACCGAGACCGCCGACGCCGTCACCGTCCTCATCCGCCCCGGCTACGAATGGATGGGGCACCGCCCGGGCCAGTACCTGCGGATCGGCGTCATCGTCAACGGGGTCCACCACTGGCGGGCCTATTCGCTGACCACCGAGCCCGAGCGGCCCGACGGCCTGATCGGGATCACCCCGAAGCTGGTCGACGCCGGCAAGGTCTCCCCGTACCTCGTGCACCGGGCGCGGCCGGGGGACATCGTCCGCCTCGGCGGCGTCGAAGGCACCTTCGTCCTCCCCGACCCCCCGCCCGAGCGCCTGCTCTTCATCAGCGCCGGCAGCGGCATCACCCCGATCATGAGCATGCTGCGCAGCCTCGACCGCACCGATAGCGTCGATGACGTCGTCCACGTCCACTCGGCGCGGACGGCGGACGGCGTCATCTTCGGCGAGCAGCTGCGCGAGATCGACGAGCGCCGCCCCGGCTACCGGCCGCACCTGCGGATCACCAGCGAGGCCGGCCGCGTCATGCCCGCCCATCTCGACGAGATCTGCCCCGACTGGCGGCAACGGCATACCTATGCCTCCGGCCCCGGTGAGATGCTCGACGACCTCGTCCGGCACTGGGACGAGGAGGGCGACCCCGAGCTGCTGGAGATGGAGCGCTTCCAGCCGGTGATCGGCGGCGGCGCCGTCGCCGGCGAGGGCGGGACGATCCGCTTCACCAAGAGCGGCGTCGAGACGACCTGCGACGGCGGCACGCCGATCCTGGTCGCCGGCGAGGAGGCGGGAGCGGAGCTGCCCTTCGGCTGCCGGATGGGAATCTGCCACACCTGCATCGGCCGCCTTTGCTCGGGCGAGGTCAGGGACCTCCGCACCGGCGAGGTCTCCGGCCAGGAGGACGAAATGGTGCGCACCTGCGTCAACGCACCCGAAGGTGACGTCGAAATCGCACTATGAGAAAGAGGAACCGAAAGAGATGACCACGACTGCAACGCCCCCCGTCGACACCCATGTCGAGAGCCCGCTCGCGCACCTCTCCGAGGAGCAGCTGGACCAGCTCGGACGCGAGTTCGACGCGATCCGCGACCGGGTGATGGCCGAGCTCGGCGATCGCGACCGCCGCTACATCGAGAGCATGATCGAGATGCAGCGCCGCCTCGCCGTGCTCGGGCGGATCCTGCTGCTCGCCTCGCGCAACCGGACCGGCTGGTGGGCCGGGACCGCCTCGCTCTCGGCGGCGAAGATCCTCGAGAACATGGAGATCGGCCACAACGTCATGCACGGCCAGTGGGACTGGATGAACGACCCGCGGATCCATTCCTCGACCTGGGACTGGGACACCGCCTCGACCGCCGAAGCCTGGAAGCACTCCCACAACTTCGTCCACCACACCTACACCAACATCCGCGGCAAGGACAAGGACCTCGGCTACGAGATCATGCGGATCGACCCGGCGCAGAAGTGGCACCCGGTCTACCTCGCGCAGCCGGTCTACAACCTGATCCTGGCGGCGCTGTTCGAGTGGGGCGTGGCGCTGCACGACCTCGACTTCGAGGCGATCCGCAAGGGCCACAAGCCGATGCACCAGGTGAAGCGCGAGCTGAAGGGGATCGCCGGCAAGGCCAGGGCCCAGGTGGTCAAGGACTACATCGCCTGGCCGCTGGTCAGCGCCCTGGCCGCAACCGCCGTCGACGTCGTGGTCGAGACGCGGCGGCAGCGCAAGCAGCCCCGCGGCATCCTCGGACGGGTGAAGCGCAGGCGGCGCGGCCGCTGGGCGCCGGTGGCCGAAGCCGCGCTGGACAGCGGCAGCAAGACCTTCCGCGCCACCGCCAAGGCCGATGCCACGGCGAACATCGTCCGCAACGTCTGGGCCTACGCGATCATCTTCTGCGGCCACTTCCCCGACCAGACCTACACCTTCTCCCAGGAGGAGGTCGAGAACGAGAGCCGCGGCGGCTGGTACATCCGCCAGCTCACCGGCTCGGCCAACATCGAGGGGAGCCCGCTCTTCCACGTCGCCAGCGGCAACCTCAGCTACCAGGTCGAGCACCATCTCTTCCCGGACATGCCGAGCAGCCGCTACGCCGAGATCGCCCCGCAGGTGAAAGAGGTCTGCGAGCGCTACGGCCTCCCTTACAACACCGGCCCCTTCAGCCAGCAGCTGGGAATGGTGCAGCGGACGATCCTCCGCCTCGCCTTCCCCGGCGGCCGGCCGCGGCCGAAGCCGGGGCCATACCGCGGGGAGAGCAACGGGAACGGGAACGGCTCAGTTCACTGAGCCGTTCCCTCAGCCGCCCGCCGTCGGCGCGATCGGAGTGCAGAGGAACCCGCGCGGGTGCAGCGGGTCGAGCGCGGTGAGCACGTCGGCGCCGGCGATGTGGTCGTAGGGCATCGAGAGGTGGTCGCCGAGGTCGAGCACGCACTGGTTCTGCAGGAGGATGTTCTTCACGTTCGGCCCTGAGAGGAAGGCCGAGGCGTAGGGCGTGACGACCTGGTCGTAGCGGGTCTGGATCACGGTGTATTCGACCCCCGGCACGGTGTCGCCGCCGCTGTTCAGTTCGTTGAGGAAGGCCGAGCCGACGATCTGCTCCTCGCAGGCCGGGCAGAGGGCGCCGGTGAATTGTTCGCCGCCGGGGAAGAAGCGGGCGAGGAGGCCGATCCCGTCGACGGTGGTGCCGTGGTTGGAGGGCGAGAGCCCGATCAGGGTGTGGACCTCTTCCGCCCCGCCGAGGAACTCGAGGTAGTAGCGCGGCATCATCCCGCCCTGCGAGTGGCCGACCAGGTCGACTTCGGCGGCGCCGGTCGCGGCCCGGACTTTGTCGACGAAGGCGTCGAGTTCGGCCGCCGAGTTGCGGATCTCACCGGTGCCGTAGACGCCGATCGCGCCGCTTCCCGCGTAGGAGCCGTAGTTGAGGGCGAAGACGCAGTAGCCGTTGTTCTTCAGCAGCGGCGAGATCGCCTGCCAGCTGTTCGACATGTCGGCGAAGGTGCCGTGGACGAGGACGACCGGGCGCGGGTGCGCCGCCGTCGGTTTGCAGGTCCAGTCGTTGGCGCCGGGCGGGCTCGCGCTGGGGCTGGTGTGGGCGTAGCCGTAGACGCCGTCCCAGATCACCGGCAGGTCGGCCTGCGCGACGCTCGCCTGCAATCCCATGGCCCCCGCAACCACCGCCGTCAGCACCAACAGCATGCTTTTCATCGCAACCTCCCGCTTTCTTTCGCTCCCGAAATCCCTACTTAAAACTTACTATAAGAAAGACTGAGCTTCTTCCGGTGGGATAGTCGCCGCATGAGAATCGCCAGCCTCGTCCCCTCCGCGACCGAGATGCTCTTCGCGATCGGCCTCGGGGGGAACGTCGTCGGCGTCACCCACGAGTGCGACTACCCGCCCGCGGCCGCGTCGCTGCCGCAGCTGACCGCAACGGTTCTTCCCGCCGGCCTCGACGCCGGCGGGATCGACGCCGCGGTGAAGGAGGTGGTCGGCGAAGGCCGCGCCCTCTACACGCTCGACGAGGAGCGCCTGGCCGGGCTCGAGCCGGACCTGATCGTCACCCAGGCGGTCTGCGAGGTCTGCGCCGTCTCCTACACGGACGTGGTCAAGGTGGCGGTGCGGCTTCCAGGGCAGCCGCGGGTGCTGCAGCAGGACCCGAGCACGCTCGGCGAGGTGCTGGAGGACGTGACCCGGCTCGGCGAGGCGGCGGGGATCGCCGAGCGAGCGGCCGCGGTTCGGGCCGAGCTGGAAGCGCGGCTGGAGGCGGTGCGGCTAGCGGTCGCCGGAGCGCCCCGCCCCCGGGTCCTCGCCCTCGAGTGGCTCGACCCACCCTTCCTCGGCGGCCACTGGGTGCCGGAGATGATCGAGCTCGCCGGCGGCGAGGACGTGGCCGGCCGAGCCGGTCAGAAGTCACCCCAGGTCGAGTGGGAGCAGCTGCAGGGACTCGAGCCCGACGTCGTCGTCTCGATGCCCTGCGGCTGGTACCTGGAGGACTCGAAGGCGCAGGCGCTCGAGCACAGGGAGCGCCTGGACGTCCTCGGCGCGGATCGGCTCTTCGCAGTCGACGCCGCCTCCACCTTCTCCCGCCCCGGCCCCAGGCTCGTCGACGGCGTCGAGCTCCTCGCCCACCTCTTTCACCCGGACCGCGTCAAAGCCCCCGCCGGCATCGGCTTCGCCGAGCTGGGCGCTCAGAGCTCGCGCTCGTAGAAGAGAATCGAGGGGCCGTCGGGGGCGCCTTCCCTGTTGGTGAAACCGATGCTCTCGTAGAGGTTGCGGGCGGCGGTGTCGGTCTCGCCGGTGTTGAGGTCGATGCCGGCGGCTCCGGCGGCGCGGGCGAACTCGATCGTCTCCTCGAGAAGGCGGCGGCCGATTCCCTGGCCGCGCAGGGCCGGGACGACGTAGAGCTCCTGCAAATACGTTTCCGGCCCCTCGGCCCAGAGGGCGGGGCGGAAGCGGAAGAGGGAGAGGCCGTCCGGACCGGCGCCCGCCAGCATCACCACGATCTCGCCGTCCTCGAGCAGGCGGCGGACGGTGGCGGTGAGCGTCGCGACCTCCGGCGTCGGTTCGGAGTACTCGAGGTTGAAGTCGTGGAGGAGGCGGGCGATCTCCCCGGCGTCCTCCACGGTCGCCTGGCGAACCTGTATCTCTGACTGGTCCATGGCCCCAGTCTCCCTCCCCGACGAAGTCCGCGCCGCCTGCGCCTGGGTGATGGAGCAGGCGCGACACGTCCGCGTCGTCGAGGGGGAGGTCGAGGGATACGCGGAGGGCCTGGCCGGGGACGCGGCTGTCGAACCAGCGTCGGAGACGTCGATGGGTGACGACGCCGAAGACGCCGCCGGCTTCGCGATCTGCATGAACGCGATCAACTTCGGCTCCGGCTGGTGGCCGACGATCCGCAAGCGCCCGGACCTCAGCGGCTACGGGACGATGGCGGCGGGGGTGCGGGACCGCTTCGCAGCCCTCGGCGCGTGGACTGCGGGGGAGTTGGCGGAGATGAATGCCGCGGCGGTCGCGAAGCCGCTGGGCCAGGATCCCGGCCACCCGCTGATGACCGAGTTCGCGGCGGCATTGCGCGACGTCGGAGCCCACCTTCTCGCCGAGCACGGGGGCCGCCACCTGGGAGTCGTCGAAGGGATCGGCACGCTCCCCGACCTCGCGGCGCGCTTCGCCGGCTGGGACGCCTTTGCCGACGTCTCCTCCTACGAGGATCGCGAGGTCCCCTTCTTCAAGCGCGCCCAGCTCGCCGCCGCCGACCTCCACCGCACCGGCGTCGCCGACCTTCCCGGAGGCCGGCGCCTCACCGCCTTCGCCGACAACCTCGTGCCGCAGGTGCTGCGCGTCGACGGCGTGCTGCGGTTGGACCCCGGGCTGACCGCAGCGATCGAAGCCGAGGACCTGCTCCTACACGGATCGCCGCAGGAGGTCGAGCTCCGTGCCGCAGCGGTCCATGCAGTCGAGCTGCTCGCCGCCGCGACGGGCGGCGCCCTCGCCCCAGCCCAGATCGACGGCGCCCTCTGGAACCGCGGCGCCGCCCCCCGCTACAAGTCGCGCCCGCGCCCGCGCTCCCGCAATACCGCCTACTGATCCCCGCTTGCCCTAGAAGGGCGCCGGCGTCCAGAGGGTCTCGTAAAGCCCCTCGAGGCAGTCGACCGCGAGCTTCTCCTCGCCGCCGACGAGGACGGCGTCGGTCTTCCCGTCCATGACCAGCGGCACCCAGGCCTTCACCCTGCCCCGGCCCCAGGCGTCCGGCTCGGCGGGCTGTTCGGCGCAACTGTGGATCGTGCCGTCGGGCTCGACCTCCGCCCAGACCTCCTCCCCTTCGGCCCCGGGCGCGTCCTCCTCGTCGCGGACCGTCAGGCGCATGCACTTGCCCTTGTGGCCGGGGAGCTCGACCAGCGGCAGCGCCGCCCGCAGCGCCGTCGCCATCTCCGCCGCCGACATTCCTTCTTCGCCGTCCTCGACGACGTGGTGGTGGCGCCAGCGGGCGACGCCGATGACCAGCCCCATCTTCCGCCGCGTTTTCTCGGTCAGGCCGTAGCAGCGGCGCCGGCCCTTGCCCTGCCACTCGGTCAGCAGCCCGCCCGCCTTGAAGAGGCCGGCACGGCGGTTGACCTGGTGGTAGCTGAGTCCGTGCTCGCCCTGGGCCAGTTCGGTCGGCGAGCGCCCCTCGCAGGCCAGCTCCTCGACCATCCCCGCCTCCCAGAGGTCCGCCAAGAGCCCGAGCGAGGCCCAGGCGTGGGCGTCGATGCGGCCGTCGGGCAGCCGCGTCAGCGAGGCGTCGGCGAAGCGGTTGACGAGTTGGTAGAGCTCGGTTCCGCAGGGGTCGCTCAACGTGTGGGTGACCTTCGAGGGGACGCCCGGCTCCTCTTCGCGGTCGACCACTTCCAGTTCGGCCAACTTGTTCGCGTAGCGGTAGATCGTCCGCGGCGCGTAGCCGGGAACCTGCTCGGTCAGCGTCTTCGTCCGCAGCGGGCCTTCGCCGAGGGCCATCAGGATCGCCCCGGTGGCGCCGGCGCTGAGCAGGCGCAGCACGTCGGCGGTCGAGGCGCCTGCGACGCAGGCGTCCGGGTCCTTCGCCGGCTTTGCTTCTATCCCCTCGAGTCCAGTCGTCATCTCTTGCTCCGGCCACTTTTGCCGCACTTCCGCTACTGACTGGTTCCCTCTCGGTACCCGACGGTATGGCTCGCTAACCCCTAAAACTCGAAGGAGCGCACTTCGCGATGACGCTCGACCGCAAGCTGGACGAGGCGGTCGCAGAGGCTCGGGTAGTCGATCCCGGTCGCCTCGAAGAGCTTCGCGTAGACGCTGGTGTCGGTGAAGCCGGGCATCGTGTTGATCTCGTTGACGAGGACCGCACCGCCGGGCTCGACGAAGAAGTCGCAGCGGGCGAGGCCGGAGCAGCCGGCGAGGGCGAAGACCGAGACGGCGAGCTCGCGCACCCGCGCCACCGCGTCGGCGCCGATCGGGGCGGGGACGCGCAGCTCCATCCCGCCCTCGGTGTACTTCGCCTCGAAGTCGTACCAGACCCCCTGGGCGACGATCTCCCCCGGCAGCGAGGCCTCCGGCTCGGCGTTGCCGAGGACCGAGCACTCGACCTCGCGGCCGGCGGCGGAGGCCTCGACGATCACCCGCGGGTCGTGGCGCTGCGCCAGCTCGACCGCGGCGTCGAGCTGGTCGAGCCGGGTGACGCGGCTGATGCCGACGCTCGAGCCCATCCGCGAGGGCTTCACCCAGAGCGGCGTCCCCATCTGCTCGCAGCGGCCCCACCAGTCGTTGCCTTCGACCGCGGTGAACTCGACCTGCGGCACCCCGCGGGCGGCGAAGAGGCGCTTCAGCGTCAGCTTGTCCATGCAGATCGCCGAGGCGAGGACATCGGAGCCGACGTAGGGAACCTCGAGCCACTCGAGCAGGCCCTGGACGCTGCCGTCCTCGCCGAAGGCGCCGTGCAGCGCCGGGAAGACCGCCTCGGCGCCGAGCAGGCCTCCTCCCGGAACCAGCTCGACCGCGCCGCCGGCGACGGTCCAGCCGCCGTCGCGGCCGATCGTCACCTCGACCGGCTCGTGGCCGGCCTCGCGCAGGCCGCGGGCGACCGCGGCGCCCGAGCGCAGCGAGACCTCGTGCTCGGAGGAGCGGCCGCCGGAGAGGACCGCGACCCTCATCCTTCTTCGCCTGGTTCTTCGGCGGCGGCGGCTCGCTTGCCGACCGTGATCGTCACCGTCGACCCCGGTTCGAGTTCCTGGTCGGGGGGCGGGAACTGGTCGATCACGCGGCCGACTTTGCCTTCGACCGGCGTTTCTTCTTCTTCGACGCTGGGGGTGAGGCCGGCGGCGCGGATCGCTTCCACCGCTTGCCGCCGTTCCTGGCCGATCACGCTGGGGACCGTCGCCTCTTCTTCGGCTTCTTCCCCCTTGGAGACGACGAACGCCACCGTCGAGCCGGGTTCGACCCGGGAGCCGGCGTCGGGCGACTGGCGGATCACCCGCCCCTTCGGTTCCGGGCTTTCCTCTTCGGAGACGCTGGCTTCGAGGCCGTGGCTGCGCAGCCGCTGGACCGCGGTTTCGCGCTGGGCGCCGACCAGAACGGGAACCTTGACCAGCTTCGGGCCGCGCGAGACGAAGAGGGTGACGGCCGAGCCCTTGGTCGCGGTGCTGCCGCCGCCGGGTTCGGAGCGGATCACCAGCCCTTCTTCCACCGAATCGGAGTTGACCCGTTTGACCTCGGCTTCGAATTCGGCGGCTTCGACCCGCTTGGTCGCCGCCGCTTCGGTCAGGCCCGCCGTCGACGGCACCTGCCCCTGGCCCGGGCCGGCGCTGATCGTCAGGTCGACGCTCGGCTTCGAGCAGAAGAAGGCGAGGAAGGAGCAGTCTTCGCCGGCGGAGCCGGGCAGCGGATCCTGCTCAAGCACGGTGTTCCGCGGCACCGAGCGGTTCACGTAGCTTTCCTTGCCGACCGGGAAGCCCTTGCTTTCGAGCTGGGTGATCGCGAATTCGAGCTGCTTGTTGGTCACGTTCGGGACGTCGGTCGAGGTGTCGCGGGTCAGCGCCAGGCCGACGAGGATCCCGATCAGGATCGCGGCGACGAGGGCGCCCCAGAGCCACCAGTTGCGCCGGCGCTCGTCCTCCAAAACCTCCTCCTCCGGGACCGCGACGACCGGCGGAGCGGCCGCGAAGGCCGCCGTGTTCTGGGCGACGCCGGGGTCTTTCAGCGCCGCGTCGAGGGCGGCGATGAAGGCGTCGGCGCTCTGGAAGCGCTGCCCCGGTTCCTTCTCCAGCGCCCGCATCACCACCGCGTCGAGCGCCGGCGAGACGGCCGGGTTGATCGAGCTCGGACGCTGCGGCGTCTCGGAGACCTGCTTCATCGCCACCGCGACGGCGCTGTCGGCCTCGAAGGGGACGCGGCGGGTCAGCGCCTCGTAGAGGATCACCCCGATCGAGTAGAGGTCGGAGACCGGCGTCACTTCGAAGCCCTGGGCCTGCTCGGGCGAGAGGTACTGCGGGGTCCCCATCACCGAGCCGGTCTGGGTGATGTCCGAGACGCCGGCGCGGGCGATCCCGAAGTCGGTGACGACCGCCTTGCCCTCCTCGTCGACGATCACGTTCTGCGGCTTCAGGTCGCGGTGGACGATCCCGTTGCGGTGGGCGAAGCGGGCGCCCTCGAGCACCTGCCGCACCAGCGCCACCGCCTGGTCGGGGCTGAGGCCGCGGTCGATCAGCTCCTTCAGCGTCGGCCCCTGCACGTAGCGCATCGCGATGTAGTTGACGCCGCCCTCGGAGCCGCGGTCGAAGACGGCGACGATGTTCGGGTGCTGGAGCCCGGCCGCGTGCTCGGCCTCGCGCTGGAAGCGGCCGACGAACTCGGCGTCCTGGAGGTAGCGGCGGTGCAGGACCTTCAGCGCCACCTGCCGCTGCAGGTGCGTGTCCTCGGCCAGCCAGACGTCTGCCATGCCGCCGCTGCCGATCCGGCGCAGGACCCGGTAGCGGTTGTCGACGATGCTTCCCTCGCTGACCTCAGCCACCGTTCCTCCTCATTCTTCGTTCAGGATCGTTTCCGCGACGTCGCGGAAGATCGGGGCGGCGACGTCGTTGCCGAACTGTTCCGTGCACTCGACCGAGGCCGCGATCGCGATCTTCGGGTCGTCGGCGGGGGCGAAGCCGATGAACCAGGCCTGGTTCTCGTTTTCGCCGCCGCCGCAGGCCAGGTTGCCGGGCGTTTCCGCGGTGCCGGTCTTGCCGGCGACGGGAACGCCGGGAATCGCGGCGTTGGTCCCGGTGCCTTCGCTGACGACCCCTTCCATCGCCGTGGTCAGCTCTTCGGCGGTCTTTTCGCTGATCGCGTCGCTGTAGACGGAAGGGTCCATGGTGTCGACCGTGCGGCCGTCGGGATCGACCACCCGCTTCCAGATCTGCGGCTTCATCAGCTTGCCGCCGTTGGCGACGGCGGCGGCGACCTGCGCCATCTGCAGCGGCGTCGCCAGCAGCCGCTCCTGGCCGATCGCGACGCGGGCGAGGTCGACCGGGTCGCTGGCGTGCAGCAGCGTTTCGCTTTCGAAGTCGTAGACGCCGCTCGGCAGGACCTCTTCTTCGGGCAGGTCGATCGCCGGCTTGGCGTTGAACCCGAACCGTTCCATGTATTCGAACAGGGTGTCGTTGCCGAGACGCTGGCCGAGCTGGCCGAACCAGGTGTTGACCGAGTGGGTCAGGGCGGTGTCGAGGGAGATCGAGCCGAAGTCTTCGTCGAAGTCGTTCTGCAGCGGCGTCCCTTCGACTTCATAGGTCCCAGGAGCGTCGATCGTCGTTTCCGGCGTGATCGTGCCGCTGTCCAGCCCGGCGGCGGCGGTCACGACCTTGAACGTCGATCCCGGCGGGTAGCGGCCCTGCGTCGCCCGGTTCAGCAGCGGCGTTTCGACGTCGTCGCTGGCCAGCTTCGAGTATTCGTAGGGGACCCGGTTCGGATCGAATGAGGCGTTGGAGGCCATCACCTTGACCGCGCCGGTGCTCGGCTCGAGCGCCACCACCGCCCCGAAGCCCTGTTCCTCCAGATCGGTCAGCGCCACCCGCTGGGCTTCGGTGTCGATGTTGGTGACGATGTCGTTGCCTTCCTGGCGCTCCCCGAGCAGCTCGTCGACGATCGAGCTGAATTCGGAGCCTTCGCCGATCAGGTCTTCGTTGTGGAACTGCTCGAACTCGGAGTCGCCGTACTTGACGAAGCTGTAGCCGATCGGGTGGCCGAAGAGGGAGCCTTCGGGGTAGCGCCGCACATAGCGCTTGTTCGCGCCCTTCCCCTTCGGCATCGACTTCGCGATCACCGTCCCGTCGGCGGCGAGGATGCGGCCGCGGGGGATCTGCTGCTGCTCGAACAGCGGCCGCTTGTTCGCGTCCTTTTCCTTCAGCGCTTCGGCGTCGAAGACCGACCAGTAGGACGTGAAGCCGACCAGGATCCCGAAGAGGACGACGATGAAGGCGAACAATTTGACGATCTGCCGGTTCACGCGGCCGGTCCCATCGTCGCCATGCGCCCCGGCGGTTCGGCCGCCTCGCGCCGGGCCCGGTCGGAGACGAGGAGCAGCAGCGCCAGCAGCACGAAGTTGGCGACGATCGAGCTGCCGCCGTAGCTGATCAGGGGCAGGGTGACGCCGGTCAGCGGGATCACCCTGGTGACGCCGCCGATGATCACGAAGGCCTGGATCGCGAAGACCGAGGAGAGCCCGACCGCCAGCAGCTTCGAGAAGCCGTCGCTCGCCAGCAGGGCGACCTTGAAGCCGCGGGCGGTGACCAGCAGGTAGACGAGGATGACGCCGACCGCGCCGAACAGCCCCAGCTCGTTGACGATCAGCGAGTAGATCGTGTCGGTCTGCGCCGCCGGCAGCAGCGCCTGGTCGGTGCCGGGGACCGTGATCAGCCCCTGGCCGAAGCCTTTGCCGAAGAGCCCGCCGTCGGCCTGGGCGAAGATCGAGTTGAGGATCTGGTAGCCGCTTTCCTCCGGGTCGCGGTAGGGGTGGAGCCAGATTTCCACCCGCTCGTGGACGTGGGGCACGGTGCTGGCGAAGAACCAGGCGCCGACGAGGAACATCAGCATCCCGATCACGACGAAGGAGAAGCGGCCGGTCGCGACGTAGAGCAGGGCGAGGAAGGCGGCGAAGAACATCAGCGAGCTGCCGAGGTCGCGGATGAAGACGAGCATGAACATCGAGGCCCCCCAGACCACCAGCAGCGGCCCGAAGTGCTTCAGCGGCGGCAGCGTCACCCCGAGCACGCGGCGGGCGCCGACGATCAGGACCTCGCGGTGCTCGCGCAGGTAGCTGGCGAGGAAGACGATGATCGCGATCTTGGTGAACTCGGCCGGCTGGAAGGCGATCGGGCCGACCTTCACCCCGAGGTAGGCGCCGTTGACCTGCTGCCCGATCCCCGGCAGCCGCGGCGCCAGCAGCAGCAGCAGGCCGCCGATCGCGATCGTGTAGCGGTAGCGCTCGAGCACCTCGTAATCGCGCAGGAAGTGGATCGTCAGCGCGAAGAGGACCAGCCCGAGGACGAACCAGTTGGCCTGGTCGCGGGCCAGGGTCTCGTCGATCCGGTAGATCATCACCAGCCCGAAGGCGGTCAGGGTCGCGAGCAACGGGAAGAGGTAGGGGTCGGCGTTGGGGAGCCGGATCCGCAGGTAGACGTGGGTCGCCAGGCAGATCGCCAGGAAGTAGGCGCCGTAGACGAGGCTGAGGTTGCCGAGCTGGTCGTTCTCCTGCGAGAAGACCCCGGCGAAGCCCGCCGTGAGCAGGACCGCAACGGGAACCAGGGCGAGCAGCTCCCGGTTCCTCGCGGAGGTCAACGAAGCCCCTCGCTCTTTTCGATGTCTTCGATCAGGGAGACGGCGTCGGAGCGCGAGCGCAGCTTGTGGCCGGTGACGGCGTCCCGGCGCTTCGGCGGCAGCGACCCGGTCTGGATCGGGCTGGCGTAGCGCTGCGAGTAGAGGTCGATCCCGAACGGCAGCTCGTAGGGGGCGCCGCGGTAGAGGGAGACCCGGCCGGAGTCGTCGGTGCCGAGGAACCAGATCTGGCGGTTGCCGTACCAGGCGCCGAGGGCGACCGCGGCGATGACGGCGATGACGGCCGCCGCCTTCAGGACGGTGCGCAGGCCGCGGCGCCGCGGCCGGGCCTGCTGCTCCTCGCGGCGGCGGCGGGCGGCCGCGGCGGCGGCGCGGCGGCGGACCTCGGTGGCGCTGAGGCCCGCCTCCTCGGCGCTGGAGCCGATCAGCGTCGCGCCCTCGCCGGGCCCGCCGCGCGGGTTGCCCGCGGCCGGCGCCGCCGTGTCCTCGACCCGGAAGGCGACGACGGTGATGTTGTCGCGGCCGCCTGCCCGGTTGGCTTCGTCGACCAGCGCCCGCACCGCCGCCTGCAGGGAGGTGGCGCGGGCGAGCAGGCGGGAGATCTTCTCGTCGTCGAGCATCGTCGTCAGCCCGTCCGAGCAGATCAAGAAGACGTCGCCGTCCTGGGCGGGGACGGTCTGCACGTCGACCTGGACCTCGGGTTCGGGACCGAGCGCGCGGGTGATGATCGAGCGCTGCGGGTGGTCCTCGGCCTGGGCGTCGGTGATCTGGCCTTTGCGCCGCATCTCCTCGACCAGCGAGTGGTCGCGGGTCAGCTGCTCGAGGCGGCCGCCGCGCAGCCGGTAGGCGCGGCTGTCGCCGACGTGACCGATCGCCACCACTTCGGCCTCGAGGTCGACGATCGCGGCGGTGGTCGTGGTCCCCATCCCGGCCAGGCCCGGGTCCTTGCGGGCGAGCTCGTGGATCGTCCGGTTCGCCCCTTCGATCGTCTCCTCCAGCACCCGCTCCGGCGCCGCGGCGGGAAGCTCCCGCGGGAACGACTCGACGGCGGCCTTGGAGGCGACCTCGCCGGCCTGCGCCCCGCCCATCCCGTCGGCGACGACGAACAGCGGCCCCTTGGTGAAGTAGGAGTCCTCGTTGGCGTTGCGCTGGCGGCCGGTGTCGGTGCGCACTGCCTCCTCGGCGATCCGCAGGCTCATCCGCTCACCCGACCTCGAAGCGGAAGACGGTGTCGCCGATCTGCACCGTGTCGCCGTCGATCAGGTCCGCCTCCCCCTGCAGGGTGGCGCCGTTCAGCAGGGTTCCGTTGGTCGAGCTCATGTCCTCGACGAAGAACCGGCCTTCGCGCGAGAAGACGCGGGCGTGGAGGCTGGAGGCGTAGCGGTCGTCGATCCGCACGTCGGCCTCCTTCGAGCGGCCGATCGAGAGGCCGCCGATCAGGTCGAAGCGGTGCTGGCGCTCGAGGCCGCCGCCGCGCTCGGCGACCAGCCAGGCGTCGGGCCCGCGCGGCGCCTCGGCGAAGCCCGGGGCGGCGTGGAAGCCGGTCGAGTCGGGGGCCGGGGCGAGCGTCCGCCGCAGGTCCTTGAAGGCGCTGCGCGCGATCACCAGCACGAACAGGTAGAGGACGGCGAGGAAGCCGAACTTGAGGGCTACTGAGATGGGGTCGTAGTCCACGCGCACAGCACCTTAATGACGGCGGCAGCCGCCCTACTGCTCGATATCGAAGGTGAAGGAGGTGGTGCCGACGGTGACCTGGTCGCCGGGGCTGAGCCGGGTGGAGGGGACGCGGCGGCCGTTGACCTTGATCCCGTTGGTCGAGCCGAGGTCGACGATCTGCCAGTCGCCGTTGTCGCCGCGCCGCAGCTCGGCGTGGCGGCGGGAGACGTTGGGGTCGGAGAGCACGCACTCGACCGACTTCGAGCGCCCGATCGTCGCCACCGGGCCGTCGAGCACGTAGCGGCGGTCGCCGAGCGTGACGACGGCGCGGGTGGAGACCAGCGCCCCCACCGCCTGCTCGGGCCGCTTCGGCCGGTTGCGGTCGCGCTCGCGCACCGCCGAGTAGACCATCGTGTGGCCCTCTTCGCCCTGCTCGGGAGCCTGGCCCTCGTGCGCCGCCGGCTTCACCAGCCGCGCCTGGATCCCGAACTCCCCCAGCCGCAGCCGCTCGTCGGTCTTGAACTCGACCGCGGGCCGGGTCAGGAGGTCGTAGCCGCGCCGCCGCGCGTGCTCCAGCAGGTAGCCGGAGAGCTCCTGCTCGAGCGAGCGCTCGTAGCCTTCGAGCTTGCCGCGGTCCTGGCGGCCGAGGAAGACCGTGTACTCGTTGGGGACGTAGACGCGCTGGACCGAGGCGGTCTTGTGGGCGTCCATTTCCTTCGCCAGCTTGCGCGCCAGTTCGACCGGCTGCACCTCCGAGCTGAAGGCGCGGCTGAAGACCCCCTCGACGAGGCCTTCGAACATCGACTCCAGACGACTCAGCGCACCGATGGGGAAATCCTAGGGAAGGGGCTAGGGCAGGGCGGCGCCGTGGAGGGCGAGAAAGCCGCCTGCCGCGACCGCGGCGGCGAGGGCGCCGAGCCGGGTGAGGGCGCCGTGGGGGTGGGCGGCGGGCAGGCGATCGTCGAGCTGGTCGAGCGCGCCCTCGATCGTCGTCCCCAGCTCCTCCAGCGAGGACCGGTGGTTGGGGCGCAGCGCCAGGCAGGCGTCGACCGTCGCGGTCAGCTCCCGCGGCAGGTCGGGGCGGAGCCGGCGCAGGGGCCGCACCCGGCCGCCGATCGCCCGCGCGGTCGCCGCCGGGGTGGCGCGGCGGTGCGGGTTCTCGCCGCTCCAGCACTCGTACAGGGTCAGGGCGAGCGAGTAGACGTCGGCCTCGGGGCCGGCGCGCCGGCCCTCCGCCTGCTCGGGGGCCATGTAGGCGAGGGTGCCGACGACGTCCCCCGCCGCGGTCAGCGGCGCCTCGTCGGCGAGGTGGGCGACGCCGAAGTCCATCAGCTTCGCCCGTGGTTCGGAGTCCTCGACGACCTGCACGTTCTGCGGCTTGATGTCGCGGTGGACGACGCCGCGCGAATGGGCATGGTCGAGGGCCTCGCAGAGGTCGGCGCCGATCTCGCCGATCTCGCGGTCGGAGAGCTCGCCGGCGTGGGCGAGCCGGGCCAGCGTCGACCCCTCGACCAGCTCGGTCACCAGCAGCGCGTTGCCGTCCTCCTCCCCCAGCTCGTACAGGGTGACGATCCCCGGGTGGTTCAGGCGGGCGGCGGCCTGCGCCTCGCGCAGGACACGGCGCCCCGCCTCCCCCCGCTGCTCGATCGCCTTCACCGCCACCGGCCGCTCCAGGCGGCCGTCCCAGGCCTCGTAGACGACGCCGAACCCGCCGCTGCCGATGCGGCGCTCGATCAGGAACCGGTTGAGGACGAGCGAGCCGACCATCGCTCTTCCCAGTTCGCCGGAAAAGAAAGCCTTCCTGCCCGACGGGCGGCTGGGAAAAACCCACCGTTTGCGGGGTCTCCTGACGCCGCGGCCGCATCAGAAGTCATACTCTCGCCCCCGTGGAGGACTTCACCTCACGACGCCCGCCTCGGCGCGAGCGGCCCAAACGCCGACCCGAGCGCCAGCAGATCATGCTGCGGCGCGGGCTCGCCCTCGGCGGCGGCCTGCTGCTGCTGATCCTGATCGTGCTCGGGGTCAAGGGGTGCCTCGACGCTCGCGCCAACCGCAAGCTCAGCGACTACGCCCGCAACGTCACCCAGATCGTCGAAGAGACCCACCAGACCAGCGCCTCGTTCTTCAAGCTGCTGGAAGAACCGGGCAGCGGTTCGGTCACCGACTTCGTCGACCAGGTCGAAGCCGACCGCAGCGCGGTCGACAGCGAGGCCTCGCGGATAGACGGTCTCAGCGCGCCGGGAGACATGTCGCGGGCCCAGTCCAACCTCGAGCTGACCTACCAGCTGCGCGCCAGCGCGATGGACAAGATCGCCGAAAAGACCGACGACGCGCTGGGCAACGCGGGCGCGGAGAAGGCGACGGAAGTGATCGCGAGGCAGATGCAGAAGCTGCTCGCCGCCGACGTGATCTACGAACAGGTGGTGCGGCCGGAAGTCGACGCGGTGCTCGCCGACAACGGCATCTCCGACAGCGACCTGCCGAAGAGCACCTTCCTCCCTGACGAAAAGTGGCTCGACCCGACCACCGTCAGCGACGCCCTCGGCGCCGTCAGCGGCGGCGAAAGCAGCGTCTCCGGCGTCCATGGCACCGAAATCGCGGGGGTCGCCGTCAACGGCACCGAACTGATCGAAGGCGCGCCGACGACGATCGCCGGCGCCGAAGGCGTCGAAGTCGAAGTCTCGGTCCGCAACCCCCTCGAATCGACCGAGAACGGGGTCGGCGTCTCCGTCACCTACGAAGGCACCACCGTGACCGGCGAAATCGACGAACTCCCGGCCGGCGAAACCGTGTCCGCGGTGATCCCGCTGACGCCGGCGCCGAAAGGCGAAGTGACGATCGAAGTCGAAGTCGAACCGGTGCCCGGCGAGGAAGTCCTCGAAAACAACGAAGCGAGCTACACGCTGTCGATCGAATAGGGCAGGCTGTGGGCATGCGCATCGCCTGTCTTGGCCCTGCCGGAACCTTCACCGAAGACGCCCTCGGCGAGGCGATCCCCGAGGGCGGCTTCGAGCCGCTACGCACGGCGACGATCACCGACGCGATCCTCGCCGTCGAGCGCGGCGAGGCCGACCGGGCGCTGGTCCCGATCGAGAACTCGCTCGAGGGCTCGGTCCGCCCCACCCTCGACACCCTCGCCTTCGAGGCGGCCGCGGTGACGATCGTCGGCGAGCACGACTACCGCGTCCGCGTCCACCTGATCGCCCGCACGGGGACGCGCGCGGAGGACGTCGAGGCGGTGCTCTCGCACCCGCAGCCGCTGGCCCAGTGCCAGCGCTTCCTGCGCGAGACCTTCCCCGAGGTGGAACTGCGGAACGCCAGCAGCACCGCCGCGGCGGTGCGGATGGTGAGCGAGTCCTCGCGGCCGTGGGCGGCTCTGGGGGCGCGGGCGGCGGCGGCGCTCTACGGGTGCGAGCTGCTGCGGGAAGGAGTCGAGGACCAGCCTGACAACGTCACCCGCTTCGTCTGGATCGCCCCCGCCGGCAGCGAGCCCGTGGGCTCGGGGTCGTGGAAGACCTCGCTCGTCTTCTCCGAGGTCGGAGCCGACCACCCCGGCGCCCTGGTCGAGTGCCTGAGCGAGTTCTCCGGCCGCGGGATCAACCTCACCCGGATCGAGTCGCGACCGCTGCGGCAGGGCCTCGGCCAGTACATGTTCTTCTGCGACCTCGAGGGCAGGGAGACCGATCCGGCGGTGGCCGAGGCGATCGCGGCGCTGCGTACGAAAGCCGCCTCGGTGCGGATCCTCGGCTCCTATCCGCGCGGCTGAACGGGGGCGAAACCGCCTCGGAGACGGGGACAGGCGCCGAGGTGCCTACAATTTCCGGTCAGTTATGGCCAGGGTTCTGGTACTCAACGCGACGTATGAGCCGATCAACGTCTGCACGTTGAGACGAGCCGCTGTCCTCCTGCTCAAGGAAAAGGCCGAACTGCTGGAGCAGCGCGAGGGCGCGGCGCTCCACTCCGAGCGGATGACGATGGAGCGCCCGGACGTGATCCGGCTGGTCAGCTACGTCCGCATCCCGCGCGAGGCGCACCGCCGCAAGATCACCCGCCGCGCCGTCCTCGCCCGCGACTCCTGGACCTGCCAGTACTGCGGCTCGACCAAATCCGGGCTCACCGTCGACCACGTCATCCCCCGCTCCCGGGGCGGCCTCTCGGTCTGGGAGAACATCGTCGCCGCCTGCCCGCCCTGCAACCGCCGCAAGGGGAACCGGCTGCCGCGGGAGATCGAAATGCACCCGGCGAACACGCCGAAGGCGCCGCCTCCGACCGTCTTCATCCAGGTCGCCAGCCCGAAGATCCCCTCGGCCTGGGAGCAGTACCTGCCGCAGGCGGCTTAGGCCTCTCGACCAAAAGAGGCTTCTGGGCGCAAAGATCGAATCCAGCCCCGATGAGCTCGAGGGCTGGTGGGATTCGGCGTGGGGTCGGCGCTGCCGTGATCGCGGCCTGCCTGCTCTCCACCGCGTTCCCGGTCGCCGCCGCCGGCGCCCACAGCGGCGTCTGGGTCGAATCGACCTCCGCCCGTGCGGCGGCTGCCTTCTGGACGCCGGCGCGGCTGCGGGCGGCGAAGCCGATCGAGGTCCTCCCGCGGCGGCACGGGACGCGCCCGGCGGTGAGGAGCGGCCGCCGCGGCGAGGGCGGCCGCGTTGCGGCCCTGGGCATTCCCGGCAAGGACTTCGGCGCCGACTTCGAACAGGTGCCGGACCCCACCCTGCCCGAGTTCCGGGTCAACGGCGCGCTCTTCCTCTCCTTCGGGATCTTCGGCTACGCGCGCTGCTCCGGGACCGCGGTGCGCTCCCGCAACGAGAGCGTCGTCGTCACCGCCGGCCACTGCCTCAACAGCGGCGGCAGGCATGGGCGATGGTTCACGGGCCCGATGGCCTTCATCCCCGCCTACCGCTACGGCCAGCGGCCGTTCGGCATCTTCCCCGTCCGCTGGATCGACACCACCAGGCAGTGGCGGGCCGACGGCAGCGAGAACTACGACGTCGGCGCGATCGTGGTCGGCCGCAACCAGGCCGGCGCGAAGCTCGGCGAGGCGGTCGGCGGGACCGGGATCGCATTCGACCTGAAGGCGAACCAGACCTTCGACGTCCACGGTTACCCGGCCGAAGCCCCCTTCGACGGGGAAACGCAGCGGATCTGCCGCGGCACCCGCTTCCTCGGACACGACGCCAGCTCCTTCGTCTTCCCGGGCCCGCTCAACCTCGCCGTCACCTGCCAGCTCACCGGCGGCGCCTCGGGCGGCGGCTGGACGATCGCGGACGGGCGGCTCAACGGCGTCACCGACTACGGCTACTTCGACGAAACCTCGCCCGCTTACGGGGCCTACTTCGGGAAGGAAGTCGCGCGCCTCTACGGCCGCGCGGCGAGGATGCGATGAGGGCGCGGCTCGCGATCCTCGTCCTGCTCGCGCTGGGTCTGAGCGCGGCGCTCGCCGGCAGCGCGCTGGCGAAGGGGCACCCCCGGATCCAGGATCGCCGGGCGGCCTCGCCCCAGCGCCTGCTGCCGCCGCCGCGCAGCCGCCTGCTCGACCGGCTCAGTCAGCACGGCAAGCCGGTCAGCCCCGCACCGGCCTTCCGCTCCGGCTTCGTGCTGCAGGCTGACGGCTACGAGGTCGGGGTCAGCACCTTCGGCAGCGCCGTCTTCGTCGAGGTCTGGCGCGGCCGCCGCGGCAAGCGCGTCGCCACCTCCTACATGGCGCGCGGCATCGCCCGGCCCGAACGCCTGCAGGCCACCTTCGGCCACTTCGGCAAGGTGAAGATGCGCTTCCGCGCCTCCCGCCACCGCACCTGGGTCGGCAGGCGGCGCACCTGCCGCGGCGCCAACCGCTTCATCAAGAAGCACGGCGTCTTCCGCGGCAACCTCCGCTTCAGGGGCGAGCACGGCTACGTCACCGTCCGCGTCCACCGGGCCAGGGGCGCCGTCGTGGTGCCGGCGCCGAAGTGCCTCGGCCGCCGCGGCCGGGGCGGCGGATCCGGCTTCTTCGGTTTCTTCGAACCCAGGGCCGCCCTGCTCTCCGTCGCCCGCGAAGGGATCGACGCCAGCACCTTGGTTGTCCTCGAAAGCAGGCGCAACACCCAGTTCGTCGCCACCACCGAAGAGACCCGTGGCCGCCTCGCGATCTTCAGGATCGCCGTCCTGCGCAAGCCAAGCCGGATCCGCACCGACGAAGCGCTCACCACCGCCAAGCTCTCGCCGCCGGCTCCGTTCCACGGCACCGGCCGCTACCGCGCCTACGCCGACGGCAGCAACTCCTGGTCCGGCGACCTCAGCGTCGACTTCCCCGGCGCCTCTCGCTTCCCGCTGACCGGCCCGAGCTGGGAAACCTTCCTCGAAGTGCCGTTCTAGGCGCGGCTACTCGCCGGCCCCGTCGGGTGAGGCTTCGACCAGCTCCTCCTGGTCGGCATTCTCGGCACCGGCGGCGGCTTCGCCCTCCTCGGACTCGACCACGAGGGCGACGGCGCTGACGCGGTCGTCGTCCTTGATGTTCATCACCCGCACGCCCTGGGTCGAGCGGCCCATCTGCGAGATGCCGCTGACGGAGGTGCGCTGGACCATCCCGTTCTGGGAGATGAAGAGGAGGTCCTGGTGCTCGCCGACGATCAGGGCCCCGGTGAGGCCGCCCTTCTTCTCCGTCATCTTCACGGTGAGGACGCCTTTGGTGCCGCGACCCTTCACCGGGTACTCGGAGACCGGCGTCCGCTTGCCGTAGCCGTTCTCGGTGACGACGAACAGTTCGGTGTCGTTGCGGGCGATGTCCATCGCCAGCACCCGGTTGTCCTTGCCGGAGACGTTCATCCCTTTGACGCCGCTGGTGTCGCGGCCCATCTCCCGCACGTGGCCCTCGGAGAAGCGGGAGGCGTGGCCGGAGTGGGAGACCATGAGGATGTCGTCTTCGCCCGAGGTACGGCGCACCTGGACCAGCTCGTCGCCGTCCTTGACCTTGATCGCGATGATCCCGTCGGCGCGGATCGGCGTGTTGTAGGCGAGGAATTTCGTTTTCTTGATCAGCCCCCTGGCGGTGGCGAAGGCCAGGTACTTGTCCTCCTTGAAGTCCCGGGTCGGGATCACGGCCATCACCCGCTCGCCTTCGCGCAGCGGCAGCAGGTTGTTCAGCGAGCTGCCTTTCGCCTGGCGGGCGCCCTCCGGCAGCTCGTAGACCTTGAGCCGGTAGACCTTGCCGCGGTTGGTGAAGAAGAGCAGGAAGTCGTGGGTCGAGCAGATGTGGAGGTGGGCGATGTAGTCGTCCTCTTTCAGGTTCATGCCCATCACCCCGACGCCGCCCCGGCGCTGCTGGCGGTAGGTCGCCAGCGGCAGTCGCTTGACGTAGCCGGAGGCCGTCAGCGAGATCACCATCTGCTGGTCGGCGATCATGTCCTCGATCCCGACGTCGCCCTCGAAGTGGGCCAGTTCGGTGCGGCGCTCGTCGCCGTAGGACTCGACGATTTCGGCCAGCTCGTCCTTGACCAGGCCCATCACCTTGGCTTCGTCGCCGAGGATCGCCCGCAGCTCGCCGATCCGCTCCATCAGGTCGGCGTGCTCGGCCCGGACCTTGTCGGCCTCGAGCGCGGTCAGGCGCTGCAGGCGCATGTCGAGGATCGCCTGCGCCTGCTCGCGCGAGAGCTCGAACTGGTCGATCAGCCCTTCGCGGGCGGCGTCCGGGTCTTTCGAGCCGCGGATCAGCGCGATCACCGCGTCGAGGTTGTCGAGCGCGACCAGCAGCCCCTCGAGGATGTGGGCGCGCGCCTCGGCCCGGCGCAGTTCGAACTGGGTGCGGCGGGTGACGACCTCGCGCTGGTGCTCCACGTAGTGGTGGACCAGTTCGCGCAGGCTCAACGTCTTCGGGACGCCGTCGACCAGCGCCACCATGTTGGCGCCGAAGGTCGTCTGCATCGCCGTTTTCTTGTAGAGGTTGTTGAGGACGACTTTGGCCGGCGGGCCGCCGCGCTTCAGCTCGATCACCAGGCGCATCCCCGAGCGGTCGGTCTCGTCGCGCAGGTCGGAGATCCCCTCCAGCTTCTTGTCGCGGACCAGGTCGGCGATCTTCGTGATCAGGCCGCCTTCGCCGCCCTTCTTGACCATGAACGGCAGCTCGGTGACGACGATCGCCTCCTTGCCCCCCTTCAGCGGCTCGACGTGGGCCCGGGCGCGGACCTTGATGCTGCCGCGGCCGGAGGCGTAGGCGTCGCGGATCCCCTCGCGGCTCATGATCCCGCCGCCGGGGAAGTCCGGGCCCTTGACGTGCTGCATCAGGCCCTCGAGGTCGATCCCCGGGTCGTCGATGTAGGCGGCGACCGCGGCGGCGACCTCGCGCAGGTTGTGCGGGGGGATGTTGGTCGCCATCCCGACCGCGATCCCGGAGGTGCCGTTGACCAGCAGGTTCGGGAACCGCGCCGGCAGCACCAGCGGTTCGCTCGCCTTCTCGTCGTAGTTGGGGCCGAAGTCGACGGTGTCGGTGTCGATGTCCCGCAGCAGCTCCGTCGCGAGGCGTCCGAGGCGGGCCTCGGTATATCTCATGGCAGCTGCCGGGTCGTCGTCGATCGAGCCGAAGTTGCCCTGGCCGTCGACGAGCATGTAGCGCAGGGAGAAGTCCTGCGCCATCCGCACCAGGGTGTCGTAGATCGCCGAGTCGCCGTGCGGGTGGTACTTGCCCATCACCTCGCCGACGATGTAGGCGCACTTGCGGTAGGAGCGGGTCGGCTGCAGGCCGATGTCGTGCATCGCGTAGAGCACCCGCCGGTGCACCGGCTTCAGCCCGTCGCGCACGTCGGGCAGCGCCCGGCCGACGATCACGCTCATCGCGTAGTCGAGGTACGACGAGCGCATCTCCTTCTCGAGCTCGCGCTCTTCGATCCGGCCGCCGGTGAGGACGTTGGCGTCCATCAGCGGTTCCTCCCGTCGTTCGAGATTTCCTTACACATCGAGGAACCTCACCTCCCGTGCGTGTTCCTCGATGAACTCGCGGCGGGGACCGACCTGGTCGCCCATCAGCATCGAGAAGATCGTGTCCGCGGCCGTCGCGTCCTCCAGGGTGACGCGGGCGAGGGTGCGGCTGGCCGGGTCCATCGTCGTCTCCCGCAGCTGGTCGGGGTTCATCTCGCCGAGCCCCTTGAACCGCTGGACGTCGACGCCTTTGCGGGCCAGCTCCAGCACCGCACCGCGCAGCGCCTCGAACGACAGCGCCGCGTTGCGCCGCTCGCCGAACTCGATCTCGAACGGCGCCCTGCCGACCTGTTTCAGCAGCGCTTCGTGGACCTCGGCGAACTTGCGGTAGTCGTGGTGGTCGAACAGCGCCGCCGGCAGGCGGTGGGTGCGGGCGAGGCCGGTTCTGCGTTCCGTCGCCTTGACGACCAGCAGCTCGTCGTCCTGCGAGACCACCTCGGTTTCGAAGGGCTCGCTCTCGGGCGCCTCCTTGGCCAGCAGCGCCGCCGCCGACTTCAGCGTCTTGGTCCCCTCGTCGAGCAGGCTCGACTCCTCGAGGAACCGCACCGCTTCGTGGCCGAACTCTGCCTGCAGCGAGGACCCCCAGCCCTCGTACTCTTTCGAGCGTCGGATGTATCCCTGCCAGCGGCTCGCGGTGAGCTTGGTCTTCTTGCCGTTGGCGTCGGTCAGCTCGAAGTCCTCGAGCTTGTCCCGCAGCAGCACGTCTTCCAGTTCGGAGTCGCGCTCGAGGTAGGTCACCTGATTGCCCTGTTTGACCCGGTAGAGCGGCGGTTTGGCGATGTAGACGTAGCCGGCGTCGATCAGCTCCGGCATCTGCCGGTAGAGGAAGGTGAGGACGAGGGTGCGGATGTGGGCGCCGTCGACGTCGGCGTCGGTCGCCATCACGATCTTGTGGTACCTCGCGTCCTCGAGGTTGAACTCGTCGTGGACGCCGGTCCCGATCGCCGTGATCAGCGCCTGGATCTCGTTGTTGGCCAGGACCTTGTCGATCCGGCTCTTCTCGACGTTGATGATCTTCCCGCGCAGCGGCAGCACCGCCTGCGTGTTGCGGTCGCGCGCCTGCTTCGCCGAGCCGCCGGCGGAATCGCCCTCGACCACGAAGATCTCCGCCAGGCTCGGGTCCTTGACCGTGCAGTCGGCGAGCTTGCCCGGCAGCGTCGAGTTCTCCAGCGCCGACTTGCGGCGGGTCAGGTCGCGGGCTTTGCGGGCGGCGTCGCGGGCGCGGGAGGCGTCGATCGCCTTGTTGATGACCCGGCGCGCGTCGCCGGGGTTCTCCTCGAAGTACTCGGCCAGCTTGCGGTTGACCGTCTCCTCGACCAGGCCCTTGATCGGCGGGTTGCCGAGCTTGGTCTTGGTCTGGCCCTCGAACTGGGGGTCGTGCAGCTTCACCGAGATCACCGCGGTCAGCCCCTCGCGCACGTCCTCGCCGGCGAGGTTGTCGTCTTTCTCTTTCAGCAGCCCTTTGCTGCGGGCGTAGGCGTTCAGCGTCCGCGTCAGCGCCGCCCGGAAGCCGGAGAGGTGCGTGCCGCCCTCGTGGGTGTTGATGTTGTTGGCGAAGCTGAAGATCGACTCCTGGTAGGAAGCGTTCCACTGCATCGCCAGCTCGACTTCGCCGGCCTCCTCGTCGCCCTCGAAGAAGATGACCTTGCGGTGCAGCTCGTCCTTGTTCTCGTTCAGGTGGCGGACGAAGTCCTCGATGCCGCCGTCGTACTGGAAGGTGACGCTGTTGGTGGCGCCGCGCTCGTCGACCAGCTCGATCTTCAAGCCGCGGGTGAGGAAGGCGGTCTCGCGCAGGCGCTCGGCCAGCGTCTGGAAGTCGAACTCGATCTCCTCGAAGATCTCCAGGTCCGGGAGGAAGGTGATCTTCGTCCCGTGCTCCCCGGTCTTCGCGCCGGCGGTGAGGTCGTTCTGCGGTTTGCCGCGCTCGTAGTCCTGGGACCAGACGCTGCCCTCGCGGCTGATCTCCAGGTGCAGGCGCTCGGAGAGGGCGTTGACGACGGAGACGCCGACGCCGTGGAGGCCGCCCGAGACCTTGTAGCCGCCGCCGTCGCCGAACTTGCCGCCGGCGTGGAGCACGGTCAGCACGACCTCGGCGGCCGGCCTCCCCTCCTTCTCCATCGTCTCGACCGGGATCCCGCGCCCGTCGTCTTCGACCGTGCAGGCGTTGTCGGGATGGAGGACGACGCGGACGCTGTCGCAGTGACCGGCGAGGGCCTCGTCGACCGAGTTGTCGACGATCTCGTAGACCAGGTGGTGCAGACCACGGGGGCCCGTCGAGCCGATGTACATGCCGGGGCGTTTGCGCACCGCTTCCAGCCCCTCGAGGACGGTGATGTCCTTGGCGCCGTAGGAGTCGCCGCTGGCTTTTTTCTCAGGCAAGGAGTCCCTTCCAGTTGACACGTAGACACACAAAGCCCCGACTCCAGGAGAGCTCGCTCCACGGTTGTCGGGGCCTGATGCGAGTTGCCATAAGAATACCAGTTAGGGGCCGCGGACAGGCCGGAGGTCTGAGGCGATTTCCCTGCAAATCGTGAAGAAAGTGTGCTCAAAAACGCTCTGAGTTGACGCGAAAGCGGAGGGCTTGCGGCGCCTGCTCCCCCACCGCGCTCCGCAACCGCTCCAGCAGGACCTTCTGCATCAGGTCCAGCTCCTGCGCCCAGACCGCCTCGGCGACCTCGATCGTCACCGTTCCACCGCGTTCGGAGACCGGCACCGCAACCGCCGCGACCTGCTCGCCGACGGTGCCCGACCAGGCGGCCTGGACCGCCGCCAGGGGAGTTTTCGGAGCGACCTGGTCCAGCGCCGCCCTGAAGGCGCCGGCGGCGGGGCGGGGGGCCCGGCGGCGACTCACGCGCCGTCACCTTCTGTCTGCGGCGGTGGCATCGGGACCACGGTTTTCCTCGCCGCCGCCGGAACCTGCTCCTCGTCGGCGGCGGTGATCAGCACCTGGCCGCCGTCGTCGAGCCGGGCGACCAGGCGCTCGCGGCGGCCGGGGTCGAGCTCGCTCATCACGTCGTCGAGCAGCAGCAGCGGCGTCACCCGCCTCGCCGCCAGCAGCGCCTCGCGCTCGGCGAACAGCAGGGCGAGCAGCGCCGCCCGCTGCTGTCCCTGGGAGCCGAACCGCCGCAGCGAGCGCTCGCCGCTGTTCAGCTTCAGCTCGTCGAGGTGGGGGCCCCAGGAGCTGCGGCCGAGGCGGATGTCCTGCTCGCGGCGCTCCTCCAGCCCCGCCTGGATCTCCTCCGCCGCGCCGGCGGCCCGCGGCGCGTACTCGAGCGCCGCCTTCTCCAGACCCAGTTCCGCCGCCGCGGCGGCGAACGGTTGCGCCAGCTCGGCAACGGCCTCCGCCCGCGCCTCGACGAGGGGAGCGGCCGCGGCGGCCATCCCCGCATCCCAGATCCGCAGGTCCTCGGGGGAGCCGTAGCCGGCGGCGAGCCGGGAGAGCAACGCGTTCCGCTGCGCGACCGCCTGCCCGAAGCGCTTTCGCAGCTCGCCCCGGGCCGGCCAGCGGGCGGCGAGGAACCCGTCGAGGTGGGCGCGCCGCTCCGCCGGCGGCCCCTTCACCAGGGTCAAGCGGTCCGGCGCGAAGACGGCGACGGGGGGACGGCTGCGGGCGATCGCCGCCGGGTCGGCCGGGCTGCCGTCGAGCAGGTGGCGGCGCCCTTCGCTGCGGCTGACCGAGGCGAGCAGCTTGCGCTCGATCCCGTCCTCGTCGCGGATCGTCGCCTCGGCGCGGGCGAGCGAACCGCCGAAGGGGATCAGGTCCCGGCGGTCGCTGGTGCGGAAGGAGCGGCCGGTGAGGGCGAAGTAGAGAGCCTCGACGAGGTTCGTCTTGCCGGTCCCGTTGGGGCCGATGACGCTGACGATCCCCGGGGCCAGCTCGACCCGGACCCGGTCGAGGCTGCGCAGCGGCTTCGCCTCGATCGCGGTGACGAGCACGGCGCGCTCACCCGGCCGGCGCCGTCACGGTCAGACGTTGAGGCGGATCGGCATCACCAGGTAGCGGAACTCGTCTCCCTCGACGGGTTCCAGCAGGCCCGGCCGCAGCGGCGAGATCAGCCGCAGGAGGATCTCGTCGCCGGAGACGCTTTCGATCCCTTCCTTGAGGAACTCGGGGTTGAAGCCGATCTCCAGCTCCTCGCCCTCGAACGCCGCCGGCATCGTCTCCCGCGCGTCCCCCACGTCGGGCGTCTCCGCCGCGACGGTCAGCTCGCCGGAGCGGAAGGAGAGGCGCAGCGGCGCGTTCCGCTGCGCCAGCTGGCTGACCCGGCGGGTGACGTCGAGCAGGTCCGAGCGCGGCAGCCGCACGTCGTGCTCGTAGGACTCCGGCAGGAGCTGTCGAAAGTTGGGGAACTGGCCGTCGATCAGCCTCGTCGAGAGGAGGATCGACCCTGCCTGGAAAACCGCCTGGTTGGTCAGCAGCGAGATCGAGGTCTCGCTGGCGCCCTCGGAGGAGAGGATGCGGCCGAGCTCGCGCAGCGCCCGCGCCGGGATGTTCGCCTCCAGCTCGCCGCCGAGCTCGGCCTCGAGCTCGGTCCGTTTGACCGCCAGCCGGTAGGAATCGGTGGCGACCATCGTCATCTCCTTGCCGCTGGCGGAGACGAAGACGCCGGTGAGGACGGGGCGCATGTCGTCGCGCGAAGCCGCGCGGGCGACCAGCTCGATGCTTGCTTCCAGCGCCCCGGCGGGGATCTTCAGCCCGGGGCTCTCCTGCGGCTGCGGCAGCTTCGGGAAGTCCTCGGCCGGCAGCACCCGCAGGTGGAAGCTGGAGCCGCCGCTGCGAATCTCGACGTCGTGCTCGGCCTCGCGCGCCTCGATCTCCACGCTCGGGTCGGCGAGCGAGCGGGCGATCTCGGCGAAGAGGCGGCCGGGGAGGAGGACCGACCCCTCGCTCTCGACCGCAGCCTCGAGCGTCGTCTCCAGCCCGAGGTCGAGGTCGGTGGCGGCGAGGGTCACGCGTCCGCCCTGCGCCGAAAGGAGGACGCCGGAGAGCGCCTGGGTGGCGGCGCGGGTGGAAACGGCCCTGGAGACGATCGAGAGCTTGGAGACGAGATCTTCGCGTTTGGTCGTGAGCTTCAAGTGATGTGCCTTCTTAGGTTTGCCTTCTTGAGTTGAGTTAGGTCCTGTTGAAAAAGCTCCGGTCGCGGAGGATTCGGCGGCCCGGTGCGGTTTGCCGCCTGTGGAAGGCCCTGTGGGGGGCTGGGGATTCTTACAGCGCGGCCGGCTGTCAGCGCTCTTCGGTCACAGGGTTGTGGATAGCTCCCCGCAACTCCCGGACCTTCTCTGCCAGCTCGCTGTCCTCGGCGAGGCTCGCTTCGACCCGGCGCAGGGAGTTGAGCACGGTGGTGTGGTCGCGCCCGCCGTAGAGGCGGCCGATCTGCGGCAGCGAGAGGTCGGTGAGGTCGCGGGTGAGGAAGATCGCCACCTGGCGGGCGCGCAGCGGGGTGGCGGCGCGGCTGGAGCCGACGAGCTCGGCGCGGGAGATCCCGAACAGCTCGGCGACCCGCTGCTGGATCTCCTCCACCGAGGTCGGCTCGCGGCGGCGGTGGCGCGGGATCACTTCGGAGATCAGCTCGGAGCTGAGCGGCCGGCCCATCAGCGAGGCGTGGGCGATGACCCGGGTCAGGGCGCCGTGCAGCTTGCGGACGTTGGCGTCGATCCGGTTCGCCAGCTCGGCCAGCGCGTCTGTGTCGGCGATCTCGACCCCGGCCTCCTCGACCAGGCGTCGCAGCACGGTCAGCCTGGTCGCCAGGTTGGGCGGCTCGACCGCGACCGTGAGGCCCCACTCGAAGCGATCGCGCAGCCGCGCGGCGAGGGTCGAGAGCTCGCTGGGGATGCGGTCGGCCGAGAGCACGAGCTGGCTGCCGGACTCATAGAGGGCGTTGAAGGTGTGGAAGAACTCCTCCTCCGTGGCCGGCTTGCCCTGGAGGAACTGGACATCGTCGATGAGGAGGACGTCGATGTCGCGGTAGCGGACCTTGAAGGCGTCGCTGCCCTTGGCCTTGAGAGCGGCGACGAACTCGTTCGTGAAGGACTCGGCGGTGGTGTACCGCACCCTCAGGCCGGGGGCGTTGTCCCGCAGGTAGTTGGCGATCGCCGCCAGCAGGTGGGTCTTGCCCAGCCCCGGCGGTCCGTGCAGGAAGAGCGGGTTGTAGGCCTCGGAGGGGGCCTCGGCGACGGCGAGGGCGGCCCCGTGGGCGAGGCGGTTGCCTGGGCCGATCACGAACCGCTCGAAGGTGTAGTTGGGGTTCAGGTCCGGGTCGTGGCCGGCGCTCCCCTCCAGCAGGCTCGGCTCGGCGAAGCTCACCTGCTCGAGGACGCCGTCGGCCCCGCGCAGTGCTTCCGCGATCAGGGAGGAGTAGCGCCGCTCGGTCCAGGCGCGTTTGTTCTCGGGGGCGGCGAGGAAGAGCGTCTCGCCCTCCGCCGCCACCGCTTCCAACGGCTCCAGCCAGAGGCGGAAGGTCGACTCCGGGACCGACGCCCTCAGCCGCTCCTGGGTCGCTCTCCAGAAGGCGTCGAGGTCAGGTGGGAGGGAGTCGTCGGGCACCGGGCGGCGACCATAGCGCCGTGCCTGTACAGGCAGCCCGGGCGCCTCGCAAATCCCGCAGAAAAGATTTTCGGGGTCCTCCGTATACTTCCGCCGGCATGAAGCGCACCTACCAACCGAAGAAGCGGAAGCGGGCGAAGACCCACGGCTTCCGGGCCCGGATGAGCACCCGCGGCGGTCGCGCCATCCTCAAGCGCCGCCGCCGTAAAGGCCGCAAGCGCCTCACCCCGTAAGCGGATGGCGCCCAAGCGCCGACGCCTTTCGCGCAGCGGCGAGTTCGACCGCGTCTATCGCGACGGCTCCTCGCACGCGACCCGGTACCTGGTCCTCTACACGTTCCCCCGCAAGGACGAGGACCGCGACGAGGTCCGGCTCGGGGTCTCCGTCAACCGCAAGGTGGGCGGCGCCGTCGAGCGGAACAGGGTGAAGCGGGCCCTGCGCGAGGCGTTCTGGTCTCTGGCCGATCGCCTGCCGCCGCGCCACGACTTCGTCATCGTCGCCCGGGCCGAGATCAAGGAGCTGATCGATCGCGAAGGTATGCAGGGAGTTTCCGCCAATCTGGAAGAGGCCATCGCCGGCGGCCGTTCCACGTGAAACGCTTCTTTCTCGCGCCGGTGCGGGGGTACCAGCGCTGGATCTCACCGATGTTTCCGCGGCGCTGCCGCTACGAGCCGACCTGCTCCCGCTACACGGTGGAGGCCGTCGAACGCTTCGGCGTGATCCGCGGCTTCCTCCTGGCGGGCTGGCGGATTCTGCGCTGCAACCCCTTCAGTCACGGCGGCTTCGACCCCATCCCCGATAGATTCACGCTCCGCACCGGTCCGGTACACCCCGCCGACTGGCACGAAGCCCACCGATGACCCCCCTTACCGCCCTCATCCTCCAGCCGCTGATCGACGTCGCCAACGGCGTCCTCAAGTTCTTCCACGACAGCGCCGGCCTCAGCTGGGGGATGTCGATCATCATGCTCACGGTCGTCACCCGCGCGGTCCTCATCCCGCTCACCTACAAACAGCTGAAGGGGATGCGGGCGATGCAGGCCCTGCAGCCGCAGATCAAGGAACTGCAGGAGAAGTACAAAAACGACAAACAGCGCATGCAGCAGGAAATGATGCGCTTCTACAAAGAGAACAAAGTCAACCCGCTGGCTTCCTGCCTGCCGCTCGTGGCTCAGTTCCCGGTCTTCATCACGCTCTTCTACGTCCTCCGGCACGAGCTGCCGCCGGACATGGGCTGCGAAGCCGCCGGCCACTGCAGCGCCTACGGAGCCGAATTCCTCTTCATCAACGACCTCACCGGCAAGGCGACCGGCGCCGAACTGATCGTCCTGGTCGTCCTCTACGTCGGCACGCAGCTGATCTCGAGCATGGTCATGTCGATCACGGCTGACAAAAGCCAGCGGACGATGATGCTCCTGCTGCCCTTCGTCTTCGTCCCCTTCATCCTCAAATTCCCCGCCGGGTTGATCCTCTACTGGATCACCACCAACCTCTGGACGATCGGCCAGCAGCTGGTGATCAAAAAGATCGTGCCCCCTCCCGTGATCGCCACGCCGGAGGGAGCGGCCGCGCTCCGGGAGGCCAAAGCGCCGCCACCGCCGCCGCGGAAGAAAAAGAAGCGCCGTTAAAGCGCTTCGCGCGCCGGGTTCAGCCCTTCGGGCGTTTCTTGGCGATCCCGGGCTTGCGCGGAAGGTTGCCGGGGGTGGGGCCGATCTTGCGGGCGACGTGGAGGTGCCGGTGCTCGCTGCCGGCGCGGTCGCCGACGTCGAGGATCGCCTCCGGGCGCATGGCAAGGGCCTCGGCCGCGCTCTCGAGCTGTCGCTCCTCGCCATCGTCGCGCCTGCCCTTCCAGGCAATTAGAGCGCCATTTGGCTTCAGCAGCGGGCTGGCGAGCTCGGCCAGGGTCGAGAGGCGACCCACCGCCCGCGCCGTGACGACGTCGTAGGCCTCGCGTCCCTCCCTGGCCGCCCAGTCCTCCGAACGCGTGTTGAGGACGCTGGCGTTGACGATCCCCGCGGTCTCGGCCGCGCGCCGCATGAACTCGCACTTCCGCCCCACCGACTCGATCAGGTCGACTTGTGCGGAGGGCAGGGCGACCGCAAGCGCGAGGCCCGGGAATCCCGCCCCGGCCCCGACGTCGGCGATTCGCTCCGCCTCGCGCAGTCCCGGTACCTCCAGGCCGGTGAGGCTGTCGGCGACGTGAACCCGCCAGGCGCGCTCGTCGACCACGGAGCTGACCGAGGCCCGCTCCTCCGCGAGCAGCTCGAGGACCGTCTCCAGCTTCGCCCGCCCGGCGTCGTCGATCACTCGGGCAGGAGCGGGGCGACGACGACGCAGCGGTTGGGCTCGTCGCCCTCGCTGTAGGTCTCGACTCCGGCCCGCTCCTTCAGCCGCTCGTGGATGACGCGCCGTTCCTGGGCGCTCATCGGGTCCATCTCGACCACGCTGTTGTTCGCCAGCGCCTGGTCGGCGGCCCGATCGGCCCGTCCCTCCAGGGTCTCCCGGCGCCGCGCCCGGTAACCGGCGGCGTCGACGACGACCCGCTTGCGCTCCCGCATGCCGCGGAAGGCGGCCTGGTAGCAGAGCAGTTGCAGGGCGTCGATCGTCTGCCCCCGTTTGCCGATCAGGAGGCCGTAGTCGTCCTCCCCCTCGACCGTGAGCAGGATCCGCTCGTCGTCCTCCTCGACGACCACCTCGCCGTCGAGGTCGAGCTCGTCCAGCACGCCCTCGACCAGCTCCTGCGCGCGCTCGGCTGGATCCTCGGGCCACTCGAAGGTCTCGGACACGGGCAGCAGGCTATCCCACGTCGCGGGAATGTGCCGGCGGCGCGTTGACTAGGCTGGACCGCGATGGGCAAGGTCTACGCCGTGGCGAACCAGAAGGGCGGAGTCGGGAAGACGACGACCGCCGTCAATCTGGCCTCCTGTGCGGCCGTGGAGGGCAACCAGACCCTCCTCGTCGACCTCGACCCCCAGTGCAACGCCACCGTCGCCGTGGGCGGCGGCCGCGACCTCCATCCCTCCTCCTACGACTGCCTGACCGGCGAGACCTCCGTCGCCGAGGCGGCCCGGCCGGCCGGGCCGGACAACCTCTGGATCGTCCCCGCCAACAAGGACCTCGCCGGCGCCGCGGTGGAGCTGCCGCGCATGCAGGGCTCCGAGACGCGGCTGCGGGAACGCCTCGGCCCGCTGCGCGAGCGCTTCGCCGTCACCCTCCTCGACTGCCCGCCCTCCCTGGGGCCGGTCAGCGTCAACGCGCTGACCGCCGCCGACCGGGTGATCGTCCCCGTCCAGGCCGAGTACCTGGCGCTCGAGGGCCTGGTCCAGTTCCTGGAAACGCTGGGCCTGATCAGGCGCGAGCTCAACCCTCAGCTGGAGGTTGCGGGTTTGCTCATAACCATGCACGACGAGCGCACCAGGCTCGCCCAGGACGTCGAGGCCGAGCTGCGGGATCACTTCGACGGAATGGTCTTCGAGACGGTGATCCCCCGCAGCGTCCGAGTCGCCGAGTCGCCGAGCTATGGTCTGCCCGTGACCGAGCACGCACCCGCTTCACACGGCGCCGTCGCCTACCGGGCTCTGGCAAAGGAGCTGGCGAGCCGTGGCTAGCGCCCGCCGCGGGATCGGCCGCGGGCTCTCGGCGATCCTGCCCGAGACGGAGGTCTCGGCGGCGGGGGAGCTGCGCGAGCTGCCGGTCTCCCTGATCAAGCCGAACCCCTCGCAGCCGCGGACCAAGTTCGACCCCGCCGCCCTCGCCGCCCTCGCCGCCTCGATCGGGGCCACCGGCGTCGTCCAGCCGCTCCTCGTCCGCCCCCTTCCCGACGGCAGCTACGAGCTGGTCGCCGGCGAGCGCCGCTGGCGCGCCGCCCAGCAGGCCGGGATCGACAAGGTCCCGGCCGTCGTCCGCGACCAGGAGGAGGCGGAGCGGCTGCAGGCGGCGCTGATCGAGAACATGGTCCGCGAGGACCTCAACCCGGTCGAGGAGGCGAAGGCCTGCGACGCGCTCGTCCGCGAGCTCGGCCTGACCAAGGAGGAGCTGGCCCGCCGCGTCGGCCGCAGCCGCCCCGCCGTCTCCAACCTGATCCGGCTGCTCGAGCTGCCCGACGAGGCGCTCGAGCTGCTCGAGGCCGGCGATCTCAGCGAGGGTCACGGCAAGGCGCTCCTCGGCGTCGCCGGCAACGACGTCCGCCGCCGCCTCGCCCGCGACGCCGCCCGCGGCGGCTGGTCGGTCCGCGAAACCGAGGCGAGGGTTCGGCTGGCCAGCCAGCCAAAAGCAAGGCCGAGACGCGCAGCCGCCGACCCCGACGCCCAGGCCGCCCTCCGCGACGCCGCCGATGCCCTCGAGGAGGCCCTCGGCCACGAAGTCAGCGCCCGCGCCAAGGGGGAGGCGATCGTCGCCGAGCTCCGCTTCGACGACGTTCGCGAGGCCCACGCGCTGGCAAGGCGTCTCCGCAAGCGCGACGGCTCCTGAGCGCTCGCCGGCTCGTCGCTATCATCGCCGTCCCCGGGCGATTAGCTCAGTTGGTTAGAGCGCGTCTCTGATAAGGACGAGGTCCCTGGTTCGAATCCAGGATCGCCCATCTCCTCTTCGCGTCCAGCCGTTCCCCGCTCGTCGGGAGCGGGTAGAAGCCGGACCTATACTTCGGCTTCCAACGACGGTCTGGAGTCCTTTTTGCAGCAGATGCAGATCTACGGCGTCAGCTTCGACATGGTCGGCAAGCAGCCGATCGTGTTGCTGAAGACCGTGGACGGAAACCGCTTCCTGCCGATCTGGATCGGCCACCCGGAGGCCGCCGCGATCCTGATGAAGCTGCAGGGCGCCTCGACGCCGCGGCCGATGACCCACGACCTGCTCTCCGACATGCTCGAGAACCTCGACGCCAAGTGCGAGCGGGTCTCCGTCACCGAGCTGCGCGACAACACCTTCTACGCCTCGATCACGGTCTCGGTCAACGGCTCCGAGGTCGAGATCGACTCCCGTCCCTCCGACGCGCTGGCCCTCGCTGTCCGCGTCTCGGCCCCGATCTTCGCGGCCGAGGAGGTGATCGAGGAGTCGGCGATCGAGTTCGAGCACGAGGTCGAGGACACCGAGGAGGTCGTCGACAAATTCAAGGAGTTCTTGGATGAAGTGACCCCCGAGGACTTCGCGCAGGGGGACTCTTAAAACGCCGCTACGCGGCAGCCGGCTCGAGCGCTAGGTCGAGGATTCGCTCGACCAGCTGCTCGAATGACAGCCCCGCCGCCTCGGCGGCCTGGGGGAGGAGGCTGGTGTCGGTGAGGCCGGGGATCGCGTTGGCCTCGAGCAGCCAGGGGCCGTCCTCGCCGAGGATCAGGTCGATGCGGGCGAAGCCGGTGCAGCCAAGGGCGCGGTATGTGCCGAGCGCGGCCTCGGTTACCGCCCGGTACTCCTCGCCCGTCAGGTCGGCGGGGACGTCGAAGCGGGTGCGGCCGATCTCGTAGCGGGCCTCGAAGTCGTAGCGGTCGCCCTCGAGCAGGATCGCCTCGACCACCGGCAGCGGCTCGTCGCCGACCACGCCGACCGCCAGCTCCCGCCCGTCGACGAAGCGCTCGAGCAGGACCCGGTCGTCATAGCTGAAGGCCGAGACCAGGGCCTGCGGAACCTCGCCCGCGCTCCCCGCGAACCGGACCCCGAGCGAGGACCCGCCGCGGCTCGGCTTCACCACCAGCGGGAAGCCGAGCGTCTCCTCCAGCCGCCCCAGCGCGTCGGCGGCGCCGAACTCGCGGAAGGCGGTCTGGTTGAAGGCGAACCAGTGGGGCGTTCTCAGGCCGCCGGGCGCTTCCCGCTCCGCGTCCTCGATCGCGTCCTTCGCCTGCACCTTGTCCATGCAGCGCGCGCAGGCCGCCGCGCTCGGCCCGGTGAAGGGGATGCCGAGGATCTCCAGCAGCTCCTGCACGGTCCCGTCCTCGCCGCCGACCCCGTGCATGGCGACGAAGGCGACGTCGGGCCGCTCGGCGACCAGGCGCTTGACCAGGTCGGGGCCGACGTCGATCGGCAGCACCTCGTGGCCGAGCCGCCCCAGCGCGTCCTCGACCCGCGCCCCCGAGCGCAGCGAGACCCCGCGCTCCAGCGAGCGGCCGCCTTTCAGCACCGCGACCTTCACCCCGCCCCGCCCGCCTTGCGGAAGGGGAGGACGTTCGGGGTCGCCTCCTGCTGCGGCTCGGGCAGCGGCTGCTCCCCGGTCAGCGCCCCGTAGAGCTCGACCTGCTCGGCGATCACCTTGCCGATCCGCCGCACCCCCTCGCGGATCTCGTCCTCGTCGACGCCGGAGAAGTTGAGCCGCATCGAATGGCTGCCGCGGCCGTCGACGTAGGCGGCCTGGCCGGGGACGAAGGCGACGTCGGCGCGCAGCGCCTTCGCCAGCAGGTCGCTGGTGTCGATGTAGTCGGGCAGCGTCGCCCAGATGAAGAGCCCGCCCTCGGGCTCGGTCCAGGTCGCCTCGGCCGGGAAGTGGGTGCGCAGCGCCTCGACCATCGTGTCGCGGCGGCCGCGGTAGATCTCGACCAGGTCGTCGACGTAGCGCTGCCAGCGCCGTTCGGCGAAGTACTCGCGGACGAAGTACTGGGTCAGGGTCGAGGTGCAGAGGTCGGCCGCCTGCTTGCCGAGGACGATCTTCTCCATCACCGGCGGCGGCGCCACCGCCCAGCCGAGGCGGATCCCGGGGGAGAGGATCTTCGAGAACGTCCCCAGGTAGATGACGAAGTCGCCGCCGTCGAGCTGGTAGAGCGGCGGCATCGGCTCGCCCCCGTAGCGCAGCAGCCCGTAGGGGTTGTCCTCGACGACCAGCAGCTCCTGCGCCCGCGCCAGCTCGACCAGGCGGTGGCGGCGCTGCAGGGACATCGTCACCCCGGCCGGGTTCTGGAAGCTCGGCACCGAGTAGATGAACTTCGGCCGCCGCCCCTCCGCCCGCAGGTCCGCCAGCAGCTGCTCCAGCGCCTCGACCTGCATCCCGTCCTCGTCGCACTCGACCTGGACGACGTCGGCCTGGTAGCTGCAGAGGGTCGGGATCGCGCCGGGGTAGGTCGGCGCCTCGGTGATGACGACGTCGCCGGGGTCGATCAGGGTCTTGCAGACGAGGTCGATCGCCTGCTGGCCGCCGGTGGTGACGATCACGTCGTCGGGGTCGGGCAGCATCCCCTCCGCGCCCATCACCTCGAGGATGCAGTCCTTGGTCTCCTCGAAGCCCTCGGTCGGCCCGTACTGCAGCGCCTTCGCCGCCGACTCCTGGGCGATCCGGGTCATCTGCGCGGCGAAGCTCTGCGGCGGGAAGGTCGAGGTGTCGGGGAGGCCGCCGGCGAGCGAGATCACTTCCGGCCGCGCCGTGATCGCCATCAGGTCCCGCATCGCCGAGGAGCGCATCACCCCGGTCCGCTCGGCGAAGAGGCCGGCGTAGCGCTCGAGGTCGCGGGCGCCGGCGTGGGAGCGGCGGCGGTGGGTCGGCTCGGGGACTTCGGCCATCGCTGAAGTGTGGCGGATCGACGCCCGGCCATCGCAAGTGGGTTAGGTTTCGGGCGTGGACGTTCTGACCGAGCTAGGAATCGGGCTGGCGATCGGCATGCTCGCCGGCACCACCGGCACCCACGGGTCGGCCCGTGGCCGGATGACGCTTCTCGCCGCCGTGATCGGCTTCGTCGTCGGCTTCCTGCTGGAAGGGATCGTGGGAGCGGTGCTCGGCCTGGCCGGCGCCGCGCTCGCCTGCATCGTCATCAGCGACGTCGTCTACGGCGCCAGCCGCCGCGAGGGCAGCGGCGGCGGAGCGCTCGCCTTCATCGTCTCCCTGGCGGCCCTCGTCGTAATCGCGATCGCGCTCCTGATCGAACCGGTGGTCGTGATCGTCGTCCTGGCGCTGATCTGGCTCGGGATCACCCGCCACCGCCGCGCCCAGCGCAAACACGCCGGCCTCCGCGTCCTGCGTTAGCGCTCGTCCGTTCCTTTTCGGGCCCTGACCACGAAAAGGAACAGGCGAGCGAACGCCTCCGCGATCATGGGATCGATGCCGCCCCGCAAGAAGCTCGTCCTCGCCTACGTCGACTCGCTGCGGACCGACATGCTCGAACGGGCGATCGCCGAGGAGCGGGCGCCGACCTTCGGGGCGCTGGTCGAGCGCGGGGTGCTGATCCCCGACTGCGTCTCCAGCTTCCCCTCGGTGACCCCGGTCGCCAGCGCCGAGATGGTCACCGGCGTCGGCGCCGACCGCCACTGGATCAGCGGCATGAACTGGTACCACCGACTGGAACGGCGCTACGTCGAGTACGGCTCCTCGCTGGAGGCCACCCGCGCCTTCGGCGTCTTCCTCGCCCTCTACGACCTCGTCTACAACATGAACCTCGCCCACCTCAGCCCCGAGGTGGAGACGGTCTTCGAGAGCCTCGAAGACGCCGGCGCCCGCACCGCCTGCACGCCGTTCCTCATCTACCGCGGCCGCCGCCGCCACGAGGTCTCGCTGGAGGGGCTGCTGAAACGCGCGGTCGACGTGACGAAATTGAAGTTCCACCACCACACCTGGGGACCCACCGACCTCTTCTACGGTGACCTTTACGCGAGCCGCGACGTCCCCTGCAAATCGACCTCGATCCCCGGCGTCCGCGACGGCTACGCCGCCTGCTGTGCCGCCGAGCTGCTGAAGGAGGACCTCTACGACTTCCTCCTGCTCTCGCTGCCGGACAACGACAACTACTCCCATCAGCACGGGCCGGAGGCGACGGTCGAGTCGATCGCCAAGGCCGACCGCGCCTTCGCCACCTACGCCGAGGAAGCCGGCGGCCTCGACGAGTTCCTCGAGAGCCACGCGGTGATCCTGGTCGCCGACCACGCCCAGACCGAGGTCCACCGGGGCCTGCCATTGGCCGAGCTGCTGAGTGCCGAGTGGTCGGTGCTGCAGCCCTCCGAGGAGCGCCCGGAGCTGGCCCAGCTGGCGGTCAGCCCGACCGGCCGGGCGGCGCACGTCTACCTGCTGCCGGGGGAGGGGGAGCGGGCCGAGCCGCTGGAGGTGGCGGCGCGGCTGGGCGTGCTCGAGGGGGTCGACCTGGTCTGCCGGCTCGAGGACGAGGACGGGACCCCGCTGCGGCGCGAGGGCCCCGGCACACCGGCCGGCGCCGTCTGGGCGGTGGTCGAGCGCGGGGGGGAGGCGGTGCGCTTCCGTCCCGGCGGCGAGGTCGCGGACCTGCGCGGCGGCGGCTGGGAGGTGGAGGGGGAGCTCGCCGCCCTCGCGGCTTCCGTCGAGGACGGGCGCCTGCGCAGCGAGACCTACCCCGACGCGCTGGCCCGGGTCTGGTCGGCCCTGACCGCCCCGCACGCCGGCGACTTCGTCGTCTCGCTCGAGCCCGGCTTCGAGGCGGTGGACTGGGGCGGGGTCAGCCACGCCGGCGGCGGCAGCCACGGCGCCCTGCATGCCGGCGATTCGCTGGGGCCGCTGCTCTTCGTCGGCTGCGGCCCGGAGTCGGCCGCCGCGCGCGAGCAGTGGGCCCTGCGCGACGTCGCCCCCGTCATCCGCGAGCACTTCGGGGTGCGCGACGGATGAGGGACGGGGGGCTGGCCGCCGCGGGGGAGGGGCGAGGGTGTTCTCTACCGGACCCGCTCGCTTCGCTCGCTTCAAGTGTCCGTACGAGAACACCCACGGCCCTCCTCGTAGTGGCCGTTGCGTCCCTCCTTGTTGCGCTTTTGGTCTCAGTTGGTTTCCCGGCCGCGGCGAGCGCCGCCGAGAAGCTCACCCGCGCCGAAGCGATCGCCGCCGCCGGCCAGGACCCGAAGGTCGTCGAACAGGAACGCGAGCACGGCCCCCTCGGGCCGACCGCCTCGCTGGAAGACGGGCACTGGGAAGTCGCCTACTTCGACGGCGGCGAGGAGCGGGTCCTCGTCCTCGTCGACGCCCACAGCGGCGAGGTGACCGAGTCCTGGACCGGGTACCAGGTCGCCTGGAAGATGGCCCGCGGCTACTCCGGCGCCTTCGGCCACAAGCTGAACGCGCCCTACGTCTTCCTGCCGCTGTGCCTCGTCTTCCTGCTCGGCCTGGTCGACTGGCGGCGGCTCCGGCGCGTCGCCAACCTCGACCTCCTGGTCCTGCTCGGCTTCGGCGTCTCCCACTACTTCTTCAACCGGGCCGAGATCGGCGTCTCGGTTCCCCTCGTCTACCCGGTCCTCCTCTACCTGCTGGGCCGCTCGCTCTGGATCGGGCTGCGGGGGAGGGGGGAGGGACTGCGGCCGGTCTGGCCGGTCGCCTGGATGGTGATCGCCGCCCTCTTCCTGATGGGGTTCCGCGTCGGCCTCGACGTCGCCGACTCCGGCGCCATCGACGTCGGCTACGCCGGCGTCGTCGGCGCCGACCGGATCGCCCACGGGGAACCGATCTACGGCAACTTCCCCGACGACGTCTCCAGCGGCGACACCTACGGCCCCGTCGACTACCTCGCCTACCTCCCCTTCGAGCGGATCTGGCCCTGGTCGGGCGAATGGGACGACCTCCCAGCCGCCCATGCCGCCGCGATCCTCTTCGACGTCGCCGCCTTCGCCTTCCTGATCCTGCTCGGGATCCGCATCCGCCCCGGCCCCGAGGGCCAGCGCCTCGCCGCCACCCTCGCCTTCGGCTGGGCCGCCTACCCCTACACCGCCTACGCCCTGGAGTCGAACTCCAACGACTCCCTGGTCGCCGCGCTCCTGCTCGCGACCCTGCTGCTCGCCGCCCGTCCCCTCGCCCGCGGCGCGACGCTGGCCGCCGCGACCTGGGCCAAGTTCGTAGCCGCCCCCCTGGCGCCGATGTACCTGACCTACCAGCGCCGCCTGCGGCCCGCGCTCCTCTTCGCCGCCGGCTTCCTCCTGATCACCGTCGCGGCTCTTCTCTGGCCCGCCCTCGACCCCGGCCTGAAGACCTTCTACGACCGCACCATCGCCGCCCAGGCCGGCCGCGACTCGCCCTTCAGCATCTGGGGACAGACCTCCCTCGAACCGGTCCGGGTCGCCCTCCTCGCCCTCACCGGCCTCGCCTCCCTGGCCTTCGCCTTCGTCCCGAGACGCAAGTCCCTGCCCCAGCTCGCCGCCCTCTCGGCCGCGCTGCTGATCCTGCTCCAGCTGACCCTCCACCACTGGTTCTACCTCTACATCGTCTGGTTCTACCCGCTGCTGCTCATCGCGCTGGCAGCATCACCTGCTCGAAGGAGTCGGCCAGACCCCGATCGTTCACGTCGACGAGAGCCCCCATCACCCAGACGTCCTCCTCAGCCGTCTCGAACCGGGTCGGCATCTGCGTGATCAGCGACCGCAGCGCCTGCTCCGGCTTCACCCCCAGGACGCTGGTCCGCGACCCCGTCATCCCCACGTCGGAGACGTGAGCCGTCCCGCCCGGGAGGACCCGTCCATCCGCCGTCGGCACGTGCGTGTGGGTCCCGAAGACGGCCGCCACCCGCCCGTCGAGGTGCCACCCCATCGCCACCTTCTCGCTCGAGACTTCGGCGTGGAAGTCGACGATCGCCGCGTCCTGCTCGTGGTGGCTGAGGATCGAGTCGACGGTGTCGAAGGGGGAGCGGGCGACGCGGAGGCCGACGCCGCCGCTGAGGTTGATCACCCGCACCCGCATCCCGCCGGCCTCGACCACCGTGTGGCCGCGGCCGGGGTTCGCCCCCGGGTAGTTGGCCGGCCGCACCACCCGCTCCTCGCTGTCGAGCCACTCGTAGGCCTCGCGGTGGCGGTAGACGTGGTTGCCGCTGGTGATCACGTCGGCGCCGGCGCCGAAGATGTCGTTGGCGGTCCGTTCGGTGATCCCCATCCCGCCGGCCGAGTTCTCGCCGTTGACGATCACGAGGTCGGGCGCGTGCCGCTCGCGCAGCACCGGCAGCGCCTCGCGCAGGCCCTGCCGCCCCGGGCTGCCGACCACGTCGCCGATGAAGAGGACCTTCATGTCGACCCGACCCTATTCGAGGCCGGCGGGATCAGACCGTGGCGAACCGGCGCAGCGCCAGCCGCGCGATCGCCGCGTAGGCGACGGCGAGGATCGTCAGGTGGAGCAGCGGGCCGCCGAGGCCGGGCCCGGCCGCGTCGAGCGCGGCGGTGATCGCTTCCAGCCCCGGCTTGAAGGGGAAGAGCGCGGTCAGGTAGCGGATCGCGTCGAAGACGGCCGGGCTGACCGCACCGGAGGGGACCAGCGAGAGGAAGGCGATCGGCAGCGTCACCATGAAGGCGAGCAGGGAGACCGCGCGGACCTCGCGGGCCGCCGCCCCGAGCGCCGCCCCGGCCGCCGCCAGCGCCGCCCCGGCGAAGAGGATCGCGAGCAGCCAGAGCCACACCCGCCCCAGTTCCAGCGGCACGAAGATCCTCATCCCGAACAGCATCAGCAGGGTCACCGCCAGGCCGACCGCGATCCCCAGCAGGACCTTCTCGGCGAGCAGGCCGCCGCCCGAGACCAGCCCGCGGGTCAGCCGCGGGAAGGCGTTCTCCTCCCGCTCCAGCGCCAGCGACCCCGCCACCAGGAGGACGACGACGAAGGCGAGGGTGAGCGTCGCGGCGACGGCGATCGCGAAGATTTCCAGCGGCGGGCTGGCGCCGCCGACCACGACCTTGTCGACCTCGATCGGCTGCGCCAGCCGGTCGATCAGCGGTTTGGCGACGTCGAGGTTGTCGCGCGCCTGGCTGGCGAATTCGTTCACTTCTTCAAGCGCCGGCCGCAGCGATCTCGGCAGCGCCGGCAGCACCGCCTGCAGGATCCGCGCGCTCGCCCGCAGGCCGAGGATCGGGATCGTTTCCCCGAGCACGTGGAACTGGCCGCCGTCGACGATCAGCCCCAGGTAGCGGCTGCCTTCGGAGCCGATCCGGCGCGCGATCCGCAGGTTCGCCTGCGCCAGCAGGCTGGTGATCCGGTCGTCGACCAGTTCGGCCTTGACCGCGTTTTCCTCGTTGACGAGGACCTCGACTTCCGGCACCCCCGGGGTCAGCGTCGAGAGCGAGTTGATCTTGTCGACCAGGTCGGCGGGGAGGATCAGCGCCGCCAGCACGTCCCCGGACTCGACCTTCGCCCGCGCTTCTTCGCGGCTGTGGACGAAGACGCACTCGACCCGTTCGCAGATCTGCTCGCGGACGTTCGCCTTCGGCAGCTCCTGGCCGCCGACGTCGATCCGCGTGTTCTGGGGCACTTCGTTGAGGAAGGCGACCCGCGGGTCCTCCGGCCCGCGCGAGATCGCGAACCCGACCAGGACCGCGATCAGGATCGGGTAGGCGACCAGCAGCACCGCCTGCAGCGGCGAGCGCCGCAGGATCTGCAGGTCCTTCAGCAGCAGCCAGCGCACCCCCCGCATCAGTGCCCCCGGTGGCGCAGGTAGGCGACGAAGGCGGTCTCGAAGTCGCGGTCGGCGTCCTCCGGCGCCTCGCGCCGCACCGCCTCGCGCAGCTCCCCGGCGGAGCCGTCGAAGAGGGACTCGCCGTCGGCCAGCACCAGCACCCGGCCGCCGTAGCGCTCGGCCTCCTGGATGTCGTGGGTGGAGAAGATCACCGTCGTCCCCCGCCCGGCGAGGCCGGAGACGAACTCCCAAAGCCGCGCCCGTTGCCGCGGATCCAGCCCCACGCTCGGCTCGTCCAGCAGCAGCACCGCCGGCCGCGAGAGCAGCCCGATCGCGATGTTGATCCGCTGCTGGTTCCCCCCAGACAGCCGCGCCACGATCTCCCCCCGCCGCTCGGCCAACCCCGTCAGCCCCAACATCTCCTCCACCGAAGCACGCGGGTTCGGGTGCCCCTCCAGCCGCGCGAACAGCAGCAGGTTCTCCTCCACCGTCAGCCGTCTATATAGAGCGGCCTGCTGGGGAATCCAGCCAACCGCGCCTCCGTCGCTGTTCACCTGTCCCTCATCCGGCTTGGCGATGCCAGCGAGGATGGAAAGCAAAGTCGTCTTCCCAGCCCCGTTGGGACCAATCACCGCGACAAGTTCCCCGGCAGCTGCTTTTAAGGAGACGCCGCGAAGAGCCTCCCTGCTCCCGAACCGCTTGACAACGTCTTTGGCCTCCACGGGTGGCACAACCTACTCCGCTCGTTAAAGGGACCGGGGGTGTCTCGTACGGACACTTGGAGCGAGCGAAGCGAGCGGGTCCGGTAGAGGCACCCCCGGTCCCTCCCCAACGTCGGAACAACCTCGTCCCTCCCCTAGACTCGTAATTCATGCCGTTCCCAAGCACCCGTCTGCGCCGCCTGCGGCGCACCGACACCCTGCGCGCCCTGGTCCGCGAGACCGAGCTGTCCCCCGCGCACCTGATCCAGCCCGCCTTCGTGGTGGCCGGCGAGGGCGTCCGCGAGGAGGTCCCCTCGATGCCGGGGATCGAGCGCTTCTCGATCAACAACCTGGTCGAGGAGGCGGCGGAGATCGCCGCGGCCGGGATCGGCGCCCTGATGCTCTTCGGCATCCCCGCGGCCAAGGACGACTTCGGCACCGGCGCCTACGACGACGAGGGGATCGTGCAGATGGCGGTGCGGGCGCTGAAGGAGGCGCATCCCGACCTGGTCGTGATCACCGACGTCTGCCTCTGCGAGTACACCTCGCACGGCCACTGCGGGGTCATCCGCGAGGGCAGCCGCGAGGTCGAGAACGACCTCACCGTCGAGCTGCTGGCCAAAACCGCGATCTCCCACGCCGAGGCCGGCGCCGACGCGGTCGCCCCCAGCGACATGATGGACGGGCGGGTCGGCTCGATCCGCCACCAGCTCGACGAGGAGGGCCACCCCGACGTCCCGATCGTCGCCTACTCGGCGAAGTACGCCTCGGCCTTCTACGGGCCGTTCCGCGACGCCGCCTCCTCGACGCCGGAGTCCGGAGACCGCCGCGGCTACCAGATGGACCCGGCCAACGCCGCCGAAGCGGTGCGCGAGGCCGAGCTGGACCTGGAGGAGGGCGCCGACATGCTGATGGTCAAGCCCGCGCTCCCCTACCTCGACGTCGTCCGCCGGGTCAAAGAGGCGACCGGCGCCCCCGTCGCCGCCTACCACGTCTCCGGCGAGTACTCGATGCTGAAGGCGGCCGCCGCCAACGGCTGGATCGACGAGCGCGCCGCCGTGGTCGAGGCGCTGACCTCGGTCCGCCGCGCCGGCGCCGACGCGATCGTCACCTACTACGCGAAGGAGGCCGCCCCGTGGCTTCGGTGAAGCTCCCGCAGTCGAAGGCGCGCAGCCGCAAGGACGGCGCCGCGATCCCGCTCGACGAGACCGACAAGCGGCTGATGAACCTCCTGCAGTCGAGCTTCCCGCTCGACCCCGAGCCGTTCGCGCTCCTCGCGTCGCAGGCGGACCTCGAGCTCGACGACGTCCTCGGCCGCACCCAGCGCCTGCTCGACGGCCGCATCATCCGCGAGATCACCCCGATCTTCGACACCCGCGCCCTCGGCTACGAGTCGATGCTGGTGGCGGCGAAGGTCGACGGCGAGAACCCGCAGCGGGCGGCGCGGATCGTCAACGCCCACCCCGGCGTATCCCACAACTACCTGCGCACCCACGACTTCAACATGTGGTTCACGATCGCCACGCCGCCGGACTCGGAGCTCGGCCTGAAGGGGACGCTGGAAGCGCTGATGGAGGAGACCGGCGCGGAGTCGATGCGGGAACTGCCGACCCTCACCCTCTTCAAGATCAACATGAACCTGGAGATGGAGAAGGGGACCGAGGCGCTCTCGGCGCCGGTCGAAGCGGCGCCGCCGCGGGAGCTGGAACCGCAGCCCTACGACGACGACGACGTCGCCCTGATCCGCGCCCTGCAGGGGCCGATGGCCGCGGTCGCCCGCCCCTACGACGCCGCCGCACAGGAGCTGGGGATCTCGACCGAGGAGCTGCTCGACCGCCTGCGGGGGCTGGTCGACCGCAAGATCCTCCGCCGCGTCGCCGCGATCCTCTTCCACCGCCGCGCCGGCTTCTCGGCCAACGGGATGGGGGTCTGGAAGGTCCCCGAGGACGAGATCATGGAGGTCGGCGGCCGGATGGCCTCCTTCCGCGGCATCTCCCACTGCTACCAGCGGCCGACCTACGAGGACTGGCCCTACAGCGTCTTCACGATGGCCCACGGCCGCTCGAAGGAGGAGTGCGACGCCGTCCTCGACGCGATCGCCGCGGAGTGCGGGATGGGCCCGGAGGACCGCGCCACCCTCTACTCCTCGACCGAGTACAAGAAGATCCGCCTCCACTACTTCACCGAGGACTACGCCCGCTGGGAAGCCGAGCATTCTTGACCTTCGGTTGTTCCTTCTCGGCGGATAGCAACAGAAAGGAACAGGCGAGCCGATGACCGATCTGTTCGCCCGGGCGCAGCAGGTCCTGCCCGGCGGGGTGAACTCGCCGGTCCGGGCGATGCGGCAGATCGGCCGCGACCCGGTCTTCGTCGAACGCGCCGAAGGCTGCTGGCTCTACGACGTCGAGGGCAACCGCTACGTCGACTGGATCGGCTCCTGGGGGCCGATGATCCTCGGCCACGCCGAGCCCGCGGTCCTCGCCGCGGTGGTCGAAGCCGCCAAGCGCGGGACGAGCTTCGGCGCGGCGACGCCGGCGGAGGTGCGGCTCGCCGAGGAGGTGACGGCGCGGATGCCCTCGGTCGAGATGCTGCGGATGACCAGCTCCGGGACCGAGGCGGCGATGAGCGCGGCGCGGCTGGCGCGGGCGGTGACCGGCCGCGAGGTCGTCGTCAAGTTCGCCGGCGCCTACCACGGCCACTCCGACGGCCTCCTCGCCGACGCCGGCTCCGGCCTGGCGACCCTCGGGGTGCCGGGCAGCCCCGGCGTCACCGCGGCTCAGGCGGCGGCGACCGTGGTCGTCCCGTGGAACGATCGCGAGGCGGTGGCGCGGGCGCTGCGCGAGCACGAGGTCGCGGCGCTCCTGGCCGAGCCGATCGCCGCCAACATGGGCGTCGTCCCGCCCGCCGCCGGCTTCCTCGAGTTCCTCCGCGAGGCGACCCGCGAGGCGGGCGCGCTGCTGGTCTTCGACGAGGTGATCACCGGCTTCCGCGTCGCCCGCGGGGGGGCGCAGGAACTGCTCGGCGTCGAACCGGACCTGACCGTGATGGGCAAGGTGATCGGGGGCGGCCTGCCGGCTGCGGCCTACGGCGGCCCGCGAACCCACATGGAGCGGATCGCCCCCGCCGGCGACGTCTACCAGGCCGGGACGCTGTCCGGAAACCCGCTCGCGGTCGCCGCCGGCCTGGCGACCCTGGAGCAGCTCGACGCCGCCGCCTACGAGCGCCTCGGCGCCCTGACCGACCGCCTCGCCGCCGGCTTCGAAGCGCTGGCCCAGGGCCGCCCCCTGCAGGTCGCCGCCGCGCCCGGCCTCGCCACCCTCTTCTTCAGCCCCGTCCCCGTCGTCGACTTCGCCACCGCAACCGCCTGCGACGTCGAGGCGCACGCCGCCTTCTGCCGCGCCCTCCTCGACCGCGGCGTCTACCCGCCGCCGGCCCAGTTCGAGGCCTGGTTCGTCTCCCTCGCCCACGACGAGGCGACGATCGACCAGACCCTCGAGGCCGCCGCAGACGCTCTCGATGAGGTCCTGCGATGAGGCGTGTCGCTTTCCTCCCCCCCGTCAGGGAATAAGTCGCCATGCCTGATCCCAGCCAAGCCCTTCAGGCCCTCGCCGGCCAGCTGCGCGCCGAGGACACGCCGATCTCCCCCTACGTCGTCGATCCGGCCGAGCCGCCCACCCTCGGCGAGCTCGCCGCCTCCGGTCCCGGCGCCGCCGCCGCGCCCGCCGAGTACGCCCTCGTCGTCGAGGCCGTCCGCGAGGGCTACCTCCTCCACTACGAGCAGCCCCGCCTCCTCGCCGGCCACGACCCCGACCTCGCCCTCCTCGCCGGCGACTACCTCTACGCCCTCGGCCTCGACCGCCTCGCCGCCCTCGGCGACACCCGCGCCGTCGCCATCCTCTCCGACCTGATCAGCGAATGCGCCCGCCGCCAGGCGGAGGGAGACGTGGAGGGCATCCCTCTCCTCTGGCGCGAGGCAGCCGAGAGCATCTCTCTCGCCCCCGCATAGGGCTGCCGACGCCGGGCTCCCGCAGGCCCCCACGCACGACGGCTTCTCCAGATATTGGTCATCTGTGATGCAGGTCACACCTTCTAAGCAATAGACTTCGTCCCTCTACGCGAACCGACCTGTGGCAGACGACGCGAACAAGGTAAACGGGGCCGAGGAGGCGCCCATCAGGGAGCGGGCGAAGCCCGACCCCCCCGGCTATTTCGAGGGGGAGTCGATGACGCGCCGCCACGTCTTCACGGTCGCCTCGCAGGCGCTCGGCGGCATCGCCGCGGCCGGGATCGTGCTCCCCGCCGTCGGCTTCGCGGTCGCCCCGATCTTCCACCGCGGCAAGGAGCGCTGGGAGGCGGTCGGGCCGGTCTCCGACTTCGTCGAAGACACCTACCGCCAGGTCGTCTTCACCGAAACCGAGGGGATCGGGGACGCCGGCAAGACCACCGCCTACGTGCGCCGCAGCTCCGAAGACCTGGGCGAGGAAGCCGGCAAGTTCGTCGCCGTCTCCAACCGCTGCGCCCACCTCGGCTGCCCGGTCCGCTTCGTCGAGGCCGCCGGCAACTTCATCTGCCCCTGCCACGGCGGCGTCTACGACTTCCAGGGCAAGCGGATCGGCGGCCCGCCGGTGCGCCCGCTCGACCACTTCCAGACCCGCGTCAGCAAGGGCCAGGTCGAACTCGGCCCGCGCTACAGCGTCACCTCGCAGATGGAGCCGGTCCGCGCCCGCGACCCCGGCGAGTTCACCGGCGGGATCTGGGAATACCTCTACCCGCCGCGACCCTCTACCTTCCCACCGCCCTGATGCCGAGCTTCCCGAAACCGAAGATCCCGGACGCCGTCGTCCCGCCGCCCCTGCGCAAACCGGCCAAGCCGGGCAGCGCCGGCACGCCCCAGGGCCAGGCTCCGTCCGACCTGAAGACCTCGCCGCCGGAGCGCAAGACCGCCGGCGACAAGCTGCTCGACCGCGGCAAAGACGCCCCGATCGACGCCCTCGGCTGGGTCGACCAGCGGCTCGCCGTCAGCGGCTTCCTCACCGGGATGCTGTTCCGCAAGGTCCCGAAAGGGACCAACTGGTTCTACACGCTCGGCTCGGCGACGCTCTTCGCCTTCATCGTCCAGGCCACCACCGGCGTCTTCCTGGCGATGTTCTACACGCCCTCGGCGACCCAGGCCTACTCCTCGATCTCCCACATCAACAACGAGGTCCCGCTCGGGCAGCTCGTGCACGGGATGCACAAGTGGGGATCGAGCGTGATGGTGATCCTGATCTTCCTCCACATGGGCAGGACCTTCTTCTTCGGCGCCTACAAGTACCCGCGGGAGCTGAACTGGGTGATCGGCGTCGTCCTCCTGATCCTGACGATGACGATGGCCTTCACCGGCTATCTGCTGCCCTTCGACCAGCGCTCCTTCTGGGCCTCGATCGTCGGCATCAACATCAACGGGACCGGCCCGGTGGTGGGCCCGTACCTCAGCGATTTCCTCCGCGCCGGCCCCGAGCTCGGCGCTACCACGCTCTCGCGCTTCTATGCGATCCACATGCTGCTGGTGCCCGGGGCGATCATCGCCCTGATCGGCGCCCACATGTACCTCGTGGTCAAGCTCGGCACCACGGCTCCCCCGTGGGTCAAAGCGGAGCGGCCGAAAGTCGCCTCCCCAGTCTCCGAGCTGGACGCCGGTGTCAACGGAAACGGCCGCGTCGACGGCAACCGCGTCAACGGATCGCCCGTCAGCGGCGAGGGGAACGGGGCCGTATGAAACCTCAAGACAAGCAGGCCTACCTCGAGGAATACGAGCTTCTGAAGAAGAAGGGGAAGCCGTTCTTCCCCTACGCGGTGATGAAGGACTCGGCGATGGCGCTGATCGTCGTCGCCGTGATCATCGCGATGTCGATCATCCTCGGCGCCGAGCAGGGCCCGAAGGCGGACCCGACCACGACCACCTACGTCCCGCGCCCCGAGTGGTACTTCTTCTTCCTCTTCGAGCTCCTGCGCGTGATCAAGCCGCCGGAACTGGTCCCGATCGCGACGATCGGGATCCCGACCATCTGCATGGTCCTGCTGCTCCTGCTGCCGTTCTACGACCGCGGCCCGGAGCGGCGCCCGGAGCGGCGCCCGATCGCGACGACGGCGGGGATCATCACGATCATCGCGATGGGCTATCTCACCTACCTCGGCGCCACCGGCGGCTCCCCGACCGAGATCGACATGCAGGTCGCGAAACGGTACGAGCCGGGCAAGGAGGTCGTCGCCGGCTCCGGCTGCCTCGCCTGCCACAAACTCGGCGAGAACGGCAACAACGGCCCGGGCCCGGAACTGACGCACATCGCCTCCCGGATCCCGCGGGCTGCGATCATCCGCTCGGTCGAAATCGGCCCTGGCATCATGCCCTCGTTCCGCGAACTGCCGCCGAAGAAGATCGAACAGCTCGCGGACTTCCTCTCCTCGCTGGATTAGACAGGCGGTGGGGGATGGGCCGCGGCGGCCCGAATCCCATGGACACCATCAACGACAACCGCCAATCGCCGGACTTCGCCGGCCAGGTCAACCGCATGTTCGACCGCGTCGCCGGCCGCTACGACGCGCTCAACTCGCTGATGACCGCCGGCCTGCACCACCGCTGGCGCGAGCGCGCGGCGGCGCGGACGGGCCTGGGGCCCGGCGACTCGGCGCTCGACGTCTGCTGCGGGACCGGTGACATGGCGCTGGAGCTGTCGCGCCGCGTCAGCCCCGACGGCCACGTCGTCGGCTGCGACTTCTCCGAGCCGATGCTCGACCTGGCGCGGGAGAAGGCCGCCAGGCGCAGCGCCGAGGGCGTCCGCTTCGAGTGGGCCGACGCGCTCGAGCTCCCCTACGACGGCGAGCGCTTCGACGCCGTCACGGTCGGCTTCGGCGTCCGCAACCTCGCCGACCTCGACCGCGGCCTGCGCGAGATGGCCCGGGTGCTGAAACCGGGCGGCCGCGCCGTCATCCTCGAGATCACCCAGCCGACCCGGCCGCCGCTCTCGCTCTTCTACTCGCTCTGGTTCGACCGCATCGTGCCGCTGCTCGGCGCCTTCTCCAGCAACCCCGAGGCCTACTCCTACCTGCCCGAGTCGGTCCGCAGCTTCCCCAGCCCGCGCGGCCTCGCCGAGAAGATGGACGCCGCCGGCTTCGAGGGGATCCGCTACACGGTGCTGGCCGGCGGGATCATCGCGATCCACAGCGGCATCCGGGCGTGACGGTCCCAACCTTCGCCTGTTCCTTTTTGGTCGCAGACACCAAAAAGGAACAGGCGAAGCGACAGGCGGTCGAGCGATGACCCGACCCTCCTCCGTCCCGCCCCCGGTGACGGCGGTCCTCGACGCCTCCAGCCGCTGGCTGCCGGCGCGGCTGGGCGAGGTCGAGCAGTTGTTGCGCGGGGCGATCGCCGATCACGGCGAGCTGCTCGGCGCCGATGCCGCCGCCACCCTCGACGCTGGCGGCAAGCGGCTGCGGCCGATGCTGGTCCTCCTCTGCGCGGGACCGGAGCGCGACGGGGAGGCGGTCCGCGCCGCCGCCGCGACCGAGCTGGTCCACATGGCGACGCTCGTCCACGACGACGTCCTCGACGACGCACCGCTGCGCCGTGGCCTGCCCACCGTCGCCGCCACCTCCGGCCGCGACCGTGCCGTCGCCGCCGGCGACCTCCTCTTCTCCCGTGCCTTCGCCCTCCTCGCCGACGCCGGCGACGCCCGGTCCGTCGCGCTCCTCGCCGACGCCTCCGTCGCCCTCGCCCGCGGCGAGCTCGCCCAGCGCCGCGACGCCTTCGACCTCGGCATCGACGAGGAGCGCTACCTCTATCGCTGCCGGCTGAAGACCGCGCGCCTCTTCGAGTGCGCCTGCCTGCTCGGCCGCGAGCAGGAGCGGCTGCGCGAGTTCGGCGCCGGCATCGGCCTCGCCTTCCAGCTCCTCGACGACGTCCTCGACGTCAGCGGCCCGCCGGAGCGGACCGGCAAGGCCCGCGGCACCGACCTCCTCGACGGCACCGTCACCCTGCCGCTGATCGAGGCGGCGAAGAGCGACCCGAGCATTCGCGAGGTCGACCTCCACGCCCTCGACGCCGCCGGCGCCGAGGCGCTCTGCGACCGCATCGCCGCCACCGGCGCCCTGGAGCGCGTCCGCGCCCGGGCGATCGAGATGGTCGCGAACGCCAAAGCGGCGCTGGAGAAGGCGGAGTTCGACGCCGAGCAGCGCCACCTCCTCGCCCTGGTCGCCGACGGCGTCGTCCAGCGCTACAGCTGACAGCTACTCGTTTCCAGCATTTGCGTTCCTATGGGAACCAAAAGTCGGGAAACGATCGAGATTGAGCTACTGCTCCTGCTGGGTCGGCCGCACGAGGATCTCGTTGACGGCGACGTGGCGGGGGCGGGTGACGACGTAGGCGATCGCGTCGGCGATGTCCTCGGACTGGAGGATGTCCATCTCCTCGAAGCGGCCGCGGATCTCCTTCTCGATCTCGGGCCGGTTGTGGCTCTGCAGCTCGGTGTCGACCGCGCCCGGCTCGACCAGGGAGACCCGCAGGTGGCGCCCGGTCACCTCCTGGCGCAGGGACTCGCTGAAGGCGCCGACCCCGTGCTTGGTCGCGTTGTAGACGCCGCTGCCCTTGCGCGCCTGCCGGCCCGCCACCGAGGAGACGTTGACCATGTCGGCCACCCGCCGCGGCTCCTCCTCGGCTGCCGCCAGCAGGTGGGGCAGCGCTGCGTGGGCGGTGTAGAGGAGGCCGAGCAGGTTGACCTGGACCATTCGCTCCCATTCCTCCAGCGGCGCCTCGACCACCGGTCCCAGCAGCATCACCCCGGCGTTGTTGACGAGGACGTCGAGCCGGCCCAGCTCCTCGACCGCGCGCTCGACGGCCGAACGCGCCTGCTCCTGCTCGCTGACGTCGGCTTCGACCGGCAGCGCCGTGCCGCCGGCGTCGGCGATCTCGGCGGCCAGCTGCTCGAGCCGCTCCGCCCGCCGCGCCACCAGCGCCACCGCCGCCCCGCGCTCGGCCAGCGACCGCGCCGCCGCCGCGCCGATGCCGCTCGAGGCGCCCGTCACCAGGGCGACGGTCCTGTCCAGGTTGCGGGCGGGGCCGGTCACCCGTGGCCTATACCCCGTGCCCGAACCTAAAACCCGGTCCGAACTGATCCGGGCGCTGCCCCGCCCCGTTACCATGGAGGAGATGCCAGGAAACGTCGGACTTCCAGAGATCGTGATCGTCCTCGTCATCGCCCTCCTCGTCTTCGGGCCGAAACGGCTCCCCGAGCTCGGCCGCAGCCTCGGCCGCGGCATCCGCGAGTTCAAAGGCTCGATCAGCGGCGAGCACGACCACGACGAGGACGACGACAAGCCGAGCCTCGAGACCGAGTCGGCCAAGGTCCACGGCGACCCCGCCGACGCGGAAATCGTCCGCAACAAGACCAGCTGAGGCGGCGCCATGGCCCGCCGCGTCAGGGCGGTCTCCCACGAGGATCGCCTCACCCTCGTCGAGCACCTCGACGAGCTGCGTTCCCGCCTGATCGTCTGCCTCGGCGTCCTCGGCGTCGCCCTGGCGCTCTGCTTCTGGCAGAACCACCTGCTGCTCGAAGTCGCCCAGGGGCCCCTCCCCGACGGTCGCGACCAGCTGATCACCTTCGGCGTCACCGAGCCCTTCACGACCACCCTCACCGTCGCCGCCTACGGCGCCATCGTCCTCTCGCTGCCGATCGTCCTCTGGCAGCTCTACGCCTACGTCCTCCCTGCCTTCAGCGAGGCCGAGCGGCGGCTGATCCTGCCGATCCTCCTGCTCTTCCCGGTCCTCTTCCTCGCCGGGATCGCCTTCGCCTACTTCGTGGTGATGCCGGCCGCGCTCAACTTCCTCCTCGACTTCAACTCCGGCCAGTTCAACATCCAATTGCGCGCGCGCGACTACTACAGCTTCTTCTCGATGACGGAGATCGCCTGCGGGCTGATCTTCCAGCTGCCGCTGGCGATCATCGCCGTGACCAGGCTGGGGATCGTGCGGGTCGAGCAGCTCACTCAGAACCGCCGCTACGCCTATCTCGTGATCTCGATCGTCGCCGCCGCGCTACCCGGAGTCGACCCGGTGACGATGCTCATTGAGATGGTTCCGCTGCTTGTTCTGTATGAGCTGAGTATCCTCCTCGCTCGGGTCCTGGGACGTCCTGGACACAGCGGAGGCGTGGCGCAGCCCTCTCCGCAGGAGTAGAGGGAGAGACGAAGTGGCTTCAGGCAAGCAAGACCACAAGATGCTGTTCGACCTGCGAAGCGGTCGCCGCCGCGGCATGGTCAAGGTCGTCTACGGCGTCCTCGCGGTCCTGATGGGCGCCAGCCTCTTCCTCACCGTCGGCCCCGTCAACATCGGCGAAATCTTCGGCAACAACAACAACGGCTCGACCAATGCCGCCCAGATCTACGAAGAACAGGCGGAACGGCTCGAGGTCAAACTGAAGAAAGACCCCGAAAACCCGGACCTGCTGCTTTCGCTGACCCGCGCCAACATCAACGCCGGCAATACCGGGGTGACGGAAGAACCGAACGGGACGAGGGCTATCTCGACCGAAGCCGCCGAGTCCTACCAGAAAGCCGACCAGGCCTGGACCGAATACCTCGAAGCGACCAAGGAACCGAGCCCCGGCCTCGCCCAGGTGGTGGCGCCGATGATATTCCAGCTCGCCGAACTCTCGACCAGCTACCCGGAGGCCGAAACCCGCATCCAGGCTGCTACCGAAGCCCAGAAGATCGCCGCCGAAGGCCGGCCGAACCTGAACTCGCTCGCCACCCTCGCCCGCTACACCTACCTCACGGGGGATTTCAAGGCAGCCGACAAGATCCGCGCGAAAGCGATGAAGCAGGCCAACAGCGCCTCCGAACGCGAAGGGATCGAAAAATTCCTCGACGAAGCCGAGAAATCCGCCCACGCCTTCGTCAAAAACGCCAAGGCTGCCGAAAAGGCCGAAAAAGCCAACGCCGGCAAACCCTCCGAAACGCTGGAAAACCCCCTCAGCGGCGGCTTGACCGGCGGCGGGCTGGGCGGATAGCGGGCGGGCGATTCCGCCCCGCTTCGATGGGCCGTGTAGGGATCGAACCTACGACCTTGAGATTAAGAGTCTCCTGCTCTACCAACTGAGCTAACGGCCCGGGGACGGGCAAGTATAGGAAGGTCGGCTGCTCGGGGGACGGCAGCAGCGGCTACCTGGCGCGGCAGTAATTTTCGACGGAGCCGTCGACGATCGTGCCGTCTTCGAAGGTGAAGCGGCCGTGGGTCTGGAGGATGTTGTCGCTGCAGCGGGCGGAGACGTAGCTGCGGGCCTTGCCGCCGGACCGGTAGCGGCGGCCGATCTGGACGTCGATGTGGGTGATCGCGCCGAGGCCGCCGGCGAGCGAGGGAAGGTCGATCCGGGCGCGGTAGCGGAAGTTGCCGCGGCGCCGTTCGATCGGGACGACGATCTCGTAGGTCTGGGTGACGGGCACGGTGATGTGGGCGTGGAGGACGGCGGTCGACAGCCCGTTCAGGCGCGGGCCGTTGAAGATCGTCAGCGGCGAGCTGGCCTGCACCGGTCCGCTCTCGAACGAGACCAGCGCTTCGACGTGGCCGGTGCCGACGATCGCGCCGCGGCAGATCGCCCGCGCTTCCTCGGTGGTCGCTTCGTCGATCGCTTCCGGCGCGCAGCTCGGCAGGCCGGCGACGCTGAGGCGGGCGTCGCGGTCGAAGTCGATCAGCGCCTGCCGCAGCTGCGGCGGCTGGCCGCCGCCGCGGCCGGAGACGTCGACCCGCCCGTGGAAGTCGATCGGGGCGAAGCTGTGGCGGGGCAGCGTCTGCGGCGTGAAACCGCCGTCGGCGCGGAGGACGACGCCGCCGACTTCGACCAGAGCGCCGCTGGCGCCGCTGGCGCCGAGCGCGGCCACCGCCGCCGCGAGCAGGGCCGCCGCCCGCCCTTTCCGTCTCAGCGTGGGAAGTGGCATGGCGAGGTTAGGGTCGCCGGGAAGAAGTCGCCGTTGGTGAAGCTGAGGTCGCCTTCGACCTGGAGCCGGCCGCCGGAGCAGTAGGCTTCGATGAAGCCGACCTTCCTGCCGCCGCGCTCACGGGTGGCGCCGACGTGCGCTTCGGCCAGCGTCGGGGCGCCGAAGCCGCCGGCGATCTCCGGCATCTTCACCTCGAGCCGGTACCCGTAGCGCCCCTTCCCGACCCGCTGGACGACGATCGGCACCAGCAGCGCCTGCGGCGAGGGCACGGTCTCGTAAGCGTGGGCGATCAGCGTCGGCTTGCCTTCGGTCGGCGCCGCGTTGAAGAAGGAGACCGGCGAGGCGATCGTGAACGGTTCGCGGCCCGGCATCGTCACCAGCGCCTTCCCGGTCCCCTTGCCGACAAGCGCCGCGGCGCAGCGCTTGCGCGCCTGCGCCGGCGTCGCCCCTTCGAGCTTGCTCACCGGGCAGGTCGGGAACGCCTTGCTGTTGACCCGCCCGTGCTTGTCGATCAGGAAGCTGATCTCCTTCAGCGTCGGCGGCGTCGAGCCGTCCTTGGTCCTGACCCGGGTGATGCTGCTGAGGGTGATCGGGGCGCCGCCGCGCTTCGGCAGCGCCCGCGGCTGCATCGTCGCCGTCGAGCTGACGCAGAGGGGGCCGATGCAGCTGTCGATCCCGGAGGCGTTCGCGGCGAGGCCCAGGACCAGCAGCCCCGCCAGCACGACGGCTCTCCGAATCGATCTCCTCAATCAGCGCCCCTTGCACGTTTTGAACACGGAGCCCTGGAGAAAGGTGCCGTCTTTGAACTGGAACTGTCCTTTCGCCTGCAGGCGCCCGTCCGGGCAGCCGGCGTTGGCGTAGCTCAGGGTCTTCCCCTTGTACTTCCATTCGCGCCCGATCGTCAGGCGGGCGTAGAGGGGGATGCCGTAGCCGCCGGCGATCTTGGGGATTTTCCCCACGGTCTTGAAGCCGTAGCGGCCGTCGTGGACCCGCTGGATCTCGACCGGGACGACGAAGGTGGTCGGCCCGGGCACCGTCAGGTGGGCGTGGATGAGCACGGCGGGGTTGCCGTGGATCGGCCGCGCGTTGAAGATCGTCAGCGGCGAGGAGGCCGGGATCGGTCCCTGTTCGGGGAAGATGACGACGGCCTTGCCGAAGCCTTTGCCGACGATCGCGCCGGGGCAGAGCTTCCGCGCCTGCTTGGTCGTCGTGGCCGCCAGCTTTTGGGGCGTGCAGACCGGCAGGCCCTTCGTCTGGACTTCGCCGTGCTTGTCGAACCAGATCGTCACGGTTTCCAGGACCGGCGGGGGCGTCCCGTCGGCGGTCCCGATTTTGCCGAACCCGTGCAGCTTGATCGGCGCAAACCCCTTCTTCGGCAGCGTCGTCGGCGTGAAGCCGCCGTCGGTCGTGACCACGATGTTCCCCGCGGTCAGCTTGATCGCCAGCGCCGAGCCCGCCAAAACGAACAGCAGCGCCAGCCCAAGTACATGTGCTCTTAACAGAGTCTTCCGCACGAAATCTCCCTCCCGTAGGCCTCTACCGCCAAACTACCACCCGTGGGAAGGAGGATCGGCAGGGAACCCAGACGGCCCTCGCGGAAAGGGCCGTATCGAGACCAGCCATTTTTGCTGCGCCACCCGCGCGCGGTGCTGGCGGTCGCCGCCGTCCTGCTGGCCACGCTGGCGGTGATCGGCACCGGCACGACCGGCCGCCTCGACCCGACCACGATCGACGTCGCCGGCACCGAATCGTTCCGCAGCAACGAACTCCTGCGCGAGCACTTCGGCGAGACCGCCCCCTTCGCGATCCTCCTCCGCGGCCCCGCCGCGGCGATCGACCGCCAGGGGCCGGGGCTGATCGAAGCCATGCGGGAAGACCCGCGGGTGACGACCCTCTCGCCCTGGGACACCGGCGCGGTCAAGCGCCTGCGGCCGAACCCCGAAAAGGCGCTGATCCTCGCCGACTTCCACGTCGACACCCGCACCGCCGTCAACGAGACCGTGCCGCACCTCAACCACGTGCTCGAGGAGAAGATCCACGCCCCGGTCGATGCCACCCAGACCGGCTACGCCAGCCTCTCCCGGGCGCTGCAGGAAGAAAACCTCAGCGCCAGCCACCGGGGCGAGCTGATCGCCTTCCCCTTCCTGCTGATCATCCTCCTGCTCGTCTTCCGATCGCCGATCGCCGCCGCGATCCCTCTCTGCTTCGGCGCGGTCACCGTCGTCGCCTCGCGCGGGATCCTCTACTTCTTCACCGGCTGGTTCGAGATCGACGCCTTCGCGGTGACGGTCTGCTCGATGATGGGCCTGGCGCTCGGGGTGGACTACGCGCTGCTGATGGTCTCCCGCTTCCGCGAGGAGCTCGCCGAGGGCCACGAGCCGGTCGAGGCGGCGCGGCTGACCCGCCACCACGCCGGCCGCACGGTGATGTTCGCCGGCAGCACCCTGCTGCTCTCGATGATCGTCTCCCTCTTCATCCTCCCCGGGTCGCTGCTCGCCTCGCTGGCCGGGACCGTCTGCATGGTCGTCATCCTCAGCGTCACGGTCGCGACGGTGGCCGGGCCGGCGATCCTCACCCTGGTCGGCCCCAACGTCGACCGCTGGCGGCTCGGCGCCACCGCCCCGGCCGGCGGCCGCTCGCGGCTGATGGTCCTGGTCGGCGCGGCGCTGCGCAAGCCGGCGCTGGCGGCGGTGCTGATTGGCGGCCTCCTCCTCCTGCTGGCGACCCCGGCGGTGGGGCTGAAGACGGGGCCGCCGAGCACCGAGCAGCTCCCCAAGGACTCGCCCGCCCGCGAAGACGCGGAACTGATCGGCGCCTCCTTCGGCCCCGGCTACGAAGCCCCCTTCCAGGTCGTCGCCGTTTCCAACTCGGGGCCGATCACCGACGCCAAGAACCTCGCCGCGATCGAAAGCTTCCAGCGCAAGGTGGCGGCGATCCCCGGGGTGCGGACGGTGATTGGGCCGGGCCCGGCGGTGAAGCGGGTGGAACCGCTGCGGAATCTCGGCAACTCCTTCCTCACCACCGAAGGCAACATCTCCCAGGTCAAACAGCTCGGCCGGCTCGGCCGCAGCCTCACCGTCGCCGCCGGCGGGGTGGGGCGGCTGCGCGAAGGGATCTCCGAAGCCAGCGACGGCGCCGGCCTGCTCGCGCTCGGCTCCGACCGCGCCGGCGAGGGCGCCCAGCAGATCGCCAGCGGCCTGACCCGGGCACTCGACGGCAGCGGCGAAGCGATCGACGCGCTCGACAAGTTCGCCAAGGGCTCGAAGCTGCTCTCGGAAGGCCTGCGGAAATCGCTCAACGGCCCGCTTCGAATCAAGCTGCTGGTGCGGGACACGCTGATCCCCGGCATCCGTCCCAACATCCAGAACCGGGCTCACGCTCTCCGCAAGTCGCTGAACAGCGACGGCAACGAAAAGCTGCCGCAGCTGATCGCTCCGGCCCAGACCGCGGAAGCCGAACTGAAGGCGGCCCTGGCGCGGCTGGGAGAAATGACGGTCGGCAAAACCGATCCTCATTACCAGGCGACCCTGGAAGCGGTGCGGAAGGCCACCGCCGCGGTGAGCGGGGTCGATCCCGTCACCGGCGCGCCCTACGACCCGCTGCCCTCGACCCCTGAAGTCGAGCCCTACGCCGGCCTGCCGGCGGAACTGACCGCGCTGAACGAACGGCTGCTCGACGACTTCACTGAAGCGAAGCAGATCGAAGCCTGGGCGATCACCTTCAGGAACTACCTCAAGGGCCTCCTCAAAGGCACGGAAAAACTCGAAGACGGCCTCCGCGAACTGCACGCCGGCAGCAGCCGCCTCGCCGCCGGCTCGGCCCGCCTCGCCCGCGAATCCAAACGCCTCGGCGACGGCATCACTGCCCTCAGCGGCGGCGCCCTGCAGCTGGTCGGCGGCCTCGACCAGCTCGGCAGCGGCGCCGAAGCGCTGCAGGTGGCGCTATCCCACGGGGTCGACGAAAGCGCGCCGCTGGAAAGCGGCCTGGAAGAAGCGAGCGTGCGGGTGTCGAGCGGGCGCAAGCAGATCCGCGACCAGGCGGGGCGCATCGCCGAATCCTCGCCCGGGATCTTCAACTCCGGCTACTTCGTCCTCTCCGCGCTCGACGGCACGCCGCCGACCACCCGCCAGGCGATCGACGAAACGATCGACCTCGACGGCGGCGGCCAGGCCGCCTCGGTCCTGGTCATCTCCAACCACAGCCTCAACTCGCCGGGCTCGATCCGGCTCAACAAGCAGCTCACCGAGGACGCCGCCGAACTGGCCGACAAAGCGGACCTGACGACCGGCGTCGCCGGCGGCGCCGCGCAGCTGAACGACTACAGCCGCGTCACCCGCGAACGCATCCCCTGGGTGGTGCTGGCGATCACGATCGCGACCTTCCTGGTGCTGATGGTCATCCTCCGGGCGATCCCGCTGGCGGCGATCGCCGTCGGCCTCAACCTCGCCACCGTCGCCGTCGCCTTCGGCGTCCTCACCCTCCTCTTCCACATCCCCGACAACTGGCCCCTCGGCGGCCACAGCTACGTCGACGCGGTCGGGGCGACGATGATCTTCGGCCTCGTCTTCGGCCTCTCGATCGACTACGCCGTCTTCCTCCTCAGCCGCATGCGCGAGCACTACGACGCCCACGGCGACAACGCGGCCGCGGTCGACTTCGGCCTCGGCCGCACCGCCGGCGTCATCACCGGCGCGGCGCTGATCATGATGGCCGTCTTCATCGCCTTCGCCGGCGCCTCCATCGCCACCGTCAGCCAGCTCGGCATCGGCCTCACCGTCGCCGTCATCCTCGACGCCACCATCGTCCGCATCGTCCTCTTGCCCGCCCTGATGCTCCTCCTCGGCGACCGCGTCTGGTGGCTCCCGAAGTCCCTGCAGCGGGTTATCCCGAAACTCAGCGTTTAGCCCGATGCGAGCCAGGTCTCGCAGTCAGTGCTCTAGCTCCGACTGCAGACGTGGGATAGCTGTTCGTCCACGCCACGAGCAGCTGCTCCCAAATTCCACGTTTCGGCCATTGCTGAGGGGGGAGACTTCCCTCCTCTCGCCCCTTAGTCCATCGTGCATCAATTCTGTTGCAGACGAAAGGTTGCGCTACGATGACGACCACGATGGTGGAGAACGAGAAATCAGCCCCTCAGCGGCCGGACAAACCCAGCATCGAGATCGACGCAGGCTTCGGCTCCGTGGCCGCCCGCTTCGACAAGGTGGAAGCAGACATGCGGGCAGGTTTTGCCCGCGTCGACGAAAGCATCGACGGCCTGCGCGGCGAAATGACCGAGTTGGGGAACGGTCTGCGCGACGAAATGACCGAGTTGGGCAACGGCCTGCGCGGCGAAATGAACCAGTTGGGCAACGGTCTGCGCGACGAAATGAACCAGTTGGGCAACGGCCTGCGGGGCGAAATGAACCGGTCGGGCAACGGCCTGCGCGGCGAAATGACCGAGTTGGGGAACGGCCTGCGCGGCGAAATGAACCAGCTTGGAGAAAGCCTTCGGACTGAAATGAACGCCCGCTTCCTAGCGCTCGAGGGGGCTTTCCAAAGCCTTCAGCGGACCCTGATCGGTTCGCTTCTCGGTTCAGCCGGCGCCATCGTCGTCGCCCTGATCGGCGTCAGGGTCTTCTAACCCCGCTCGAGCTCCCCCAGCACACGCCGGCACGCCTCGAGCAGCTGCTCGGTCCGTTCTTCGCGCCGCCGGATCTCCTCCCGCTCTTCCACTTCCTCCCGGCGCCGCTCCTCCGCCGCCGTCCGCACGCGGGTGAACACGCGGCGCAGCACCTCGGGCGGGCTGCTCAACTCGACCGCCTCGCCGTGCTCGTCCCAGCCGAGGTCGTCGAGGATCAGGCGCAGGTCGTCGGAGAACTGCCGCGCCACCGCTTCGCCGCTCTCCCGGTCCCGCTCCGCCGCTGCGGTCCAGACCTCGTCGATCCCACTCAGCCGCGCGTGCAGCTGCGCGAAGAGCGCGTCGCGCTCGCTGGCGGTGAGCTTCACGCTCACTCGCAGGCGAGGGAAGGGCTCGCCGGCTCTTTCGCCGACAGCGAGTAGAAGGTCTGCAGCGCCCCCCGCACCGCCTGCTGCCGCACCTTTTCCACCACACCTACATCGACAAGCGTACGCATATGGTAGGAGACCAGCGACACTCCGAACTGCTCATCGAAGATCCGATCGAGCTCCCGCGGCGACACCGGCACCTCCACCCACTCCATCGCCTCGATGATTGCCACCTTGACCGGGTGGATGAGGTAGGGGACCAAGGAGCCCCAGTTGAAGTGACCGTTGTCGTAAGTCATAGGGATGGGCAAAGTAGGACCATTGCAGGTGAACCGCACAGTGGTGTGCAGAAGTCGAGTGGTCCGAAGCTTCCTGCGCTTGCGCAACCCAGGTCAAGCGCTAACTAGATTTCATTTTCCATTCCGTGACCAACGGTCGCGAACGCGTTGCTCCCTTTCGCGGCCGCTCAAAGAACATGATGTCCAGGAGCATGGAAGCCGTTTCCTCGCCGGAAACCGCTGCGCGGTTGGTTGAGTCAACCTCGATCTCCCGGAGTTGTTCGAGGTAGCGCTCGGTGAGGGCATCCGCATCTGAGCGACCCTCCTTGTCTAGGTTGTACCAATCCCAATACACGCAGGCCCGCGGATCAGCGAGTTTGCCGGCATAGAGACCCGCCATGACCTCGGCAGTCCCCGATTGAACAATGGCACCGACGATGTTTTGCCGATACAGGTGGGGCAGTTGTTCGAATTCCTCGACGCTGTAAGTCTGGGTTTCAACTGCCCTATACCAATATTGGACCATGTTGCCCTTTTTCTCTTCACGGGCAATTTCGATCGAGCCGTCTTCGAGCATACGCCGGAGATGGTTGTGGAGGGTGTTGAGAGGGACGCCGATGATCTCCCCTATCTCCCCTGCGGTGTAGGTCCCCTCGTTCAGAACTATCAAGACATGGACCCGGATTCGGTGGCCGAGGGCGTACTGGACGACCTCCTCAATCCCCTTTCTCGCTCGCCTGGCAATCGTCTTGACCATGAATCCTCCTCTGGGTTGCTGGTTGGAGCCGGATCAATCAATGGCCTTCCGAGCATAAAGATCATTTTGCCGCGCTAGAAGGGAATGTCATTCACGGAACGCACGCTGTTCACGCCAGCGTGAAAACCGTAAGAAATCCTTAGCATCGGCTCTTCCGATCCCGGCGATGGGACGTCGGGACAGACCCACGGAAGGGGGTGAGGGCCGATGAAGATCGTGAAGACCGCCTCTGCTTGTGCGCACTCGATCAAGAAGGGCGCGTAATTTGTTGTAGTCGCTCTGAAGCCAGTTGCTTCAGGCACCGGGGCCGATTCCGGTGTCAACGGGCAGCGGGATCGGCCTCGTTTTCGGGCCGGACCCATAGTTGTGGCCTCTCCTATGGTCTCTCGAGCTCTCGGGAGTCGAGGTCAACCTTCGCTCACAGCGAAATGTAGAGGGGGCGCTCAGGGCGACTGGCGACGGAAAGGGGTGGCGCAAATGAAATATCTAGCGCGGCTGCAGTTCCAGTTGCCAATTACTAAGCACGGCTAATAAGACCCGAGATGGACACGGGGTGACGTTCGCGAAGGGCGCAAGACAATCTGAATACATCTCTTTGAAAAGAACAAGCGATGACCGTCATCAAGGCTGGACGCGTCTACTCAAGCGTGATGCTTTACAAGCACGGCTAAAGGGATTGGGCGTGCGGTGCGCCCCTTGATTCAGATTGATCAAGAGGGGCGCATAAAAAAACCCGTGTCTGTGGACTTTACTATGGCCATCCCAGTCCCCAGGCTTAACGATCCCCGCCGTGGGCAAGCTGGGGCCAAACTTGCGCGCGGCTCGCCTCAAGCTAGAGCTCAGTCAGGAGCAGGTTGCGGACCGGAGCGGGGTGCACGCGACCGAGGTCAGCCGGATCGAGGCGGGGAAACGGGATCCGCGCGTCTCGACGGTGGAACGGCTTGCCAGGGCGGTGGAGCTCAGGCCCGGTCAGTTGCTCGAATAGCAACCGAGGTCGTGAGTGGGACCGCCTGCCACGGTCCCACTCCGCTGGTTCCCGGCGGCGCTACTTCGCCTGCTTGCAGCTCTGCGTCGTGTAGGCGGTGAGCGATTCGCCGTCGCGGTAGTCGAATTTGCCGCGCGCCTTCAGCTTCTTCTTGTTCGGGCACTTGGCCGAGATGAAGCTGCGCCGGACGCCCTTGTAGCGCCATTTTTTGTCGATCTTGACGTTGAATTCCTTCAGCGCGCCGTTGCCGGCGGCGATCAGCGGGATGTTGAGGTCCAGGCGCGGCCCGTACCCTTCCTTGTCGTAGTTGGTGACGGTGCCTTCGAGGACCAGGCTGACCTGCAGCGGCGTCGTCCCGTAGGTGTGGAGGATGACCACCGGCTTGCCGCCTTTGGGGACGCCGTTGAAGGCGGTGACGGTCTGCGGCACTTCGTAGACCTTGCCCGCCCGGAGGTAGGCGGTCGCGTGCCCGGTGCCGATTTTCGCCTTCGCGCAGACCCGTTCCGCGACTTCGGTCGACTGGTTCTGCAGCTTCGCGGCGCTGCAGGTCGCGAGGCCCTTGGTGTAGAGCCGGGCGTTGCGGTCGAAGTCGATGGTGGCGTGGACCGCGGGGACCGGAACGCCGCTCGGGTCAGTCGTCGAGGTCGTCAGCGTCGTCACTTCGAGGCTGCCCGGGGTGAACTTCTTTTTGGAAAGCTTTTTCGGTCTTATCTTCGCGTCGATCGACTGGGTGTTGCCGTCGGGGCCGCTCACGGTGGGTCCGGCCCACGCGGCCGTTGCTGCGATCGCGGCCGCCAGAACGGCGACGACGGCGATCGGAAATGGACGTCTGCGCATTGCTTGCTCCTAGGGTCGGATTTAGCGGCGCCTCTCCCATCTCTCACAACCGCTCCCAAGGCCCAGAGTAGCGCGTTGATTTCCAGTTAAGTCCTCACTTGCAGGGGACTTGCCGGGTGACCCCTCGGATACGATCTTCCAGCCGTTCTACCGGGTCGGAGGGGCCGGGGAACCTGAAAGCAAGCGACGATCCGTGGCTGCCAAACCATCAGGCGAGGAGAGGGGCCCGGCAGCGAGCCGGGGAGCTAGCCCAGCGCGCATCGCGGTGATCGCCGCCCTGGCCGTCGCGGTGATCGTCCTCGCGGTGGTTTTCCTCGGCGGCGGCGGTGGCCACAAGTACACCTTGGTCTTCCAGAACGCCGGCCAGCTCGTCCCCGACAACCAGGTGCTGATCGGCGGCTCCCCGGTGGGGACGGTCGAAAGCATCGGCCTCACCGACGACAACCTCGCCGAAGTCAAGGTCTCGGTCGACCAGGAGCTGCACGAAGGCACCACCGCGACGATCCGCGCCACCTCCCTCTCCGGCGTCGCCAACCACTACGTCTCGATCAGCCCCGGGCCGAACAGCAGCCCGGCGCTCGAAGACGGCGCCGAACTCGGCCTCGCCTCGACGACGACGCCGATCGACATCGACCAGCTCTTCAACACCTTCCCGCCGCGGGTGCGGCAGGGCCTCAGCGACTTCATCCGCGGCAACGCCGCGATCTACTCCGGCCAGGGCAAGAACGCGAACCAGGCCTACAAATACTTCGGCAGCGCCCTCAACCGCGCCGGCGCCTTCGCCCACGAACTGAACGCCGACCAGCGCCTGCTCTCCCGCTTCGTCGTCAGCTCCTCGCGGCTGACGACCGCGGTGGCCGGGCGCGGCGAAGAGCTCTCGAGCGCGATCGGCAACGCCAGCACCGCCTTCAACGCGATCGCCCAGGAAACCGCCGCCTTCGACGCCACCCTGCACCGACTGCCGCCGGTGCTGCGGCAGTCGAACACGACCTTCGTCAACCTGCGGGCCGCCCTCGACGACCTCGAACCGCTGGTCAACACCGCCAAGCCGGCGACCAGGGAACTGGCGCCCTTCCTCGCCGAACTGCGCCCGGTCTTCCAGAAGCTGGTGCCGTTCACCCGCAACCTGAAACTGATCGTCCACCGGCCCGGCAAGGCGAACGACGCCGCCGACCTGCTCGCGGTCCTGCCCAAGGTCCAGAACCTCACCTCGAGCGCCTTCCCGCACTCCGAGCAGGCGATCGCCGACTTCCAGCCGAACCTCAACTTCATCCGCGCCTACACGCCGGACCTCTTCAACGCCTTCAGCAAGCTGGGACAGGTGGCGGGCTACTACGACGGGAACGGCCACTACGTGCGCGCCGTGACCGCCGGCCAGAACCTCTTCCGCTACAACGCCGGCAGCTCCGAACTGGAACCGATCACCAAATCCGAACAGTTCGCTCCCTTCGGCTCGACCGAAGTCAACCGCCGCTGTCCCGGCGGCGCGACCCAGCCGGCCGCCGACGGCTCCAACCCCTGGGTCGGCGGCGGCAGCGTCGACTCCTCCGAATGCGACCCCTCCGACGTGCCCCCCGGCCCATGAGCAAACGACTCCTACTCGCACTTGGCCTGGTCGCCGTCGTCGTCGCGGTGGTGCTGCTCGCCTCCAGCGGCGGCTCCTCCAGCGGCTACCGGGTGCGGGCCATCTTCGACAACGGCGGCTTCATGGTCAAGGGCGAGCAGGTCCGGGTCGCCGGCGCCAACGTCGGCGAAATCGAATCCGTCAACGTGACCATGCCCGGCGACCCTGTCGCCTACAAGAACGGCGAAAAGGTCGAACACCCCGGCAAAGCGGTGATCGTGATGAAGATCACCGACCCCGGCTTCCAGGACTTCCGCCGGGACGCCACCTGCCTGATCCGGCCGCAGTCGCTGATCGGCGAGAAGTTCGTCGACTGCCGGACGACGCTGCCGCGGGCGCCGGGCAGCGAACCGCCGCCGCCGCTGAAGCAGATCCCCGACGGGGAAACGGGCGCAGGCGAGTACCTGCTGCCGCTCGGCAACAACGGCACCAGCGTCGATCCGGACCTGATCAACGACATCCAGTCGCTCCCCTACGCGCAGCGCTTCCGCCTGATCTTCAACGAACTCGGCGCCACCCTCGCCGGCCGCGGCGAAGACCTCGAGGTCCTGGTCAAGCGCGCCAACCCCGTCCTCCGCGACGTCGACCGGCTCTTCGGCATCCTCTCCGCCCAGCGCAAGCAGCTGGCGCAGCTGGCCAGCGACTCCGAGGAAATCCTCGGCCCGCTCTCGCGCGAGCGCCAGGCCGTCGCCGGCTTCTTCTCCAACTCCGGCGCGGCGGCGGAAGCGAGCGCCGAAAACGGACCGGAACTGGAAGAGGCGCTGCAGAAGTTCCCGACCTTCCTCGTCGAATTCCGCAAGACGATGCGCAGCCTGCAGACCTTCTCCGACGCCGGCACCCCGGTCTTCGAAGACTTCGGCAAGGCGGCCCCGTCGCTGACCGACGCGACCAAGACCCTGACCCCGTTCTCCGAAGCGCTGACGGTGGCGCTCAAGAGCCTGGGGAATGCGGGCGAAGCCTCCGGGCCGATATTCGCCGAAGCCGACCCGGTGATAAAGAAGGCGCGGGACCTTGCGAAGGCGGGGGTGAAGCCGACTGCCGACCTGGCGAAGCTGTTGGTGAACATCAAGCAGACCGGCGGCTGGGACGGGCTCGTCCGGCTGATCTACAACACGGCCGCGACCACCAATGGCTTCGACCAGTACGGCCACTTCGGTCGGGCGCGGGTCACCCTTTCCACCTGTCTCGAATACATCGTGGCCCCCGCCGGTTACTCAGGCTGCGTGGCGAACTTCAACGGTCCGCAAGCCAATGCATCCGCCAGCACTGACCCAGCCGCTCTGCTCCGTCTTCTCGAGAAGGGCTTGGAGGAAACCAACGGCGGCAGCACTGCCGGGTCAGGACCCGCAATCGGAGTGGCGCAAGGCAACAGCGCCGAAGAATCCCCCACCGGCGAAGCCGGCGTTGCCCAGTCCTCGAAAACCGAAGGGACCGAACCCCTTCTCGACTACCTCCTGGGCCCATGAGGAATCGCAGCGGACTCAGCGGCATCGCCAGCAGCCCGATCCTCGTCGGCGCGGTCACGGTCCTGGTCGTCATCGTCGCCGTCTTCCTCGCCTACAACGCCAACAACGGCCTCCCCTTCGTCTCCACCTACAACCTCAAGGCCCGCGTCCCCAACGCCGACGCCCTCGTCAAAGGCAACGAGGTGCGGATCGGCGGCGTTCGCGTCGGCATCGTCAAGAAGGTGGTCCCGGTCCAGCTCGAAAACGGCAACGTCGCGGCGGAACTCACCCTCAGCCTCGACAAGAAGGCCGAACCGCTGCCGGTCGATTCGACGCTCACCGTCCGTCCCAAGTCCGCCCTCGGCCTCAAGTTCCTCCAGGTCACCCCGGGCGACTCCTCGAAGGGCTTCAAGGCCGGCGAAACGATCCCCGTCACCGCCGCCAAGCCCGAACCGGTCGACATCGACCAGTTCTTCGACATGTTCGACAAACCCACCCGCGACGCGATCCGCCAGAACCTGGCCGGCTTCGGCAACGCCCTCGCCGGCCGCGGCCCGCAGCTGAACGAAGCGATCGGCGCCCTCCGCAGCGCCGCCGTCAACGGCCAGCCGATCCTCCGCAAGATCGTCGAACCCAGCTCCAACTTCGCCGGCTTCTGGCGGGCGCTCGAGGCCCTCTCCGCCACTGTCGCCCCGGTCGCCGAGACCCAGGCCCAGATGTTCGTCGCCCTCGACCGCACCTTCGCCGCCTTCGCCCGCGTCTCCCGCCCCTACATCCAGGAAACGATCGAAAAGAGCCCGCCGACCCTGGACGAGGTCAACGCCGACCTGCCGGCCCTTCGCCCCTTCCTCCGCGATACGGGCCGCTTCTTCACCGCCCTACGCCCGGGAGTGAAAGCGCTCGCCGAGACCTCGCCCGTGATCGCCGAATCGCTTCACGCGGGGATCCCGGCACTGAACGCCTCGCCGGTGCTGAACAACCAGCTGCAGCCGACGGCCGAAGCGCTTGTCGACTTCCAAGAAGCGCCCGGCGTTTTCAACGGCCTTGAACTGCTCACCGACACCAATTTGCTCCTCAAGCCGGCCTTGTCCTACCTGACGCCAAGCCAGAGCGTTTGTAACTACTGGAGCCTCACCTTCAAGAACCTCGCCGATGCGACGGGCGAAGGAAACAGCAATGGGCATTGGCTCGAATTCATCTCCTACGGGCCGCCGGAAGGACCGAACAGCGAGAGCACCTTCGCCAGCGCTCCTGCTGATCAAGAAGGCGATGTCGAAAACCACCTTCATTACAACCCCAACCCTCAAACCGCGGCGCCCGGCCAAGGCAAGGTGTGTGAAGCCGGCAACGAGAAATACGTAAAGGGCGAGACGATCATCGGCCATGCTCCCGAACTTTGGGGAACGACCACGCGGGGGCAGGTGGAAAAGTGAGCCGCCTCCCCGAGCGCGACCGACGTGCAGCCGCCGCCGGCAGCGGCCGCATCAAATGGCGTCCCAGCAACGCCACCATCGCCATCATCTTCATCCTCATCTTCACGATCGGCCCGTACCTGGCCTTCACCAAGCACGTGCCCTTCACCAGCCACGGCTACGAAGTCAACGCGACCTTCTCCAACTCCGCCAACGTCGCCCTCAACTCGCCCGTGCGGATCGCCGGCGTCGACGTCGGCAAAGTGATCAAGACCGAGCGCGACGGCGACAACACCAAGGTCACCTTCACCGTCGACTCGGCCGGCCGGCCGATCCACGACGACGCCTTCGCCGCGATCCGGCCGCGGATCTTCCTCGAGGGCAACTTCTTCGTCGAACTCGACCCGGGCAGCCCCAGCGCGCCGGAGATGGACAGCGGCGGCACGATCCCCGTCAGCCGCACCTCCACCGCGGTCCAGCTCGACGAAATCCTCACCGCGCTGCAGTCGCCGGTGCGGGCCGACCTCAGCCGCCTGCTCGAGAGCTACGGCACCGCCCTCACCCACGAACCGACCGCCGAAGAAGACCAGACCCAGCTGCCCGAGGTCAAAGGGAAGTCGGGCGCCGAAGCCCTCAACGGCGCCTTCAAGTACGGCGGCGACGCCGGCCGCTACGGCGCCCAGGTCACCAACGCCCTCCTCGGCACCCAGCAGAAGGACCTCTCCCGCCTCGTCTCCAGCGCCGGCCGTGCCTTCGGCGCCTTCGCCAATCAGCAGCGCGACCTGCAGGGCCTGATCGTCAACTTCGACGTCTTCACCGGCGCCCTCGCCAACCAGGCGACCAACCTCTCCGCCACGATCCACCTCCTCGCCCCGACCCTTCGCATCACCCACGCCTCCCTCGTCAGCCTCAACCGCACCCTGCCGCCGCTGCGGACCTATGCGATCGAGTTCCGGCCGGCTGTCGCCGAGCTCCCCGGCCTGATCAGCGCCTCCAAACCCTTCCTCGCCCAGGTCCGCCCGCTCCTCTCCGGCAGGGAGGCGGGCGGCGCCGTCAAGTTGCTGAGTGAATCCACCCCCGCCCTCGCCGGCGCCGCGCAGGCGAGCAAGAAGACCACCCTGCCCCAGCTCAACCAGCTCGGCCTCTGCACCTCGAAGGTCATGGTTCCGACCGGTAACGAGGTGATCAACGATCGCTTCAGCACCGGCGGCCCGAACTACCGCGAGTTCCTCTACAACCTCGTCAACTTCGCGGGCATGGCGCAGAACTTCGACGGCAACGGTCCCTACGCACGGGCTCAAATCGGTGGCGGGCCCGTCCTGGTTGGGGAACCGAATCCCAACGCGAATAAAGCCACTCTCAGCGACAAAATCAACTACGCGCACACGATTGAAGATCCGCTGGGCACCCAGCCCCAGATCGCCACGGCTCCGCCGCTGAAGCCCGAAGTGCGCTGCTACACCAACCCGGTTCCCGACGTCAACGGCCCGCTGGGCCAGCCGGGCCCGCCGTCGCCGTCGGTCGCGGGGGTGAATCCATGAGCGCCCCGGAACCTAGAGTCAACCGCTGGACCCACTTCCGCGCCTGGCTGGGGCGGCAGGCCCGCGGCCACCGCAAGGACACGATCGCGATCATCGTCCTCGCCATCGCTGGCATCGTGATGATGCTCGGGATCTTCACCCAGCAGAAAGCCTCCCTGCCCGCCTGGCTGCCGTTGGTCGGCGAAGAATTCGAACACATCACCGCCGAGTTCTCCACGGCGCAGGCCGTGACCCCCGGCCAGGGCCAGGCCGTCGACATCGCCGGCATCCAGATCGGCAAGGTCACCGCCGTTGATCTCGAAAAGGGCCACGCGGTCGTCGGCATGGACATCGAGCCGAAGTACATGGAATTGATCCACCCCGACGCCAGCTTCCTCCTGCGTCCGAAAACGAACCTCAACGACATGATCGTCGAGATCGAACCCGGCACCGCCAAGGGGCACGCCGAAGACGGCGACAACTTCACCCTGACCCAGACCGAACCGAACACCAACCTCGACGCCTTCCTCGCCACCCTCGACGCCGATACCCGCCAGTACATCCAGCTGCTCGTCGCCGGCGGGGCCCAGGGCATCGGCGGCCGCGGCAAGCAGCTCTCGAATGCCCTCCGCCGCTTCCAGCCCTTCGTCCACTACACGGCGAAACTGAACAAGGCCGTTGCCGCCCGCCACGTCGCCCTCTCGCACGTCATCCACAACTTCGGCCTGTTGACGAACGAACTCGCCCGTCACGACGCCGCGCTCGAACGCTTCGTCGCCTCTTCCAAGGACGCCCTCGGCAACTTCGCCAACCAGCAGCAGTCGGTCCAGGCTGCCTTCGAAGAGTTCCCCTCCTCGCTTGCGGCCGCCCGCGCCGGGCTCGCCAGCTCCAACCGCTTCTCCCAGGCGGCCTACCCGGCCTTGATCAAGTTGATCCCGCAGGCTCAGGCGCTGACGCCGGCGTTCAGAGCCACCGAGCGCCTCTTCAAGGAAACGACTCCCCCGATCCGCGACCAGATCCGACCCTTCAGTCGCGAAATCCGCCCGGTTCTCAAACACAGTGCGGAAGCGGCCCAGCCCTTTGAGAAGACGGTCCGGAGCTTCGGCAACTCCCTGGGCGGATTCAACTCCTTCCTCAACGAGCTCGCCTACAAGCCGAAGGGGTCGCGCCAGAGCTACCTCTTCTACCTGCCCTGGCTCAACCACAACTTCAACGCGGGGTTCAACCTCGAAGACGCCCACGGTCCGCTGCTGCGAAGCCTGACGTTGATCTCATGCACCGGTGCTGCTTTGGCGCCGGGTCTTGCGGCCGAATTGACTCTTAAGAACAAGCCTTATCTGCAAACGCTGATCGAACTCATTGGATTGCCGCGCGGTGAAGAAATTCCGGTGTCTTTCCCAGTTGAAAACCCCGACGGGACCTGTGAAAGCAAGGAAGCGGGAAAATGAGCAAGCGCGCCCCAAGTACCACTCAGCTGTTGGTGATCACCGGCTTCGCGCTCTCCTGCTTCGGCATCCTGCTCTTCCTCTGGGTCACCTTCGGGGGGCCGACCCCCTTCCGAGCCAAGACCTACGAGATCAAGGTCCCCTTCAACGAGGCGACGCAGCTTGCCGAACAGTCCGATGTGCGCATCTCCGGCGTCAACGTCGGCAAAGTCCAGAAGATCGAACTGGCGCCGAATGGCAAGCAGGCGCTCGCGACCGCGGCGATCGACGATCGCTACGCGCCCCTGCCGGAGTCGACCCGCGCGATCCTCCGCACCAAGACGCTCCTCGGTGAGACCTACATCGAACTGACGCCAGGCTCCCGCGAAGGGCCCGAACTCAAGGACGGCGGCACCCTCCCGGAGGCGAACGTGGCGGAATCGGTACAGCTCGATGAGATCTTCCGCACCTTCAACGCCCAGACTCGCGCCGCCTTCCAGGAATGGATGCAGGAAGCCGCGGTCGCCATCGACGGCCAGGGCCAAAACTTGTCCTATGCGCTGGGAGGCCTCGAGCCGACCTTCACCGAATTCGACAAGCTCTTCCGCGTCCTCGACAGCCAGCGCCTGGCGGTGGGGCAGCTCTTCCGCAACGGCGCCACCACCTTCCAGGCTCTTCGCGGGCGGGAAGGCCAGCTCGCCGATCTGATTCAGAGCTCCGACGCCGTCTTCCAGACCGCGGCTCGCAGAGACCGGGACATCGAAGCCCTCTTCCGCGCCTTCCCTACCTTCCTCGACGAGTCGAGAACGACCTTCGCCCGCCTCAAAGACTTCTCGCTCAACGCCGATCCCCTGATGCGGCAGCTGGTGCCGGCGGCCGAAGAACTCTCGCCGACGCTGATCGCGCTTTCGAAGCTCGCTCCGGAATCCAAAGCCTTCTTCGAAGGTCTCGGCCCGGTGATCAAGCGCGCTCCGTCCGGCTTCTCGGCGCTGCGCACGATCTTCCGCGACGAATTCCCGCCGCTCCTAAGGGCGCTCGACCCCTTCATCCGCAACCTCAACCCCATCCTCGTGGGCCTGAAGCTGTATCGGGTCGATCTGGCCTCGTTTTTCGGCAACGTTGCCGCAGCCGTCAATGGCAAAATCACTAAAGCGGGCGAAGAAGCGGAGAACCCACCCCACGCCTTACGTGTAGTCGGCGGCATGACTCCGGAAACTGTGGCCACCTATCCGAGCCGCCTCGCCATCAATCGCAATAGCGCGTACAGCCCTCCCCGGTGGGCAGAAGACCTGGTTTCAGGGCTGCCTAGCTTCGATACCCGCCAATGCACCACCGGCATCGTCGCCACCTTGGATCCGAACGCCTGGGAAGACCCTGCCTTCAAAGAACATACGCATGAGAGCCGGAACGCAGAAACTGGCGAGGTGACCAGAACCCAGGACGAAAACGCCAAACTCCTCTTTGAACGGATCCAACGGTACGCCTTCGCCGAAAAGACCAGCACCTCCGAAATAGCCGCCCCGCCCTGCAAGCAGCAGGCCCCCTTCAATCCGATTTACGGCAGCGGCCCCGCCACGCAGTACCAGCACACGTTCGAACAAACCAACCCGTAGTGCTTGTCAGCCGGATCTCCGTAGCGCGCGCTCGCAGCCGCTCGATCAACTGTGACCGTTGGTCCTGGTATGCAAAGGCCTCTAGTACCTTTGCATTACAGGCCCCCCGCTTCCCAGCCGGAGAAGTTGGAGGTGTCGGGTTCGATCGCCTCGCGGACCTTGGCAAGGGCCTCGTCCTCGGAGCCGGCCTCGACGGCGACGGTGTAGATCGGGCGCCCGGTGCGGACGGTCCCGGTCTCCGAGTTGCCGGCGACCATCGAAGAGCGGCTGCCCTCGAGCCGGATCCCCGCCGCGGCGAGCCGCTCGCGCTCCTGCCCGGTCATCAATCCCTTGAAGCGGACGGCGAAGGTGGGCATCGGATCAGGCTACTGCTGGAGGTACGATCTGACCGTGAAGAAAGGTGAGCGAATCGGCAACTGGAGCCCCGACGGGAGGGCCGAGCGCGCCGCGCTGCGCCGCGACTATCGCGAGCTGACTCCGGCACAGAGAGTGGAACAGGTCTTCGAGCTCTCCCGCTTCATGTCCCGGGTAGCCGAGGCGGGACGCTTGCGGCGCGAGAACTGAGCGGCTACAGAGCCCCCGTTTCCCAGCCGGAGAAGTTGGAGGTGTCGGGTTCGATCGCCTCGCGGACCTTGGCAAGGGCCTCGTCCTCGGAGGCGGCCTCGACGGCGACGGTGTAGATCGGGCGTCCGGTGCGGACGGTCCCGGTCTCGGCGTTGCCGGCGACCATCGAGGAGCGGCTGCCCTCGAGCCGGATCCCGGCCGCGGCGAGCCGCTCGCGCTCCTGCCCGGTCATCAAGCCCTTGAAGCGGACGGCGAAGGTGGGCATCGGACCACCCTAGCGCCGGTCAGGAATCCTTAGCCGGTCGTTCTAATCGCTACTGCGCGGTCCTGCGAGCGCTCTTTGGGGAGTCCGCGGTTTCGGTCTGCGGGCCACGGGTACCGGGCGGCTCGTACCGGAAACCGATTGCGAGGCAGGATCCAGATGAAGTCGATACCAGTCGCCTGCGCCCTCGCGGCGCTCGCTTTGCTCGCTCCGGCCGCGGCGGCGGGGGCCACCTTCGATGTGAACACGACCGCCGACACGACCGTGGCGGGCGGCTGCACGACCGAACCGGCCTGCTCGCTGCGGGACGCGATCGCGGCGGCGAGCGCCTCGGCCGACCCCGAAGACCTGGTGCTCGTCCCGGCCGGCGAATACCCGATCTCCGCCGGCGAACTGGTCGTCGCCGGAGCGGGGACGGTGACGGTGCGCGGCGAAGGCGCGCGGAAGACGAAGATCGACGCCCACCAGACCTCCCGCGTCTTCAAACTCAGCGCCGACACGGCGGTGCTGGAAGGGATGACGGTGACCGGCGGGCTGACCAACGTGCTCGACGGCGAATTCCCGGCGGGGGACGGCGGCGGCATCCTCGCCTTCCAGGCCAGCGAAGCGATCCTGCGCGGCCTCGACGTGACCGGCAACGCCGCCAGCCAGAACGGGGCGGGGGTCTCGGCGCCGCCGGAGTCGGAAGAACGCTCGGCGGTGACCGTCGTCGACTCGACCATCTCCGGCAACCACGTGACCGGCGGCGCGACCGAGGCGCTCGGCGGCGGCGTCTACGTCCTCGGCAAATTCGCGATGACCAACTCGACCGTGGTCGGAAACGGGGTCGAGACGACCGGGACGGGCGCGGTACAGGGCGGGGGAGTCCTGCTCGCGATCGACCCGACGAGCACCGAACCGAGCGAAGGGACGATCGTCAACTCGACGATTGCCGGCAACAGCGTCGGGGTCGGTGGCGTCGCCGGCGGCCTCAGCGTCTACAACCCGACGCCGGGAACGAACTCGGCGACGCTGCTGGTCCGCAACACGATCGTCGCCGGCAACAGCGGGCCGGCGGGGGAGAGCGACTGCGCGATCGTCGCGATGCCGACCAGCGACCACAACCTCGGCGGCGACGGCAGCTGCATGTTCGCCGACGCCGGCAGCAAGCAGGGCGTCGACCCCCAGCTCGGCGGACTGCAGGACAACGGCGGCGAAACCGACACGCTGGCGCTGGCGGCGGGGAGCCCGGCGCTCGACGCCGGCGCCGGCGACGGCTGCCCGGCGGCCGACCAGCGCGGGGTGAGCCGGCCCCAGGGCTCGGCCTGCGACATCGGCGCCTTCGAGCTGGTGCAGCAGGCACAGCCGCCCGCGGCGGCCAGCGCCGACCTGCGCCTGAAGGCCAAGCCGAAGCCGAAGCGGCCGCTGGCCGGCGGCAAGCTGGCGTTCGTCTTCACCGTCCGCAACGCCGGACCGGACGCCGCTCCTGGCGCGATCGTCAAGGGCACCGTCCCGGCAGTCGCGACCAGGGCCGTGGGCCCGAAGGTGAACGGCAAGCGCCGCTGCAAGCTGGCGAAGGCAAAGAACGGCAAGCGGAAGCTCACCTGCCGCCTCGGTGACATCGCCGCCGGCAAGGGGAAGAGGTTGCGGGTCGTGGTGCGTCCCGCCCACCCCGGCAAGCTCCGTGTCCGGGCTCGAGTTCGCTCCGGCGCCGCCGACCCCAACCTGGAGAACAACAAGGCGCGGGCGGGGGTCAAGACCCGCGTCTAGGAATGAGCCGCCTGGGCAAGGGCGACTGGGAAGGCAAATCCCTCAGCGAGCTCGCGCGCGAGGCGTTCAACCGCCACATGGATTCCTAGCCGGCGGTACGGTTCACATATGGAGCGGGACGCGGCGCTTGAAGCTGTGTTCATGCCGGTGCAGCCGGCGAGCACTTTCGAGGAGACGGTCGAGCGCCTGGGGAGCGCGATCCGGCTCGGCCTGCTGGCCCCCGGGGCCAAGCTGCCGCCGGAGCGGGAGCTGGCGCAGCGGCTGCGGATCTCGCGCTCGACGTTGCGGCAGGCGCTGACGGCGCTGGTGCAGAGCGGGCACCTGGTCTCGCTGCGAGGGCGGAGCGGCGGCACCTTCGTCGCCGAGCGGCCGCCGCTCGCCGAAGCGGGCGGGGAGCCGCTCGACCAAGGGGCCTGGGCGGTGCTCGACTACCGGGTGGCGATCGAGTCCGGCGCCGCGGTGCTGGCGGCGGAGCGCGGGGAGGAGGCGCAGTTCGACCGGCTCGAGGAGTGGGTGAAGAAGATGGCCGGCGAGCTGGAGGACTTCGAGGAGTACCGGCGGATCGACATCCGCTTCCACATCGGCATCGCCGAGGCCGCGCACTCGCCGCGGCTGTTGAGCGCGATGACCGACGTGCAGGCGCAGATGAGCGACCTGATCGCGCTGATCGCCCACCCGCCCGAGGTCCTGACGATCTCCAACGAACAGCACGCGCGGCTGCTGAAAGCGCTGCGCAAGGGCGACGGCGCCAGGGCGGCGAAGCTGATGCGCGAGCACACCCAGGGGACCGAGCACATCCTCGCCGGCCTGCTGCCGGCGCCGGTCGCGGTCTAGGCGCGGACGCGCTCGCCGTCGGGGTCGAACAACGGCTCGGCCGCGACCTCGCCCCCGACCCAGCGGCCGAAGATCTCGACCTCGACCGCGGTCCCCGGCTCGGCCCGCTCCGGCGGCAGGTAGGCGTAGGCGATCGAGCGCTCGACGGTGTAGCCGTAGCCGCCGCTCGTCACCCGCCCGACGATCTCGCCACCGACCCGCACCGGCTCGTTGCCGAGCGCGATCGAGCGGGGGTCGGCGAGGGTGAGGCAGCAGAGGCGCTTGCGCGGGCCGCGCTCCTTGGCCTCCAGCAGCGCCTCTTCGCCGACGAAACCCGCGGGCTTGTCGAGCTTGACGCAGAAGCCGACGCCGCCCTCGTAGGGAGTCTCGTCCGGGGTGATGTCGGCGCCCCAGACCCGGTAGCCCTTCTCCAGGCGGAGGCTGTCGATCGCCCGGTAGCCGCCGGCGAGGAGGCCGTGGGGCTGGCCCGCCTCCCACAGCTCCCGCCAGAGCCCGAGCCCGTACTCGGCCGGGCAGTAGATCTCCCAGCCGAGCTCCCCGACGTAGGTCACCCGCAGCAGCCGCGCCGGCACGTTGCCGACCGTCGTCTCCCGCAGCGACATGTACGGGAAGGCCTCGCTGCCGAGGTCCTGCGGAGTCAGCGGCTGCAGCGCCTCGCGCGCCCGCGGTCCCCAGATCCCGAAGCAGGCCCACTGGGAGCTGACGTCGTGGATCCGCACCTCGTCGCCGTCGGGGAGGTGGCGGCGCATCCACTCGCGGTCGTGGTTGCCGAAGGCGGTGCCGGTGACGACCTGGAAGCGGTCCTCGGCCAGGCGCGCGACGGTGAAGTCGCACTCGATGCCGCCGCGCCCGTTCAGCATCTGCGTGTAGGCGATCCGGCCGACGTCGCGGGCGATCCGGTTGTCGCAGAGGATTTCGAGGAACGACTCCGCTCCCTCGCCCTCGATCTCCAGCTTCGCGAAGGAGCTCTCGTCGAAGAGCGCGACGGCCTCGCGGGCGGCGCGGTGCTCGGCCCCGATCGCCGGCGACCAGTGGCGGCCCGCCCAGCCGCGCGGCCGCAGCGCCTCGTCCCCGGCGGCCGAATTCGCTTCGTACCAGTTGACCCGCTCCCAGCCGGACTTCTCGCCGAAGGCGGCTCCGTGCTCGCGGTGCCAGGCGTTGGCCGGCGACGTCCGCAGCGGCCGCCCCGCCTGCCGCTCGTGGTTGGGGTAGCGGATGTCGTAGTAGGTCTCGTAGGTCTCCTCGATCCGCGCGTGGGTGTAGGCGGGAGACCGGTACTGGGCGCCGAAGCGGCGGATGTCCATGTGCCAGAGGTCGAGGCTCGGTTCGCCGTCGACGATCCACTCGGCCATGACCTTGCCGATCCCGCCCGCGCCCGCCAGCCCGTGGGCGCAGAAGCCGGCGCAGACGAAGAAGCCGGCGGCCGAGGCAGAACTCGTTGTCGGGCGTGAACGCCTCGGGCCCGTTGATCAGTTTCGTCACCGTGATGTCTTCCATCGCCGGCACCCGCCGCTTCGAGTTCTCGGTGATCTCCTCGAACCGCTCCCAGTCCTCTTCCAGGAGGCGGCCGTTGAAGTCGGCTGGAATCGCCTCCACCCGTCCCGTCCCCTGCGGCAGGAACGCCGGCTCGCTGCGCCGCTCGTAGCCGCCCATCACCAGCCCGTCCCCGTCCTCGCGGTAGTAGACGAGCAGGTCGGGATCCCGCAAAGTGGGCAAATGCCCCCGGGTGTGGTTGAGGTTAGGCGTGTTATCCACGCCAAAGCTCGACCGCACCCGGGCGGACTGGCGCGCCTCGCGGACCGCCTCCAGCGGCTGGGTGACTAGGTACTGGTGGGACATCGGGATCACCGGGACGCGGACGCCGGCCAGGCGGGCGATCTCGGCCGCGTACATGCCGCCGGCGTCGACGACGACTTCGGCCTCGACCTCGCCCCTGTCGGTCTGCACTCCCCAGACGCGGCCGCCGCCGACCTCGATCCCGGTCACCCGGGTGTCGGTGAAGATGCGGCAGCCGCCCTGGCGGGCGCCGTCGGCGAGCGCGTAGGTCAGCTGCGCCGGATCGACGTAGCCGTCGGTCGGCAGCCAGGCGCCGCCGAGCACGCCGTCGGTCGACATCAGCGGGAACATCTCCTGCGCCTCCTCGGCGGAGATCAGCTCCAGCGGCAGGCCGAAGGTCTTCGCCCAGCCGGCCTGGCGGCGCAGCTCCTCCATCCGCTCCGCGCTGGAGGCGAGGCGGATGCCGCCGCACTCGACCCAGCCGGGGTCGAACTCCGACTCCTCGCCGAGCCGCCGGTAGAGCTCGACCGAGTGCATCATCATCTTCGTCAGCGAGACCGAGCCGCGCAGCTGTCCGACCAGCCCCGCCGAGTGGAAGGTCGAGCCCGAGGTCAGCTGCGAGCGCTCGAGCAGGACGACGTCCTCCCAGCCGAGCTTCGCCAGGTGGTAGGCGAGCGAGGCGCCGCCGACGCCGCCGCCGACGATGACGCAGCGGGCGCGGTCCGGAAGTTCAGCTCGAGGCATCGCCCGCCTCCTTCAGCAGCGCCTCCAGCCTTCCCTCGCCGGCGGCCTCCCGCATCCGTTCGAAGTGCTTCGCGCAGTAGTCGCCGAAGTCGAACTCGAGGTCGGAGATCGTGCTCTGTACCGCCCCCCACATCGCCTCGCGGAAGTCGGACATGAAGCGCATCAGCCGCAGCGAGGCGAGCCGCCGGTCGCTCGCCGGCGACTCGAAGTAGGCGGCCAGCAGCTCCGCCTCCTGGCCCTCGTCGAGCTCGTTGTTGACGGCGAAGTTGCCGAGGTCGAAGTAGCGGTCCCCCGTCCCCGCGTACTCCCAGTCGACGATCCGCAGCCCCCGCGGCGAGCGGATGAAGTTGGCGGCGAGGAGGTCGTCGTGGCAGGGAACGGGATCGTGCTCGGGCCCGACCAGCACCGCTTCGATCCGGTGCGCCGCCGCCAGCGCCCACTCGTAGGAGCCGGGGACCTCGGCGCCGCGGTCGGCCATCCGCGCTGCGTAGGTCTCGATGATGCGGAAGCTCGAGAACTCGGCCGGCAGCCGCTCCGCGCAGCCGTGCAGGGCCCGCAGCGCCGCCGCCACCTCGATCAGCGCCGCCGGCTCGCGCAGCTCGGCCGCCGCCATCGGCTCGCCGGCGACGAACTCGGTCACCAGGCAGGGCGGGTCGTCGAGCATCGCCACCACCGCCGGTCCGATCCCTGCCCGCGCCGCCAGCTCGCCCGCCGCCTTCTCGGTGCCGCGGTCGATCTCCAGCAGCGCGGTGTCCTTGCCGGGCAGCCGCACGACCACGTCCTCGCCGGCGAACCGCACCCGGTAGTTGCGGTTGGTGATCCCGCCCTCGAGCGGGACCGGGTCGCCTTCGAACTCGCCCAGCCGCGCCGAGATCGGTCCAAGGGTGTCTGCGAGGGAGGCCATCGAAGGGTAGGAGAAGTCGCGGCGGCGGGTAGAGATTCTCCACCGGCCCATTGACACGGGTCAAGGGCAGGATCTAGGCTCGCGTCGACTTTTATAGGTCGGTTCGACACACCTTTTAATCCGACAGCTCGGGTGGCTACGGAAGGGAGAGGGTTGATGGAGAGCAGCGTTTCGTCCCCCAGCCGCGACGAACAGCGACTGGCGGAGCTCGGTTACAAACAGACCCTGAATCGCGCCTGGAGCGGGTTCTCCAACTTCGCGATCTCGTTCACGATCATCTCCATCCTCGCCGGCTGCTTCACCACCTACGGCCAGGCGTGGAACAACGGCGGGCCGATCGCGATCTCGATCGGCTGGCCGCTGATCTCGATCCCGATCCTGATCATCGGCTTCTGCATGTCGGAGCTGGTCTCCGCCTACCCGACCGCGGGCGGGATCTACTGGTGGTCCGGGCGCCTCGGCGGACCGATCTGGGCCTGGTTCACCGGCTGGTTCAACCTGATCGGCCTGGTCGCCGTCCTCGCCTCCGTCGACTACGCCTGCGCCACCTTCCTCAACGTCGTCCTCGGTCTCTACGAAGTGAACCTGCTCGGGGTCAACTTCGGCGACGAAGCCCACATCCTCGGCGAGGTCTTCCTTCTCTTCGCGCTGATCCTCACCGTCCACACGATCGTCAACGTGCGCCGAACGCACCTGCTCTCGCTGGTCAACAGCGTCTCGGTCTGGTGGCACGTGATCGGCGTCGCCGCGATCGTGATCGTCCTCATCCTCGTCCCCGACGGCCACCAGAGCTTCAGCTTCGTCTTCGGCCACCGGATCAACAACAGCGGCTTCAGCGACGGCATGTACTGGTTCTACGTGCTGCCGCTCGGCTTCCTGCTGACCCAGTACACGATCACCGGCTTCGACGCCTCGGCGCACATCTCCGAGGAGACCCACGGTGCCTCGGAATCGGCGGCGAAGGGCGTCTGGCGCTCGATCTTCTACTCGGCGGTGATCGGCTGGGTCGTCCTGCTCGCCATCACCTTCGCGGTGACCAACGTCGGCGGCGCCAACGAAGCGGAAGGATTCGCGCCGTCGCTGCTGGTCGAAGCCCTGGGGAGCGGCTGGGGCAAGTTCGTCCTCATCATCTCGGTGGTGGGACAGCTCTTCTGCGGCGCCGCCTGCCTGACCAGCGCCTCGCGCATGTGTTACGCGTTCTCGCGCGACAAAGGCTTCGGCCACCGAGTCTCGGGCTGGATCTCGCGGGTCAACGCCGAGCGGGTGCCGATCTACGCGGTGCTGACCATGGCCGTCTTCGCCCTGCTGATCACGCTCCCCGGCCTGAAGGGCAAAGCGAACGGCGAAGCGGTTCCCTTCGCCTTCTTCGCGGTCGTCTCGATCGCCGTCATCGGGCTCTACATCGCCTACGTGATCCCCGTCTTCCTGCGCTGGCGCAAAGGCGATTCGTTCGAGCCCGGGCCCTGGAACAACGGCCGCAAGTACCGGTGGATGAACATCTTCGCCACCTTCTGGGTCGGCCTGATCACGATCATCTTCTGCCTCCCGTTCACCCCCGCCGCGGTCCCGTGGGGCGGCGAATTCAGCTGGGAGGCGTTCAACTACGCGCCGTTGACGGTCGGGGTGGTGATCACGCTCGCGGGCATCGGCTGGCTCGCCAGCGCCCGCAGACACTTCACCGGGCAGGTGCGCGAGATCGAAATCGAGGAAGCGATCGGGGCCGAACCCGAGGTCGGTCCGTCACGTCCCTGAGCCGGCCGCCCACGAGGCTGGCGTAACGTTTCCGACATGACCGTCGAGGAGCTGAGGAAGGCGGTCGCGGACGGCACGGTCGACACCGTGCTGCTCGCGATCGCCGACATGGAGGGGCGGCTGCAGGGCAAGCGGCTGACCGCGAGCCACTTCCTCGCCGACGTGCTCGAGCACGGGGCGGAGGGCTGCAACTACCTGCTCGCGGTCGACGTCGAGATGGAAACGGTCGGCGGCTACGCGATGTCCTCCTGGGACACCGGCTACGGCGACTTCGAGATGGTCCCGGACACCGACACGCTGCGGATGGTGCCGTGGCTGCCGGGGACGGCGATGGTGATGGCCGACGTGCGGTGGGGGGACGGGCGCGAAGTCGCCGCCTCGCCGCGGCAGATCCTGCGCCGGCAGCTGCGGCGGCTGCAGGAGCGCGGCTTCTCCGCCAGGGCGGCGACCGAGCTCGAGTTCATCGTCTTCCGCGACACCTACGAGGAGGCCTGGCGCAAGGGGTTCCACCAGCTCGAGCCGGCCAACCTCTACAACATCGACTACTCGCTGCTGGGGACCTCGCGGGTGGAGCCGCTGATCCGGCGGATCCGCAACGAGATGGCCGGGGCGGGGATGGAGGTCGAGAACTCCAAGGGCGAGTGCAACCTCGGCCAGCACGAGATCAACTTCCGCTACGACGGGGCGCTGCGGAGCGCCGACAACCACGCGATCTACAAGAACGGGGCGAAGGAGATCGCGGCCCAGGAGGGGCACGCGATCACCTTCATGGCCAAGTTCAACGAGCGCGAGGGCAACTCGTGCCACATCCACTGCTCGCTGGCGGGCGAGGACGGAGGGAACGCCTTCGCCGCCGACCGGCAGCTGTTCGAGCGCTTCGTCGCGGGGCAGCTGGCGTGCATGGAGGAGCTGACGCTGATGTACGCGCCGCACGTCAACAGCTACAAGCGCTTCGCCAAGGGATCCTTCGCCCCGACCGCGATCGCCTGGGGCCGGGACAACCGCACCTGCTCGCTGCGGGTGGTCGGCCACGGCGAGGGCCTGCGGGTGGAGAACCGGCTGCCGGGCGCCGACGTCAACCCCTACCTGGCCCTGAGCGCGATGATCGCCGCCGGCCTGCACGGGATCGACGCCGAGCTGCCGCTGGAGGAGGTCTTCGAGGGAAACGCGTACGAGTCCGAGAAGCCGCGGGTGCCGTCGAACATCTACGCGGCGCGGGACGCCTTCGGCGCGAGCGAGGTGGCGCGGGAGGCCTTCGGCGGCGAGGTCGTCGACCACTACCTGAACCGCGCCGGGGTCGAGATCGAGGCCTTCGAGGCGGCCGTCACCGACTGGGAGCGCTACCGGGGCTTCGAGCGGCTATGAGCGGGGGGGACCCCCATTCGTCTGTTCCTTGTCGGGACATAGCAACGAAAAGGAACAGACGAGCGGTGGTCGGGATCTGCGCGGCGGTCGAGCGGGTGTCGTGGGGGGTGTGGGACGGCTACGAGGTGACGCTGGCGCCGCGCGCCTATGTCAGCGCCGTGCAGCGCGCGGGCGGGATCGCGATCGTGCTGCCGCCCGACGAGGCCGCGGTCGAGGACCCCGACCTGCTGCTCGACCGGGTCGACGCGCTGATGCTCGCCGGCGGCGCCGACATCGACCCGGGGAGCTACGGGGCCGAGCCGCACCCGGAGACGCGCGGCACCTGGCCCGACCGCGACGCCTTCGAGCTGGCGCTGGCGCGGCGGGCGCTGGAGCGCGACCTGCCGCTGCTGGGTATCTGCCGCGGCATGCAGCTGCTGAACGTGGCGCTGGGCGGGACCCTGGTCCAGCACCTGCCGGAGACGCTGGGCAACGAGGCGCACCGGACGGTCGCCGGCACCTTCAGCAAGCACCACATCCGGCTCGAGCCGGAGTCGCTTGCCTGCACCGCGGCGGGCGTCGAGGGCTTCGTCGTCTGGTCTCACCATCACCAGGGCGTCGACCGGCTCGGCGAGGGGCTGCGGGTGACCGGCTGGTCGGCCGAGGACGACCTGCCCGAGGCGATCGAGCTCCCCGGCAGGCGCTTCGCCCTCGGCGTCATCTGGCACCCCGAGGAAGACGAGGACTCGCAGCTGATCGCGGCGCTGGTCGAGGCGGGGCGTGTCGCAAAGCTCTCGCATAGCGAGAGGAAAGCGCCACAGGGGGAGCCTGCGTGAGCGCGATCGAGGTGGTCGAGCCGGCGACGGAGCGGGTGATGGCGGAGGTGCCGCGGGCCGGGGCGGAGGAGGTCGACGCGGCGGTGGCGCGGGCGAAGGCGGCCTTCCCGGCCTGGCGGGCGGTGGCGCCGGCGGAGCGGGCGAGGCTGCTGCGCGACCTCGCCGACGCGATCGAGGCGCGGCACGAGGACCTGGCGCGGCTGGAGGCGCGGAACGCCGGCAAGCCGATCGGCGACGCGCGGGGGGAGATGGGGATGGTGGTCGAAACCTTCCGCTATTACGCCGGCGCGCCGGAGCGGCTGCTGGGACAGACGATCCCGGTCGCCGGCGGCGTCGACATGACCTTCCGCGAGCCGCTCGGGGTTGTCGGCCTGATCGTCCCCTGGAACTTCCCGCTGACGATCGCCTCCTGGAAGGTGGCGCCGGCGCTCGCGGCCGGCAACTGCGTCGTCCTGAAGCCCGCCGAGCTGACGCCGCTGAGCGCGCTGGAGCTGGAGGTGCTCGCCCTCGACGCCGGGCTGCCGGAGGGCGTCCTCAACGTCGTCGCCGGACCGGGCAGCGTCTGCGGTCAACGGCTTGTCGAGCACCCCGACGTCGCCAAGATCGCCTTCACCGGCTCGACCGAGGTCGGCCGCGGGATCGCCGCCGGGGCGGCGCGGACGATCAAGCGGGTGACGCTGGAGCTGGGCGGCAAGTCGGCCAACGTCGTCTTCGCCGACGCCGACCTCGAGGCGGCCGCGGCCGCGGCGCCGCCGGCGGTCTTCGGCAACGCCGGCCAGGACTGCTGCGCGCGCTCGCGGATCCTCGTCCAGCGCTCCTGTCTCGAGGACTTCCTCGCTGCGCTGCAGCCGGCGGTCGAGGGGATCGCGGTCGGCGACCCGCTCGAGGAGGGGACGCAGATGGGGCCGCTGATCTCCGCCGGCCAGCGCGAAGCCGTCGCCTCCTACGTCCCCGAGGACGCTCCCGTCGCGATCCGCGGCGACGCCCCCGACGGCCCCGGCTACTGGTTCCCCCCGACCGTGCTGGCGCCGGTCGCGAACGACGACCGCGCCGCCGCCGAGGAGATCTTCGGCCCGGTCGCCTGCGTCATCCCCTTCGATTCCGAGGAGGACGCGGTCCGCCTCGCCAACGACAGCGTCTACGGCCTCTCGGGCTCGATCTGGACCGGCGATGGGGCGCGGGCGCTGCGGGTGGCGCGGGCGATCGACACCGGGGCGATCTCGATCAACTCGAACACCTCGGTCCGCGTCTCCACCCCCTTCGGCGGCTTCAAGCAGTCCGGCGTCGGCCGCGAGCTGGGACCGGACGCGCTCGAGCACTACACCGACGTCAAGAACGTCTATTACGCGACCGAGGGAGGCTGACGATGGCGAGACTCACCGGCAAGGTTTGCGTGATCACGGGGACCGCGAGCGGGATCGGCGCCGAGTCGGCGCGCCTCTTCGCCGCCGAGGGGGCGACCGTCGTCGGCGTCGACCTCGATGCGGAGCAGGCGACCGGGGCGCTGACGATCGCCGCCGACGTCGCCGACGAGGAGCAGGTGCGCAGCGCCCTGGCCGAGGCAGCCGAGCAGTTCGGCCGCATCGACGTCCTGATGAACAACGCCGGCATCAACCCGACCGACGACGGCTCGGTGCTGGAGACCTCGCTCGAGTCCTGGCAGCGGGTCCAGGACGTCAACCTGCGCAGCGTCTTCCTCTGCTGCAAGCACGGGATCCCGCACCTGCTCGCGGCCGGCGGCGGCTCGGTCGTCAACGTCGCCTCCTTCGTCGCCACCATGGGCGCGGCCGTATCGCAGATCTCCTACACCGCCTCCAAGGGCGGCGTCCTCGCCCTCTCGCGGGAGCTCGGCGTCGAGTTCGCCGACCGCGGCGTCCGCGTCAACGCCCTCTGCCCGGGGCCCGTCAACACCCCCCTCCTGAAGGAGCTCTTCGCCAAGGACCCCGAGCGCGCCGCCAAGCGCCTCGTCCACATCCCGATGGGCCGCTTCGGCGAGCCCGAGGAGATCGCCAAAGCCGCCCTCTTCCTCGCCAGCGACGACTCCACCTTCGTCACCGCCAGCACCTTCCTGGTGGACGGCGGCCTCTCGGCGGCCTACCTGACCCCGATCCAGGTCGACTAGATCGTCGCCAGCCAGCGGCGGCAGAGCTCGCGGCCGAGCTCGTTGAACGCCCCGATCTTCGCTTCGGTCTCCGGGCCCAGCACCGCCGGGTCGACTCCAATCCGGACCGCGTCGGGGTCGGCCTCGTAGTCGTCAACCCAGTGCAGCGCGTCGGCGCGGCTGACCTCGGGGTGGAACTGCAGGGCCCAGGCGCGCTCGCCGAGGCGGGCGGCCTGGAGGCAGACCTCGCTGCGGGCGAGCGGGAGGGCACCGGGCGGGAGGGAGGACTCGTAGCTGTGCCACTGGAAGGCCTCGAAGGCGGGGGCGAGGGGTCCGAAGAGCGGGTCGTCTGCTCCCTCCGGTGTCACCTCGACCGGGTGCCATCCGATCTCCGGGCGCGATGCGCGGCGCGGCTCCGTCCCGGCCGCCGCGGCCAGCAACTGCCCGCCGAGGCAGAGGCCGAGCAGCGGCACCCCGTGCGCGAGCAGCTCCCGCAGCAGCGCCTCCTCCTCGGCGATCCAGCCGTGCCGCTCGCCCTCGTCGACGTTCATCGCCCCGCCGAGGACGAAGACCGCGTCATAGCCGAGCGGGTCGGCCGGTGGTTCGGCCCGCTCGGCCAGCGTCCACTCGTCGAGCTCGCCGCCGGCCTCGGCGATCGCCTCGGCGAAGACGCCCGGCCCGGCGTCGCGCTGGTGGACGATCGCGAGCACTCGCACCGGCCCAGTCTCTCACCCGCGGCATGAGAACCGACATGTGGTTGACACCTGTGCAATCCCGCGCAAGGAGCGGTGGTGGTTATGAACGATGAGAAAGCGGGATCACGCTTCAGCGTGATCCCGCCCGAAATCACCTCTCAACAGGGCTCTCGTCTAGAGGACGAACAGGCCCTGCTGGGTGGAGGTGGTGCCGACATCGGCTTTCACTGTGGCTTCCCCGGTCAGGGTGCCATTCGTATCCGTGACTTCCCCACCGGTGCAACTACCGGTCTGGGAATATTTGATTCCGGTGATCGCGAGTTTGACATCGAGATCGCGGGTCGTTTTGGTGCCTGTATTGGTGATCGTAATGCCGCCCAGGCCAGTCTGTGCCGGAACATGAATGACACAGCTGCTGAAGCTCGTGGTCACTGTGATTTCTTTACCGGCCGGGCAGACGATGTCTACCGTCGCCGGGAACGGGCTGACCCCACCAGCAGTGAGATGGAAATTGTATTCACACCCGTTCGTCGCCACGTTAGCGCTCAGGAATCCGAACGCGCGGCAACCGCTGTAGGTCGGAGCCAGTAGCTGCGAGGTCGTTGCGGTTACAGCCGTGCTCCCTTTGAACGTTGCAGTGCTGCATTCCACCTTACCGGCTGTGGTCGTGAACACCTGCGTGCCGATCTGTTCTCCTGTGATGGTTGCCGGAGCGCTTTCGACGTGGAATTCCGGCGCCGCCTGGGCGGCGGAAGCGGCGACAGCGGTGAGCGCGAGAGCGGCCACTGCCATAACGCCGAACAACTTGAACTTGCGAATCATTTGTGTTCCTTTCCCTGCTTAGTTCGCTCGGATCATCGAGCCGAGCATTACACTCACATCCATACAGCAAGAATTTCGTAGCGGTCAAGCAGCAATTACCAAATCCCGTGTGACAAGGAGGACGTCTCACCTTTGGCACCTCTGGGTGACAAGTTCTGCAAATCGCGTGCCTAGGCGATCTTCGTCCGCTACGGTGCATTAGTCACACACGGTGCAGCCGTGTCTCAGGGACCAGGGAAAGCAGGGGACATCAAGCGGTACGAGTCGTCGATACGACTTCGCACCGCCGCAGAAAGGAATGGCATGATGCACGTTGCTAGTGATCTAAGGGCTGAGGAAGCATCGAAGGGCATCGGGTCTCCCTGGAAGCTGACGCTCCTAACCTTCATGTTCATCCTCGCTTTGGTGTCCGTCGCCAACGCTGCCCCCAAACACCCCTTCCTCGAAAACTTCGGCAGTGCCAACGAACCGAGCTTCACCAACGCCACCGGCCTCGCAGTCGATCAGTCCACCGGCGACGTCTTGGTGATCGACAGCACCGATAAGACGCTCACCCGCTGGCACGCGGACGGCACCCCCTCGAACTTCTCCGCGCTCGGGTCCAATGTCATCGACGGTCAGGGCGCCGGGGACGGTACCCCCCAGAGCGGGATCCTCGGGGAAACCACCGGCGCCAAGGAAGTGCAGGTCGCGGTCGACAACTCCGGTGGGGCGACCGACGGCAACATCTATATCACCGACTCCTCGCATGGAGCGATCGACATCTTCGGCTCTGACGGCAGCTACCTCGGCCAGCTCACGGCGGCGGGGTCCACCACGTTCGGCGAAGCTTGTGGCGTCACCGTAGATCCAGCCGGCGCGGTCTACGTTGCCGAATACAGCGGCCTGATCCATAAGTTCTCGCCCTCGGGCAGCGTTCCGCTCAACTCGGACAACGTCCTCAGCTTCGCGGCCACCGAACCGTGCACGCTCGCCGCCGGCGCCGGGCCCACCGCCGGCTACGTGTTCGTCGCGAGCTACGAAGGTCCGGTCGTCAAATTCGATGCGACGACCGGCGACGAAGCATATGTGGTCGCCTCCGGCTCCAACACGACCGTTTCGGTCGATCCCGGCACCGGCCATGTCTACGTGGCAAGTGGCTTTGGGATCAATGAGTACGACGCTGCGGGAGCCTCGTCGGCGAGCCTAGTCTCGACCATCTCCGGCTCCGGCAGCGTCGTGGGAATTGCCGTCGACGGATCCTCGGGCAAGGTCTATGCGGACAGGTCGGCGCCCCACATCGAAGTGTTCGGGCCACTCGTCTTTGGTGAAGCGCCAGCCGTGACCACCGGCAACACCTCTGCAATCGGGAACAACGAAGCGACTCTGGAAGGAACGGTTGATCCCAACGAAGATGCCACGACCTGGCAGTTCGAATATGGGTCCACCACCTCCTACGGCAGTGTGGCACCCGCGAGTCCTACCAGTGCGGGCGAAGGAGACGGTGCCGTTCCCGTCTCCACGTCGATCTCCGGTCTCCAACCTGGGACGGAATACCACTATCGCCTGCGGGCAACGAACTCAAGCGGAAGTTCCACTGGGGACGACAACACCTTTACCACCGCAAGCGGTGCTCTCGTCGAGACCACCGGCGCGCCTCTTCGAACTGCGACCACTGTACGCCTGGAAGGCCGAGTGGCCCCAATGGGAGCTGCGACGACCTATCACTTCGAGTACGGGACGGCTGGGCCATGCGACGCCAACCCCTGCCAGTCGACGTCCTCACTGCCGGCTGGCTCGGGCAGCCAATACGTGCTGGTCTCCGAATTGGTGTCCGGCCTCGAGCCAGGCACCAGCTATCACTACCGGCTGGTTGCCGACAATGGCAACATCACTGGCCAAAGCGTCGGCGAGGACATGACGGTGGCCACCCGGGCCACCAATACGCCGCCGGCGCCAGCGCCATTTCCTGGGCCCCCTGGCAGCGACCGCGGCTGGGAGCAGGTCAGCGTGGAAGACAGCAACGGAAACCCGGTAGCCGGGGCCACCGCTATCTCCGACAATGGGGAAAGAGCCATCTATCAGGTGAACGGCGGAACTTCCGAGACGTCGACCGGAACCAATTTCACCCAAGCGCTGGCTGAACGGACTCCGTCTGGGTGGAGAAGTGTCACGACGGTTCCGGCCCGCGACGAATTGGTGGGGAATATCTCTTTCGCTCCGTTGGCTTCGAGCGATCTCTCTGACGTCATTCTGCTCTACGCGGGTTCAGCGGGTGTTACGTCCTTTCGAATCAATTGGGGATCTGGATTCGAAAAACTGTACGAGCCTCTTGGCTCCTACGACAACTTCTACGAGGCCTCCGCCGACGGTTCGCGTCTGATCATGCAGTTGAAGGGATCGGTCGATCCCGATCATCCGGTCGGCACTCATCCGTATCTCTACGACGTCACCTCGGGATCACCGAAGATGGTGAGCCTCCTTCCCGGCGATGTTGTTCCGACCTGCGGAGTGAGCTCTCCTCAGCCCTCCATTCCGGCACTGCCGGAACCCTTCCCCATACGTTCGGCAGGTTGGGTTGCGCCCGACGGCGCCTGGGTCGTATTTCCCAGCGAGGGAGAAGACTGCGACAATCGCTTTCAGCTCTATCTGCGGGATTTGAACGATGAATCGACCACGCTGGTTTCTGGGCCCGCTCTCTCCGGACCGACCTGCCGCGCCGAGTTCATCAAGGGCGCGAACGACGGAATCTTCTTCTGGACTCGCAGTCGCTTGTCGTCAGATGACAACGCGTTGCTTACCTGCGGCGAAGGTGGGGGAGGAGATGTTTACCGCTATGACATTGGCGATGGCAGCCTCACCTGCCTCACCTGCCTGTCCCATACGGTCGATGCAGATGTGCCCAGCGCCGAACGAAACGCAAACAGCAGGATTGCGGTCGCAGACGATGGCTCCCGCGTGTATTTTGTATCACCGCATCGCTTGCTGCCGGGCGCAGCGACTCCAGGTCTTTATCGAGTGGACGTAAGCGGCGCGAGCACTCGATACATCGCTCCCGCAAGTGACATCAACGTCGGGGACATCGCCCAGCAGGGAGAGGCGATCAATCCGGATGGGTCGGTACTTGTATTCCGCTCGGCTGCGGCGTCTCTGAATCCGTTGAATGGCAGTGACAATGGCTTAACCCAGCAGTACTACCGCTACGACGATCGGAGCCGGTCCCTGACCTGCGTCTCGTGCCCGCAGGACGGAGAGCAACCGATAGCGGCCGCTCCGCAAAGCCTCCTCAGCATCTTTGACCAAGCTGGTCCCAATGAGACTCCTCTCGACAGCGACGGAGATTTCGTGTTTGTCACTTCGACGCCACTTGTCCCTGGAGACGAGAACACCGCTGGCCCAGGGCAGCCTGCGGTCGTTGGCAGCGACGCCTACGAGTGGCGCGACGGCCGATTGTTCCTCGTTACGGATGGAGAGACTCAGTGGCCAGGCCCCGCCAGCGCCCCGGGTATCAGCGGCATGACCCCAAGTGGCCACGATGTCTTCTTCACGGTTGCCGGGCAGCTGACCTTCGACGCGATGGACGGCTTCACGCGTCTCTATGACGCTCGGATCGGTGGCGGGTTTCCTGCTCCGGTGCCGAGCAACTGTCCAGGCAAGGCCTGCCCGGAAGCGCCGCCTGTTGCCCCCGCTAGACCAAGCGATGCTTCTCCAGGCACCAGCAGCTTCTCGGGACCGGGCAACCCGAAGCCCTGCTTCCGCCGAAAGAAGCGGAGCCATAGGAAGCCCCGGTGTCATCGCCGCCACAAGAGACGACATCACTCGAAATCACGACGACCGCAGATCACCGCTAGCTGGAGGACGAGCCGATGAACCCCCGTCGACTGATGTATCTGCTCGTAATCATCGCAATGGCATCCTGCTGCCTGGTGGGCTCGGCCTCGGCCGCAGCAGCTCCAGTTTGGGATCTTGGCATTCACCACAACGAGACGAACTTCGCTCCGGGTGCGGGCGGCGAGAGCGCTCCGGAGTACTGGTTCAGCGTCGAAAACGTCGGCTCCAGTGACAGCAGCGGCCCGGTGACGCTGACGATCACCCTGCCAGACGGTCTTACCCGACGGGAAGTCCGTCAGGCGAATACCAACTCGTTCAACGCCGATTGGAGCTGTCCCGGCGCACCAGGCGACACTGCGGTCATCTGCACTACCACCACTCCAATCCCCCACCACGCGATCGCGGCGGGATTGGTGCTGTCAGTCACCGTCGCTCCGAGCGCAAGCGGAATTGTGACGACGGAGGCAACGTTGTCGGGTGGTGGTGCCCCCACCCCCGTGAGCGCCACCGAGCCGACGACGATCAGTAGCTCTCCTGCGCCTTTCGGGATCGTCCCCCTCAGCGTTGAAGCTGACTTCCTCCAGGAAGAGGATCAGATGCCCGTTCGGATGGCAGGGTCTCACCCTGACCTCTTTACGCTTGCCTTCGATTTCAACTCGATTGCTGAACCCGTGGACAAGGAACCGCCGTCCCCCGATGTTCCAGAGAACAAGGCGCCTTCCGGCAATCTGCGAGACCTGCGGGTCGACTTCCCGCCAGGTTTTACCGGCTACCCCGCTGCAGTTGGCGAATGCAAGCCGGCGGAGTTTCTGGCGAACGCATGCCCCCCGTCAAGTCAGGTGGGAAGAATCGATGCGACCACGGCTCCCATATCGATTCTCGCCAATACCACCTTCACTCAGTTCTCCACCGGTGTGTTCAACATGGAGCATCCGAAAGGCGTCGTGAGCGACCTCGCTTTCCAGGTTGCCAACAACCCGATCCACGTGCGGGTCTCGCTTGACCCCTCTCGAGGCTATGCGATTAGAACCAGGGTGACGGGGGCCAATGAGACGCTGCCGGTGTTCTTCCAGAAGATGACGCTCTGGGGCGTCCCTGCGGATTCCAGCCACAACTATGAGCGCTGCCCCGAGTTCGTCGATGGTGGAGTGTCTAACGAATGCTCTGCCGGCGTCCCACCGAAATCCTTCCTTTCGCTGCCCTCGCAGTGCGATGGCCCGAATGCGATCAAGATCGGTGAATACGACTCTTGGCAGAACATCGGAAGCTTCGGGCCGGAGATCGAAGTTCCGTTGGGGCAGATGACCGACTGTGACCAGCCTGGTTTCGATCCCTCGATCGCTGTATGGGGAGCGGATTCAGCCGCGAACACGCCCAGTGGGCTAACTGTGGGATTGCATGTGCCTCAGAGCCTCGATCCCAGCGGGCAGGCAACCCCACCCGTGAAGAGCGTGCGCTTGGAGCTGCCGGAGGGGATGACCGTCTCGCCTGCATTCGCCGCTGGTCTCAAGGGTTGCTCCGAAGCCGAGATCGGCCTTGGTAACGCAGACCCCGTCGCGTGTCCCGCCGCCTCCCGCGTTGGCAGCGTCTCCGTGCAGACCCCAGTCCTCGACGGGCCGGTGGAAGGGTCGCTGTACATGGCCGAGCAGGGGTCAAATCCCTTTGGAGCGCCACTGGCCGTCTACCTTGCTCTGCACGACACCGAAGAACGGGGGATCTTGCTGAAGATCGCCGGTCGTCTCGACCTCGACGATGTCACCGGGCAGATCACCGTCCTCTTCGATGAACTACCTCAGCTGCCGTTTGAAGATGTCTCGGTGCAGCTGCTCGGGGGGGATAGAGCACCATTGCTCACTCCCTCCACCTGCGGCAGCCCAGTGGTGCATGGGTCGCTAACTTCATGGGCGGAACCGGGGGAGGCTGTGGGGGTCAGCGATGATCTTCAGATCACCAGAGGAGCAAACGGTGGCCCCTGCCCAAACGGTCTCCAGGGCCGCCCCTTCGCTCCGACGATGAACGCCGGCACGCTCAATCCCGTCGCGGGTTCCTATTCACCCTTCGTCTTTCGCCTCAACAGGAAGGACGAAGAGCAGGAGTTAGCCCGCTTGGATACCACGCTGCCGCCAGGTCTAACCGCGAAGCTTGCCGGCATCCCCTACTGCTCCGAGTCCGCTATCTCCGCTATCTCCGCAGCGGAAGGTGCCGGGGGTCCTGAGCTGGCTAAGTCCAGTTGTCCTGCGGAGAGCCGGATGGGATCGGTCGACGTCGGAGTAGGGGCGGGGACCTCCCCGGCCTTCTTTTCCGGACAGGCCTATTTGGCGGGTCCGTATAAAGAGGCTCCCCTGTCTCTCGCGATCGTCGTTCCGGCTGTGATTGGCCCATTCGATTTCGGCAATGTGGTCGTCAGGGCGGGAATCAGGATCGACCCACGTACCGCTGCGGTCAGCGTTATCTCTGATCCCTTCCCCACCGTCGTCCATGGCGTATTGCTGCGAATTCAGGACGTGCGATTGAGAGTGGATCGCCCGCACACGACCCTCAATCCGACCAGCTGTGATCGCATGGCCGTCAACGCGAGCGTGTTCGGAGCCGGTGGAGGGTTTGCCTCGCTTGCCAGTCCGTTCCAAGTCGGCAGGTGCATGCGGCTTGGTTTCAAGCCTCGCCTCTCGCTTCGCCTCAAGGGTGGCACCAAAAGGACCCAGTACCCTGCCCTGAGAGCAACCCTAAAGGCTCGCCGCGGGGATGCAAATATCGATCGTGTCTCGGTTGCTCTGCCTCACTCCGAGTTCTTGGCGCAGGAGCACATCAATACGATCTGCACGCGCGTGCAATTCGCTGCCGATATATGTCCCCGCGGTTCCATCTATGGATACGCGAGGGCAGTTACGCCCCTGTTGGACAAGCCATTGAAGGGCCCCGTATACCTGCGATCCTCCAGTCATCGGCTTCCAGATCTAGTGGCTGACCTGAGAGGTCAGTTTGAGATCACGCTGGTGGGTCATATCGATTCGAAGAATCAAGGAATCCGAGCCACTTTCTCCAGTATTCCTGACGCTCCTGTAAGCGCATTCACCCTGAAGATGAGCGGGGGTAGAAAGGGCTTGCTAGTGAATAGCCGCAACCTTTGTGCGCGGTCAGAGTCGGCGCTGGTAAAGATGGTTGGCCACAACGGTAAGACCTCGCTGGCCCAGCCGCGTCTGGCAACGAAGTGCTAGCAATAATTCAGCGCGCCGACCCGCTTGCAGTCTTTCCTCCAGCGATCTGGCTTGGATGACAGTGGAAATCGATGCAAACAGCTGCTTCCTGACGGTGCTACCGCCGAAGATTAAATGCCGTGGGCCCAGAGGCCGTCTGCGGTCGGTCATCTGGGGCCGCGAATAGCTCACCGGTGCCGAGGATGTCGCTCGCCCGGCGTCGCGCTCCTCTGGGGCGACCAGGGGCAGGCCCGAGGTCTGGGCGGTCTCGACGAGCTAGTGGGCGGCCGCTCGCCTCACGGCTTCCCCCGCCGGTACAGCCAGCGGCGGAAGAATGCTCCGAGGTCGCGCCCCGAGACCTCTTCGGCGAGCGCGACGAACTCCTCGGTGGTGGCGTTGCCGTAGCGGTGCTCGGCCGCCCAGCGGCGCAGCAGTCGCAGCATCGCCTTCGTCCCGATCTTCTCCCGCAGCGCCTGCAGGGTCATCGCGCCGCGGACGTAGATGCTGGGGCCGAAGAGCTGCCGGGCGCTGGCCGGCCGTCCCGAGGGCGGGTTCCAGAACCCCGTCTCGCTCGCCGGCACCCGGAGCAGGCGCTCGAGGACGGCGTGGGCGCTGCGGCCGCCGTGGCGCTCGGCGTAGTACCACTCGGTCCAGGTCGCGAAGCCCTCGTTGAGCCAGATCTGCGGCCAGCTCTCGAGCCCGACCGCGTCGCCGAACCACTGGTGCGCGGTCTCGTGGACCAGCGTGGTGAGGTCGGGGGTGAAGGCGTAAATCGGCCGGCTCTGGCTCTCCAGCGCGTAGCCGAGCCCCGGAGCGAAGTCGACGATCGAGCCGGCGGAGTCGAACGGGTAGCCGCCGAAGAGCCGGGCCTCGAACCCGACAACCTCGGGCAGGTGCGCGAGGACCCGCTGCGAGCGCCGCGCCAGGAGCGGGTCGACCAGCGTCCAGGACGGCTCACCCCCGGCCGCCCCCCTGACGAGCCGGCCGCGGCCGATGTCTAGGACCGCCAGGTAGGTGCTCATCGGCGCCGGTTCGGTCCAGCGGTAGGTCGTCCGCCCGCCCCGGCGCTCTACCTTTCTCAGCCGTCCGTTGGCGACCGCCTTCAGCCCCACCGGCACGCTGACCGTGAACTTGAACTCGGCCTTGTCGGTCGGGACGTTGTTGCAGGGGATCCAGGCCGCGGTTCCCTGCGGCTCGCCGACCGCCAGCGCCCCGTCGTAGGTCTGGTGCCAACCCTCCCGCGAGCCGTCGGGGTCGGTGATTTCCGGCGGGGTCCCCGCATAGGAGATGGTCGCCGCCAGCACCGCACCCTTCGGAACCGCCCGCGCGGGGCGGACGCGCAGCTTGCCGTGGCTGCGGCTGAATCGGGCCGCCCTGCCGTTGACCTTCACCGCGTTCACCCGCGGGCCGAAGAAGTCGAGGGAGAACTCGGTCACCCGCCTCGTCGTCAGCGCCTTGATCGCGGTCGAGGCGCGGATGCTCCCGTCGCCGCGGTAGGCGAGACGGACGTCATAGGAGGAGGCGTCGTAGGTGCGGCTGCCGGCGCCGGGGAAGAAGGGTTCCCGCGGCTGCTCCGCCGAGGCGCTCCCCGCCAGGACCCAGCCGAGGCAGACCAGGAGGAGAATCGAGAGGCTGGGCCGAGTAGAGCGCAAGCACCGATCCTATGGCGAAGACGAAGACCGAGCAGGCAAAAGACGAGCTGACCGAGTACGAGCGCAAGCGGGACTTCGGCAGGACCTCCGAGCCGGCGCCGAAGCAGCGGCGCAGGAGGAAGGGCGCGCCGCGCTTCGTCGTCCAGGAACACAGCGCCCGCCGCCTGCACTGGGACCTGCGGCTCGAGCACGACGGGGTCGCCGCCTCCTGGGCGATCCCGAACGGCATCCCGGAGACCCCCGAGGAGAACCGCAAGGCCGTCCACACCGAGGACCACCCGCTCTCCTACCTGGACTGGGAGGGGGAGATTCCGAAGGGCTCCTACGGCGCCGGGACGATGAAGATCTGGGACGCCGGCACCTACGAGCTGGAGAAGTGGGAGCCGGGGAAAGTGATGGTCGAGTTCCACGGCGGGCGCCTGCAGGGCCGCTATGCGCTCTTCCGCGCCGGCAAGGCCGAGAAGGACTGGATGATCCACCGGATCGACCCGCCCGTGCGCGAGCGCGACCCGTTCCCGGAGAACGTGGTGCCGATGCTGGCGCGGCTCTCGACCCTGCCGCGCGAGGACGGCAGGTGGGCGGTCGAGGTGAAGTGGGACGGGGTGCGGGCGCTCGCCTACTGCCGGCCGGGCCGGGTGACGCTGCAGACCCGCAACCTCAACGACGTCAGCGTCCAGTACCCCGAGGTGCGGCGGATCCACCGCGCCCTGGGGTCTCACGACGCCGTCCTCGACGGTGAGCTGGTCGCCTTCGACGAGAACGGCAAGCCGAGCTTCGAGCGCCTGCAGCAGCGGATCCACAACACCGACCCGAACGTGGTCAAACGGCGGATGAAAACCCACCCCGTCGTCTACGTCGTCTTCGACCTCCTTTATCTAGACGGCGAAGACGTGACCGGCGAGCCGTACACGCGCCGCCGCGAGCTGCTGGAAGGGCTCGGGCTCTCCGGCGAGAGCTGGCAGACCCCCGGCTACTCGGTCGGCCGCGCCAAGGAGCTCTTGGTGGCGAGCAAGGAGCAGGGGCTGGAGGGCGTGATGCTGAAGCGGCTCGACTCCGTCTACTGCCCGGGCAAGCGCACCGGCACCTGGCTGAAGGTGAAAAACACGACGCGGCAGGAGATGGTGATCGGCGGCTGGACGCCGGGAGAAGGCCGGCGCCGCAACCACCTGGGAGCGCTCCTGGTCGGCTACTTCGAGGAGGACGGGGGCAAGCCGGTCCTCCGCTACGGCGGCAAAGTCGGGACCGGGTTCAAAGAGCAGGACCTGGTCGCCTTGATGGCGCGGCTCGCCCCGCTGGAGCGCAAGACCAGCCCCTTCGGCGCCGGCACCAAACCGCCGAAAGGCGCGATCTTCGTCAAGCCCCAGCTGGTCGCCGAGATCGAGTTCCGACAGATGACGAAGGAGGGGATGGTCCGCCACGGCGCCTTCAAAGGCCTGCGCGAGGACAAGCCGGCCGAGGAGGTCGTGCTCGAGCAGGCGACCGACCCGCAGGGCGAGCGGCTGACCGCGACCGCGGTGAAACGGGCACGCAGCAAAGCCGCGGTCACGGTCGAAGACCGCGAGCTCGACCTCTCCAACCTCGACAAGGTGCTCTACCCGCAGACCGGCTTCACCAAGGGCGAGCTGATCGACTGGTACGCGCGGATCGGCGAGGTGCTGCTGCCGCACCTGCGCGGCCGGCCGCTGACCCTGAAGCGCTATCCCGAAGGGGTCGAAGGGAAACACTTCTACGAGAAGTGCTGCCCGAAACACCGGCCGGACTGGGTGAGCACGGCGAGCGTCTACAGCGATCGCCACAAGGGCGAGATCGACTACTGCGTGGTCGAAGACACGGCGACGCTGGTCTGGCTCGCCAACCTCGCCGACATCGAGATGCACACCTCGCTCTCCCGCTGCGCGGATATGGAGCGGCCGACCTCGATGGTCTTCGACCTCGACCCCGGCGCCCCCGCCGACGTCGTCGACTGCGCCCAGGTCGCGGTCTGGCTGCGGGGGATGTTCGAGCAGCTGGGTCTCGAGTGCTACCCGAAGACCTCGGGCTCGAAGGGGATGCAGCTCTACGTCCCGTTGAACAGCGACATCACCTACGCCGAGACCAAGCCCTTCGCGAAGGCGGTCGCCGAGACCCTGGAGCGCAGGTTCCCCGACCGCGTCGTCTCGCAGATGTCGAAAGCGAAACGCCCCGGCCGCGTCCTCATCGACTGGAGCCAGAACGACCGCCACAAGACCACCGTCTGCGTCTACTCGCTGCGGGCGAAAGAGCGGCCGACGGTCTCGACGCCGCTGGAGTGGGACGAGGTCGAGGCGGCACTGGCGGCCGAGGACCGCGCGGCCCTCGTCTTCGACCACGCCGCCGTCCTGGAGCGCGTCGCCGCCAAAGGCGACCTCTTCGCCCCCCTCCTCAGCGAAGAGCAGCAGCTACCGCCAATCTGAAGATCGTTTCCACCCTTTTGGTTCCTATGGCACCCAAAAGTCGGGAAACGACGCGGGATTAGGAGGCGGGGGGAACGGGCAGGTAGCCGGTATGGAGGGAAACGGCGTCCGCCGCGATTACAGGCCCGAGGGCGAGGCCTCGAAGTCCGGCGTCCCGTCGACCTTCAGGCGGACGCTGACCGAGTTCCAGGAGGACAACCTCAGCGACTGGGCGGCGGCGCTCACCTACTACGGCCTGCTCTCGCTGTTCCCGGCGCTGATCGCGATGGTCTCGCTGATCGGGATCTTCGGCGACCCGCAGACGACGACCTCGAAGCTGACCGAAATCATCACCGAAATCGGCCCCGAATCCGGCGCCGAAACCTTCGAAGGGCCGATCAAATCGATCGTCGAAAACCAGAGCGCGGCCGGCCTCGCCTTCGTCGTCGGCCTGGCGGTGGCGCTGTGGTCGGCCTCCGGCTACGTCGGCGCCTTCACCCGCGCCTCGAACATCATCTACGAGACCCCCGAGGGCCGCCCGTTCTGGAAGCTGCGGCCGCTGCAGATCGCGGTCACCCTGGCGATGATCGTGATGATGGCGCTGCTCGCCGTCGGCCTCGTCCTCACCGGCCCGGTGGTCGAAGCGGTCGCCGGCCCGATCGGCCTCAGCAGCACCGCGGTCGACGTCTGGAACGTCGCCAAGTGGCCGGTGATGGCGGCGATCTTCATCCTCATGGTCGACGTCCTCTACTACACGACGCCGAACGTGAAGCTGCGCGGCTTCAAGTGGGTGACCCCGGGGGCGCTGGTCGCGATCGTCGTCTGGGCCGTCGCCTCGGCCATCTTCGCCTTCTACGTCTCCAACTTCAGCTCCTACGACAAGACTTACGGCACCCTCGCCGGCCTCGTCGTGCTGCTGCTCTGGTTCTGGATCACCAACCTGGCGATCCTCTTCGGCCACCAGATGAACGCCGAGCGCGAGCGCAGCGCCGAGATCGACGAAGGTCGTCCGCGGGCCGAGAAGGAGATCCAGCTGGAGCCGCGGGACGAGCCCAAGGACCAGAAGACCACCTGAGAGGAGCGATCCATGGGAGCCACGCAATGAAGGTCGTCTTCGCCCCGATCAGCCTCGTGCTCGGCCTGATCGCCGGGCTCGTCGGCAAGAAGGTCTTCGAACAGGTCTGGGGGCTGATCGACGAAGAGGAGCCGCCGAAGCCCGAGCACCGCGAGTTCTCCTGGCCGAAGCTGGTCGCGGCGCTGCTGGTCGAGGGGGCGATCTTCCGCCTCGTCAAAGGCCTGGTCGACCACGGCACCCGCACCTCCTTCGCGAAATTGACCGGCAAGTGGCCGGGCGAGGAGGCCCCCGAACCGGAGTGAGAAAGGGACGCTCGGGGTAGCTGTTGGTGCAGACCAGTCGTCTGATGACACTGCACACGTCGAAACGGAGGACAGATGAACACCAGGGCAGATAGAGGAGCCGGCGTCGGCGGGATCTCGTTGGGAGGCATCCTCGTGATCATCGGGATCGTGCTGATGATCGTCTGGAGCTTCTGGATCGGGCTGATCGTCGCCCTGATCGGGCTGATCGCATTCGGCGGCTTCGCCCGCGGGAAGTGGTACTAGCAGCCTTCCGAGCCGCATCTGATCCACCGTAAAGCTGCACCCCGCCCGCCCGCCGAGCTTGTCACCGGCCGGCGGGCGGGCCTGTTGTAGGGTCCGCCCAAGTGCCGAGGGACCTCTCGCGAAACGCCCGCATCGCCTGGATCGTCCTCGCGGTCTTCGCCGTCTTCGCCGCCTGGCTGCTGGTCGCCAGCGCCTCCTCCGGGATCGCCTTCTTCTACTCGCTGCCGATCGGGCTCGCCGCCTGGTGGTTCGGCCGCCGCGGCGCCTGCTTCGCCGTCCTCGCGAGCGTCGCCCTCTACGCGATCGGGCACCTCCTCCACCACGTCCCGCACTTCGGGCTGGCGCTGGCGATCCGCGCCGCGTTCTTCTTCGCCGTCGCCGCGACCGCCTCCTGGGTGAGCGAGCGGCTGCGGGCGCTCGAGCACTCGGCGGAGGAACTGGAGGCGATCCGGGCGGCGCTGACCCCGACCGAGATCCCCGACCTCGCCGGGGTCGAGGCCGGGGCCGCCTTCGTCCCCTCCGAACTCGGCGTCTCCGGCGACTTCTACCTGCTGACCAACGGGCCCGACGGCTCGGCGGTCGCGATCGTCGGCGACGTCGTCGGCCACGGCCCGGAGGCGGCCCGGCTCGCCACCTTCATCCGCGCCCGCTTCGCCGCCTTCGCCGCCAACACCAGCGACCCGGCGGAGCTGCTGACGATGGCCAACGCCGCCCTCGCCGACCGGCCCGGCCGCCGCCACGAGCTGGTCAGCGCCGTCTGCGTGCGGCTGCTGCCCGGGGACGAGAGCGTCTGCTGGGCGCGGGCCGGCCACCCGCCGCCGCTGCGGCTGCCGCAGCTGGACGAGCTCCCCGCCGACGGGTCGACCTTCCTCCTCGGAGCCGAGCAGAGGCTGGAGCTGGAGAACACCGAGGCGTCGATCGCCGGCAGCGAGGGCCTCCTCGTCTACACCGACGGCGCCACCGACGTGCGGCGCGGCAAGCAGATGTTCGGCCTCGAGGGGCTGAGGGGCGTGATCGCTCCCCTCACCGGGCTCGCCGCGCGGGTGATCGCCGGCGAGAGCGAACGGGCGATCCTCGCCTGGGCCGACCGGCCGATCCGCGACGACCTCTGCCTGGTGGTGCTGAAGCCGCGACCCGGGCGTTAGCGTCTGGCGATGGCCGCGCCGCAGCGCCCGCTCTTCGTCCTCACCAACCGCCTGCCCGAGAGCGCCGTGGCGCTGCTGCGCGAGGCCGGCGAGGTGCGCAGCGACGAGCGCGAGGCGGCGATCCCGCGCCGGGACCTGCTCGACCTGGTCGCCGGCGCCGAGGCGGTCCTGACCCTGCTCGGCGACCGCGTCGACGCCGAGCTGCTGGATGCGGCGGGCCCGCAGCTGCGCTGCGTCGCCAACGTCGCCGTCGGCTACGACAACGTCGATGTGGCGGCGGCGGCCGAGCGCGGGGTCGTCGTCACCAACACCCCCGGGGTCCTCGACGAGGCGACCGCCGACCTGACGCTGGCTCTGATCCTGGCGACCACGCGGCGGGTCGTCGAGGGGGACCGGCTGGTCCGCTCCGGCCGCGCCTGGAGCTGGGGGATGCACTTCATGCTCGGCGGCGGCCTGCAGGGGAAGCTGCTGGGGATCGTCGGCCTCGGCGGGATCGGCAGGCGGGTGGCGCAGCGGGCGCGCGCCTTCGGCATGCGGATCGCCTACCACTCGCGCCACCGGGCGCCGGCCGAGGTCGAGGCCGGGCTGGAGGCGGAGCGGATGCCGCTGGAGCGGCTCCTGGCCGAGGCCGACGTTCTCAGCCTCCACTGCCCGCTGACCCCGGAGACGCATCACCTGATCGGGGCGGCCGAGCTTGCGGCGATGAAGCCGAGCGCCGTCCTCGTCAACACCGCCCGCGGCCCGGTCGTCGACGAGGGGGCGCTGGCGGCGGCGCTGGAGGAGGGGCGGATCGCCGCCGCCGGCCTCGACGTCTACGAGCGCGAGCCGCACGTCGAGCGGCGGCTGCCGGAGCTCGACAACGTCGTGCTGGTCCCGCACCTCGGCTCGGCCACGGTCGAGACCCGCACCGCGATGGCCGAGCTGGCCGCCCGCAACGCGATCTCTGTACTCAGCGGCCAAGGACCGCTGACGCCGGTCCGCTAGCCACTTCGTAAGGGGGTGTGGTGGGGGGGTTTGGGGGTTTTGTTCGCCCCACCAAAAAACACCCCCGACAAAAAAGTGTCAGAAAAAGGAGAAGGAGCCGCAGGGGGGGGGGGGGGGGGAGGCCGCCCGCCCCCCCCCCGGCCCGCCTCCCGCCGGTGTGGGGGGTGGTTGTTGGGTTGGGTGTGCTCGCCCACCCAACCCCCACCCCACACCCGTTCACAATGTCTGCATGAAGACGGTTCGG